>NZ_JAMQOQ010000002.1:0-600000 GCF_031624635.1 Halogeometricum sp. S3BR5-2 | reverse complement strand
GCGGCGACAAACACCTCGAGGAACTCACAGAAGAACAGATGGAGTGGATTCGGAACCTCCCGGTCGCCATCTCGTGGGACGACGCCCTCGTCGTCCACGGCGGCGTCGACCCGCGGAAACCGCTCGCGGAGCACTCCCTCGAAGAACTGGAGACGTTCCGGAAGTTCGAGGACGACGACGGCGAGAAGGCGTACTGGTGGGAGACTCACCGCGGCCCCCAGCGCGTCTTCTTCGGGCACACGCCCCTCGCGGCGCCCGTCTACCGCCGGTACGCCGTCGGCCTCGACACGGGATGCGTCTACGGCAACGAACTCACCGCCTACGACTGGCGCGCCGACGAGTTCGTCGTCGTCGAACCCGAGGAGACGGTCGAGGAGCGCGCGGAGTCGAAGTGGGTCGAACCCGCCGCCGCCCCCGCCCCCGTCCAGTAGTCGCGTCCGTCTCGTTCGTCGCCCCTCGTCCCCGTCGTCGCCGGAAGCGAATCGGTGAAGTCGCTCCGCGGGCAGGTCACTATCGATGACTTCGGAGGACCGAGAGGTCGACGCCCCCGCGCGGACGCCGCCCATCGCCCCGGAGGACGCGCCCGCATCGTTCGACGCCGACGAGGACGACCCGACGTGGTATCTCAACCGCGAACTCGGCGAACTCTCCTTTCACCACCGCGTCCTCCACGAGGCGCTCGACGACCGGAACCCCCTGTTGGAGCGGGCGAAGTTCCTCGCCATCTTCACGGGCAACGTCGACGAGTTCTTCATGAAGCGCGTCGGCGGCCTCAAACAGCAGATCGACGCCGGCGTGACCGCGCCGTCGCCCGACGGCCGCACGCCGAGAGAGCAGTGGTCGGCGGTGCTGTCGCGGGCGTCCGACCTGTTCGAGATTCAGGACCGGTGTTTCGCCGAGGCGGTCCGCCCCGCCCTCGCCGACGCGGGTATCGAGATTCTCGACCACGGCGACCTGCGCGAGGCGGAGCGGCGGGGTCTGCGGTCGTACTTCGAGGAGTCGGTGCTGCCGACGCTGACGCCGCTGACGTTCGACCCGGCGGGGTCGTTCCCCTTCATCTCGAATCTCAGCCTCTCGGTCGCGGTGCTCACGCGGGACGGGCCGGACGGCGACCTGCGCTTCTCGCGCGTGAAGGTGCCGCCGAACCGCCCGCGACTCGTCCCCGTGGCCGACGTGACGGACGGGGTGGCCGACCCGGACGAGGCGGGCGCCGACGGCGCGTCCGGGGACGCGCGGCGCTTCGTCTTCCTCGAAGACGTGCTGTGCGCGAACCTCGACCTGCTGTTTCCGAACGTCGAGGTGGTCGACGCCGCGGCGTTCCGCGTGACGCGCAACGCGGAGGTGGGGCGCAACGAGGACGTGGCCGAGGGACTCATCGAAACGATAGAGGACGTCATCCGACAGCGTCGCTTCGCCACCGTCGTCCGCCTCGAACTCGACGCCGACGCGCACCCGTTCGTCCGCGAGGTGCTCCTCGACCAACTCGACCTCTCGGAGGCCGAGGTGTACGAGCGCTCCGGCCCTATCGGTCAGAAATTCTGCTTCTCTCTCGCCGACGCGGACCGCCCGGACCTGCAGTTGCCCGCGTGGACGCCGCAACCGCACCCGCGACTGGCGGACGTCGACCCCGACGACCCCGCCGCGCTGTTCGCCGAGATTCGGGCGGACGACCTGTTGGTCCACCACCCCTACCACTCCTTCGCGGGGACGGTACAGGCGTTCCTCTCGGCGGCCGCGAGCGACCCCGACGTGCTCGCCATCAAGGCGACCATCTACCGCACCGCGCCCGATTCGAGCGTCATCCGGACGCTCATCGACGCCGCGAGTCGCGGCAAGCAGGTGGCGGTGGTGGTCGAACTGCAGGCGCGGTTCGACGAGGAGAACAACCTCCGCTGGGTGAAGCGCCTCGAAGAGGAGGGCATCCACGTCGCCTACGGCACCGTGGGGCTGAAGACGCACGCGAAGACGGCGCTCGTCGTCCGTCAGGAGGCCGACGCCGTCCGCCTCTACTCGCACGTCGCCACCGGCAACTACCACTCCGAGACGGCGAAGACGTACACCGACCTCGGACTGCTCACCGCCGACCGGGCCGTCGGCCGCGACCTGGTGAAACTGTTCAACTTCTTCACGGGGCACGCCCGCCACACCGAGTACGAGAAACTGCTCGTCGCCCCAGAGAACCTCCGGGACGCGTTCGTCCGCCTCGTCCGCCGCGAGGCCGACCGCGCCCGCGCGGGGCGGGAGGCCCGCATCGTCGCCAAGATGAACTCGCTGGAGGACCCGGCGATGGTCCGGGAACTGTACGCGGCGTCGCGCGCCGGCGTCGACATCGACCTGGTGGTGCGCGGCATCTGCCGCCTCCGACCCGGCGTCGAGGGCCTCTCCGAGACCGTCTCGGTCTCCAGCGTCGTCGGCCGCTTCCTCGAACACTCCAGGATATTCTACTTCCACAACGCGGGAAACCCCGACTACTACGTCGGTTCGGCCGACTGGATGACGCGCAACCTCGACCGCCGGGTCGAGGCCGTCGCGCCCGTCGAGGACCCCGAACTCAGGCGGGACCTCGACGCCGTCCTGCGGACGCTGCTCGCGGACAACCGCAAGCGGTGGGTGATGGACGCCGAGGGGGCCTACGAGCGCCGCAGACCCGCCGACGGGGAGGCGGAGTTCGTCGCGCACGACGCCCTGATGTCGCTGGCGCGCGGCGACGTGATGCGGGAGTCGCTCGCGGACTACGAGCGGTGACTCGACCCGGTGACGACGGCGTCCCGTGCCGGCGACGGTATAAGCCACTGACCCGCCCGTTCCCGAGGCTACGGTTCCGTCGCGTCCCGTTCGACGTCGTGCCGTTCGAGTTCGAGCGTCGCCGGGTCGAGCGTGTAGTACGCCTCCCAGGCGGGCGCGAGGCTGACGACGCGGACGCCCTCGATGGTCGCCTCGGCGTGGCGGTGGTTGTGGCCGACGAGGAGGAGGTCGGGTTCGACCGCCCGCAGTATCTTGTCGACGGCGCCGACGCCGGGGTCGCGGCCGCCGGCGACGCGGAGGAGGCCGCGCGGCGGTTGGTGCGCGAGGAAGACGTCCACGTCGGTCAGCGACGCCGCCCGTTCGACCTCCGCGCGGACGAAGTGGCGGCGTCGCTCGCCCGCGAGGTCCGCGCGCGACTTGTCGTACTGCGTCGGGGCGAAGTTGCCCGAAAGGCCGCCCACCCGGAGGCCCGACACGTCGGCGGCGGTGCTGGCCAACAGGTGCGGCCGTCCGGCGTCCGTCAGCGTCGCGTCGCCGCGGCGGAGGGCGTCTATCACGTCGAAGTCCTCGTTGTTGCCCGCGACGAACCACGTCGGCGCCGGGAGGTCGTAGTGGAACAGGTCGCCGACTTGGAGGGCGGCGTCGGGGTCGGTCTCGCGGTACGCCGCGAGGAGGGCGTCCCTGCGGGCGGGGTCGTCGGCGTGAGCGTCACCGAGAACGAGCATTTGCGTGTGGGTAACGACTCGGACGCCTTAGCCGTAAGCACCCGAGACGGTCTCGAATCCGTGTCAATACGATGTCACCAGCGGGTCGGGCGCGCCCCGACTACTCGCTCAGAAGCGAGCCGAGCAGGTCCCGCGCGTACTCGACCTCTTCGGGGAAGACGCGGTGTTCGCTGCCCTCGTAGACGTCGAAGCGCACCTCCGCGCCCATCCGTTCGAGTTCCTCGACCGTCTCCTCGGCGCGCGACAGGGGGATGTGCGGGTCGTCGTCGCTCACGCCGAGCATGACCGGCGTGCCGTCGAGCGAACCGTCGAAGCGGAAGTCGGTCCCCTCCTCCCCGACGAACCCGCCCGAGAGGAGGACGAGGCCGCCGTAGCGCGTCGGATGCGTCGCCACGTAGGAGGAGAGCAGACACGCCCCCTGCGAGAAGCCGGTGAGGACGATTCGCTCCGAGGGGAGCCCCGTCGTCTCGCGCGCCTGCGCGACCGCGCGGTCGACGCGCGCCAGCGCCGACTCGTAATGCGGCTGATTCGACTCGACGGGCGCCATGAACGAGTTGGGGTACCACGTCCCACGCTGCGCCTGCGGGGCGACGTAGTGGATTCGGTCCTTACCGAACTCGTCGGCGAAGCCGAGCATCCCGCGCGCCGTCGCGCCGCGGCCGTGGACGAGGACGACGGCGACGTCGGCGTCCGCCGGGTCCGCGCCGGCCGTCAGTATCGGTTGGTCTGCGTGCGGGTCGTCGCTCGCGGCCATCAGTCCGACGCCTCCCCGGTTCCGGCCCCGGCCTCGGTTCCCGTCTCCGCCCCGGCGACGCCGTCGAGGGGCGGCAGGTGCGCCGCTATCTCCTCGCGGTCGTCCTCCAGCCACGACGGGAGTTTCAGGTCCGACCCGAGCGACTCGACGGACTCGTCGGCGGTGAAGCCGGGGCCGTCCGTCGCCACCTCGAAGAGGACGCCGCCGGGTTCCCGGAAGTAGATGGACTGGAAGTACTGTCTGTCCTTCCGCGGCGTGACGTTCTGGCCCGCCTCCGAGAGTCGCTCGCGCCACGCCGTCTGCGTCTCGACGTCGGGGACGCGGAAGGCGACGTGGTGGACGGTGCCGACGCCGGGCCGTCCCCGCGGCGACTCGCGCGTCAGGAGGTCGACGACCGTCGCCCGGTCGCCGTCGGCGACGTAGCGGACTCTGTCGCCCGCCTCGTCGGTGCGCTCGAACCCGAGAAGTTCGAGGACGCGGCCCGTCGCGCCGGGGTCCGCCGACTGGAGCGTGACGCCGTGGAAGCCGCGGACGGCGTGCGTTTCGGGAACCGGTCCGTCCGCCCACGGTTCGACGTCCGTCTCGCCCTCGACCAGTTCCAGCGGTTGGCCGTCGCCGTCTTCGAAGGGGAGGACGCCCGCGCCGAACCGGTCTTCCTCCTCGCCGACGGTCACGTCGAGCGATTCGAGTCTGTCGCGCCAGTAGCCGAGGCTCCCCTCGGGGACGACGAACGCCGTGGCGACGGCCTGCCCGCGGCCGGGTCGCCCGGGTCGGCCCTCGCCGAACGGGAAGAACGTCATCGCGGTGCCGGGCGACCCCGTCTCGTCGCCGAAGTAGAGGTGGTAGGTGTGCGTGTCGTCGAAGTTCACCGTGCGCTTGACGAGTCGGAGGCCGAGCACGTCGGTGTAGAACCGCACGTTCTCGGTCGGGTCGCCCGCGACGGCCGTGACGTGGTGGATGCCTGTGGTGTTCATGGTGGTGTGGAGTTAGGGCGCGTTCGCCGGTCGAACCGCCAGTTTCACTCTGTTACTTAGTACGGAACCGAAACCATATGTAGGTTCCCGGACGTACGGGCTATCAGGTGACATCGATGCCCCCCGAAGACGGAGAGCGATACAGCGAGGAAGCGTGCGGCGTCATCGACTCGATTCAACAGATCGGTTCGCAGTGGCGGCTCATCGTCCTGCACGACCTACAGGACGGCGAGAAGCGGTTCAACGAACTGAAGCGCTCGACGGGGTCGAGTTCGCGGACGCTCTCGCGCGTCCTCGACGACCTGCAGGAACTCGGCTTCGTCTCCCGCCGACTGGAGGAGGACGCCCCGGTGGCGACGTACTACTCGCTCACCTCGAAGGGGCGGTCGCTCTGCCCCGTCTTCGACGAGATAAGCGACTGGGCCGACGAGTGGTTGGCCTCGCCGCCGCCGGGCGAGGACCCCGCGGCGGTCGAGGAGGACGAGGAGTCGGCGGGGACGGCCGCCGCGCAGGCCGAGTAACCCCCTTCAGTCCCCGTTCTTGCCCGGCGCCCCCGCCTCTTCGCGCCGGGCGCGCATCCCCTGCCTCGTGAACTGCGGGTTTCCGCGGACGCGGACGCCGCGTTCGCGCCGGAACGCGACGTAGCAGAGCACCAGCAGGGGCGGCACGCCGAGGGCGGCGACGCCGGCGGTCACCTCGTTTTCGAGGGCGTACAGGAGGGCGACGGCGAGGAGGTTGCCCGCGAGCAGGAGTCCCGAGACGACCTCCTTCGCGAACGACTCGAACGCCTCCGACTCCGCGAGGACGACGTTCACCCGCACGTTCTCCCGTTCGACCAACCCCAGCACGCGGCTCAGTTTCGGCGGCACCGTCAGGAGCGTCCGCGTCGCCTCGCGGAACTGGTCGGCCGCGTCCTCGGCGTACTCGCGGGCGACGCGCTCTCTCATCGACGAGTCGCCCCCCTCCTCGCCGTCGCCGCCGCCGTCGACTCCCCGTTCGTCGACGTACTCGGTCACCTCCTCCACGAAGTCGAAGCCGGGAGCGAGCGTCCGGCAGACCCCCTCCAGCACCGTCGAGACGCGGACGACGAGGGCGAGGTTCTGCGGCAGGCGGAGCGGAAAGTCGTACAGCGTCGCTTGGAACTCCGAGACCAACTGCCGGACGCGGTACTCGTCGACGTCCTCGCCGCCGAGGGTGTCGATGGCGACGGAGAACGCCTCGCGCATCAGCGCCCGGTCGGCCGACGGGTCCAGCGCACCCATCGCCACGAACGCGTCTATCACCCGGTCGACGTCGTCGGTGGCGACGCCGACGTAGAACTCGTACATGTGCTCGCGCGTGGCGGCGTCGATGCGGCCGGTCATCCCGAAGTCGTAGAAGACGAGGGTGCCGTCGGACTGCACGGCCAGATTTCCGGGGTGGGGGTCGGCGTGGAACAGGCCGTGTTCGAGCATCATCTCGATGTACGCGCGTTCGAGGCGCCGCGCGAGGGCCTCCCGGTCGACGCCCATCCGGTCGAGTTCCCCGACGCGGTCTATCTTGGTCCCCTCGACGTACTCCATCGTGAGGACGTTCCGTGTGGAACGCTCCTCGCGCGCGGTCGGCACCCGAATCTTCGGGTCGTCCGCGAAGTTCCGCCGGATCCGCCGGAGCATCGCCGCCTCGTGCGCGTAGTCCATCTCCTCGTGGATGGTGTCGGCGAACTCCCCGGCGAGGTTCTCGAAGGTGAAGCGCTGGCCGGGGTGCGCGAAGCGGACGAGCACCGGAACCAACCGCTCGACGACGCGTAGGTCCGCCTCCACGACGCGGCGGATGCCCGGACGCAGCACCTTGACGGCGACGCGTTCGCCGTCGGCGACGGCGGTGTACACCTGCCCGAGACTCGCGCCGCTGATGGGGTCGGGGTCGAACTCGTCGAACGCCTCCTCGACGGGGCCGAGTTCGTCTTCGATTCGCGGGCGGACCGTCTCCCAGTCGTCCGGCGGCACCTCGTCCTGGAGGGTCGAGAGCACTTCGACGTACTCGGCCGGAAGGGCGTCCGGTCGGGTGGAGAGCACCTGCCCGAGTTTGACGAACGTCGGGCCGAGGGAGACGAGAGTGTCCCGTAGAGACGTCGCCCGCCGGGTGCGGGTCGCCGCGTCCGTCCGGCGCGACCGGCCGAACAGGAGGAAGCGCCGCCTGTCGCGGGCGACGGCGACAAAGAGGGGCAGGAACGCGTAGACGACGACGAGCAGTCGCCACAGCGACCGGAGCGCCACCCGGACGCCGGAGGGGCGGTCCGGGTCGGGACCGTGAGCGGAGTCGGAGTCGGGGACGGCGTCGAGCGCCGACCGGGACGGGCGGGCGTCGGCGGGGCCGTCGCTCGGGGGCGAGCCGTCGGGGTCGTCCGGAGCGGAGGCGGACATTCGCGGTACGCGTACTCGGGACCGCGAGGGCAAAAAGGGAGTCGCCCGACACCGGTCGGACGGGCGACCGGCGGGACGAGGCGCCCGCGGCGCGCGGAACTGCCAGTAGCCCTTTACTCCGAGGCGGGGAGCACTTTTCAATGGCAGAGAGTAAGTCGGTCGTCGTCGCCTCCCTCATCGCCAACGGCTCTATCGCCGTCATGAAGTTCGTCGGATTTCTCCTCACCGGGAGCGCGGCGATGCTCTCGGAGACGTACCAGTCGATATCGGACACGGGCAACCAGATATTCCTCCTGTTCGGCCTCCGCTACTCGAAACAGCGGGCGAACCGCGACCACCCGTTCGGCTACGGGAAGGCGCAGTTCTTCTACGCGTTCCTCGTCTCGGTGCTGCTGTTCGGCGTCGCGGGCATCGAGAGCGCCCGGAAGGGGTACGAGACGCTCGTCGGCGGCGGGAGCTTCCACATCAGCAACGCCACGATTCCGGTGATAGAGGTGACGCTGTCCGGGGCGCAGATCAGCTACGCCGTGCTGCTGTTCGCCATCGCCTTCGAGTCGTGGGCGCTCAAGAAGGCGTACGACGGGATACAGGCGCAGATAGTCGAGCACAACTGGAGCGGACTCCGCGAGGCCTTTCGGAAGACCAGCGACGTGACGACGCTGACGGCGCTCGTCGAGGACGCCATCGCCCTCGCGGGGGCGGCCATCGGCATCGTCGGCATCTACCTGACCGAACAGACCGGGAACACGATGTACGACGGCATCGCCGCCCTGCTCATCGGCCTGTTGCTGATGGGCTTCGCCGTCGCGCTGGCGTGGCAGAACAAGCGGCTGCTGCTCGGCGAGAGCCTCCCGGAAGAGGACGAACAGCGCCTGCGCGGCATCGTGACGAGCGGCGACGGCGTCGAGCGACTCGTCGACTTCCGGACGGTGTACTTCGGCCCCGAGGAAATCGTCGTCACCGCCGACGTGGCGTTCGATTCGAGCCTCGACGCCGACACCATCGACGACCGCATCAGCAGGATCAAAGCGGCGATAATGGACGCGGAGCCGCAGGTTCGGAAGGCGTACCTCGAACCGCAGACATGACATCCTCCCCGGCGTGAACGCCGGGGTTTCCTCGCGCTGGGGGTATCGCTTACCGACCCACGGAGGCAACTTGCGGGTTCGTGCGCTCCTCGTTGGGACAAGAGCGTGGTGACTCTGACCATTCGTGGTCGTCCCACTTGAGGCGCACAGACCGTGCCATCGGCCGTGCTACCGTCGTCTGCCGTCTCAGGAACGTCTCGGACGCCGTGAGGTCCGCGTGTCCCTCGAAGCCGCACGGACACGTCAGCGTGTCGCGGTGGCGCGTCGTCCGGTCGGTTGAACCGCACTGCGGGCACTCTTGAGAAGTCCACGCTTCCGAGCGGACTTCCACCGAGATACCGTACTCCTCGGCGGTACACGCGAGTCGGTCGATGAACGCCCGGAACGCCCAGAAGTTGTGCGTCTTCGCGTTCGCTTCGACCGACCAGTGCGTGTCCAGTACGTCCGTTAACGCGCCGACGTACACGGTGGAGACGCCTTCGCCGTGCAATCTCTCGATGAAATCGCGGGCAAGCGCGTCTTGGGCGTGGTCGCGGCGGCGCGTCCGTCGTCGGTACAGCGAGCGTATCCGGTGACTGCTGTACCGGCCGTCGTCCAAGAGCGATTGAAGCCGGGCGATTTCTCGCGTCGTCTCGCGGAACCGCTCGAACAGGTCGCACCCCTCGTACAACAGTTGCGTGCCGGTCGAAGTCGAACAGGCAACGAGGTTGTTTGCACCAATATCCAGAGCGGCGGTTTCGTCCGCCAATGGTTGTGCCAGCTGAGAATTGTCGATAGTGACTGGCTGAAAGGCCCTGAATGTCTGTGCGTCCTCGTCCCAGAACAACTCCAGCCGACCTTGCTTGTCGCACTCGTCCCAGTTGGGTTCGCCGCGGACTTCGAGCCGAAGGCGTTCGCGGTATCCAAGACCGTACTCGTCTTTTAGATCCTGCCCGATGAGGATTTCGAGTCGGGAGTATTCACCCCACTCAACAGAGTACGACGTATTGCGGATGTACGTTCGGAGTTCGCGGCCGTCCTCGGCGTTGCCCCAGTATCCGGGCTTGCCGTTGGCTTCGTCCTTCTTCTTGAGCGCGAAGAACGACCGCCACGCTTCGCGGTTCTTCCGTTCGATTTGCTGAACCGTGGACGCGCCGAGCGTCCCGCCGTAGCGTCCGCGATACTCACTGATTTCCCACACGTCCGCGTCGGGGTCGGCGTAGTGTTCGCGGCGCTCGTAGTTGATTTCGTTCCAGAGAGCGGCAGAAGCGTCCAACAGGCGTCGAAGCAACTCCTCGTCCTCGTCGGACTGAGGAACCACGTCGAATGTGTTGGTCCGCTTCATCAACTACTGGTTCGTGCATCACATTGATAAACCTATGTTTAGTCAATGGTGACATGGCAACGACGGTCCAAATCGAGATAGAGGATGACGACCAGTACGAGCGGTTACGGGCGATTAAGCGGCACAACGGGCTGACGTGGAAGGGGATGTTGCTCCACGCGGCGGAGAACTTGGATACCCCGGACTGAGTGTCGTCGGCGGTTGTTTGGCAGTTGTCGGATTCACGCCCGTCCCCAGAACGCTTCACGTTCTGGTGTGCGAACGAGAGCGTAGCTCGCGTCAACGCCGTGAACGGCGGGACTCTCTCCTTGATTCAGGTCAGTTCCCCTCGACCAGTCGCTTCAACTGCTCCGGGGGTACCGCGCCGCGCGCGCCGTAGCCGTCGTACGCGAACGTCGGCACGCCGGTGATTCCCTGCTGTTTCGCCTCGGTGAACTGCTCGCGGACCTCCCCGCGGAGGGCGTCGTCGTCCAGCGCCGAGCGTATCTCGTCGCCGTCGACGCCCGCCTCGGCGGCGAGTTCGACCAGCACCGCCTCGTCGCCGATATCCTCCCCCTCCGTCCAGAGGGCGTCGAATATCGCCACGTCGAACGCCAGCCACGTCCCGTAGTCGTAGTGCTCTCGCACGTAGTAGGAGGCCACCTGCGCGGGCAGGGAGTCGACGTCCGTCGCGATGTCGAGGTCCATCTCGACGTCGTACCGCTCCTGTAGGCGGCGGACGTTCTCTTTCGCCTGCTCGTAGTAGTCGTCGTCCTTGCCGTCGTCGACGTCGTGGTCGATGGTGCCGTCGGGGTTGCGCTTCCCGCTCCGAAGGTCGAACGGGTGCCAGTCTATCTCCAACTCGTCCTCACGGCTCTCTTGGTACTGCCGGAGCGATTCCCGTCCCAGGTAACAGAACGGGCAGACGTAGTCGGAGTAGACCGTTATCTGCTCGGCGGATGCGGCGTCACTCATACCTCCGGATACGGCGCCGCGCGGGTAAAAGGGAGCGTCCGGGGCGCGACTCGCCGCTAGCGGTCCCGACGGTTCAGACGCCGTAGGCGACGCCCGTCAGTTTCTCCGACAGTTCCCACAGGCGGTAGGCGTCCGCCTCGTCGTGGGAGTCGGCGCTCGACTCGTTCTCGCCGGGGTAGCCGCGCATGTTCTGGAACCCGGTCGGACCGATGTACTCGCCGCCGTCGACGTCCGGAGCGGTGGCGGCGTAGACGAGGGGGAGCGCCCCCATCTCGGCGCTCTGGGCGAGGACGCGGTTGGCGAGGCTCATCCCCAGCAGTTTGAGGTACGACCCCTCCATCTCCGGCCCGCGCCGCTGGAGGTCCGTCGCGGCGTAGCCGGGGTGACAACCGACGCTGAGCACGTCGTCCTCGCCGGCGCGTTCGAGGCGTCGCTGGAGTTCGTAGGCGAACAGCAGGTTCGCCAGTTTGCTCTGCCCGTAGGCGCCCCACTTGTCGTAGGAGTCCTCGCCCATCAGGTCCTCGAAGTCCATCTCGCCGTTCTCGTGGATTCCGCTGGACTGGGTGACGACGCGCGTCTCCCCGTCCGTCTCGCGGAGCGTATCGAGGAGGCGGCCCGTCAGCGCGAAGTGACCGAGGTGGTTGACGCCGAACTGCATCTCGAAGCCCTGTTCGGTCTCGCGGCGCGGAATCGCCATCACGCCCGCGTTGTTGGCGAGGACGTGGAGTTCGTCGAACTCGCCGTCGAACCACTCGGCGAACCGGCGGACCGAGTCGAGGTCCGCGAGGTCCAATCTCGCCAGCGTGAGGTCGGCGTCGGGCACCGCTTCGAGCACGTCCTTCGCGGCCTCGCGGCCGCGTTCGGGGCTCCGAACGGCCATCACGACGTGCGCTCCCTTCTCGGCGAGCATCCGCGTCGCCTCGTAGCCGAGGCCGCTGTTCGCCCCGGTCACGACCGCCGTCCTGCCCGACTGGTCGGGCGCGTTCTCGACAGTCCAGTTCGATGTCATGTGGGATCGAATAGGGGACGGCCACGGTAAAGTCCGCGGCTCGCGGAAGCGCCGCGGGAGTACCGACGGCGCCGCCTACCGCTCCGCGACGGCCGTCTGCATCCCCTCGGTGTTGAACGCGCTGCCGACGCCCTCCTCGTCGGCGACGATGACGCCCGCCTCCGAGCCGGTGAGTTCCTCGAACTCGCCGACGGCCAACTCCGCGGCCGCCTGTGCGTCCATGCCGGACTCGACGTGGCGGACGGCCCGACGGGTGAGCGTGGCCTTGGCGATGTCCTCGCCCGCGCCCGTCGCCGAGGCGGCGCCGGCGGGCGCGGCGTAGAAACCGGAGCCTATCTGCGGCACGTCGCCGACGCGGCCGGCGAGGGCGAACCACCGTCCGCCGGTGGAGGTGGCGGCGGCGAACTCCTCCCCGTTCGAGGCGACGGCGCCGACGGTGTCGTGGTCCGAGAGGTCCGCCTCGTTCGACGCCGTCGCGCTCGACTCGCCGAACTTCGATTCGAGCCACGCGAGGTGGTCCCGGGGGGACCCCTCCGGCGGGTCGGCGTCCTCCCAGCGCTCCCGCGTCTCGGCGGTGAACAGGTCGACGCCCGTCTCGACGCCGAACTCCTCCGCGACGTCGACGGCGGGCCGGCCGGCGACGAGGACGTGCGGCGTCTCCGCCAGCACTGTCCGAGCGACGGAGACGGCGTGTTCGACGCCGTCCATGCCCGCCGCCGCGCCCGCCTCGAAGTCGCTCGTCATCAGGCCCGCGTCGGTGCGGACGCGGCCGTCGGACTGGACGGCGCCGCCGACGCCCGCGTTGAACGCCGGGTCCGATTCGAGGGCGCGGACGGCCGCCTCGACGGCGTCGGCGGGCGTCTCGCGGGACGCCCCCGTCGCGGCCGCCTCGTCGAGCGTCTGCTGTCTCGGCTCCGGTTCCTCGGGGACGCCGCCGGCGCCGCCGTGGACGATGACTCGCATGGGACGGGCGACGACGGGGGGCGAGAAAACGGCACCGACTCGCGCGGGGCGCGTCGGCGCGCGACGGGACGGCGGCGAACCAGTCGCCGTAAGGTTGAATATCCGTCCTCCGCGCCGATAACGGCAGTACTTTACCGCCGGTGAGGGAAGGAGCAACCGTTCATGAGCTACGATCAGATCGACGTTCCCGAGAACGGGGAGAAGATCACGGTCGCCGACGAGGAGACGGGTGAGCTGTCGGTTCCGGACAACCCGATCATCCCGATCATCCACGGCGACGGTATCGGGACGGACGTCGGCCCGGCCGCGCAGAAAGTGCTCGACGCCGCCGCCGAGGCGACCGGTCGCTCCATCGAGTGGCTCCGCGTCTACGCCGGCGAGTCCGCCCGCGAGAAGTACGACGAGAACCTCCCGGAGGACACCGTATCGGCCATCAAAGAGCACCACGTCGCCATCAAGGGTCCGCTCACGACGCCCGTCGGCGCCGGCTTCCGCTCGCTCAACGTCGCGCTCCGCCAGAAGCTCGACCTGTACGCGAACGTCCGCCCGACGTACCACCTCGACGGCGTCCCGTCGCCCGTCAAGAACCCCGAGGCGATGGACATGGTGTTCTTCCGGGAGAACACCGAGGACGTCTACGCCGGCATCGAGTGGGAGGCCGGCACCGACGAGGTCCAGAAGGTCAAGCAGTTCCTCTCCGAGGAGATGGACGCCGGCGACAAACTGCACGACGGCCCCATCGGTATCGGCGTCAAGCCCATCACCGAGTTCGGCACGAAGCGCCTCGTCCGCCAGTCCATCGAGTACGCCATCGAGAACGACCGCGACACGGTGACCCTCGTCCACAAGGGTAACATCATGAAGTTCACCGAGGGCGCGTTCCGCGACTGGGGCTACGAACTCGCCGAAGAGGAGTTCGGCGACGAGACCATCACCGAGGACGAACTCTGGGAGGAGCACGACGGCGAGCAGCCCGAGGACAAGATCGTCGTCAAGGACCGCATCGCGGACAACATGCTCCAGCAGCTCCTGACGCGGACCGACCAGTACGACGTCATCGCGACGATGAACCTGAACGGCGACTACATGTCCGACGCCGCGGGCGCTCAGATCGGCGGCCTCGGCATCGCGCCCGGCGCCAACTTCGGCGACGCGCGCTGTCTCGCCGAACCCGTCCACGGCTCCGCGCCCAAGTACGCGGGCGAGGACAAGGTGAACCCGACGGCGATGATCCTCTCGGGTCGCCTGATGTTCGAGTACATGGGCTGGGACGACGCCGAGCAACTCGTCCACGACGCCGTCGAACAGACCATCTCCGACGGCGACGTCACGTACGACCTCGAACGCCAGATCGAGGGCGGCAACAAGCTCGCCACCAGCGAGTTCGCCGACAAGATCGTCGAGAACATCGAAGAGTTGGCCTAACGGCCAACTCTTCGAGCCTTCGCGGCGGAGCCGCGAAGACATCCACGAACCCGCGTAAGCGAACCGTCGTCGGTCCTCGATTTCTCTTTGTTTCGACCGCCGAGCGGCGCGGCTACTCGTCCCCCCAGTCGGCCATCGTCCGCGGCGGACTGAAGATGTCGACGCCCTCGACCGTCTCCTCGCCGCGGTTCTCGGCGGCGTGCACCTCCTCGCTGTCGAGGGCGTAGGAGTCGCCCGCGCGGACGACCACTTCCTCGTCTTCGAGGACGAAGGTGAGTTCGCCCGCGGTGAGGTAGCCCACCTGCTCCTGTTCGTGGTCGTGCGAGGGCACCGTCGCGCCGGGTTCGATGCGGAAGTGCTGGACGTTCATCCGTTCGGCGCCGGCGAGCACCGAGAGGTGGACGTCCGGGACCGCTTCGACCGATTCGACGTCGTCCGCGGAAACGCGTTCCATGGGAAGTCTGCATCCCCCTCCGGGATAAGCGTACGCCCGGCGCGGTGCCAAGGTTCAAATCCGACGACGCGGAAGCGGTGGTATGTACGCGGTGGTCGGCTGTTCGGAGTGCGCCAACATGTGGATCATCACCGACCCGAAGCGGTCGAAGACGGCGAACTGTTCCCGGTGCGGGCGGACCCACCAGACGAAGAAACTGCGCTCGTTCCTCGAAACCGAGGACCACGACGCCGCCAGACAGGCGCGGGCGGCCCTCCTCGCCAAGAAGCACGGCGACAGCGAGGCGTTCGCCGAGACGGCGCACGTCTCCGAGATGGAGGAGCGAATCGAGGAGTCCGGTCTCGACGACGCCGAGTACCTCGAAGGCTCCGGGCTCGACGCCGCCGAAATCGAATCCGCGGGTGAGCGGGCGATGGAGGGACGCTCGTCGTCGACCCGACTCGACGCGGTCCGCGAGGCGGTCCGAGAGGGCGACCGCCCGACGGAGGGGGAGGTGGTCGCCTACGCGGAAGAGCGCGGGGTCCCCGGCGACGCGGCGCGGGACGTCCTGGAGAAACTGACGCGTCGCGGCGAGGCGTCGGAGTCGCGCGGACGGTACCGCCTGCTCTGAGGAGGGCGCGGTTTCGGAGTCGACTACCGCGGGCCCCGTCCGTAGACGAGGACGTACCCGAGCAGGAGGGAAGCGAGCGCGCCCGCGACGACGACCGCTCGACCGACTCGGTAGGGGACGGCGTCGAGGAACGGCGAGAGCGTCCACAGGAGCGCGAGCAGCAGCGCGAGCGAGCCGATTCCCCACTTCGCTTTTCGGCGGTACATCTACAGTTTATGAAAAAATATCGTCGTTTTCGCGTCCTAAAACGATCGGTCCGCGACGGACAAAAATCGGGGGCGGAGCCGCGTCCGAGGACCCGCGCCGCGCGCTCACAACAGGCCGAGCAGTTTCAGCGCCGTCAGCACGGAGACGACGGACCCCGTCGCGAGTTTGACGAGGCGCAGGAGGCGCGTCGCCGCGCGGACGTCCGGGTCGCCTGCGGCGTCGTCGGCACGCGCGTCGGACGATGCGTCGGGGGGACCGGTACCAGCGTCGGCGGCCGCTGGCGCGTTCGTTCGGGGGGACATGACGGGGCCGCCCGCGGCGGCGGGGGAGTCGCGCCGCCGCGGACGTGTTCCGACAGAGACCCGACACGAGTGTAAAGGCGAGCCATGGGTGCGCGGTGAAAGTGGGCGATTCGGCGGAACTGGAGCCTCGCTCGCGGCCACGGAGCGGGTCCGAGCGGAAAACGAAACGCTTTGTCCGGACGCGGCCCACGGGCGCGTATGTCCGATTCGCTGCCGGCGCCCGTCGGCGTCCTCGTGCGCGCCCTCGTCGTGGCGTGCTTCGTCGGCGGCGGCGCCCTCGCCCTCCTCGACGGGCGCCTCGTCCTCGCCGGGTTGGCCTACCTCGCGGGGTACACCGCGCTCGCCGGGGCGGCCCTCGTCCGGGGGCAACGCCGACGCGGCGCGGGCCTCTCGCTGTCCGGTCTCGGTTGGATGGCGCTCGCCGTCGGCGTCGCTCTCGGGTCGGAACTCCTCCTCCTCGCCGCGGGCGTCGGCCTCCTCGCCGTCGGGACGGGCTTGCTCGTCTTCCCCTGGGTCGGCGGTCGGCGGGAGACGACCGCCGACTGATTCGAAGGGGTCGTTACCGCCCGAGTTCGGCGTGCGCGCTGGAGAGATGCCGCGACGCGAGCGCCGACAGCAGGGAGAGTTCGCCCGCCAGCGACCCGACGGCGATGGCCTCCGCGAGGGCGTCGGCGTTCGACCCGGCCGGGTCGCCGCCGCCGCGGACGCCGAGCACCTCCAGCCCCTCGGCCTGCGTCGGTAGTTTCGTCCCGCCGCCGACGGTGCCGACTTCGAGGCTGGCGATGGAGACGGAGACGTAGAGGTTCCCATCCCGTTCCTCGGCCGTCGTGATGGCGTTCGAGCCCTCGACCACCTGCGCGGCGTCCTGCCCGGTGGCGAGGAACATCGCGGCGACGACGTTGGCGACGTGGGCGTTGAACCCCAGGCTGGCCGCCTTCGCCGACCCGACGAGGTTCTTTCTGGTGTTCAGTTCCGCGACGGCCTCGGGCGTCGTGTGCAGACGCTCTTCGACCACCTCTCGCGGAATCGTCACGTCGGCGGTGACCGAACGTCCACGGCCCTCTATCGCGTTGATGGCGGCGGGCTTCTTGTCCGAGCAGAGGTTTCCCGAGAGGGCGACGAGCGAGGCGTCCGTCGCCTCCTCGACCACGTCGCAGGCGGCCCGCGTGGCGATAGTGGCCATGTTCATCCCCATCGCGTCCTTCGTGTCGTAGCGGAAGCGCAGGTAGACGGAACTGCCGACGACGTACGGCGTCACGTCCGAGAGTTCGCCGTGGCTCGTCGTCTCCTCGGCGGCCTCGCGGAGTTTCTCCTCGTTTTCGCGCACCCACTCGACCAGCGCCTCGGCCTCCACCACGTCGGCGACGCGGAAGACGGGCGCGCGGGTCATCCCGGACTTCAGCACGCGCGCGTTCGCCCCGCCGGCGTCGTTGAGGACGGAACAACCCCGGTTCACACTCGCCAGCAGCGCGCCCTCCGTCGTGGCGAGGGGGAGGTAGCGCTCGCCGTCGAGGCTCCCGCCGCGAATCGCGACGGGACCGGCGACGCCCATCGGCACCTGCGCCGCGCCGACCATGTTCTCGATGTTCGGGTCGGCGTCCGCGGCGGGGAAGCCGTAGTCGCCGACGCTATCGAGGGAGGCGCCGGACTGTCCCTCGACGAGCAGTCGGCGGGCCGCCGCCGCCGCGTCCGCGTCGGCGTGGTCTTCGAGTTCGTGGAGTCGTAGCTCCCCGTCCCGGACGCGTTCGGCGAGTTCCTCGGCCGTCGCGCGAGTGTCGTCGGTCATGTCCGTGGGTTTTCCCCGACTCTCCTAACCGTTATCGGTCCTCTCCGTGCGATTACTCTTCGTCGTGTCAGTTGTCGTTTCGAGCGTGGGTGCGGTTCGAGTGGTAGCCTCGAATGCAGTCGTGAACACATCGAAAGCCCCTGCCACCTCGGCTCCCGGGACTCGTTGCGCGCCTCGCTCGCTTCGCTCGCTCGGTGCTTACGTCGTCCGGGTTCGCCGAGGTGGCAGCCCCTTTCATTCCCACCTGTGTGGGCTGACTGCCTTGCCATCGTTGGGCTGGACCGAAAGGGGCGACTCGCTGGAGTCGGGGCTTTCGAGGTGTCCTCGGAACCGTCGGCAGTAGCGATGACTCCGTTACCGAAGACTCCTCAGACCGATACCGGCACCCGAACCGTTTTGCTCCTCCCCGTCACCTGCCCACACATGACCGACGCCGCCGACCTCGTCCTCCTCGACGGGGAGATACACACGCTGTGCGACCCCGACGAGACGCACGAGGCGATGGCCGTCCGCGACGGCCGCATCGCCCGTCTCGGAACGACGTACGACGTAGAGTTCCTCGTCGGCACCGAGACGGAGACGCTCGACCTGGGGGGCGACGTGGTGCTGCCGGGATTCGTCGACGCCCACACCCACCTCGAGATGGTCGGTCAGTCGCTCGTCCACGCCGACCTGTCGGGCGCCTCGGGACCCGACGAGTGTCTCGACCGCCTCCGGGACCGACTGGACGAACTCGAATCCGGCGGAGGAGAAGGCGGCGAGTGGGTGCTCGGCTTCGGCTACGACGAGAGCGGGTGGACCGAGTCGCGCTATTTGACGCGCGCGGACCTCGACTCGGTCGCGACCGACCGCCCCGTCGCCGCCTTCCGCGAGGACATGCACGTCGTCTCCCTGAACTCGGTCGCCCTCGACCGACACCGCGACGAGATGCCCGCGGACGACGTGCGCTCGGAGGGGGGCGAACCCACCGGCGTCGTCGTCGAGGAGGCGGTCGACGCGATATTCGAAGCCGTCGAACCCGGCGTCGCGGAGACGGAGGAACTGCTCCGCGCGGCGCAGGCGGCGGCGAACGGACGCGGCGTCACCGGCGTCCACGACATGACGCGCAACTCGCGGAAACCGCGGGTGTACCGCGAGATGGACGCCGCCGGCGAGTTGACCCTCCGCGTCCGCATCAACTACTGGGCCGACCACCTCGATAGCGTGATAGACGCCGGACTGCGGACGAACCACGGCAGCGAGATGGTCCGAACGGGGGCGATAAAGACGTTCACAGACGGGTCGTTCGGCGGGCGGACGGCCAAACTGTCCGAACCGTACAGCGACGACGAGGGCGAGACCGGAACGTGGGTGGTCGACCCCGACGAGTTGGACGACATCGTCTCCCGCGCGGACGCCCACGACCTCCAGATGTCGACGCACGCCATCGGCGACGAGGCCGTCGACGCGGTGCTCGACGCCTACGAGGCCTGCGGGAACCCGGGTGCGAGCCGTCACCGAATCGAACACGCCGAACTGGCCGACGACGAAGCTATCGAGCGGTTCGCCGACTCGGGGGTGGTCGCCTCCGTCCAGCCGAACTTCCTGAAGTGGGCCGAGGCGGGCGGTCTGTACGCCTCGCGCCTCGGCGACCGGCGGACGGAGACGAACCGCTACGCCGCCCTCGCGGACGCCGGCGTCCCCCTCGCGTTCGGGAGCGACTGCATGCCGCTCGACCCCCTCCTCGGCGTCCACTGGGCGGTGAACGCCCCCGCGGAGGAGCAGCGACTGAGCGTCACGGACGCCCTCCGCGCGTACACCGCCGGCGCGGCGTACGCCGGGTTCGACGAGGACCGATTGGGGACGCTCGAAGTCGGGAAGGCCGCGGACCTGACGGTGCTGGCCGAGTCGCCGTGGGAGGCCGACTCGATACGGGATATCGACGTCTCGGCGACCGTCGTCGGCGGTGAGGTCGTCCACGACGGCACGTAGCGGAGTGCGGGGCGCGAACCGGGCCGGCGGGGTCCGGGAAACACCGAAGTCGGTTCGGCCCCTCCCGTCCGCGTGCGCGGAACTGACGACTCGCGGACGGGGGCGACCTGACCGATGCCCGAGAGCGAGTACGACCCGGACGACGCGCTGGTTCCGGCGACGCCCGCGGGCTACCGCGACCCGACGACGTTCGACTACTCGGTGCCGGCGCTGGCCGGTATCGCCGTCGCGCTGACCGTCGCCGGCCTCCTCGCGTTCGGCGCGGTGCTGACGTTCGCGCAGGGGGCGGCCGTCTACGACGCCCTGTTCGTCTTCGAGGAGACGCCGGACGGGTTCGTCGCCACGCTCCGCCTCGGCCTCGCCTTCGGGGTCGCCGCCGGCGTCGTCGTCGCCACCGTTCTCGTCCACGAGTACGTCCACGGCCTCGTCTACCGGCGCTTCGGCTACGACGTCAGCTACGGCCTCGCCCCCTTCCTCGGGGCGGCGTACGCCGGCGCGTTCCACCAGTTTCAGCGCCCCGAGGAGGTCCGCTACGTCGCCGTCGCCCCGTTGCTCGTCCTCGATGCCCTCTTTCTCGTCCTCCTGTTCGTCCCCGCTCCCCTCGTCGCGTACGCGGCGTTCGTCGGCCTCGTGTTCAACACGGCGGGGGCCGCCGGCGACCTCTACCTGCTGTGGTTCCTCTCGGGACTGCCCGAGGGGACGCTCCTCTACGACAGCGATATGCGCCACTCGTACGTCTTCGAACCGGGATCGAACTCGGACTCGAACTCGAACACGGAGTCCTGAGCGGTCGACCCGGCGCTTCGGTTCGTCACCCGCCGCCGTCGACCGCTCCCGCCGGATGTTCGGCGGCGAACTCGAAGCGGGCGCCGCCCGATTCGCTCTCGGTCAGTGCCACCGACCAGCCGTGGGCCTCGGCGATGCGCTTCACGATGGCCAGACCGAACCCGGTGCCGGCCGCGGCGGAGGTGTGGCCGGCCTCGAAGACGGCCGCTCGCTCGGACTCGGGGACGCCGGGACCGTCGTCTTCGACGTAGAATCCCCCGTCGGTCCGTCCGACGGTGACGGTGAGGTCGTCGCCCGCGGAACCGTGTTCCACGCTGTCGCCGGAGGAACTCCGGTTGCCTGTGGAGCCGTGCTCCACACTGTTCCGAAACAGGTTCTCGAACAGGGCGCGCAGGCGCCCCGGGTCGGCGAGAACCGTCGCGTCACCCGTTTCGATAGCCGGCGTCGCCCCGTCGGTGGTCGTGCTCCGCCACGCCGCGGCCGCCACGTCCGCGACGCGCGTCGGAGTCGGGTCGGCGACCACCGCGCCCTGTCGGGCCAGGGTCAGCACGTCCTCGATGAGTTCGTCCATCCGTTCGTGGGCGCCCTCGACCCGTTGGAGGTGCGACCGGGCCGTCTCACCCTCCACGGTCTCTCCGAGGAGTCCGAGGTAGCCCCGCGCGACGTTCAGCGGCGAGCGCAGGTCGTGACTGACGACGTCCGCGAACTCCGAGAGCCGCTCGTTCTGCCGTTCGAGCCGGCGTCTGTCGGCCTTCCGGTCGGAGATGTCGATGGAGAAGCCGACCAGTCCGACCACCTCGCCGTCGGCGTCGCGCCACGGTACCTTCGAGGTGAGCACCCAATCGCCCGTGACGGTGTCGCCGGCCTCGCCGTGCCGTTCGAGCAGCGACTTCATCGAGAACGTCGTGTCCGCGGGGACGATGGGCTCCTCCTGGTCGAACAGCGGTTGGCCCGTCTCCATGATCCGCAGGTCGTCCTCGTACGTCCCCCGCGACGTCTCGTCGGGGACGACGTCGTAGTCGGTCTTGCCGAGGAAGCGGCCGGGGTCGCCGACGTACGCCTCGCTCACCCGGACGTGTCTCGCCTCGCGGTCCTTCACGTACAGGTGCGCCGGCACCGTCTCGAAGATGGCGTTCAGCAGGCCGCGCTCCCGCGAGAGGTCCGTGGCGAGCGTCTCCCGCTCTTCCCGGAGGCGCGCGGCCTCCGAGCGAGCGGCGGCGTTGCGTACGCGAGCGTCGAGGACGGCGAGGTCGGCCGCGTTCGCCGTCGGGACGAACTCCGCGGCGCCGGCCTCGAACGCGGCGGCGGCGTCCGCCGCGTCGCCGCCGACGAGGACGACGGGGGCGACGGCCGAGAGGCGGTCGAGGGCGTCGAGCACGCCGGCGGCGTCGAGCGAATCGGGCGACTCGGACGGGCCGGCGGTCGCGTCCGCAACCGCCACGACGACGCAGTCGAAGGCGCCGCCCTCTGCCTCGTCACTGGCGAGGCGGCCGGCGTCTCCCGCGTCCGGGTCCGTCTCCGCATCGAGAGCCGTCTCCGTCACCGCGAATCCGAGCGTCCGAAGCGCGTCGGCCGTCCCGCCGCCTCCGGGCGGACGCGCGCGTGCGCTTCTCGAACCGACGACGAGGACCGCGAGCGAATCCGGTGCCTCCGGTGTCGACCCTCCGTCGTCCCGCCGGGACTTCCCGTGCTCTCGCTCCGACACAATCGTTTCGGGTGACATATCACGAACGCGGTATTGAATCTATCGGGGCGAAGGGGAACTTTCTCGGCGGCCGCGCGCGCAGGTCAGCCGATGACTACCGCGTTCTTCGACCGCCTCGCCGACCGCATCGAACGCGTCGACAGCGTCGTCTCGGTGGGCCTCGACGCCGACCGCTCGCGCATCCCGGAGCACTTGCAGGAAAAGGACCTGCCGCAGTGGGCGTTCAACCGCCGCATCATCGACGCCACGCACGAGCACGCCGCCTGTTACAAGCCCAACGCCGCGTTCTACGAGGACGCCGACGGCTGGCGGTCGCTCCGCGAGACCATCGCGTACGCCCACGGGAAGGACGTGCCCGTCCTCCTCGACGCCAAGCGCGCCGACATCGGCAACACCACGCGCCAGTACGCGCAACTGCTGGACGAGGCGGACGCCATCACGGTGAACCCGTACATGGGCAGAGACTCCCTGCAACCGTTTCTCGATAGAGGAGAGAAGGGCGTGTTCGTCCTCTGTCGCACCTCCAACCCCGGCGGCGGGGACCTACAGGACCTCGAACTCGACTCGGGCGAGAAGGTGTACGAACGCGTCGCCGCGCTCGCCGACCTGTGGAATCAGCACGGCAACGTCGGCTTGGTCGTCGGCGCGACGGCGACCGAGGAGTTGGAGTCGATACGGGAGCAGGTGCCCGATTTGCCCTTCCTCGTCCCCGGCGTCGGCGCGCAGGGCGGCGACGCCGAGGCGGCCGTGGAGTTCGGTCTGGCTAACGGTATCGGCCTCGTGAACTCCTCGCGCGGCATCATCTTCGCCGGCGAGGACCGCGGAGAGAAGTTCGCCGGCGCGGCGGGCGAGGCGGCCCGCCGACTGAAGCGGCGGCTGAATCAGTATCGCGGGGCGGCCGGCGCCGACGCTGACGCCGACGAGTAGTTCTTTCGAGGGTCGGCGTCTCGGTTCCCGAGGAGTCGAACTCAGTAGACGAGTCCGACCGAGAAGAGGTGGTCGCGGTATTCGGCTCCGTCTTCGAAGCGGTCCCCGCAGGCCGGACACTCGCGCTTCGGTGCCGACTCCGACCCCGGCTCCCGTTCGGATTCGGTCGTGCTCCCCGTCTCCGCTCCGGCGGACCCGGCCGTCTCGTCCGACCCGTCGGTCTGCGTCGGTTCCGTCACGTCCGTACGCAGGTCGCCGAAGCGGGTAGTCGTTGCGCCGGTCAGATGCGGTGAACGTCGTCGTCGTCGACGCCCGGGCCGGAGTCGGGGTCCGGGTTGACGACGTCGTCGCGTCCGGACTGCTCGACGCACCGGGTGCAGAGGCTCTTGTCGCGCTGGTAGTGCTTCTCGCACACCGGCGTCCCGCACTGCGCGCAGGTGTGTTCGGCCTCGTTCGACTCGCAGATCTGACAGAGTCCCGAGAGGCTCATACGCGGCGGTACGCGCGGGGGGTATCTACGTCTTGGGGGCGACCGGACGCGGCCGCCGGTCGAAGGGGCGGCGAGACGCTTACGGTCCTGCGAACCTAAGCCCGAGCGTGGACCGTGACACGCTCGTACTGGGGCTTGCAGCGGTGTTCGCGGGCATCTCCATGCTTCTCGTCGTTCTCGGCTTCGCCTACCAACTGTTCTTTCTCGTCGTCGCCGTCCCGTTCGTCCTCGCGGCGTACCTGATGTGGGAGCACGCCAGCGGGCGGTTCAGAGAGCGGATTCGCCGGAGTCAGACCCGGCGCGGGCGCGCCCGAAGCGACGACGGCGCCGCCGCCCGCGGCCCGAACGACTTCCGCGGGTTCGGCCCCGGCCGTCGCTCGGCCGCCGACGGGGCGGGGGCCGGCGGTCCGAACGGACCCGGCGGGGCGGCCGGAGGCGCCGGGCGGCGCGGGCGGCGCGAACGGCGCGGAGGAGGGCGCCGGCGCCGCTCCCGCGAGGCCGCGGGGGAGGCGGCGAGCAGTCGGCTCTCCCCGGCGGAGGCGTACCGCACGCTCGGCCTCTCCTCGTCGGCGACGACCGCCGAGGTGAAAGACGCCTACCGCTCGAAGGTGAAGGAGGTTCACCCCGACACCGAGTCGGGGAGCCAAGAGGAGTTCAAACGCGTGAACCGGGCGTACGAACGACTCTCGGAGTGACGGGTGAGACGAAACCGGACGCGTCCCGTCGCGCCGTTGTCCTTTTCCGTGGCTGGCAGTCTCACGCCACCGCGAAAACAGCCGCGTCGGCGCTATAGTCGTAATATCCCTACTGTGATACTGAATATCATGCACGGAAAGGGTTTTACTCGGTCCTCTCATATCCGCGTCCATGAGCGCTGACCGGGCCGCGCTGAACGAGGCCCTCGAGCGCGGCGAGGAGGAGGGCGGCAACATCGAGTTCAAAGAGCGGCTCTCCCGCGCCGTCCACCTCGCGGACGGGCGGTTGGAGAGTCTGGCCGCCCAACTCCGGCACCGAGTCCTCTCCGGCGACGGCACGGCGACGTACGTCGTCGGCGTCACGGACGACGGCGGCATCGCGGGCATCGCGCCCGACGAGTTCTCCGAGTCGATGGACGTGCTCTCCATCCTCGCCGACGAGGCGGACGCGCACATCGAGGACGTGGAGACGTGGGGCGTCGGCGACGACGCCTCCCGCGGACTCGTCGGCGTCGCCACCGTGCGGGAGGGCGCCGCCCTCGACGCGGACGACGACCACATCGTCGTCGGGACGGCGGGACACGTCGACCACGGGAAGTCGACGCTCGTCGGGTCGCTCGTCACCGGGCAGGCCGACAACGGACAGGGGAGCACGCGCGGGTTCCTCGACGTGCAACCCCACGAGGTCGAACGCGGCCTGTCGGCGGACCTCTCCTACGCCGTCTACGGCTTCGACGGCGACGACGCGGTCCACCTGAGGAACCCCCACCGGAAGTCCGACCGCGCCCGCGTCGTCCAGGAGTCGGACCGATTGGTCTCCTTCGTCGACACCGTCGGGCACGAACCGTGGCTCCGGACGACGATTCGGGGACTGGTCGGCCAGCGACTCGACTACGGACTGCTCGTCGTCGCCGCCGACGACGGGCCGACGAAGACGACGCGCGAGCACCTCGGCATCCTCCTCGCGATGGAACTGCCCACCGTCGTCGCCCTGACGAAGGTGGACGCCGTGAGCGAGGACCGCGTGCAGGAGGTCGAACGCGAGGTCGAACGCCTCCTGCGCGACGTGGGTCGGACGCCCCTGCGCGTCGACCGTCACGGCGTCGACGCGGCCGTCGAGGAGATAAGCTCCTCTGTCGTCCCCGTCCTGCGGACCAGCGCGGTGTCGATGGAGGGGCTCGACCACCTCGACTCGTTCTTCCGGAACCTCCCGAAGACGAACGCGGAGTCCCGCGAGGACTTCCGGATGTACATCGACCGGACGTACTCCGTCACCGGCGTCGGCGCCGTCGCCTCGGGAACCGTCAACTCCGGCAGCGTCGAGGCGGGCGACGAACTCAAGGTGGGGCCGATGCCCGACGGGTCGTTCCGCGACGTGGAGGTGCGCTCCATCGAGATGCACTACCACCGCGTCGACCAGGCGAAGTCGGGGCGCATCGTCGGCATCGCCCTGAAGGGCGTCAAGGAGTCCGAGATAGAGCGCGGAATGGCGCTCCTGCCGGGCGACGCCGACCCGACGCCCGTGCGGTCGTTCGAGGCGGAGGTGATGGTGTTGAACCACCCGACGCGCATCCGCGAGGGGTACGAACCCGTCGTCCACCTCGAAACCGTGAGCGAGGCCGTCGTCTTCCGCCCCGAGGGCGGCCAACTCCTGCCGGGCGACACCGGGAAGGCGACGGTGGAGTTCAAGTTCCGCCCGTACCTCGTCGAGGAGGGCCAGCGGTTCGTCTTCCGCGAGGGGAGCTCGAAGGGCGTCGGCACCGTGACCGAGATTCACGGGGACTGAGAACCCGACGGACGGCTCCGGAACCCTCCCGATTCGCATACTCTTAATTATCAGAGACTGTAATCTTTTCTGAAAGCTTTTGTCGCTGCCGCCGAGACGGCTCCCATGGAACTGAGTGGGTACGAGTTCGGGCGGGTCTGCGACATCGACCCCGACCGGACCGACGCGGGAGTCCCGAAGGTGGTCGTCCCGCAACCCGAGTACGCGAAGCGAGACGAGAAGGCGGTTCACGACCACGGCTGGGGGCCGTTCTGCGCGTTCGGCGTCCCCGACGAGGGGACCCACCGACCGGGCGTGTACGTCCTCGCCGTCGAGGACGAGGTGACGTACGTGGGCGAGACGCAGGACCTCTACGCGAAGTTCGCCAACGGGTACGGGACCATCTCGCCCGCCGACTGCTTCGAGGGCGGCGGCGGGACGAACTGCCGGCTGAACACGGCCATCTTCCACGCCGTCCGGGCGGGCGAGCGAGTGTCCGTGCACCTCCACGCGACGGACGACTTCGCCGGGAGCGACGAGGAGAACCGCGCGCTCCGACGCATCATCAAAGACGACCTCGTGACGGCGCTGAACCCCGCGTGGAACCGGACCGGCGGGGACGGCGACCGAGCGGACGGAGAGGGAGAAAGAGAACCCCCCGAACCGGAGGCGAGGGCGACCGAGGCCGAATCGAAATCCGAGGCGGGAGCGGGGGGCGCCCCCGTCCCCGACGACGGGGACGCCGAACCCGACCCAATCGAACCGTCGGGGGCCGCGCGGTCGGCCGGCGGGGACTCGGCGAGCGACCCCGACGAGGCGTGGTTCGAGACGGAGCGGTCCGGGTCCGAGCAGTCCGAACGGGACGAGTCCGATTCGGCGACGCCCGACCCGAGCGAACTGACGGCGGAGGGGTTCGAGCCGAAACCGGTCGAACCGGAGCGCCCGCGAGACGGCCGGAGCGCGACGCCCTCGACCGACCGTCCGGCGGGCGAGTTCGCGGCGCTGTACGACTACCTCGTCGAACACGAGCGCGACCGGGTGGAGCGCTCGTTCGCCGAGTTGGAGGTCGTCATCGAAGCGCGGTTGCCGACGGAGGCGCGCCGGTGGCGCCGTTGGTGGACGAACGACGAGGCGTCGCACCCCCACGCGAGCGCGTGGCTCCGCGCCGGCTACGAGGTGACGGAGGCGTCCCTCCCGGAGGGACGCGTCACCTTCGAGCGAGTCGACGCGGACGGGCCGTCTCAGTCCGCCGGGTCGGCCGCGTTACCGCGGGCGGGCGTCACCCCACGGCGGCGGGAGTAGTTCGGACGGCGAACCGCGTCGGTAGTCGGGCGTCGCCGCGACGGGGCGCTTAACCGTCGTCGCGCCCACTCTCGTGGCATGGTGTCGCAAGCGGCGCTCTCGCTGGTCGCCCTCCTCGTCGGGACGCAGGTCCTCTTCACCGCGCTGGACGCGTTGAACCTCAGACACGGCGCTCGCGCGGTCCGCGAGTCCGCCTCGTGGGTGCGCGAGACGCTCGGCGTAGACGACCCCGAGCGGATGCTGGCCTACCAGCGCTCGAAGACGGTGGTCTCCAGACTGCAGTCGTGGCTCGGCGTCGTCGCCGTTCTCGCCGTCGTCGTCTCCGGCCTGTTCGGCGACGTCGTCGCAGCGCTCGCCGAGACGGGTCTTCCGCCCGTCGCGCAGGGCGTCGCCCTCCTCGTCGCCGCCGGCGTCCTCGCGCGCCTGTTCGGCGCGCCGTTCGACCTCTACGAGACGTTCGTCCTCGAGGAGCGCTTCGGGTTCAACAATCAGACGCCTCGGCTGTGGCTCCGCGACTTCCTCGTCGGCGTCGTCCTCTCGGCCGCCCTCGCGGCCGCCCTCGGCGGCGTCGTCCTGTTCGTCGTCGACCGCCTGCCGACGCTGTGGCCCGTCGCCGGGTGGGCCGTCGTCGTCGGCTTCTCGCTCCTGATGATGGTGGTCTACCCGCGGTTCGTCGCCCCCCTGTTCAACGACTTCGAGCCGATAGAGTCGGGGCCGCTCCGAGACGCCGTCGACGACGTGTTCGACCGCGCCGGCTTCGAGTGCGAGCAGGTGTACGAGATGGACGCCAGCCGCCGCTCCTCGCACTCGAACGCCTACTTCGTCGGCTTCGGGCGGACGAAGCGGGTGGTGCTGTTCGACACGCTGGTCGAGCAGATGGACCGCGACTCCGTGCAGGCGGTGCTGGCGCACGAACTCGCCCACTGGAAGCGCGGGCACATCTGGAAGCAACTCGGCGCCTCGGCGGCGCAGACGGGACTCGCGTTCGCGTTCCTCTGGTGGGTGACCACCTCGCAGTGGGTGTACGCGGCGTTCGGTCTACCCGAGGTGACCTACGCCGCGCTGGCCGTCGGTCTGCTCTACGTCGGACCGCTGTTCTCGCTCGTCTCGCCGCTGACGAACCGACTGTCGCTGGCGCACGAACGGGAGGCCGACGACTTCGCCGCGCGGGTGATGGGCGAATCCGAGTCGATGACGCGGGCGCTGGCGACGCTGGCGGGCGAGAACCTGAGTAATCCGTTCCCGCACCCGTGGTACGCGGCGTTCCACTACTCGCACCCGCCGATTCCCGAGCGGATGCGGCGGTTGCGCGAGCGGAGCGGCGAGGGCGAATCGGAGGAGAACGAGGGACCGTCGGGGCCGGCGAGCAGCGCGTAGCGAGGAGCGGTCGATTCGCTATCCGGCGGCGACGTAGCCGCCGTCGCGTCGCTCCGCCAGGTCCAAGAGGACCAGCCAGTCGAGTATCCGCCCGACCCGCTCGGTCCAGATATCCCGCCAGTTCTCGACGGCCCGGTGTCGCTCCCAGGCCGGCACTCGCTCGTCGAACCCCTCGAACACGTCCGCGACCGTCTTCGGTTCGTCCGAGAGCGCGTCGAGCGCGTCGCTCGCGCCGTACACGCGTCGCTCGAAGGCTTCGCGGAGGTGCGTCGGCTCCCGTTGCAGGCGGACGAAGCTCCCGTCCGCCGTCTCCTCGGCCAACTCCACGGCCCGGAGGAAGGTGAGCCACGTCCGCGCCACGTCTCGGCTCGGGAGGTCCAGCCGCCGCATCAGCCGAGCGCAGCAGTCGTCCTCCGACCCCGGAACGAGGGGGACGGCGCGCTGAGCGTCCGCGACGAAATCGAGTTCGTCCGGAGGTTCGGGGACGAGTTTGAACTTCACGACCGGATGTCGAACGACTCCGCCAGCAGCTCCTCGTCCGTCTCGCCGTGGACGTACGTCGGCCCGTTCACCACGTCGACGGTGACCTTCGCGGGGGCGAACACCGTCTCGGGGATGTCGTAGAAGTCCCAGCCCGCCTCCTCGAATATCTGCTGGAACGGGACGCCGTACTCGTCGGCGGCCGTCGAGGCCACCCGGTCGAACACGTCGGAGTCCTCGGTGACGGTGAGGTGCGCCTCGCCGCCGTAGGCGAGGGCGTCGTTCGTCCGGCCCATGGCGACGCCCTCGTCGTAGCTGACGGGTGCGAGGGGGGCGGAGCCGAACGCCGAGACGACGTTCCGCGGGTCGTAGTCGAGTTCGAAGAGGCGGAACATGGCGAGTTCGCACACCCGCGCGGCCGTCGTCACGCTTCCGACGAGCGACCCCGTCGCGTACGTCGGCAGGAAGACGCCGCTGGGTTCGATGCCGGCCATGTCGGCGACGTGTTCGGCCACCCGGTCGCCCGGGAGGTCGATGCTCTCGACGCCGAGGACCGTGAGGTCGAACTCGTCGAAGTACTCCACGGCGTGGAACTCGTCCTCCTCGGCGACGAGGGCGCGGGCGGGGCCGGAGCCGAGGCCCTCGAACGGCGGGTCGTCGAACTCGAGTTCCCACCCGGCCTTCTGCGAGCAGAGGAGGGCGAGGGCGGGGTGGTCCGTCTGGAGTTCGATGCGGGGGGTCGGGGCGCCCGCCACGTCGTCCATCGCCGCCTGAATCGTGGCGAGGCCGGCCGTCTCTACCTCCGCGAGGAGCATCCCCGCCTCGATGCCGCCCTCGGCGTCGACGCCGAAGTCCAGCACCGTCGCCCCCGAGTCGAGTTCGTACACGTCCACCCGCAGTTCGTCGGCGAAGTCGATGGCCTCGTCGACGAGTTCGATGGCCATGCGATTGATGGAGTCCATGGGGTCGGTTGGTCGTGACCTCCTAAAGACGTTGGCAGTCGGAGAGCACCGGGCCGGCGGGCGCGTCTCGTCTCACTCCTCGCGCTCTCTCCTCGCCTCCCGTCCGAGGTGCTCCTCCACTGCGTCCACTTTGTCCCGGGCCGTCTGCCGGGAGGTCCGCTTGTCGTCTATCTTCAGAAACGTGCTCACCCGGTCGCCGTCGACGGCCTTGTGCGCCGCGCCGACGGCGTCCAGCAGGGTGTCGATGTCCTCGGCTTCGATCACCGTCCCCATCGGGTTCGTCTCGTAGGAGACGTCGAAGTCGTCCAGTGCGGCGACGGCCTTCGCCACCTCGCCGGACATGCTGTCCTCGACGACGGGCGCGACGCTCAGAAGCGCGATGACTGTCATACGCGTCCCGTCGCGCCCGCGGGACAAAACGGTACGCCCGGACGCCGTCAGCGTTTTTCTCTCGGACGGATAGTTCCACTCACATGAACTTGCGACAGTCGTTGACCGACGCGCCGTACGTCGGGCGGACCGTCACGCTCCTCCGGGCGTTGGTCCACGAAGTGCGGGCCGAGAAACTCACGTTCATGGCGGGCAGCATCGCCTACCACGCGTTCGTCTCTCTCCTTCCGCTGTTCTTGCTCCTCCTGGCGCTGGCCGCGGCGACGGGGAATCAGGCGTTGGACGAGAGCGTGCGGACGCTCGCGGGCGTCGTCCTCACCGAGGGGACGCGCGAGGAGTTCTTCGCGGAGATGACGCGGTCCAGCCAGTCGACCGGCGTCTCGCTGTTCGGGGGCGCCGTCCTCCTGTGGGGGACGCTGCGTATCTTCCGCGGCCTCGACACCGCCTTCTCGGACATCTACGAGTCCGAGGCGTCGAACACGCTCGCCGACCAACTCCGCGACAGCGTCCTCGTCCTCGGGACGTTCGGCGTCGTCCTCGTCGTCGGGTCCGTCGTCCACGACGTGGTCGGCTCCGTCTCCTCGCCGATGCTCGGATGGGTCGTCGGCCGCGCGTTCCTGGTCGGCGGACTAGCGCTCGCGCTGTTCCCGATGTACTACGTCTTCCCCGACACGGACGTGGGCGTCGCGGAAATCCTCCCGGGGACGTTCACCGCCGCGGTCGGTCTCACCGTCTTCGAGTCGCTGTTCGACCTGTACACCTCCTACTCCAGCACTTCGCCCGACAGCAGCGTCGTCGCGGGCGTGCTCGTCCTCCTGACGTGGCTGTACTTCAGCGGCCTCGTCGTCCTCCTCGGCGCCGCCGTCAACGCCGTCCTCTCGAACCGCAGCAGCGACGTGAACATCGAACCCGTCTTCGGGGGTATCCCGCCCGAGGCGAAGCGGCACGGGCGGACCGTCTCCCGCGAGGAACTCGTCGACGCAATCGAGCAGTTGGACAAGCGCCTCCACGACGCCGAGGAGGTGGTCGTCGTCGTCGACGACGAGGAGATAGCCGTTCCCGTCCCCGACGAAGTCGTCACCGACACCGACTCGCTCCGCCTCCTGCCGGGCGGTGCGGTGACCGTCGAACTCCGGTGGTCGCCCGCCGAGGAGTGACCGCTCCTAGCGAGGTTAAGCTCTCAGCGGGCGTACATTCCGCATGGCAGCACGAACACGCGCGACGCAACGAACGACCGACACCTCGGCGCACGCCCCCGCGACGGCCCCCCTCCGACTCGCCGTCGTCGACCCCGACCCGACCGTCCGGGACGCGGACCCGACCGCCGGGACCCCCGAGACCAGCGCTACGACCGCCTCGCGGGCCGCCCTTCCCCGCGTCACCCTCCCGAACCGACGCCTCGCGGACGGGTACTTCGGCGAGTCGTACCTCGTCTGGTCCTGCTTGGACTGCGGCGAGACGGGGCCGCTGACGGCGCTCCCGACGTACTGTCCCGACTGCTCGGCCGGCCGCGAGTCGCTCGCGTACCGGGTCGAAGACTGACGCGGAACGCGAACGGTTTTCTCCGAGGACGAGCGAACGAGCGGTGTGTATCTCTCCCACCCGGTCCGACGGATGCGCGAGGACCCCCTCGAAGGCGAGACGGCCGCCCTCGTCGTCGAACTCGACGGCGCCGAGCGCTCGGACTTCGAGGCGGCGCTCGACGACGTAGACGGAACCGTCGAGCGCGAACTGCAACTCGGGTCGCTGCTCGTCTCGGTTCCCGAACCGAACGTCGACGCACTCTGCGAGACGGACGGACTGACGCGCGTGGAGACGGCGGGGACGCTCGGGCTGGCCATCGACGACGGGGAGTAGCGAAACGGCGATATCCGGCGTCGAGACCGACCCGCCGGACCCGCCCTGTCGGAGGCGACGCTCCGAGTCTCGAGGAATCCGCCGAGAGCTACCGTCGGCGTCGCCGGCCGACGCTTCGATGGAAGAGGTGAGAGCGTCCGTCCGCGAGCGACCGCTCAGGGGTCGTTCGATTCGTACCTCACCACGGCCTGTCCGACCGACCCGACCAGCATCAGGAACGACCCGACGATGAAGGCGTAGATGCCGAGGCGCTTCAGCGGTTCGTACAGGAAGAACACGCTCCCGACGAAGAACAGCACGTTTCCGATCAGCCCGAGGCCGAGGTGGACCCATTCGTAGTCGTGAAAAAGCGTTTTCAACGCGTCCGTGAGCATTGTCGTCGTCACCAACTCCTCACCGCGACGTTGCGGAGCCGGATTCAACTTCGTTGTGGCGGAAGCGGGTCGCGCCGGTGCGGTTCGGCGTCGGTCGCGTATCGCCCGCGGCGCGAGTCGGGGTCGGTGCGGAGGGCCGTCGAGAACCCGAAGACGAGTTACCGGCGGAGCGTCGCCGTGCCGACGAACGCGCGCTTCTCGGCGGTGCGGTCGTCGGCGGAACCCGACCGAAGAACACTCGTGCGTTCCGGTGAGCGTGTGGTGAACCATCACGGTGTCGCCCTCCGCCAGCGTATCGCTACCTGACCGCCTCGCGACTGTCCGTCGAGTCGAGACAGACTTGGCGCTCGAAGGGGGAAGAGTCGCAGAGAAGTGCGCCGGCTGGGATTTGAACCCAGGTTGTGACCATGGCAAGGTCACGTGATACCACTACACTACCAGCGCGTGCCGGCGGGTCGCTCCCGCGTCACTCCAACGAACGCGAGGGCAGTACAAATAAGACACGGCTCGTCTCCTCGCGTGCGTATGCGAAACAGATACTGCAAACGACAGGCAGTCGACGTGAACACCGTCGTCGTTGGAGCCAGGTGTTTTATCTTCGCGTGCGCGGGCGCGTAGACACGTTGCCACTCACGAGTACCGCGCCGAGACGAGACTCGGCGCTCGAAGGATGAGTTGCAGAGAAGTGCGCTGGCTGGGATTTGAACCCAGGTTGTGACCATGGCAAGGTCACGTGATACCACTACACTACCAGCGCCCGTCGCGGCGTGCGACTACAATAAATCGTAACGCGAGGTCGATTGATAAGGCTTGCGAAACGTCCCAAATCGAGCGATGGCGTGGGGGTGACACCCACGAAACGGTCGACGGAACGGACGGGTCGGCGGCGCGGACAGTCCGATTAGAAATCCCTAACCACGACGGGCCAAGCGCTATCCGCGCGAGCGGCGTCCAGGTCGGTATGAACTTGGAAACCCGCATCGGCGAACTGTACCGGGACGGCGACGACGACGCGATGAAGCAGCTGATCCGCGCCGCCATCAGTTGCGGGAAGGGAGCCGAGTACCGGGTCGAACGCGACCGGGTGCACGTCTCGCATCCGGCGTTTTCGGGGAGCCACGACATCGTCCGGGGGCCGGGCGCGTTCGGGCGAGTGCGCGTGGTCCCCCGCGGCGAGTACCGCTTCGTCGGCGGGGACGGCTCGCTGGACGTCGAACTCGACGCGGTGAACTCGAAGGCGGTGCAGTTCGGTCAGACGAAAATCGAGGAGGCGGGGGCGAGCGCGGAGGCGGACGGCGGCCGGAAGGACCGCCCGGCGACGGCGCCGTAGGCGGCACGGCGACGTACCGTCCTCGGTGACGAATCTCACGGACGTTTAACCGCGAAACTCCCGTTCCCGGGAGTGTCACGCCCTCACAACGTCGGCTACGAGTCGCTACCCTTTTACGGAGGCATCCGGTACAAGCGGTACAGTCTAGACGTGACGACGAAGGGACCGGTATGACACTGAGCGTACTCGTGCCGTCTTCCGTCGTCCGAGAAGCCGAGGACAAACGCGAGGCCACTCGCAAACTCGGTTACGTCGCCCGCGCGGCGACGGTGTTTCGGGCGGACCGGCTCGTCGTCTTCCCCGACCGGGAAGGCGAGAACCGGTGGGGAGGCGAGTTCGTCGAGACGGTGTTGCGATACGCCGCCACGCCCCCCTACCTCCGAAAGGAGGTGTGGGGGCACCGCGACGAACTGCAGTACGTCGGTGTCTTACCGCCCCTCCTCGTCTCGTCTACGACCGGCTCCGAATCGAACGGTTCGGGGTCGTTACAACAGGGAATCGTGACCGAGGTCGGACCTGAAGGTCGCGTTCGGGTCAATTGCGGACTGCAACACCCGGTCTCCCTCTACGCTCCGTCCGGTACGGAGCTAGAAGAGGGGGAACGCGTCGCCATCAGGATCTCTTCGCGAGAACCGGTCCGTGCGCGGATCGTGGACGAGCCCGTTCCGGGGTTCTCCATCGCCCGCACGGACCTCGAGGAAGCCATCGGCCGCTCCGACGCGGGCGTCACTATCGCGACGTCCCGGCACGGAGAGCCGCTGACGCTGCCGAGGCTGGCGGAACTCTCCCCGCGAATCGAGCGGGGAGCAACCGTCGCCTTCGGGTCGCCCGGCCGCGGGCTTCCGGACATCCTCGGCGTGGACGCCGAGGAGGTCACAGTCGAACCCGGGGACGGTCCGGGGTTCGACCTCTGGCTCAATACGATTCCGCGACAGGGCAGCGAGGTGGTGCGAACCGAGGAAGCGATGTTCGCCTCCCTCGCGTCCCTGACACTCACGGAGTGAACACATGCCACAACCAAGCAGACCACGTAAGGGTTCGATGGGTTACGGCCCGCGCACGCGTGCGGCCAAGGAGGTCCCACGCATCAAGTCGTGGCCCGACGACGACGGGTCACCGGCGCTGCAAGGGTTCGCCGGCTACAAGGCCGGAATGACCCAAGTGATGATGGTCAACGACGAGTCCAACTCCCCCCGCGAAGGGATGGAGGAGGCCGTCCCCGTGACCGTCGTCGAGACGCCGCCGATGCGCGCCGTCGCCCTTCGAGCCTACGAAGACACGCCGTACGGTACCAAGCCCCTGACCGAAGTGTGGGCGTCGGAGTTCGACGAGAACCTCGACCGAGCACTCGACCTCCCCTCGGAGGACACGTTCGACGACGACGCCGACGACCTGCGCTCCGCGCTCGAAGCGGGCGAGGTCGACGACGTCCGCGTCATCACCCACACCGTCCCGGCAGGGATGAAGAACATCCCCAAGAAGAAGCCCGACATCATGGAGACGCGCGTCGGCGGCGGTTCGCTCGACGAGCGCGTCGACTTCGCCCTCGACCTCGTCGGAGAGGGCGGCGAGCACGCGATGTCGGACGTCTTCCGCGCCGGCGAGTACATGGACGTCGCCGGCGTCACGAAGGGGAAAGGCACGCAGGGCCCCGTCAAGCGATGGGGCGTCCAGAAGCGGAAGGGCAAGCACGCCCGCCAGGGCTGGCGGCGCCGCATCGGTAACCTCGGCCCGTGGAACCCCTCCCGCGTCCGTTCGACCGTCCCGCAACTCGGTCAGACGGGCTACCACCAGCGGACCGAACTCAACAAGCGCCTCGTCGACATCGGCGACGGCGACGAGGCCTCGGTCGACGGCGGCTACGTCGGCTACGGCGAGGTCGACGGTCCGCACGCGCTCGTGAAGGGTTCCCTCCCGGGCCCCGACAAGCGCCTCCTGCGGTTCCGCCCGGCCATCCGGCCGAACGACCAACCGCGCCTCGACCCCGAGGTGCGCTTCGTCTCCACCGCATCGAACCAGGGATAACTCATGCAGGCAACAATCCGAGACCTGAACGGCGACGACGCCGGCACGCTGGACCTCCCCGAGGTCTTCGAGACGGCCTACCGGCCGGACCTCATCAAGCGCGCCGTCCTCGCCGCGCAGGCAAACGGCAAGCAGGCGTACGGAGCAGACCCCTACGCGGGGATGCGCACCCCGGCCGAATCGCTGGGCAGCGGTCGCGGCATGTCTCACGACCCCCGTGAGAACGGCCGCGCTCGCCGCGTTCCCCACGCCGTCAGCGGTCGCAAGGCGCACCCGCCGAAGGCGTCGAAGGAACAGGGCAAGAACATCAACGACAAGGAGCGAAAGCTCGCGGTCCGCTCGGCGCTCGCCGCCACGACGGACCCCGAACTGGTCGCCGAACGCGGCCACCGCTTCGAGGAGGGCCTCGAACTGCCGCTCGTCGTCTCCGACGACTTCGAGGACCTGGTGAAGACCAAGGAGGTCGTCTCGCTGCTCGAAGCGCTCGGCGTCTACGCCGACGTCGAGCACTCCGACGAAAACAAGCGCGTCCGCGCCGGGCAGGGGAAGGCCCGCGGTCGCAAGTACACGCGACCCAAGTCCATCCTCTTCGTCACGAGCTCGGAGCCGTCGAAGGCGGCTCGCAACCTCGCCGGCGTCGACGTCGCCACCGCGGCGAACGTCAGCGCCGAGGAACTGGCGCCCGGCACGCACGCCGGCCGCCTCACGGTGTTCACCGAGAGCGCCATCGAGGAGGTGGCCGACCGATGATTTCCGTCGCACGCACTGCGCGCGACGATCTCACGGTCGTCACCGGAGGTGACGACCGATGAGCGTCGTTCGCCACCCGCTCGTCACCGAGAAGGCGATGAACGAGATGGACTTCGACAACAAGCTCCAGTTCCTCGTCGACCTCGACGCGGCGAAGCCCGAGATAGTCGAGGAGCTCGAATCGCGCTACGAGGTGTCCATCGAGAAGGTCAACACGCAGGTGACGCCGAAGGGCACCAAGAAGGCAACCGTCCGACTCTCCGAGGACGACGACGCGCAGGAAGTCGCGTCGCGAATTGGGGTGTTCTAACAATGGGACGACGAATTCAAGGCCAACGTCGCGGACGCGGCTCGCCCACCTTCCGGGCGCCGTCGCACCGCTACAAGGCCGAACTCTCGCACAAGAACGCACAGGAGGAGACGATCTCCGGCACCATCGTCGACATCGAACACGACCCGGCCCGCAGCGCGCCCGTCGCGGCCGTCGAGTTCGACGACGACGACCAGCGGCTCGTCCTCGCACCCGAGGGCGTCGCGGTCGGCGACACGATTCAGGTCGGCGTCTCCGCGGAGATCAAACCCGGGAACACGCTCCCGCTCGCCGAGATTCCGGAAGGAGTCCCGGTGTGCAACGTGGAGCGGCAGGTCGGCGACGGCGGCAAGTTCGCCCGCGCGTCGGGCACCAGCGCCCAACTGCTGACCCACGACCGGCGCGTCGCCGTCGTGAAGCTCCCGTCCGGCGAGGTCAAGCGCCTCAACCCGCAGTGCCGCGCCACCATCGGCGTGGTCGCCGGCGGCGGCCGGACGGAGAAGCCGTTCGTGAAGGCCGGGAACAAACACCACAAGATGAAGGCGCGAGGCATCAAGTGGCCGCGCGTGCGCGGCGTCGCCATGAACGCGGTGGACCACCCGTTCGGCGGCGGCGGCCGCCAGCACCCCGGCCGCCCGAAGTCCGTCTCGCGCAACGCGCCGCCGGGGCGCAAGGTCGGCGACATCGCCTCCAAGCGCACCGGCCGCGGCGGTAAGGGAGGCAACTGAACATGAGCTCGGAATACCGAACCGGCCGTCAGGGTGAGACGTTCACCTACCGCGGCCACACGCTCGAAGAGCTCCAGGAGATGGAGCTCGACGAGGTCGTCGAACTGCTCCCCGCACGCGTGCGGCGAAGCATCAACAGAGGGCTGACGCTCCAGAAGGAGAAGCTCCTCGAGGAGGTCCGCGAGGCGGACCCCGAGGAGACGGCCAACTCGCCCATCCGGACGCACCTCCGCGACATGCCCATCCTGCCGGTGTTCGTCGAGAAGACGTTCGCCGTCTACAACGGGCAGTCGTTCGAGCGCGTCCGCGTGCAACCCGAGATGATCGGACACTACCTCGGCGAGTTCCAGTTGACCCGAAACTCGGTCGAACACGGTCAGGCCGGCATCGGTGCGACCCGGTCCTCGAAGTTCGTCCCGCTCAAGTAACCCATGGGAATCAACTACAGCGTCGAGGCCGACCCGGACGTCACCGCCAAGGGGATGCTCCGTGACCGGCCCATCAGCCTGAAGCACAGCAAGGCCATCTCGCGCGAGATAAAGGGCATGACCGTCGAGGACGCCGAAGACTACCTCGACGCCGTCATCGAGGGAGAGCGCTCGGTCCCGTTCCGCCAGCACAACACCGGCGTCGGACACCGCTCCGACATCGACGGCTGGGACGCGGGCCGCTACCCCGAGAAGGCGTCGAAGGCGTTCCTCGAACTCCTGCAGAACGTCGCGGCCAACGCCGACGAGGACGGCTTCGACGGCCGTTCGATGGAGATCATGCACGTCGCCGCGCACAAGGTCGGAGAACGACCCGGTCGTAAACCCCGCGCGTTCGGGAGTGCAGACCCATTCAACACCACACTCTGTGACGTCGAACTCATCATCGAGGAGGTCGAGGAGTAATGGCTGACGAACACCAGTTCATCGAGAACGGGCTCCAGCGCTCGCAGATCGACGAGTTCTTCGCGGACGAACTCGGTCGCGCGGGCTACGGCGGCATGGACGTCGCCAAGACGCCGATGGGCACGCAGATAGTGCTCAAGGCGGAGAAGCCCGGGATGGTCATCGGGAAAGGCGGGAAGAACATCCGCAAGGTGACCAAGGAGCTGGAGACGCGCTTCGACCTGGACGACCCGCAGATCGACGTGCAGGAGGTCGACGAACCCGACCTCAACGCGCGCATCGTCGCGGACCGTCTGGCGAACGCGCTGGAACGCGGCTGGTACTTCCGCAAAGCGGGCCACACGACCATCGACCGCATCATGGACGCCGGCGCCCTCGGCGCCGAAATCGTCCTCGCGGGGAAGGTCACGGGCGCCCGCTCGCGCGTGGAGAAGTTCAACCGCGGATACATCAAGCACAACGGCGAACCCGCCCAGTCCATCGTCGACGAGGGCCAGGGCGTCGCCGTGATGAAGCTCGGCACCATCGGCGTGAACGTCAAGATCATCCCGCCGGGAGCCAAGCTTCCCGACGACTTCGAGATCGAAGAGGACGCCGACCCCGAAGCGGTCGAGCAGACCGTCGAGTCCGAGGGCGTCGAGGAACTCCTCGAGGACGAACCCGAGGAGGTCCCGGACGTCTCCGAGGACGACGAGGAGGACGTCGACGTCCCCGACGAGGACCCCACGGAGGTCATCGACGAGGAGATCGTCGAAGAGGTCGTCGAGGAGTCCGGCGACGTGGCCTCGCGCTCCGAGAGCGCGGAGCCCGCTCCGGAAGAAGAGCCCGTCGGCACCGGCGACGTCGAGGACGAAGACGTCTCGCCCGAGGACGACGAGGCCGACGCCAGCGAGGCCGAACTCGACGAGGAGGTCGAGGCGGAAGCCGAGGACCTCGTCGCCGAGATGGAGGAGGCCGACGAGGACGAGGAGGACGAAGCCGATTCGGACTCGGACTCCGATTCCGACTCCGACGACGAAGAAACGGAGGAGTAATACATGGCAATCCTCTACCCCGAAGAGATTCGCGACATGACGCCCGCCGAGCGTGACGCAGAACTCGAGGAACTCGAGACGGAACTGCTCAACGCGAAGGCCGTGCAGGCCGCGGGCGGCGCGCCGGAGAACCCCGGTCGCGTCGGCGAACTGAAGCGGACCATCGCCCGAATCAAGACGATTCAGGGCGAAGAAGGCGACTTCGACGACGAATAACGGAAACCCATGGCACTGACACCCGAGACCCTCACGCGACACGAACTCAACGGCCTCCGAGTGGAGGTCGTCGACGCCGCCAACCCCGACCTCGTCGGGATAGCCGGCCGTGTCGTCGTCGAGACGATGCAGACGCTCCACGTCGACGTCGACGCCTCCGGAGAGGCGTCCGACTCAGACGACGGGGAGACTCGGGTGCTGCAGGTGCCGAAGCAGGGCGCGACCCTGCAGTTCGAGATTCCGTCGCGGGACGACGCTCCCGCACCCACATCCGCACGCGAGCGCACAGATGAAGCCGCCGACGCCGAGAAGGCGTCGGGGACCGCGTCCAAACTTCGGTCGGAAACTGCCGGCAGATTCGAAGCCGGTCAGTCTGGTCGTTGCCAGGGCGTGGCCTACGTTACGGTGGATGGCGCACGTCTGCTCTCACGACCCGCCTTGCGAACAGAGAAGGCAGGTGACACAACATGGCGATAGGACTGAACGTAGAAGAACCGGAGGAGGCCTGCTCCGACGAGAACTGTCCGTTCCACGGCTCCCTTGCCGTTCGCGGACAGACGCTCGAAGGAACGGTCGCCTCCACAGACATGGACAAAACCGTCGTTGTGGAACGCGAATACGACGTTCGCGTTCCCAAGTACGACCGCTACATGAAGCGGCGTAGTCGCATCCCGGCCCACGCACCCCCGTGCGTGGACCTCGCCGAGGGCGACACGGTTCGTATCGCAGAGACCCGACCGCTGTCGAAGACGAAGGCGCACGTCGTCGTCGAGACGCTCGGAGGTGAGGAGTGATGGAGGCGCTGAAGGCCGACGTCACGAAGGGCCTCGCACGAGGCTCGCTCATCACCTGCGCCGACAACACCGGCGCGCGTCAGCTGAAAGTCATCAGCGTGAAGGGCTACTCAGGAACCAAGAACCGACACCCGAAGGCCGGTATCGGCGACCAGGTCACCGTCTCGGTGACCAAGGGGACGCCGGAGATGCGCCGTCAGGTGCTCCAGGCCGTCATCGTTCGCCAGCGGAAATCCATCCGCCGGCCGAACGGGACGCGCGTGAAGTTCGAGGACAACGCTGCCGTCATCATCGACGAGATGGAAGAGCCTCGCGGGACCGAGATCAAGGGTCCCATCGCGCGTGAGGTCGCCGAGCGCTTCGGGAGCATCGCCTCCACGGCGACGATGATAGTCTGAGGTAGAACCGCACATGACCAAACAACCACGCAAACAGCGAAACGAGACGCAGAACGCGCCGCTCCACGAGCGACAGAAGCAGGTCCGCGCGACGCTGTCCGGCGACCTGCGCGACGAGTACGGCCGCCGGAACGTGCGCGTCAACGCCGGCGACACGGTCGAAGTGCTCCGCGGCGACGCCGCGGGCACCGAGGCCGAAGTCGCCCGCGTCGACCTCACGGACGCGGTCGTCTACGTCGAGGACGTCACGGTCGCGAAGGCCGACGGCGAGGAAGTGCCTCGCCCCCTCGACGCCAGCAACGTCCGCGTCGTCGAACTCGACCTCGAGGACGAGCGTCGCGAGGAGCGTCTCCAATCTGACTCCGACTCGGAGGACAACGAATGACGAAGCACCAGAAGCGACTCTCGGCACCGAACTCGTGGCCGATAGAACGCAAAGAGGAGACGTTCACGGTCAAGGCCGACGCCGGTCCGCACGGGAAGGCGGGGGTTCCCCTGCTCATCCTGCTGCGGGACGTGCTCGGCTACGCGGACTCGAAGAAGGAGGCGCGCTACGCGCTCAACCAGGACACCGTGCTCGTCAACGGGGACGCCGTCTCCGACGAGGCCCGTCCCATCGGGATGTTCGACATCCTCGCGTTCACGGAGCGAGAAGAGTACTTCCGCGTCTTCCCCGACGAGGGCGGACGCCTCGCGCTCACGCCCATCGACGCCGAGTCGGCCGACAGCCGCCTCGGAAAGATCGCGGGCAAGCAGAGCGTCAAGGGCGGCGCCACGCAGCTCACGCTGCACGACGGATCGAACGTCCGCGTCGAGGCCGACGACGACCCGGACCAGTACCACTCGAAGGACTCGCTCGTCGTCGACAACGAGACGAAGGAGATCGTCGCGCACTTCCCGTACGAGGAGGGCGCGCTGGTCACCGCCGTCGACGGCACGCACGCCGGCGAGATCGGCGAGGTCACCGAGATCACCGTCACGCCCGGCAGCGGAAACAACTCCGTCACCGTCGAGACGGACGAGTACACGTTCGAGACGGTCGAACAGTACGTCGTCGTCATCGACGAGAACTTCACGGGCGACGCCGACGACGAGGAGACGGTCGAGACCGGAGGTGACGACGAATGAGTGAGAGCGAACCCGAGAACGAGGGCGAGTTCCACGAGATGCGCGAGCCCAAAATCGAGAAGGTCGTCGTCCACATGGGCGTCGGCGAGGGCGGTCGCGAACTCGCGAACGCCGAGGACATCCTCGAAGAGATCACGGGCCAGCAGTCGGTCCAGACGCTCGCGACGCGCGCGGCCACGCAGTTCGGCGCGCGCAAGGGTGACCCCATTGGGACGAAGGTCACGCTCCGCGGCGACAACGCCGTCGAGTTCCTCGAGACGGCGCTGCCGCTTGCGGACATCTCGGACCGGCAGTTCGACGAGACCGGGAACTTCAGCTTCGGCGTCGAAGAGCACACCGAGTTCCCCTCTCAGGAGTACGACCCGCAGATCGGTATCTACGGGCTGGACGTGACGGTCAACCTCGTCCGCCCCGGCTACCGCGTGAAGAAGCGCGACAAGGCGTCGCGCAGCATCCCCTCGGCCCACCGCATGAGCGCCGAGGACGCCATCCCGTTCCTCGAATCGAACTTCGACGTGGACGTGGAGGCCACAGAAGAATGAGCGAATCAGAGACCGAACAGACGGGCGAGCACGCGACACGGCGCACGGGGCAGGAGAACGAGTGCCGTCGCTGCGGCCGCAAACAGGGACTCGTCGGCAAGTACGACATCAACCTGTGCCGGCAGTGCTTCCGCGAGGTCGCCCGCGACATGGGATTCAAGAAGTACAGATAACAATGGCAGGAAACGACCCCCTCTCCAACGCTCTCGCCGGCGTGAACAACGCCGAGAGCGTCGGGCATCTGTCGCACGAGATACAGCCCGCCTCCAACGTCATCGGCTCCGTCCTCGAGGTCTTCTACGACCGCGGGTACGTCGACGGCTTCGAGTTCGTCGACGACGGCAAGGCCGGAACGTTCGAGGTCGAACTGAACGGCGCTATCAACGAATGTGGTGTCGTCAAGCCCCGCTACTCCGCGGGTGCCGACGAGTTCGAGAAGTGGGAGAAGCGATACCTCCCCGCCCGCGACTACGGGACGCTCATCGTCACGACGAGCCACGGCGTCATGAGCCACTACGACGCCCGCGAACAGGGCATCGGTGGCCAAGTAATCGCCTACGTGTACTGAGACAATGAACCGAGTAGAAATCGAAATTCCGGACGACGTCTCTGCCGAGGTCAAGAACCTCGATCTCACCATCGAAGGCCCCAACGGGAGCGTCACGAAGACGCTCTGGTACCCCGCCGTCAGCGTGGCGGTGGAGGACGGTCACATCGTCATCGAGTCCGAGAAGGAGGACGCGAAGACGAACGCGACCGTCGGAACCTTCGAGAGCCACGTGGAGAACATGCTCTACGGCGTCACCGACGGATGGGAGTACAAGATGGAGATCTACTACGCCCACTTCCCGATGCAGGTGAACGTGCAGGGCGACGAGGTCGAAATCGAGAACTTCCTCGGCGAGAAGGCGCCGCGGCACGCGAAGGTCCGCGGCGACACGCAAGTACAGGTCGACGGCGAAGAGGTCACCCTGACGGGCCCCAACAAGGAGGACGTCGGGCAGACCGCCGCCGATATCGAACAGCTCACCCGCGTGAACGACAAGGACACGCGCGTCTTCCAGGACGGCGTGTACATCACGCAGAAACCGGAGAAGGAGACGGTCTAAATGGCTGACGAAGAGATCCAAGAACTCGAAGACATCAGCGGCGTCGGTCCCTCGAAGGCCGATGCGCTCCGCGAGGCCGGCTACGAGTCGGTCGAGGACGTGAAGGCCGCGAGCCAGTCCGAACTGGCCGAGGTCGACGGCGTCGGGAACGCGCTCGCCGCGCGTATCAAAGCCGACGTCGGCGGCCTCGAAGTCTCCGAAGACACCGAAGCGGAAGTCGAAGAGGAGACCGAAGAGCCGGAAGCCGACGAGGAGTCGGACGTGGAGACGGAACTCCAACCCCGCGGGCACGCGGACAAGACGCCCGACCTCGATTCGGACACGGCGGCGGCGCTCGCACAGAAGCACCGCGAGGGCAAGCCCGCCTTCCGGCGACAGGACTACCACAAGAAGAAGCGGACGCCCGAATCGTGGCGCAAGCCCCGCGGCAACCTCTCGAAGCAGCGCCGCGGAATCAAGGGCAAGGGGCCGAAAGTCGAGTCGGGCTACCGCTCGCCGAAGGCCGCCCGCGGCCTCCACCCGTCCGGCTTCGAGGAGGTTCACGTCCACAACGTGAACGACCTCGAGGGCGTCGACGGCGACACCGAGGCCGTCCGAATCGCCTCCTCCGTCGGCGCGCGCAAGCGCGAGCGCATCGAGGAGGAAGCCGAGGACCGACAGATTCGCGTCCTCAACCCCACCTACGTCGAAGTCGAAGTGGAGGGAGACGAATGACCGATCTGAAAGCCCAGCGACGCATGGCCTCCGACGTCCTCGACGTCGGAAAGGGCCGCATCTGGTTCGACCCGGAGGAACAGGCCGAAATCGCGGAAGCAATCACCCGAGAGGACATCCGCGAACTCGCCGACGAGGGAACGATTCGCATCAAAGACGCGAAGAGCAACTCGAAGGGGCGCGCACGCGAGCGCGCCGAGAAGCGTTCCTACGGTCACCGGAAGGGCCCCGGCTCCCGCAAGGGGAAGTCCGGCGGTCGGAAGAGCTCGAAGGACGAATGGGTCAGCCGAATCCGCGCGCAGCGTCGTCGCCTGAAGGAGCTTCGCGACGACGGGCCGCTGACGCCGACGCAGTACCGCGAACTGTACAACAAGGCGTCCGGCGGCGAGTTCGACAGCGTGGACCGGCTCGAAGCGTACGCGCGGAACAACTACAACGTGGAGATAGAATAATGGCGACAGGACCACGCTACAAGGTGCCGATGCGACGTCGCCGCGAAGTCCGGACGGATTACCACCAGAGGTTGCGCCTGCTGAAATCGGGCAAACCCCGCCTCGTTGCTCGCGTGAGCAACAAGCACGTCAGGGCGCAGCTGGTTACCCCCGGACCGAGCGGAGACGAGACCCACGCGGCCGCCTCCTCGGAGGAACTCGCGGAGTACGGCTGGGAAGCCCCCACGGGCAACCTCCCCAGCGCGTACCTCACGGGTTTCCTCGCGGGGACGCGGGCGCTGGAGGCCGGCCTCGAAGAGGCCGTCCTCGATATCGGCCTGAACACGGCGACGCCCGGCAACAAGGTGTTCGCGGTTCAGGAAGGAGCGATTGACGCTGGCCTCGAAATCCCGCACAACGAGTCGGTACTCGCGGACTGGTCGCGTAACCGCGGCGAGCACATCGCCGAGTACGCCGAGCAGCTCGACGAGCCGCTGTACGGCGGCGATTTCGACGCCACGAACCTACCCGAGCACTTCGACGACGTGCTCGAACGACTTCAGGAGGACGCATGAGCCAACGCAACAGCAACGGCTGGGAGCCGCGAACGCGGCTCGGCCGCATGGTACAGGACGGCGACGTCACCTCGATGAAACAGGCGCTGGAGACGGGGCTTCCGCTCAAGGAGCCCGAAATCGTCGACCAGCTCCTGCCCGGACTCGAAGACGAGGTGCTCGACATCAACATGGTTCAGCGCATGACCGACTCCGGTCGGCGCGTGAAGTTCCGTTGTGTCGTCGCCATCGGGAACCGCGACGGGTTCCTCGGCTACGCCGAGGCCCGAGACGACCAGGTCGGTTCGGCCATCCAGAAGGCCATCGACGTGGCGAAACTGAACATCATCGAGGTCGACCGCGGCTCCGGTTCGTGGGAGGACTCCGCCGGCGGCGTGAACTCTCTCACCCGGAAGGCCGAGGGGAAGGCCGGCTCCGTGACGGTCGAAATCATGCCCGCCCCGCAGGGGCTGGGCCTCGCGGCCGCCGAGACGGTCCGGAACATCCTCGAACTGGCCGGCGTGCAGGACGCGTGGACCCGCTCGAACGGGAACACGCGCACGACGGTCAACCTCGCGAAGGCGACGTACAACGCGCTGAAGAACGCCTCGCAGTCGCGCACCCCGCGGCGCGCCCGCGAGAAGCAGCAGGAGGCGAGCGACTGATGCAAGCCATCGTTCAGCTTCGCGGCGACGTGAACATGAGCGAAGCGACCCACGACACGCTGAAGATGCTCAACATCCACAGCGTGAACCACTGCACGTTCGTCCCCGAGACGGACACCTACCGCGGGATGATCACGAAGGTCAACGACTACGTCGCGCACGGCGAACCGAGCGCCGACGTGGTCGAGACGCTCCTGCGGACGCGCGCCGAACCCGAGGAGGGTTCCGCGACGGTCGACGACGACTGGATCGCAGAGCACACCGACTACGACGACGTCTCCGCGCTCGCGGAGGCCGTCGTCGGCGAGGAGACGACGCTGCGCGAGCAGGGTCTCTCCCCCGTGCTTCGCCTGCACCCGCCGCGCGGCGGTCACAAGGGCCAAAAGCACGTCACCAAAGAGGGCGGTCAGCTCGGAAAGCACGAGACCGAGCAGATCGACGAACTCCTGGAGGACATGCGATGACCTCGAAGAAACGACGACAGCGCGGCTCTCGCACGCACGGCGGCGGCACGCACAAGAACCGGCGCGGCGCCGGTCACCGCGGCGGCCGCGGCCGCGCGGGACGGGACAAACACGAGTTCCACAACTACGAACCGCTCGGCAAACACGGCTTCGACCGCCCCGAGAAGGCGAAAGACACCGTCGTCGAGGTCCGCGTCCAGGAACTCGACGAGGACGCGGCGCTGCTCGCGGCCGACGACGTGGCCGAGAAGGACGGCGACGCCTACCACCTCGACGCCCGCGACGTGGCCGAGGACGGCTACGAGGCGGACGTCGTGAAAGTGCTCGGCGGCGGGCAGGTCCGACAGGAACTGCACGTCGTCGCCGACGCGTTCACCGCTGGCGCGGTCGAACTCATCGAAGAAGCCGGCGGCAGCGCCGAACTCTCCGAGCGCGGAGAGGAGGCGCAATCCGAAGAAGATAACTCGGACGACGAGGAAAGCTCCGAAGAGTAACATATGGGATGGAAGGAGGCCGCCGAACCGGTGCTGACGCGGATGCCTGCAGTCGCCCGACCGGAAGGGCACGTCCCGTTCCGCCGAAAACTCGGCTGGACGGCAGGCATCCTCGTGATGTATTTCTTCTTGACGAACGTGACGATGTTCGGACTGCAGACGGGCGGTCCGGGGACCGACTTTTACGGACGGTTCCGGAGCCTGCTCGCGGGTTCGCAGGGGTCGATACTCCAGTTAGGTATCGGTCCCATCGTCACGGCGAGCATCGTGCTGCAACTGCTCGGCGGCGCCGACCTGCTCGGCTTGGACACCGACGACCCGCGTGACCAGGTGCTGTATCAGGGCCTCCAGAAGCTGCTGGTGGTCGTGATGATCTGTCTCACCGGGTTGCCGATGGTGTTCGCCGGCGGCTATCTGCCCGCGAACCAGCAGGTCGCGCAGTCGCTCGGCGTCGGCGTCGGCGGCGTGAAGGGTATCATCTTCGCGCAGATGTTCGTCGGAGGCATCCTCATCCTGTTCATGGACGAGATCGTGAGCAAGTGGGGCGTCGGGTCCGGCGTGGGGCTGTTCATCATCGCGGGCGTCAGCCAGCAGCTCGTCGCCGGGCTGTTCAGCTGGGAGTCGCTCGGCGCCACTTCGGGGCTGTTCCCGACGTGGATCGGCATCCTCACCGGAGCCGTCGACATCGGCTCGCCGCTCTCGCCGGGCGGACTGTCCGACATCTTCCTCGGCCAGGGCCAACTGCTCGCGCTGTTCACGACGCTGCTCATCTTCGGCATCGTCGTGTACGCCGAGAGCGTCCGCGTGGAGATTCCGCTGTCGCACGCCCGCGTGAAGGGCGCCCGCGGCCGCTTCCCGGTGAAGCTCATCTACGCGAGCGTCCTGCCGATGATCCTCGTCCGCGCCCTGCAGGCGAACATCCAGTTCCTCGGGCAGATCCTGAACAACTGGACCGGCCTGCCGGCGTGGGCCGGGACCTACAGTCAGGGACAGGTCACCGGCGGCCTGTTCTACTACCTCGCGCCCATCCAGTCCCGACAGGACTGGATGTGGTTCCTCGGGCTCACCTCCCAGGAACCCGCGCAGATCCTCCTGCGCGTGCTCATCGACCTGACGTTCATGATCGTCGGCGGCGCCATCTTCGCCGTCTTCTGGGTCGAGACGACCGGGATGGGTCCCGAGTCCACCGCACAGCAGATTCAGAACTCCGGGATGCAGATTCCCGGCTTCCGGCGCAACCCGCAGGTGATCGAGAAGGTGATGGAGCGGTACATCCCGCAAGTCACCGTCATCGGCGGCGCTTTGGTCGGACTGCTCGCGGTCACGGCGAACATGCTGGGCACCATCGGTCAGGTCTCCGGAACGGGACTGCTGCTGACGGTCTCCATCACGTACAAACTGTACGAGGAGATCGCAGAGGAGCAGTTGATGGAGATGCATCCGATGATGCGCAACATGTTCGGCGGCTAGACGCCACACTCGCGTTCGATTTTTTCCGAGCACCGCTCCGCCAGCGGCGTCACCGCCCCGAAGCTATTTCGGGCGTTCGCGGTTTGTTCACGTCATGCAAACCGACTTCAAGCCGCTCGAACACTACGGGGTGATCGGAAACCTCGAGACGTGCGCGCTCGTCGGTCGGGACGGCGCCGTCGACTGGTGCTGCCTGCCGCACGTCTACTCGCCGAGCGCGTTCGCCGCGATACTCGACCCCGACGTCGGGGGACGGTTCGCAATCGGACCCGCCGATGAGTACGAGTCCGAGCAGGCGTACCTCTCCCGGACGAACGTGCTCCAGACGACGTTCGAGACGGCGTCGGGAACGATGACGGTCACCGACTTCATGCCGGTCGTGGAGGCGAACAACGAGGAGCAACCGGAGGTCCGGGGGCTCTACCGGAAGGTGACCTGCACCGAGGGGTCGGTGGAGGTGGACGTCGAGTTCGACCCGCAGTTCGACTACGGGCGCGCCGACACCGCGGTGAATCCGGTGACCGACGGCGTCACCGCGACGGGCGACGACAGCCATCTCTATCTCTCGACGCCGACCGATTTGGATACCGACGGCGGCGCGGCCCGCGGGACGTACCGTCTCGACGCCCACGACACGCAGTGGTACGTCCTCCAGTACGACATGGATTCGCCGACGGACGCGGAGGACTGCGAGCGACTGCTGGAGGAGACGGCGCAGTACTGGCGGGAGTGGGCGCACTCCTGCGTCGAGTCGGAGTGCCTGTTCGGCGGCCAGGCCCACGAGTACGTCGTCCGTTCGGAGTTAGTGCTCAAACTGCTCAACTACCGCGAGACGGGGGCGCTTATCGCCGCGCCGACCACGTCGCTACCGGAGGACGTCGGCGGGATGCGCAACTGGGACTACCGCTACTCGTGGATACGCGACGGCGGCATCACGGTCCGCGCGCTGACGAACCTCGGCCACGTCGAGGAGGCGAACGACTACGTGCACCGTTTCCTGAAGCTGAGTCGGATGGGCGATTCCGCGGGGGTCCAGCCGCTGTACGGCGTCGAGGGCGACGGCGAGTTAGAGGAGGAGGAACTGGACCACCTGCGCGGCTACCGCGATTCGCGACCGGTCCGCATCGGCAACGAGGCGGCCGACCAACGGCAACTCGACGTGTACGGCGACCTGGTGTTGGCGATGTACCAGCGGTTCTGGAGCGACGGACAGGACGTGACAAACGAGGACTGGAAGGCGCTCTGCGACATCGCCGAGTACGTCTGCGAGCACTGGGACGACGAGGGGGCGGGCATCTGGGAACTGCGCGGGGAGCCCAGACACCTCGTCTACTCGAAGGTGATGTGCTGGGTGGCGCTGGACCGGAGCGTCCGACTCGCCGACCGAACGGGACGGAAGGGGCCCGTCGACCACTGGCGGGAGTGCCGCGAGGAGATAAAGGAGACCGTCCTGGAGAAGGGGTTCGACGAGGACCTGAACAGTTTCACGCAGTCGTTCGAGGGCGCGGAGTTGGACGCGTCGAGCCTGCTCATCGCGCTCTCGGGCATCCTGCCGTTCGACGACGAGCGCATCGTCGGCACCGTCGACGCCGTCCGCGAGCACCTGACCACCGACGACGGCCTCGTCTTCCGCTACGAGGACGACGGCCTCCCGGGCGAGGAGGGTGCGTTCGTGTTCTGTTCGTTCTGGCTGGTCAACGCCCTCGTCGCCACCGGCCGGGTCGAAGAGGCGTGGGACGTCTTCGAGAGCGTCCTCGAGCACGCGAGTCCGCTCGGCCTGTTCGCGGAGGAGATAAACCCCGAGTCGGGGCGGCAGATAGGGAACTTCCCGCAGGGGTTCAGCCACATCGGACTGATAAACAGCGCGCTGTTCCTCCGCGAAGCCGAGTACGACTGGGCGACGGTCGGCCCGCTGGGTCAGGCGACGCTGATCCAAGAGCGGGAGCGACAGGAGGACGGCGACGCGGACGCGGACGAGACGGCGGCGGCCGACGCGCCGCAACACGGCGGCGACTGACGGGCGGGTCGGGTTCCATTCCTCTCAGCCGTCGGGTTCGGTCTTCTCGACGAACGTCGCGCGTCGTCGTAGTCGTACTTCCGTCCGTCGAGTTCGTCGACGGCATCGACCTCTCGTTGTCGATTCGGCCGGATGTAGTTCCCTGCGAACTTTTGGTATCAAATTTGATATTGTCCCGGGAAAATTTATGCTTCTGCGTATCTCCGGTGATACTGTCGGCGCGCGGCGCGGTCCCCCCGAAACCCGCGGCGGGCCGACGTGTGCGGGTCGCTCGACGCGACGTTCGCGCACATTCAACAACGCCACGTAACCCAACTCGCCGCTGTCGGCCGCGCCGGCGGACCGTCGCTCGCGCGACCGGTTCCCACCCGACGGGGCTCCCCCGAAGGGCCCCGCCGACGTTCGGTCGGCCCGGGACGGGACTGCCTACCCCCCTACCGGGTCGCCGCGCGCCGTTCGAGACTGCCTACCCCTCGGACGGCGCGCACCGAACCGCCGAACCGGCCGATATCACGTGCGTGCGACGGTCAACACTGATGGACCGCCCGCGTGCGGCGGCGATTGGTTTCTCCTTCGATACCCGAGTCCCGGACGCGTCTCGCGACAAGCGTTTAGACGGTCGCCGCGGTATGGGTCTGTATGTCCGACGCGACCAGGAGCGCGCAGCGTCGTCCCCGAACCAACAGCGCCGGCGTCCGCCCGACGTCGACGCGCCGGTCGGGGGTGCCCGCGTGACCCGACCCTCCGGCAGGGGCGAGTGGAAGCGGGCCAAGCACGCCGAACGGGAGGGCGACGGCTACCGGACCGACGGACGGGACGCCGACCGACCCTCGCGGGAGTCGTTCTCGAAGGTGACGATGGGCTTCGAGAGCGGCGGCGAGCGCTGTTCGGGGTGGCTCTACCGCCCCGACAGACCCACGGAACCGCCGGTCGTCGTCATGGCCGGAGGTCTCGCGGGCGAGCGCTCGTTCGGCCTGCCCGCCTACGCCGAACGACTCGCGGAGGCGGGCTACGCCGTCTTCCTGTTCGACTACCGCAACCACGGCGACAGCGACGGCGACCCGCGGAACCTCGTCTCGCCGTCGCGCCAGCGGACCGACTGGGAGGCGGCCGTCGAGAGCGTGCGGGGCCGGGAGGGCCTCGACGACACCCGCCTCGTCCTCTGGGGCACCGACCTCGGCGGCGGGCACGCCCTCGACGTGGCCGCGGACGACCCGCGCGTGCGCGCCGTCGTCGCGCAGACGCCCGTCCTCTCCGGGCGGGGGTTGCTCTCGACGCGGGGCCTCGGCTTCGTCGCGAAGTCGGTGCTGTCGGGCGTCCGCGACCGACTTCAGTCGCTTCTCACCGACCCGCACACCGTCCCCGTCGCCGGCGACCCCGAGGAATTCGCCCTCGTCTCGACGGCCGGCGCGCGCCGGGGCTACCTCGACACCGTCCCCTCCGATAGCGACTGGGACAACGAGACGCCCGCCCGGTCGCTCCTCAACCTCGTCCGCTTCTCGGCCGGCGACGACTTGGAGAGCGTCGCCTGCCCCGTCCTCGTCGTCGGCGGGACGCGCGACGACGTGGTGCCCGTCGAGGGCGTCGAATCGGCGGCGGACGCCCTCTCGAACGCCACGTTCCTCCGCCTGCCGACCGGCCACTTCGACGTCTACGAGGGCCGCGGTCTGGAGTCGGTCGTCGGCCACGGCCTCGCGTTCCTCGACAGCGAAGTCGGCGACGCCGACCGCTGACGCTTCAGAATATCAAATCGGATACCCGGTGCGGCAGCGTTATCCGTTCTCGGTTCCCCGCTGTGATATCATGCCCCGTCCGACCGGTCGCGCGCGCAGAGCCGCCGTCGCCGTACTGTTGATCCTCTCGGTCGCCGCGTCGTCGGAGGGGTCCGCGTAGACGGGCCCGCCTCCGCCGGTCCGCGACCCGCGACTCGCGCCGCGCGGTTCCCGGCTCCCGACCGCCGGACCCCGCGTCGGCCCCGCTCGGACGCGTGCGTGACCTTCTTAGGACGGCACCGCGCACATCCGACGATGACCGCCACGCGAACCGTCGAGTTGGAGGGACACATCATCGACTCCGGGATGATGCAGCGGGCGTTCGGACTCGTGATGGACCTCGGCGGCGACTTCGAGGTCGAGGAGTTCGTCGTCGGCAAACACAAGGACAAGACGTCGCACTGCCGAATGGCCGTCAGCGCCGGCCCCGACGAGGACGACGCCGACCTCCAGGAGATTCTGCACGAACTGCACCAGATCGGCGCGAACCTCATCGACCCGGTGGACGCTCGCGTCGTCCCCGCTCCGGCCGACCAGGTCGTCCCGAACGGCTTCTACTCCACGACGAACCACCCGACGCGCGTCCGCTACGAGGGCGAGTGGATCGACGTCGAGAACATCGAGATGGACTGCGCCATCGTTGTCGAGGAGGATGACGACGGCGTCCGCGCGTACACGAAGGTGCTGAACGCCATCGACGAGGGCGACCTCGTCGTGACCGACGAGGCGGGTGTTCGCGTCGACCCGCCGGAACGCCCCCGCGACGCCTCCGGCCCGTTCGGGTTCATGCAGGGCGGCGTCTCCTCGGAGCGCCCCTCCGAGTCGCTCATCAAGCAGGTCGCCGAGGCCCTGGAGGAGACCAAACGGGAGGGGGGGAAGGTGCTCGTCGTCGCCGGTCCGGCCCTCATCCACGCCGGCGCGGGCGACGACCTGGCCCGCCTCGTCCGCGAGGGCTACGTCGACATGATTTCGGCGGGCAACGGCTTCGCCACCCACGACATCGAACGCGGCCTGTACGGCACCTCCCTCGGGATGGACATGGAGACGATGGAGCACCCCCGGAAGGGACACAAACACCACATCTACACCATCAGCGAGGTCATCCGCGCCGGCGGCATCGAGGAGGCCGTCGAGGAGGGTCTCGTCGGCAGCGGAATCATGTACGAGTGCGTGAAAAACGACGTGCCGTACGTCCTCGCCGGTTCTATCCGCGACGACGGTCCCCTTCCGGACACCATCACCGACGCCGTCGAGGCGCAGAACGCCATCCGCGAACAGGCCCACGAGGCCGACATGGTGTTGATGCTGTCGACGCTCCTGCACTCGGTGGCCGTCGGCAACTGCCTCCCCTCGACGACGCGCGTCGCCTGCGTCGACATCAACCCCGCGACGGTGACGCAACTGCTCGACCGCGGGAGTTCGCAGGCCATCGGCATGGTGACCGACATCGGGACGTTCGTGCCGACGCTGGCCGACGAGGTGCTGACCGGCGACAGTTCCGTGACGGACGGCGGCGAGGACGCGGACGCCGCCGAGGGAGACGCCGCCGGCGACGACAACTGAGTCGCGACCTCACTCCACGCGTTCGAGCGGAACGACCGCCATCGGCCGGTTCGAGTTGAGCAGAATCTTCTGCGCCGTGCTCCCGAAGACGACTTTCGCCGTCGGGTTGCGCTTCCGAATCCCCATCACGAGTTCGTCCGCGTCGATGTCGTCGGCGTAGTCGAGGACGTCGGTAGCCGGGTCGTTGCCGCGGACGAACTGGTGCGTCTCCACGTCCGCGAACCCGCCGAGGCGGGAGGCGACGACGTTGAGGGCGTCTTCCCCGTCGCGCGCGTCCTCGCCCGACGTGTCGTCGCCGCCGGGCAGGGAGTTCACCGCGTGGACGCCGTCGCCGTCGTCGAGACGCGAGAGGAGGTAATCGCAGAGGGCGGCGCTCGTGTCGACGTGATTCGTCGCCAGCACGTACGTTGTCATACCACACGATTCGCGGCGCGCGACAAAAATCCGCCGTCCCCGGTGCGCGGCCGGTCGATTCGACCCCGCCCGAGCACAAAGCCTATACCGAACAGTTCTATCCTCTGACGTATGAACCGAGACGCCGCCCTCGCGGCGGCCGCCGTCGCCGTCGTCGCCGTCGCCCTCCTCGCGGTGCTGGCCGTCCCCGGGGTGCTCGCCGACCCCGCCGAGGAGGTGACCCGCCCCGGTCCCGTGGACGTAGCGGAGATGAACATCGGCTACGACGAGGCCGCGGTCCGCGGCGAGACGGTGACGCTCGGCGTGGAGACGCGCGTTCGCCACCGGGGGGACCCGACGCCGAACGTGACTCTTCTCGTCCGCGCCGTCGACGCCGACTCCGGACTCGTGGCGACGACGGAGACGGTCGAGGTCGGAACGCTCGAAGACGACGGCGAGACGGCCGTCGCGACGAACCTCACGGTCGAACGCGAGGGCGGCTACCGCATCGAGGCGGTCCTGTTCCGCGACGACGAACGCGTCGACGAGGCCTCGAAGACGGTCCGCGGACTGGAGGCGCTGACGCCGGCGTACGCGCGGACGACCGTCGCGTTCAGCGACCGGGAGGCGCTCCCGTCCCTCTCCTTCTCGGTCGCGGAGGGCGGCGGGAACCGGACGACGCTCGACCTCGCGGCGTCGCTGACGAACGCGGGCGACGCCCCCTCCGAGGACCTCGCGGTGACGTTCGTGCTCCGACAGGCCGACTCGAACGTCGTCGCCGCGCGGACGACGAGCGACGTGGGGACGATCCGCCCCGGGCGAACCGCCACGACGACGGCGTCGGCGACGGTGCCGGCGGGCTACAACTACTACCTCGACGCCGTGCTGACGAAGGACGGCGTCGTCGTCGACACCGCCCGCGCGGCGGCGAACCTCGACCCGACGAGGCGCATCGCCGTCAACGAGACCGAAGAGGAGGTCGAGTTCCGCGTCGAGGACTTCGAGTCCGGCGACGGGGAACGAGAGCGGTCGACGGAGGCGCCGGAGGCGACGGCCGCCGGCGCGACGGACGGCGGTGCCCCCGGATTCGGGGTCGCGGTCGCCGCCGTCGCCCTCCTCGCGGCGGCGCTTCTCGCGCGGAGGCGAGGGCGATGACGGACCGGACGGGAGGGGACGGCGCCGGGAACGACGCGGCGGACGCGGACGGAGACACAGCCATGACCACCGAACCAACGACCGAGACGGGAGCACCGACGCGGGAAGCGAGCGCGGACGAGGAGAGCGCCGTCGACCGACTGCGGACGACGCTGAACTACGCCGTCCTCGGCGGACTGCTCCTCCTCGCGGCGATTTCGGCGGTGCAGTTGTACCTCGCGGTCGGACGGACCATCTCCACGTTCGTCACTTACGAGTACCGCGCGCCGCTGATGGTGGCGTTCAACCTCGCCGTCCTGCTGCTCGCGGCGCTCGGAATCTCGCTGCAACTGCGTCGGTTGTCGGGGTCGGAAGAGGGGTAAGCATCAAACGACGAACAGCCACGCGAGGAACACCGCCAGACCGCCGAGGAACGTGCTGGCGACGGCGTGGGCGCGGAGTTCGTCGAGCAGGTCGTGGGCGTCGCCCTCGACGGAGAGATGTTCGTGAATCTCGCTCCCTATCTCACAGCGCGGCAGGAAGTCCATCGCCACGTGGAGGAACACGCCCGCGGCGAAGCCGAAGACGACGCCGCGGAACGGCGCCGACTCGGGGAGGACGACGACGCTGGCGAGGATGGCGGCGACGCCGAGCGCCGACGCCGGGAGCAGGAGCGCCGAAACGGCGCGCCGTTTCGAGGCGAGGCGGCGCGCGGCGGCGTAGCCCGCCGGCCCCTTGTGCGAGACGATGGCGAGGCCGAGCGTCGGGCCGAGGCCCGGCATGTTGCCGTAGACGATGCCGATGATGAGACCCGCCGAGAAGGCGTGGGCGGCGAGTTCGGCGACGGTCCGGTCGACGGGTAACTCCATGTGCGCGAGTCGGTGACCGACGGTGTGGGAACCGAACCCGGCGAGCAGACCCGCCGCGATGCCGAACCCGCCGTACTGCGGGTGGTGGCCGATGGCCTGCGGCACCAAGAAGACGGCCGCGCTCGTTACCATCGCGCCGCTGGCGAGGCCGTAGCCCCACACGAGGGCGTTGGCACCCTCGTCGCGGTGACGGGCGCCGAGAGGGGCGGCGAGCGCCATCGCCGCGAACGCGACCCACGTTATCCCGAGCAGTTTCCACGCGCCGACGCTCGCCGCGTAGGCCGAGAGCGCGACGAAGACGGCGGTGGCGCCGACGCCGAGCCAGGAGATTCGGGACACGCTGTTAACTCCGATGCCGCGGTTAATATGGGTCACGATGTTGGTTCTGGGCATCGGATTAGTAACCGAGTCGGTGGAGCGCGGGTGCCGTTCGACGGGGACGCCGGAGGAGTTCTCGGTCTCAGCGCGTCGCGTCCTTCCACGCGCGCAGGTCGAGGCGGGCGCCGTCGAGGTCCGAGCGGTCGAGTTCGGCGGCGGCCCAGACGAACATCTGTGCGACCTCGGCGGGGTCGCGGCCCGCCCCGCCGGAGAGGTCCGTCGCCACGAGTCCGGGGTCGACGACGCCGACGGCGGGGTCGGCGTCGGCCGCGAACTGCCGGGCGAGACCCTCGACGGCCGCCTTGGAGACGGCGTAGGCGCCCATCCCCGGCTTCGCGTCCGCGGCGATAGAGCCCGAGGGGACGAGGACGCGCGCGTCGTCGCTCGCGTGGGGCAGGAACTCCCGCACGGCGGCGAACACGCCGCGGACGTTCGTGCGGAGGGTGTCGTCGAACCGGGCGTACGACTCCTCGCCCATCGGCGCCTCGCCCGGCGCCGCGTGGTTCACCGCGGCGCTGGCGACGAGGACCGCGATGCCGTCGCCGGCGCCGCGCGCGGCCGTCTCCATCAACCGCTCGACGTCGAACTCGTCGCGCACGTCGGCGCGGATGGCCTCGACGGACCCCGCCGCGCCCTTGGCGTCCGCGACGACGTCCGAGAGCGACCCCTCGTCGCGGGCGCAGGCGACGACGCGCGCGCCCTCGGCGGCGAACGCCGCCGCGAGGGCCGCCCCGATTCCTCGACTCGCGCCCGTAATCACGACCGTCCGACCGTCTACGTCCATGCCCCCGGTGAGGACGCGCGGAACGTAAGCGCTCCGTCGGCGGAACCCGGGCGCCGTCCCGCCACAGTCAGTCGATTTATGCGTTCTACGTCCTAAGGTCGGCTATGAAATCTGTCTCGGATCTCTCCGCGGTCGACGGGGCGTCCGTGGTCGTCGTCGGCGGCGGGTTCGGCGGCCTCTCGACGGCGTGCTACCTCGCGGGCGCCGGCGCCGACGTGACCCTCCTCGAGAAGAACGAACAGTTGGGCGGGCGGGCGAGTCGCCTCGAACGGGACGGATTCCGCTTCGATATGGGGCCCTCGTGGTACCTCATGCCCGACGTGTTCGAGGACTTCTTCGGCCACTTCGACCGCACGCCCTCCGATTACTACGGGTTGACGCGACTGGACCCCCACTACCGCATCTTCTTCAAGGACGGCGACAGCGTCGACATGGTTCCCGACGTGGAGGCGAACAAGGAGACGTTCGAGTCGTACGAACCCGGCGCGGGCGAGCAGTTCGAGAAGTACCTGAAGAAATCGGAGAAGAACTACGAAGTGGGGATGGAGCATTTCGTCTACACCGACCGGACCGAACTCTCCGATTTCGCCACCTGGGACGTGATGAAGAACGCGCGGGGCCTCTCGCTCGTCGGGTCGATGCAGGACCACGTCGAGCGCTACTTCTCGCACCCGAAACTCCAGCAAATCATGCAGTACACTCTCGTCTTCCTCGGGGGCGCGCCGAACAACACCCCGGCGCTGTACAACCTCATGAGCCACGTCGATTTCAACATGGGCGTCTACTACCCCGACGGCGGACTCGGCGGCGTCGTCGACGCGATGGTCGAACTCGGCGAGGAACTCGGCGTCGACTTCCGCGTGAACGCGCCCGCCACGGAGATTCGCGGGCGCGAGGGCGGGTTCGTCGTCCGCACGGAGAATCAAGAGTTCTACTCGGACTACGTCGTCAGCGACGCCGACTACCGCCACACGGAGATGGACCTCCTGCCCGAGGGCAAACGGCAGTACGACGAGGACTACTGGGACACCCGGACGTACGCCCCCTCCGCCTACCTGCTCTACCTGGGCGTCGAGGGCGACGTGCCGAACCTCGAACACCACACGCTCGTCCTCCCGACGGACTGGAACGACCACTTCGAGAAGATATTCGACGACCCCGCGTGGCCCGACGACCCCGCCTACTACCTCTGCGTTCCCTCGAAGACGGACGACGACGTCGCCCCCGACGGGCACTCGAACCTGTTCGCCCTCGTCCCCATCGCCGCCGGACTGGACGACACCCCGGAGCGCAGAGAAGAGTATCGGAATCTCGTGCTAGACGACATCGCCGAACACACCGGCGAGGACCTACGCGACCGCATCGTCTTCGAGGAGTCCTTCTGCGTGAACGACTTCGCCGAGCGCTACAACAGCACGCGCGGGACGGCGCTGGGCCTCGCACACACGCTCAGACAGACGGCGCTGCTCCGCCCGCCGCACCACTCCGAGGAGGTGCCCGGCCTCTACTTCACGGGGTCGTTCACCACGCCCGGCATCGGCGTCCCGATGTGTCTCATCAGCGGTCGGCTGACGGCCGAAGAGATGGCAGAGCGAGTCGCGTGACGCCCGCCGCGTCCGCCCGCGGCCGCCTCTCATATCTCTTCACGCTGTCGCGGCCGCGCTTCTGGCTCTACCTCGCCGGTCCCGTCTTCGTCGGCGCCGCCTTCGCCGCCGACGCCGTGAGCGACCTGTACGCTCTCCCCACTCTCGTCCTCGCGGGCTACTTCCTCCTCCCGGCAAACGTGCTCGTCTACGGCGTCAACGACGCCTTCGACGTCGACGTTGACGAGCGGAACCCGAAGAAGGAGGACAAAGAGGCGCGCTGGCGGGGGGACGAGGACCCCGTCGTCGCCGCCGTCGTCGTCGCCTCGGGGCTCCTCGGCGTCGTCGTCTTCGCCGTCACCCCGACGCTCGCGTGGCCGTACCTCGCGGGCTTCTTCCTCCTCGGCATCGAGTACAGCGCCCCGCCCCTGCGATTCAAGACGACGCCGTTCCTCGACTCCGTCTCGAACGGCCTGTACGTGATGCCGGGCGCGGCGGCGTTCGCGGCCGTCGCGGGTCGCCATCCGCCCGCGGCCGCCGTCGTCGGCGCGTGGCTGTGGACGATGGGGATGCACACGTTCTCGGCGATTCCCGACATCGAACCCGACCGGGAGGCGGGCATCCGCACGACGGCGACGCTCCTCGGCGAGCGTCGCACGTACGCCTACTGCGCTTTGTGTTGGCTCGGCGCCGCGGCCGGGTTCGCCCTCGTCGACCCGCGACTCGGTGCCCTGATGCTCGCGTACCCCCTCGCCGTCTTCGCCGTCGTCCGCTCGAACGTCGACGTCGAGCGCGCGTACTGGTGGTATCCGGCGCTGAACACGCTGGTCGGCATGGCCCTCACGGTGGGGGCGCTCTGGAGGCTGGTCCGTGGCTGAGTCGGGCTTCTCGGTTCAGGAACGACTCCCCGCCACGCGCGAGGAGTGGGAGCGGCGGCTGGACCGCCTGGTGCGGGAGAACCGATTCACCATCTCGGTGTTCTTCCCGCTGAACGGCCTCCTCGTCCTCCTCGCCAGCGCCGAGGGGGTGTTCGACGGCACCCTCCTCGCCCCGCTGACGTTCAACGGCCTGTTCATCCTGTTCGGGACGATGGTGATGCGCTCGCCGCTGGTCGTCGGCGTCCTGCCGCGGACGACGCGGCGGGCGGCGACGGGCGTCGGTCTGCTGACGCTGTACGCCTACGCCATCGAGTACACCGGCGTCCACACCGGCTTTCCCTACGGGAGCTTCTCGTACGGCGTCGACCTCGGCCCCACCGTCGGCGGCGTTCCGCTCGGCCTCCCGGTGTTCTTCGTCCCCCTCGTGATGAACGCCTACCTGCTCTGCGTCCTCCTGCTCGGCGACAGGGCCGAGAGCGCGGCCGTCCGCCTCGCCACCGTCGTCGCCGCCGTGCTGGCGATGGACGTGGTGTTGGACCCCGGCGCCGTGGCCCTCGGCTTCTGGACGTACGACCCGGCCGGCCCGTTCTACGGCGTCCCGTGGTCGAACTACGCGGGGTGGGTGGTGAGCGCGACGGTGGCCGTCGCCCTCCTCGATTGGGGGTACGACCGCCGTCGCCTCCTCGAACGCCTCGACGACTGCGAGTTCATGCTGGACGACCTCGTCTCGTTCGTCATCCTCTGGGGGGGAATCAACGCCTGGTTCGGCAACTGGATACCCGTCGCCGTCGCGGCGCTGTTCGGTCTCGGACTCGTCTCGACGGAGCGGTTCGACTCGCGGCTGCTCCGCATCCGGGGGTAGACACGCCGTTCGGGCTACTGCGCGGTCGTGTTTCCGCCGTCCACCGTGTACGCCCCCGGGTCCTCGTACGTCAACCGCTCGCGGTACGTGTACGTCCGGTTGCAGGGCCACGTGACGAACCCGGGGCCGGACTCGTCGAGGATGACGCTCACGTCCATCCTGGCGGAGGAGTCCCCCTCGCTGCACGTCTGTATCCCGACGTCTAAGCCGTCTTGCTGCGGTTCGACGTCCGCTCGCGTCTGTTCGACGTCGATCTGATAGCCGGTGCCGCTCTGCAGGACGCCCTCGAACTGAAGCGCGTGCTGACTCGGGACCCGGTACCTGTTCTGGAGGACGGTTTCTCGGCCGCCGGACGCCTCGCGAACCGATATCGTGACCGTGTGCGCCGTGGTATCTCGGTTCTCGATGAAGATGTGATTGCCGCTCACAGTCTCGTTGTCGAGGGCGCATCCGGCGAGCGCCCCCGTCACCGCTACCGTTCCCATCTGTAGAACGCGTCGGCGTGGTGGAGAAGGTTCCACACCTGTGTTTGCTGCTGTGTGTCGTTAAATGATTTGGCAAACTACACAAAACAAACAACGTTCCGACGGATACCACGAACGCGTCGGACGGAGATAGGGTGGTGTCGCGGCGCTACTCGCCGCGGGTGAAACTGCGGACCCAACTCGACAGACGGCCGACGGTTCGCCCGGTGGGGGCGCGCCGGATACCCGAGTGCTCGCGGTGGGAGGGCTCTTCGTCCTCGGGGTACGGGACGACGCTCACCTTGCGGAACACCGTCTCGGGGTCCTTCTCGAACGCCCAGTACGCCCGCGTCTTCGCCAGGAGGAGGAGCTTTCGCGAGGTGGACAGCGAGGGCGTCGCCGACAGCACGTCGTAGTTCCGGCGGCGAATCGCGCGGTGGTGGTCGGCGTACAGCACGGCCGACAGCAACACGGCGAACTGGCAGTCCTTCGGGAGGTACCGGATGCCGCGCACGCCCTCGCGGTAGAGCGCCTCCGTCCGGCGCATCTCCGCGCGCATCGCCGCGCGGAAGTTCTCGTCGACGCGGAACGAGCGCAGTTGCTCGTCGGTGACGCCGTGTTCGCGCAGGGTCTCCTGCGGGAGGTACACTCGGTCGCGGTCGACGATGTCCTCGCGCACGTCGCGCAGGAAGTTCGACATCTGGAACGCCTCGCCGAGCGCCGTCGCGTGTGGGAGCGCCTTCTCGGCGTCCGGCGACTGCATGATGGCCGTCATCATCCGGCCGACGGCGGCGGCCGACCCGTCCATGTACGCCTCCAACTCCTCGTACGTCTCGTACTCGCTCTTGTCGATGTCCGCGAGCATCGCGTCGACGAAGACGTTCACGTCCTCGTCGGCGATACCGTGCTCCTCGCGGAGTTCGGCGAACGCCGAGAGCACCGGGTCGTCCGTCTCGCGTTCGCCGAGCGCCTCCTCGCGGAGGCGTTCCAACTGCTCGCGCTGGACCGCCGGTTCGGCGGTGTCCTCGGCGTCGACGACTTCGTCCGCGACGCGGAAGAACGCGTAAAGCACGTACGTCGCGTGTCGGACCCGGCGGGGAAGCACCCTCGTCGCGAGGTGGAAGGTTTTGCCGGTCTGTCGCTGGATAGCCTTGCTACGTTGGACCTGCTCCTGTCTTACCATTGTGAGAGATTCAGTGGCGGCACGCTTCGAGCGGTGACGACGCGACCACGCATCTACTGAACAACTCTAGTACTCGCACGGACATAATCGTTCGTCCCGAAACTTTAACACAGCACAGTCCTACACCGTGGTTTCGCCGAGTAAACCGGCTGACAGCGGTACGGTGCAGTTCGTCTCCGACGTGTGGGAGAGTTACCAGAAGGTGTCGCTGCAGTCGTAGACGACGCCGTGATTCGGGCAGACGTACTTGCAGTGGCGGCGGTGCATCGGTTCCTCGCACAGCGGACAGGGCCGACCGCCTCGTGCCTCGCTCACGAGTCGAGATGGAACCCAGAGTGCCATCACTGTTTCTCACCGCCCCGTCGCGACGGTCGACCGGCCCTCGTACGCACCGACGCCGACGCTGGCGAGTTCGCCGTACTGGGAGTCTGTCGGCCTCGTAGGGGAGCGAGGGGACGGCGTGAGGTCGCCGTTGCGCTCCCGTGCTTCGGCGGTTAGGTCAACACTCCGACCAGCCGCAGGACTCGCACGTCTTGCAGCCCTCGGAGTAGTACAGCGTCATGTTGCCGCAGTCGGGACACTCGGGGCTCTCGCCCGCCGCCAGCAGGTCGTCCACCGCGTCGTCCGACGCGGACGAGGGGGACGCGGACGCGGAGTCGACGTCGACGCCGGCGTCGACGTTCGGCCCGTCGACGGTCGCTCCATCCCCAGAACTCTGCGAGTCCTGGCGTGCTCGGAAATCGCTCTGCGATTTCCGACCTCCGTCCGGTTCGGGCGCATCGACGCTCTCGCCGACCGCCTCCTCGGAGACTTCGGTGAGGCTCTGCTGCTGCGGGTAGCCCTTGTCTATCTCGCCGTCGAGGTAGCGGCGCATCGCGGTGCCGATGGCGTCCGGGATGCTGTTTATCTGCTCGCCTTTGTCCCAAGCGACCTTCGGGCTGCGGATGCCCTGCAGTTCGCTGGCTATCTCGCTCGGGTCGACGCCCGAGCGCAGCGCCGTCGAGATGGTCTTCGCCAGCGCCTCGGTGAACGAGGCGGTGAAGCCGCCGGAGTTGCCGATGTTGGCGAACAACTCGAAGGGGTCGCCCGTCTCGGGGTCCTCGTTGATGTTGACGTACAGTTTCCCGTAGCCGGTGTCGATGCGCTGGGTGACGCCGTGGAGCACGTCCGGGCGCGGGCGCTTCTTGCCGAGGTTGCGCTCGCCGTCGGCCGCCGCCAGCAGGCGCTCGACTTCGCCGTCAAGCGCCGCGCGGACGTCCTCGTTGTCGAGGAAGCCCTGCAGGCCGCCGAACACCTCCTCCATCTGGTCGACCAGCGTCTCGGCCGCCTCGCCCTCGTCGGCGAAGTCGGCGTTCTTCGCGCGCGTCGTCAGCACCTGCTTCGAGCGCGTGCCGTCGCGGTAGACGGTGACGCCCTTCCCGCCGTTGTCGTAGATGTAGCGGTACACCTCGTCCATGTCCTCTTTGGAGGCCGAGTTCGGGAAGTTGCAGGTCTTCGAGATGGCCGAGTCGACGCCCGTCTGACAGGCCGTCTGGACCGCAGCGTGGTCCTTGCCCGAGAGGTCGGAGGTGACGACGAACAGTTCGCCGATGGCGTCCGGAACGGTGTCGAGTCCCTCGACGCCGTCGAACTCGTTGTTCGACATCTGCGCTTGGGCCTCTCGCTTGACCTCCTCGACGTCGATGTCGTTCTCCTCTAAGACGCGGAGGAAGTAGTCGTCGAACTCGACGAGCATCTCGTCGCCCTGCACGTCGTCGGAGACGTTCTTGTAGTAGGCGACGTTGTAGATGGGCTCGCAGCCGCCCGTCGTGTTACCGATCATCGACGTGGTTCCGGTCGGGGCGATGGTCGTCGTGTTGTGGTTGCGGACGGGGAAGCCGTCGGCCCACTCGTCGGCGTCCAGTCCGGTGTGGTGCTCGAACCACTCGCGGTACTCCGTCGGCTCCGCGAACTTGGAGTCGCCCCAGTCCTCGAAGGAGCCGCGCTCTTCTGCGAGTTCGTGGCTGGCCCACTTCGACTGGTGGTTGATGTGGGTCATCAGCTTCCCGGCGACTTCGTTGCCCTCGTCGCTGCCGTAGCGGATGCCCAGTTGGATGTACAACTGCGCGAGTCCCATCACGCCGAGGCCTATCTTCCGCATCGCGCGGACCTTCTCCTCTATCTTCTCGACGGGGAAGTCCGACATCGTGACGACGTTCTCGAGGAAGCGCGTCCCCTCGTCGATGCGGTGGTCGAACGCCTCCCAGTCGATGGCCTCCTCGAGGAAGGCGTCGACGGCCGCCGCCGTGTCGGCGTACTCGTCGCCGTGCTCGTCGTGCCAGACGCGCCAGTCGGGGGCGTCCGTCGCCGCGAGCGTCGAGAGGTTGATGTGCCCGAGGTTGCAGGCCTCGTACTCCTCCAACGGCTGTTCGCCGCAGGGATTCGTCGCGAGGATGCGGTGTTCGGGGTGTTTCTCGACGTCGAAGGAGTGCTCCTTGTTCACCCGTTCGAGGTAGATGACGCCGGGTTCGCCGTTCTCGTAGGCGCCGTCGACCATCTGGTCCCACAGCTTCTGTGCGGGGATGGACAGCACCTCGCCCACCTCGACGTGCTCGCCGAGGCCGAACATGTCGTATATCTCCTTGGTCTCGGGCGTGGCGACGTGGGGTTCCTCCGTGCGCGGGTTCGTGAAGACGAACTCCTCGTCCTCGTAGAGGGCCTCCATGAAGTCGTCGGTGACGCCGACGGAGATGTTGAAGTTCGAGAGGTGGCCCTCAACGGCGTTGCGGAGGTGTTTCGGAACGCGCCCCTCCTCGTCGATGAGTTCGCGCGCCTCGTCGAGAGCGTCGGCGAAGGAGTTGTGCGTGAAGTCGTCGGGGTCGTTCAGACGCAGCGAGTGGGCCAGGGAGACGTCCTTGTTCTTCGAGTGGATGAACTGGATGACGTCCGGATGCGAGACGCGCATGACCCCCATCTGGGCGCCGCGGCGCGCGCCGCCCTGCGCGATGGTCTCGCACATCTGGTCGTACGTCCGCATGAAGGTGATGGGACCGGAGGCGATTCCGCCCGTGGAACCCACGGCGTCGCCGTAGGGGCGCAGTCGCCAGAAGGCGTATCCCATCCCGCCGCCGGACTGGAACACTTCGGCGGCTTCCTTGGCCGTCTGGTGGATGTCGGTGATGTCGTCCTCGGGCGAGTCGACGAAACAGGCCGAGAGCTGTTGGAGTTCGTCGCCGGCGTTCATCAGCGTCGGCGAGTTCGGCATGAAGGAGAGCGACTCCATCATCTCTTGGAACGTCTCGCGCTTCTCCTCGACGACGGACCGAACCTCTTCGGGGAGTTCGGGGACGACGGTGTCGTAGGCGAACTTGTTGACGTTGTAGACGGACAGCGTCGTCTCAGCCTCGTCCTCCGCGGTGGTCCCCTTTCCGAACACCTCGGCGGCGAGTTCGTCTCGCCGCGGGTGGTCGGGTTTCAGTTGCTCGGGCGTCACCGTCACGTCGATATCGCGCCGTTCGGCCTCGTGGACGGCCTCCGCGAGCGAGATGTTCTTCGCCACGCGGGCGAACAGTTCCTCCTGCGTCTCCGTCAGGTCGCCGTTGGCGTCCTTGCGCAGGTACCGCGCCGGCAGGATGTTGTTGTAGGCGTTCGAGGTGAGTCGGTCCGCCAGCGTCTCCCCCTCCGTGCGCTTGATTGGCAGGACGAGTTCGTCCGCCGATAGGTCCGCGCCGCTCATCTACTGTTCCTCCCGCCCAGCGTCCCCGCACCGGGCGATTTCGGATCGGATAGCGTGCTCAGTTCCAGGCATAGTAACGATGGTTTGTGAGGACTCAATATGGGTTAACTCTTGATATTGACGAACCTGTAATTGAATCTCGGTAGCAATGGCTATCCGCCCTTCACAACGACATTCTCTTAGCGAGAATGCGCTGTTCAGGTGGGAGCTAGTCCGCTACTCATAAATGCAGGGACTGAGTTACACCGAACGCTTGTTAGACCCGGTGTGGCCACCCGTGTTTGTCCGGGGGCCACACCCAGTCTCAGACGCTGAGTGATATCTCCGGCTTAGGTCCTGCTAGGAGTAGCAACACGATGAGCATGCTGCTTGTGTCCAATTGCAGGCTAATTGCAATCTCGGTCATTGATCACCTCCTTTGACCTGGTTCGTTCGCGCATTCTGTGCCTGTGAAATCGGGCGACCGTGCTTGTTAGACCCGGTGTGACCGATATCACACCTCCTGCGAGTACGGGTGCGTCCGTTAAGGCTTCGGTATCGGTGACTCACGTCCGAACTGTCAGATTCGATACCTACCGCCGACCCCACACCGCTGCAGGTCGGACGGCGTCGGTACCGACTACGTGCCGTCGCTCAATAACCGTGGCTGAAGCGCGGTGAAAGTGGTGTTTCGAGACACCCAATCCGCCGACGGCGATTCGGTGTGCAGGAGAACCGAAGGGGGGTCGAACGGCGGCGGTTCGAGGACCCAACGACCGGTTGCGACGACGGTCCGAGGTATTTGAACGCGACGCGCCGTTGGTGCTCGACAGAACTATCAGAAATAATATGGTGGCGGAACCGAGGGTCCGCGAGCCCTCTCGCGCCGCGTTCGGAAGCCGAGATGCGGGCCCCGCTCGGGGGCGGGCGTTCGGGTTCGTCGGGTGGACATCTATCCCACAAGGTTATACTCTCGGAGGTTGATAGTTCACGTATGCACCTCGCACTCGGCAGCGTTCTGGGGGCGCTGCTCACCCTCCCGATGCAACTCGGCGGATTGCTTGAGACGCAACTCGGACAGGCGTTCGCCGTCGTCGTCGCCCTCGCCGTCGTCGTCGTCGTCGGGCGCATCGTCCTCAACATCGCGTGGCGCCTCATCACCATCGCGGCCCTCGTCATCGGCGTGCTGCTGCTGCTCTCCTTCTTCGGTATGGGCATCTGAGGCGGCCGCGCGGCGCGGTCGGCCGCCGAGAAAGGAAGCTGTCAGCAGTCAGCGGCGGCGCTCGGCGGACGGTTACGCTCTACTCGTCGAGCGAGCGTCGTCGTCGTTCATCTGCCACCAGAGCACGGCCGTCAGCGCCAGTCCGGCGAGGAACAGTCCCCAGTTGGCGAGGGGGCTGTTGTACCAGAGCACGTCGATGCCGAGCGACTGTCGGTAGATGGGCCAGAACGGTTCGATGGAGTCCGCGATGTCGGGCGCCGAGAGGATGTCGGCGGAGAGGTGTGCGAGGCCACCCACCCACACCGCGCCGATGGCGTAGGCGTACCGATTGCCGACGCCGGACCCCGACAGATACTGCTTCTGGAGCCACGGGACGACCCACTTGCCGAGAATCGCACCGATGACGATGGCGGCGACGCTCACGAACAGCACCGTGTGGACGGCGCCGTGGTGTTTGACACCCGCGAACGCCTGCGATAGCCAGAGGTCGATGTCGGGTAGCAGGGAGAACGGAATCCCGAGAGCGACGAATCCCAGCGAGGTTCGACCGTCGTACGCGAGCCACCCGACGACGGTGAGCCATATCAGTCCCATCCCGATGTGACCGATGATATCGACCATGTGTACGGCACATCTGAGAACCGAGAGCCAAATGTACCTGACGGCAGTTTTCGGCCCCGGAACGGCGTATCCGCCGTTAGGTACAAACCGGGCTGGGTCGAGGCGCTCAGGCGACGACGCGTTCGTCGACGACCGTGTCGAGGAAGTTCCGCACCACGTCGTGACCGACGCCCGTCAGCACCGACTCGGGGTGGAACTGCACCGCCTCGATGGGGAACTCGCGGTGACGCACGCCCATCACCAACTCCTCGCCGGCGTGGTCGGTCGTGGCCGACACCTCGAAGCAGTCGGGCACCTCCGTGGCGACCAGCGAGTGGTAGCGACCGGCCTGAAAGCCCTGTTCCAATCCCTCGAACACTCCCCGGCCGTCGTGGTCGACGGGCGAGGCCTTGCCGTGGACGGGGTCGGGCGCGTGGCCGACGCTGCCGCCGTAGGCGTACACCGCGGCTTCGAGGCCGAGACAGACCCCGAGCGTCGGGACGGATTCGGAGAGCGTCGTCAACACCTCGTTGGTCACGCCCACGTCGCGGTCGTTCTTCGGGTGTCCCGGCCCCGGACTGACGACGAGGGCGTCCGGGTCGAGACCGCGAATCTCGTCGAGCGACGCCGTGTTCTTCCGGACGAGCACCTCGACTTCCTCGCCGTCCACCCGCTGTTCGGAGAGGTACTCTACGAGGTTGTACGTGAACGAGTCGAAGTTGTCGACGACGACGACGCGGAGGCTCATCGGCCGGCCTCCTCGGGGGCGGCCTCCGAGTCCTCTCCGCCGCCGGTACCGTCCGCGGGTGCCCGCTCGATTCGTTCGACGGCGGCGAGGACGCCACCCATCTTCTGTTCGGTCTCCTCGTACTCCGCCGCGGGGTCGCTGTCAGCGACGAGGCCGGCGCCCGCACGGACCGAAACGGTGTCCTCCGCGCCCGACCGGTCGACCGTCGCCGTGCGGATGACGATGGCGAAGTCGGCGTCGCCGGACCACGAGTAGTAGCCGACGCCGCCGCCGTAGACGCCGCGGGGCGTGCACTCCAACTCGTCGATTATCTCCATCGCGCGCACCTTCGGCGCGCCGGTGAGCGTCCCGGCGGGGAACGTCGCCCGCGTCGCGTCGAAGGAATCCTTCCCGGCCGCGAGCGTCCCCGTCACCGTCGACTCGATGTGCTGGACGTGGCTGTACTTCAGGACGTTCATGAACTCCTCGACGCGGACGCTGCCGGCCTCGCTCACCCGGCGCACGTCGTTTCGCGCGAGGTCGACGAGCATCGTGTGCTCGGCGCGTTCCTTCCCGTCGGCGAGCATCTCGCCCGCGAGGCGGCGGTCCTCGACGGGGCTGGTGCCGCGTTCGCAGGTGCCCGCGATGGGGTTCGAGACCACCCGGTCGCCGTGGACGGAGACGAGCGTCTCCGGACTCGCGCCGACGACGTGCCGGTCGTCGTGGCGGAGCAGATACATGTACGGCGAGGGGTTGACGGCCCGCAGGGCCTCGTACAGACCCATCGGGTCCACCTCCCCGCGGAGTTCGCGCACGCGGGAGATGACACCCTGATAGATGTCGCCGTCGAGGACGCGCTCTTTCGTCTCGCGGACGGCCGCTTCGTACTCGTCCCTGGGGCCGGCCGTCTCGCCCGTGCGGACGAAACCGCCGGTGTCTGGGGCCTCGGTCCCTCGGAGAGTCGAAACCACGTCACGGGCCTCCGCGACCAGTTCGTCGTACACCGCGCCGGCGTCGTCGTCGGGGCCGACGACGGGCGTGCAGACGAGCGTCGCCGTCCCCTCCGCGTGGTCGAACGACAGGGTCCGCGTCGTGAGGACGAACTCCGCGTCCGGGGTGTCCGTCTCGGGACGTTCGACGCCTACCTCTTCGAGCCAGAGGTCGTAGACGGCCTCGTAGGCGAGGAAGCCGACCAGACCGCCGCGCAGTCGCTGTCGGTCGTCGTCGGGAAAGCCGACGCGCGGGAGGTCCGGGAGCGCCCCGCGGAGTCGGTCCAGTACGTCGCCGTCGCCGGGGTCGAGATAGCGCGCGGCGCGGCCGCCGAGCGACTTCATCGAGGCGCCGTCGGGGCCGACGGTGACGACGGCCTCGGGGTCGTAGCCGACGAACGAGTAGCGGGCGTGTCGGTCCGCCGTCGCGTGGTCCGGGGCGAACGCGCCGTCGGGGTCGCTGGAGGCGGTCTTCTCGGCGCTCTCCAAGAGAAAGCCGTAGTCGCTGCGGTCCGCGAGCGCCGCGTACGCCGCCATCGGCGTCGTCGCCGGCAGGTCGGCGGTGACGTGCGCGACGACCGGACGGTCCTCGCCGTCGAGGAGCGAGACGAACTCCGCGCGCGAGAGCGACAGGGAGGCGTCGACGTCGGCGTCGGTGACCCCGTCCGCGGGCGTCACGTCCGCACCTCCGCGGCGTCGGCGGCCGCGGCCTTGGCGTTCTCGACGAACGCCCGGACGGCGTCGGGGTCCTTCACGCCGCCCTCGGACTCGACGCCGCTGGCCACGTCGACGGCGTAGGGGTCGACCGTCTCGATGGCCTCGGCGACGTTGTCGGGCGTCAATCCGCCCGCGAGAATCACGGGCGCGTCGAGCGTCGAAGCCACTTTGGCCGTCTGCTGCCAGTCGTGCGTCTCGCCGGTGCCGCCCGCGCCGTCCTCGCTCACGGAGTCGACGACGACGCCGTCGACGGCCGCGTCGATGGCGCGGGCCCGTTGGGGGTCCTCGGCGTCGACGACGGCGACGACGCAGGCGTCCACCGCGGCGCGGACGGCGCGGTACTCCTCGGCGTCGAACTCGCCGTGAATCTGGAGCACGTCGGGTTTCACCCGGTTTCCGACCTCGATGGCCTCGCTGACCGTCTCCGGCATGGTGACGTGCGTGGCCGCGAGGAACGGCGAACTGGCGGCGGCGAGTTCGGCCGCCCGGACGAGCGACAGTTCGCGCGGCGTGTCCACGGGGACGCCGGCGATGAAGCCGACGGCGTCCGCGCCCGCCTCGTCGACGGCGCGGAGGTCCTCCTCGTTCGTCACCCCGCATATCTTCACTCGGACCATCTCAGACCTCCGCCGACTCCGCGTCGGGTGCCTCCTCGGCGCCGCAGAGGGCCGCGAACGTGTCGGCGGCCGCCCCGGAGTCGATGGCCTCGGCGGCGCGTTCGACGCCCGCCTCGATATCCTCGGCCAGCCCCGCGACGTATATCGCCGCGCCCGCGTTGGCGAGGATGATGTCCCGCTTCGGTCCCGTCACCTCGCCGGTGACGATGCTGCGGAGGTCCTCGGCGTTCTCCTGCGGCGTGCCGCCCGCCACCTCTGAGACGGGCGCCGAGTCCAGACCGATATCGTCGGGAGAGAGCGTGTACTCCTCGATTTCCTCTCCCCTGACCTCCGCGACGAGCGTCTCGTCGTGGAGCGCTATCTCGTCCATGCCGGAGCCGTGGACGACGAGGGCGCGTTCGACGGGCATCTTCGTCAGCGCGCGGGCGAGCACCGGGACGAGGTCCGGGTCGTAGACGCCGACGACCTGCGCCTCGGCGCCGGCGGGGTTCGTCAGGGGGCCGAGAACGTTGAAGACGGTCCGCATGCCGAGTTCCTTCCGCGGGCCGATGACGGCCTTCATCGCCGGGTGGAACACCGGCGCGAGCATGAAGCCGATGCCGTCGCGGTCGATGGCCGCCTCGACGGCCGCCGGTTCGGCCTCCACGTCGGCGCCGGCGACTTCGAGCACGTCGGCGCTCCCCGACGAGGAGGACACCGAGTAGTTGCCGTGTTTGGCGACGGCCGCGCCCGCGCCGGCGGCGACGATGGCGCTGGTCGTCGAGACGTTGATGGTGTCGTAGTCGTCGCCGCCGGTGCCGCAGGTGTCGACCAGCGGCGTCCGGTCCGGTGAGATAGTCCGCGCGGCGTCGCGCATCCCCTGCGCGAAGCCGGCTATCTCGGCTTCCGTCTCGCCCTTCGCCCGCAGGGCGGCCAACAGCGCGCCGATCTGCGCGTCCGTCGCGCCCTCGAAGACGGCGCTCGCGGCCTCGCGGGCCTCCTCCTGCGTCAGGTCCGTTCCCTCCGTCGCGCGTTCGATGTATGTTTGGAGCGTCATGGTGAGACACCGATGTACGTGTTCGGGTTATAATGTACAAATGAGTACACCGGTATAAGGCTGTCGGGGCGGGTCGGAGCGAGGGTGGACGGAAGAAGTTCAGGGGGCACCGGCGACTTCCGCGTCCCCGCGCCGTCCCTCGGAATCGAACGACCGCGTTCCGATTCGCAACCCTTAATTGTATCCCCGGAAAACGAGGTAATGCGCTCAGACGGGCGCACTGCACGCAGCACACCGGGTTGGTGGTCTAGTCTGGTTATGACACCTCCTTGACATGGAGGAGGCCGGCAGTTCAAATCTGCCCCAACCCATTTTCTGATTCCTCGCAACGACGAGCGGAGCAAACGGATGTGAGCGGAGCGAGGTGCCGTGAAATCGAAAATGGTCCGGGAGATTTGAACCCGCGAGCAACTCTCTGATTTGCGAGTGAGGTTCAAATCCGCCTGAACTCACTTCTCTTCGGCGTTACCAACGAGCGAAGCGCTCTTCTTTCGTAACGGAATCAGTTTCTCCGGACGCTCGACGGAGCATACGTATCGAGAAGCCCCCGAACGCACGAGCGGAAGAACAGCGAACTGCAAGTTCTCGCTACCGAAGGCGGTCGGAGTTATCCGAGGAGACCCGCGTTCTCGGGCCCGTTCCCGTTGCCGTTTCCTTCGTCGTCCCCAGCCGAGTTACCCTCGTCCGATTCGTTGCTCGAGGCCGCGGCGGCGGCGTTGTCGTTCGGCGCCGAGTCGCTCTCGGCCTCCTCGTCGTTCCCGAGGCCGAGCGCCGTCTCGACGAGTCCGCCGTCGTCCGTGCTCTCCGCCGGGGGAGCGGCCTCGGCGTTCGGTTCGTCGCCCTCGGTCGCCGTCTCGGTCGCCGTTTCCGTCGCCGCTTCGGTTTCGGTCGCGGTCGCAGTGTCCGTCTCGGTGCTGGTTTCCGTCCGAGTTGCCGTCTCCTGCTCGGTGGCCGTGTCGGTACGAGTCGCCGTATCGGTCGCCGTGGCGGTCGGTGACGACGTGTCCGTCGGCGTCTCAGTGGCCGTTTCCGTCGGGGTCGCGGTTCGAGTCGCAGTGTCGGTCGCCGTGGCGGATTCAGTCCTCGTAGCCGTCTCGGTCGGAGTTTCGGTCTCCGTCTCCGTGGGTTCGTCAGTCGGTGTGGCGGTCAGTTCGTCGGTCGGTGTAGCCGTTGGCTCGTCAGTTGGTGTGGCGGTCGGTTCGTCGGTCGGTGTAGCCGTTGGCTCGTCGGTCGGTGTGGCGGTCGGTTCGTCGGTCGGCGTGGCCGTCGACTCGTCGGTCTGCGTCTCGGTCGGGTTCGCCGTCTCCGTCCTGCGCCGCGTCTCGGACTGCGTCGGGTTCTGCGCTCGGTCCGCGCCGCCGGCGATAGACGCCGCGGTCGTCAGCAGCGCCGACAGGGTGCCGCCGTCCGTCTCCGTCTCAGTCGGTGCGTCGGTGTCGGTCGGAGCCTCCGTCTCTGCGGCGACCGGCGTCTCCGTGTCCGCATCGGCGTTCGGTTCGTCTCCGTCTCCGTCATCGTTCGCGTCGGCGTTCGACGGCGCGTCCGTCTCGGTATCAGTATCGGCATTCGCCTCGTCCCCGTCGTCGGACTCCGCGTTAACCGCCGCGGACGCGTTCGTTTCGGTTTCCGTATCGGTCGCCGTCTCGGTCTCCGTCTCCGTATCGGTCGCCGTTTCAGTCGCGTTTCCGTCCGAACCGGCGTCCGAGTCGGAATCGTCCGAATCGTCGTTCGGGTCGTCCGAGTCGGAATCGTCCGAATCGTCGTTCGGGTCGTCCGAGTCGGAATCGTCAGAGTCGTCAGAGTTGGAGTCGTCAGAGTTGGAGTCGTCAGAGTCGTCAGAGTTGGAGTCGTCAGAGTCGCTCGAACTGTCGTCCGAGTCTCGGGAACTGTCCGACTCGTCGCTCGAGTCGTCCGAGTCACCGGAGTCGGCGTTCGACTCGCCCGAGTCGCTCGAATCGGCGTTCGGTTCGTCCGAATTCGACTCCGCGTTGGCGTTCGGTTCGTCTCCGTCATCGTTCGCGTCGGCGTTCGACGGCGTATCCGTCGCGGTGGCCGTGTCGGTCGACTCGCCGTCGTCGGTGGTCGCAGTCGAGGGGCCGGGCCTGTCAGGGGTCTGCACGCTCTCTACCTCCGATACGATCTCGCCGGGCGGTGACTCCGACGGGCCCACGCCGATACAGCCGGTCGTGACGAAGATAAGTACGATTCCGAGTACTATCAGCCGGGACATTCTATGTCGGACGCACTCCGCCACGGAACAAATAATCCAATTAAATATTCTGTGAAATAATAGCCACTAGACCTGACTTTTCGTCGTCACGAGGCGAATGCGGCCCGAAACGTCGCTCAGACGAGGGGTTCGAGTTCCTCGATGCGGTCGCCGGGGGCGACGACTTCGTCGGCGTAGTCGTAGTCGAGAACGTCGCCGGCGGCGAGTCTCGGGATATCGGTGTGTCCGAGGGCGACGCGGACGTTTCGACGCGCGTCCGCGGACGAGTCCCCGGACGACTCCTCGCGCGCGTCGGCGACGACTTCCTCGACGACCCGCGAGAGCGGTTGGGCGCCGTCCGCGATGAGCGTGCGGATGAGGCTCCGCCGGCGTCCGTTCGACGCGAACTCGTACGCCTCGTCCTTCGAGAGTGTATCCGGGTCGTAGCTGTCCATACCCTCCCTTCGGACTCCGGAGGGGTATTAGTTTCTCTTCGAGAAGCGCGTAATTTACTCGGTGGGGATCAACGAAACCGCGCGGGCGGCGCGAAGACCGGCGAGGTGGGGGCGACGGCGGCGAGCGAACGGCGGGCCGCAGAACGTCCGCGCTCGGCGTTCGTACTACGCGTCCGAGGCGAGGAGTTCCACCACGCGCGGTCGGAACTGGTCTGTCGCGAGCAGGTAGGCGAAGCCGAAGGCGACGGCGCCCATCACGGCCGCCCACGCGCCGAGTTCGAGTTGCCCGCTCTCGACCATCGACAGCGCGAATCGCTCGACGTAGAGGCCGACCCCCGACAGCAGAACGGTTCCGATACCGAACAGTACTACCTCGACGAGTTCGGGAATCAAGGCGAGTAGTCCGCTTGTCATACCGGTGAAGGGGTGTCGTCCTTTGAGTCCCTTTCGGTCCGGGGTCCGTCGGAGCGGGCGGGACGGAGGCGTTCCGGGGACTGTACCGCCCCGTGCGTCGGGAACCGGGTGCGGATGTGCGATGCTCATCGGCCGGGACCAGCGCGAACCTTCAAGAGCAGGGGCGGAGTACGTTAGCAATGGAGGTTACTCGGACTATGGATATTGCTGATATTGCCACTCCCGATTTCGTCGAGGTTGATGCAGACAAACGCCTGGGTAAAGTCCGGTCCATCTTCGAGCGCGAGAACTCTCGCGGCATCGTCGTGACCGAGGACGGGGACTACGTCGGCGTCATCGGCCAGAAGCAGCTCGTCCGCTCCCGCATGGAGGACGACACCAAGGCGTCCGCCGTGATGAAGTCCGCACCCCGCATCGACCGCCACGAGGACATCCGAGAGGCCGCCCGGATGCTCGTCGAGGGGGACACTCGAATCGCGCCCGTCTACGAGGGCGAGAAGCTGTACGGCATCATCACGGGGAACGACATCCTCGAAGCCGTGCTGGAGAACCTCGACGCCATCACCGTCGACGACATCCTGACCGAGGACGTCGTCACCATCGGCGAGAAGTCCCACGTCGGACAGGCCATCAATCTCCTGCGCGAGAACGGCGTCTCGCGGCTGCCCGTCATCGGCGACGACGGGAAGCTCACCGGCGTGTTGACCACGCACGACATCATCGAGTTCTCGGTGCGAAACACCGACCGACAGGGCCGCGGCGACCGCCGCGGCGACATCGACCGGATGCTCGACCTGCCGGTGTACGACCTGATGTCCTCGCCGGTCATCGCCGCCTCGCCCGGGGAGACGGTCCGAGAGGCCGTCGAACGGATGTTCGAGAACGACATCGAGGGGCTGATCGTGACGCCGACGGAGAGCGACAGCGAGGTGCTCGGCATCGTCACGAAGACGGACGTGCTCCGCGCGCTGACGTTCACCGAGGAGGAGCGCATGGACGTGCAGATAACCAACATCGGTCTCCTGGAGACGCTCACCCGCGACGAGGTGGTCGACTCCATCACGAAGGTGGTCGACAAGTACCAGGAGATGCAGGTGCACCACGCGCACGTGCGCTTCCACGAGCACAAAGAGAAGCTCCGCGGGACGCCCCTCATCCAGTCGCAGGTGCGTCTCCGCACCAGCCACGGACAGGTGGCCGGCAGCGGCGAGGGCTACGGCGCCGAACACGCCTTCCACGTCGCGCTGGACAAACTCGAACGCAACGTGCTCGAACTGAAGGGCGTCAACGCCGACGAGAAGTACCAGGGGCAGGTCATGCGAAAGCTCGGCGACCTGTAAGCGGACTCGCCTCGACGAAACTCGATCACATTTTCTCGCCGGTCCGACCCGCCAGCGACGGGTTCGAGAGCGCACGTCCCCCCGAAACCCCCGCCTCAGTCCGACCCGGCCTCGCGCGACGCGTCGGCGCCGGACGCCTCCGTCCGCCACTCGCACCGGACGACCAACTCCTCCTCGTCGTCCGCGTGGACGGTGTGTTCTTTCACTTCGACTGCCCCCTCGGGACGCATCTCGCGGGTCTCCCGTCCGTCGTCGGGGGCGAGCGTCGAGGAGGACGTCTCGTAGCGTCCCGTGGTTCTCGCTCTGAGCCCCTGCAGGTAGTCGTCGAACTCGTCGCGGGTCATGGACTTCTCGTGCTCGGTCTCCCAACTGGTGGCTCCGGTCCCGACCCCACCGGGCGTTCCGGTGGCGTAGCCGCCGACCACCGCGTTGATGACCGCACCGACGAGGAGGACGATGCCCGAGAAGTACAGCCACGTGACGACGACGATGACGCCGCCGAAGAAACTTCCCGACCCGCCGCCTTTGAACGTCAGATAGACCTGAAACAGCGCCTGGAGGGCGGCCCAGCCGACCGCCGCGAAGACGACCCCCGGGAGCACGTTCCGCCAGTCGACGTCCGCGTCCGGGAACTCGTAGTACATCGGGAGGAACGCGACGACGAGGCCGGCGACGAGTCCCGCCGGGAGGAGGTACCCGACGAACGGAACCGCGTCTGAGAACCGGGCGAAGACGGAACTGGCCCCGACGATGGAGACGACCGCGACCACCAACGCGACGAATACGACCGCGCCGTCCCGGAGTTGGTCGACGAACGAGTTCTCCGCCGTCGTCTCGTATATCTCGGAGAACGCCGTGTCGAGCCCCCGAAATATCTTGAGCGTCCCCCAGACGAGTGCGACGACGCCGACGAGCGACGCGCCGGTGACGGTCGACTCGCCGAGGAATATCTGCGCGACGACGTCGGCGATGGGTCGGGGCAGCGACGTCCACGCGAGGTCGACGATACGCGCCTCGAGGCCGCCGCCGACGACCGAGACGACGAAGAAGAGGAGCAACAGCATCGGCGCGAGCGAGACGAAGGCGTTGTAGGCTATCCCCGCCGCCATGAACGTCACGTTCTTCTCCGACGCCTCGGTGAGAACCCGCTTGCCGGTCTCCGCGATGTGGGATACGCTGGTCACGAGTCGCCTTCAACCGTGGCCGCCGAGAAAGATACGGTCGTCCGCAGACCGTCGGCCGTCGGGTAACGGGTGCCGACCGACCGCTACAGGTCGGTCGCCGCGAGGCCGCCGTCGGTTATCTCGAAGGTGGCCGTCTCGCCGGCCGCTCTCGCCCGGTGTTTCTCCAGCGTCGCGCGGCGGTTGCCGCCGCGGAAGCGGTCGATGCGGAGCACCGCGCCGGTCCAGTGTTCGAGGGTGTGGCCGCCGAGCGCGCGGACGCGGTCGGTGTCGGGGTCCGAGAACACCTGGTTCGTGATGACCACCGCGAGGTCGTGCTTCCGCGCCAGGGAGAGCAGATGCGTCACCTGCCGGGCGACGCGGCGGAGCGACTCGCCCCCGTCGTCTTTGTCCATCGTGCGTTCGAGGCGGTAGAAGCCCGTTGCGCTGTCGAGAACGACGAGATCCGCCCGCTCGGCGAACTCGCTCGCGTCGCGGACGGCCTCCTCCTGCTCGTCGAAGTCGTGCGCCTCGGAGACGATGAGCCGGGAGGTCACGTCCTCGATGGACTGGTCCGGGCCGGCGACGTGTTCGGCGAGTTGGCGGAAGCGGTCAACCGAGAGCCCCTCGGTGTCGATGTAGACGACGGTGCCGCCGGCGGCGGCGACGCGCACGGCGGCCGACAGCGCGAGGTTCGTCTTCCCCGCCGCCGGCGGGCCGTACACCTGCGTGACGGTTCCGCGCTCGAACCCGCCCCCCAAGAGGTCGTCGAGCGACCGGCACCCGGTAGTGACTGGGTCGGACACGAGAGGAGGTGGGTCGCGTCCGCCGAAAAACCCCCCGGTCGCCGTCCCCCGATGAGGGGTGCGGTCGGACGCACCGCGCGCGACACGCTTTACTCGGTCCCTCCCGAACGTCCGCGGCGTGATAGTCGTCGCCACCGCGGACTTCGAGTTCTACCACGACGTCGTCGGCGAACTCCGCGACCGAGGGGTCGCGTTCACGACGGTCGAACCCGGCGCCGAGTTGCCCGACGGGACGAGCGTGGTCGTGGTCGCCGAGACGGACGACGTGGACCTGCCGACCGGCGGCGGCGACGGCGGAGGCGGGGGTGACAGCGGTGGCGGCGACGCGGACGCGAGTATCGACGTGGTCGTCGCGTCGACGGACGAGGTCAGGCGCGCCGTCGAGGAGGCCGTCGCCCTCCTCCGCGGCGACGGCGGGCGGACGATAGTCGGCGTCGACCCCGGCACGCGGCCCGGCATCGCCGTCCTCGCGGGGGACACCGTCGTCGCCGCGTTCAACGTCCCCCTCGCGGACGCGGTGACGACGATTCGGGAGGAGGTCGCCGACAGCCCCGACGCCCTGGTCCGCGTCGGCGACGGCGCCCGCCTACAGGGGGCGACAATCGTGAACGAACTGGAGGGCGTGACCGTCGAACTCGTCGACGAGACGGGGACGACCCCCTACCTCGGCACCGGCGCGCGCGGGATGGGCGACGTGCTCGCGGCGGTGAATATCGCCCGGCGCCGCGGCGAACCCGTGGACTCGCGGGACATCGAACCCACGCAGGGGGAACTCCAGCGCATCAAGGACCACTCGCGGCGCGTGAGCGAGGACAACCGCACCATCGACGAGCGACTCGCCCGGCGCGTCGCCGCCGGCGACCTGACCGTCGACGAGGCGCTGACCGAGCATCGCGAGCGGAGCGGCGACGAGGGGGAAGCCGCGGACGCGGATACGACGGAAGACGCGGATGCCGACGGCTGAACGGTCAGACACACGACGCATCGAAAGAAGAACGGGGTGAGAGCGAATCGGTCGTGGCGGACGGTGCTCGGCGCGGGACGTTCAGTTCAGGCTTCGGACGGAATCTCGCCGTAGTCGTAGCCTTCGCCGAGCTTCGAGAGCTTCTCCAGGGCGTCCTGCTCCTCGCGGAGCGTCTCTTCGAGGGTGTCCGCCGCGTCCTCCATCCCGAGCTGGTCGGCCAGCGGGATGAGGTTGCCGTAGGCGGCTATCTCGTAGTGCTCGGACTTCTGCCCGGCGGCGAGGTTGAAGCGCTCGAGCACCTTGTCGTCGGGGTTCTGCTCGGTGAACTCCTCGTGCTCTTCGATCATCGCGTCGACGACGCGGTCCTGCTTCCCCTCGGCCTCCTGACCGAGCGCCTCGAACACCTCTTCGAGGCGCTCGATGTGCGTCCGCGTCTCCTCTCGGTGCTCGGAGAACGCGCTCTGAATCTCCTCGTCCTCCGCGCCGCTCTCGAGTTCTTCGAGCGCGTCTTCGAGCTGTTGCTCGGTGTAGTATATCTTCTGCAGTCCATCCACGAACAGATCTTCGAGCGAGTCAGCGGACATTGCATTCAGGAACAAGTGCCCGTATTCAATTACCGGACTGGTTGCATATTAATGTTCTTTAAACGGCTGAGTTAGACCTCCTGAGGCGTCAAAAAACGCTCGCCTGAGCGTTCGAGCGCCGCGTTCAGTCCGAGGGGTCGACGGCGCTCTCGGCGCGCCGCATCACCTCGCGGACGGGGAGGTCCGTCGCGTCGGCGACGGAGGCGGCGTCGTCGAACTCCGCGCTCCGGTCGTACGTCTCGCCCGTCGCGTCGGCGGCGACTTTCACCGCCACTCGGTACGTCTCTCCCCCGATTTCGAGTTCCGCCGTCTCGAACGTCCGGTCGGCTATCCAGCGGTGGCCGGCGCCGTGTTCGCGGACGCCCAAGGTGCCGGTTTCGACGGCGAGGCGGTGCGCCACGCGCTCGGCGTCCTCGGGTTTGACGACGACCTTCACGAGGTGACCCGGGCGGGACTTCTTCATCGTCGCCGGGAGCACCGTCACGTCGCGCGCGCCGGCCTCTGTCAGCGTCGACTGGAGGTTCCCGAGGAGTTCCGGCGAGGCGTCGTCGAGGTTCGTCTCCAGGACGGTTATCTCGTCGCGCGAGAGGCGGCCCGCGCCGTCGCCGACGAGGACGCGCAGGACGTTCGGATGGTCGGAGAAGTCGTAGCCGCCGGCGCCGTACCCCGAGTCGTCGATGCGGAGGGCGGGGAGCGTCTCGACGCCCTCGGCGACGTGCGCGAGAATCGCCGCGCCCGTCGGCGTCAGCAGTTCCGCCTCGACGGGGCCGCCCTTCAGCGACCAGTCGGCGCGTTCGGCTATCTCGACCACGGCGGGCGTCGGCACGGGGTAGGTGCCGTGGGCCATCGTCTGCTCGCCGCCGCCCGTCGCGACGGGCGCGGTGACGACGCGGTCGACGCCGAGGTCCGCGAGGAGGAGGCAGGCGCCGACCACGTCCGCGATGGCGTCGTCCGCGCCGACCTCGTGGAAGTGCGTCTCCGCGAGGTCGGTGCCGTGAACGGACGATTCCGCTTCGCCGAGTATCCGAAAGACGGCCTTCGCGTCGCGTTCGACCGACCCGGGGAGGCCCATCGATTCGACGATTTCGACGACTTCGGCGTACGCGCGGTGGGGGCCGTGCCCCTCCGCGGGCGTCGCGTGGGCATCGCCGGTGTCGTGGTCGTGGTCGTGCGTGTGGTCGTGGTCGTGATGGTCGTGACCGTGATTTCGGTCGTGACTCTGTCCGTGGCCGTGGTCGCCCTCGTGCGTGTGCGCGCGGTGATGCTCGTCTTCCTCGTCCGACGAACCGGCGTCTCCCTCGCTCTCGCCGTCGGCACCCTCCCTGTCATCGTCGTCTTCGCCGTCCAACAGCACGCGAACGCGCGTCGCCGAGATACCGTTCTTCACCGTCGTCGACGCCTCGTAGCGGACGTCGAGCGCCTCTTCGACGGGGGAGAGGGCGTCCCTGTCGGCGCCGGCCGCGAGGAGAGCGGCGAGGATCATGTCGCCGCTGGCACCCATCCGCCCGTCGAACGCGAGTGTACGCATATCCGCGAGGAGGCGGTGGGAGGTGAAAATTCCACGGCATCGATGGACGCGGTCGGTAGGGATTTGTATGTTCCAGCCCGTACTGTGCTACGGAGTGTCACCCACAGCGAGGCGGGCGCAGAGCGTCCCATCTGGGGAAGGACTTAACCCGCATCGAGAACGAGAAATCAGACATATCCCCGCGATCAAATCATGAACGAAGTGCAACTCGAAGTGGCGAAAGCGTACCCGAACGACTCGGGGCGCGGTATCGCCCGTCTTGACCCGGACACGTTGCTTCATCTCAAACTCTCACCGGGCGACATCATCGAGATTGAGGGTGGTGAGACGACGGCAGCGAAGGTGTGGCGCGCAGACCGGCAGGACTGGAACACCGACACGGTCCGCATCGACGGTTTCACCCGACAGAACGCCGACGTGGGCATCGGCGAGCGTGTGACCATCCGGAAGGCGGAGGCGACGAAGGCCGAGAAACTCGTCCTCGCGCCGCCGGAGGAGGCGAGCGTGCAGTTCGGCTCCGACGCCGCCGGGATGGTCAAGCGCCAGATTCTCAAACGACCCGTCGTCGAACGCGACATCGTCCCCGTGATGTCCTCGACGAACCACCCGTTCATGCGGTCACCGGGACAGGCGATTCCGCTCATCGCCGTCGAGACCGAACCCGAAGGCGTGTGTCTCGTCACGGAGGATACCGAGGTGGAACTCCGCGAGGAGCCCATCTCCGGGTTCGAGAAGACCGGCGGCGGAATCACCTACGAGGATATCGGCGGCCTCCAAGGCGAGATTCAGCGGGTCCGGGAGATGGTCGAACTCCCGATGAAGCACCCGCAGATATTCAAGAAACTCGGCATCGAACCGCCGCAGGGGGTGCTGTTGCACGGCCCGCCGGGCACCGGGAAGACGCTGCTCGCCAAGGCCGTCGCCAACGAGACGTCCGCGAGTTTCTTCTCTATCGCCGGCCCCGAAATCATCTCGAAGTACTACGGGGAGTCCGAACAGCAACTCAGAGAGATATTCGAGGACGCCAAAGAGGAGTCGCCCTCCATCATCTTCATCGACGAACTCGACTCCATCGCCCCGAAGCGCGAGGACGTGACCGGCGAGGTCGAACGCCGCGTCGTCGCGCAGTTGCTGACCATGATGGACGGACTGGAGACCAGAGGGCAGGTCATCGTCATCGCGGCGACCAACCGGGTCGACTCCGTCGACCCCGCCCTCCGCCGTCCGGGTCGGTTCGACCGCGAAATCGAAATCGGCGTCCCCGACGAGGGCGGAAGAAAGGAGATTCTCCAGATTCACACCCGCGGGATGCCGCTCTCGGACGACGTCTCCCTGGACCACCTCGCCGACGAGACGCACGGCTTCGTCGGCGCCGACATCGAGTCGCTGACGAAGGAGGCGGCGATGAAGGCTCTCAGGAGGTACCTCCCCGAAATCGACCTCGACGAGGAGGACATCCCGCCGAGCCTCATCGACCGCATGATCGTCAAGCGCGACGACTTCGAGGGCGCGCTAACGGAGGTCGAACCCTCGGCGATGCGCGAGGTGCTCGTCGAACTGCCCAAGATATCGTGGGACGACGTCGGCGGTCTGGAGAACCCCAAACAGCAGGTCAAAGAGAGCGTCGAATGGCCCCTCACCTCCCGGGGCAAGTTCGAGCGCATGGGCATCGAACCGCCGAAGGGCGTCCTCCTGTACGGCCCGCCGGGGACGGGGAAGACGCTCATGGCGAAGGCCGTCGCCAACGAGACGAACGCGAACTTCATCTCGGTGCGCGGCCCGCAACTGCTGTCGAAGTGGGTCGGCGAGTCGGAGAAGGCCATCCGCCAGACGTTCCGCAAGGCGCGGCAGGTCAGCCCGACCATCATCTTCTTCGACGAGTTGGACAGCCTCGCGCCCGCCCGCGGTAACGAGATGGGTAACAACGTCTCCGAACGGGTCGTCAACCAACTCCTGACGGAGTTAGACGGCTTAGAGGAGAACGGCGACGTGATGGTCATCGGCGCGACGAACCGCCCGGACATGATCGACCCGGCGCTCATCCGTTCGGGTCGGTTCGACCGCCTCGTGCTCATCGGCCAACCCGGCGAGGAGGGCCGCGAGCAGATTCTGAGAATCCACACTGATTCGAGTCCGCTCGCGCCCGACGTGAGCCTGCGCGAAATCGCGGAGATAACCGACGGCTACGTCGGCTCCGACCTCGAATCCATCGCGCGCGAGGCCGCCATCGAGGCCCTGCGCGAGGACGACGACGCCCAGGAGATAGAGATGCGGCACTTCCGCAAGGCGATGGAGTCCGTCCGGCCCACCATCACGGAGGACCTGATGGACTACTACGAGCAGATGCAGGACCAGTTCAAGGGCGGCGCCCGCGACCAACTCGACGACAGTCGGGGCGGTCGGATCGGCTTCCAATGAACCTTTTGCGCTGCGGGCGCGCGTAGCGCGCCCTCGGCAAAAGCTTCATCAAAAGCGCTCGTCGCTCACTTCGCTCCGCTCCGTTCGCTTCTCGGCCCGCGACTCGCTTCGCTCGTCGCGGCACAACCGCTTGTGAATGAGTTCACGCCATCAGCGGCGAGTAGTGAAGTCGAAAACGCTCAGTAGAGGGGTCTCACCGACCGATCAGCTCTGTATCGATTCCGATGAGAAGATACAGTGGAATCAGATATGCTCGGGATAGCGATAATGGCGATAACCGGGTCTATGGGGCCACCGACGTTCCCCGGAGCAGTTTGGAGGAAGATTGCGATGACGAACCAGAGCGTCAGTGCTTGAAAGAAATCTGTCTTATCCATATAGACGAGTGTTCAAATAGTAGACATCAACAAAGTAGTTCTGCTATGTTCGCACGCGCTACTGAACGGCTGTTTCGATTGGTGTTCGGCAGAATCAGTCGACAGAGACGGACTCCGAACCGGCTACATCAGCTACGTTCGTAGTGTTGACCAGTTGCGCCGCGAGGCGAGCGAACGCGAGCCTCGCGGAATCTTTTTGGTCGAGCTTTTTGCAACGAGTGGTTCCCGCAGCGAGCCGAAGGCTCGCGAGGAAATCCGAGTCAGCAAAAAGCTCGTGGGCTTAGTACAGCAGTTCGTCGTCGTCCTCGGCCATGTAGAGCGACCGAGCGGCGATGTTGACCGCGTGGTCGCCGACGCGTTCGAGGTCGCGAATCGTCAGGAGCAGACGGGAGATGTCGGTCATGTACGCCTCGGCGTCGAGGTTCTCCTCGCCGAAGGGGTCGGCCTCGATGAGGTCGCGGACGACCATCTCGCTGGCCGCCTCGCACATGGCGTCGACTTCGTCGTCGCGGGTCGCGACCGAGCGGCAGTGTTCGGCGTCCTCCTGGGCGTACGCCTCCATCGCGGTCTCCAGCATGTCCAGCGTCGCGTCGCCGATCTGTTGGATGTCGACCTCGGGGAACACGTCGCGGTCGGCCTCGGTGGCGTACCCCGCGAGGTTCGTCGCGAGGTCGCCGATGCGTTCGAGGTCGGTCGTGAGCTTGAACGACGCCGCGATGAAGCGGAGGTCGGAGGCGACCGGTTGCTGGAGGGCGATGAGGTCGATGCACTCCTGTTCGAGGTCGAGGTACATCCGGTTTATCTCGCCGTCGCCCTCGATGACCTGCTGTGCGAGTTCTTCGTCCTTCTGTTCGAGTGCGTCCAGACCCATGCGGAGGCGTTCCGCGACGAGTTCGCTCATGTAGAGCACGTCGTCGCGAAGCGAGCCGAGGGAGTTCTGATACTCTTGTCGGGGCATGAAACAATCAACGACACGGGGCGCTATAAGTATTGTCGTCACAATAGACTATATAGATTTGGCTGCGCAACCGAGTCGGCGGCCGCCGAAAGGAGCCGAACGGAGAGTTACCCGAACTTACCCGTGATGTAGTCTTCCACGCGTTGGCTCTCGGGGTTCTCGAATATCTTGTCCGTGTCGTCGTACTCGACGAGGTAGCCGCCGGTGAGGAAGACGGCCGTTTGGTCGGAGATGCGGGCGGCCTGCTGCATGTTGTGCGTGACGACGACGACGGTGTAGTCCTCGGAGAGTTCGACGATGAGGTCCTCTATCTTCGAGGTGGCGACGGGGTCGAGCGCCGAGGCGGGTTCGTCCATCAGGATGACCTCGGGGTCGGTCGCCAGCGCGCGGGCGATGCAGAGACGCTGCTGTTGCCCGCCCGAGAGGCCGATGGCGTTGTCGTCGAGGCGGTCTTTCACCTCGTCCCACAGTGCGGCCTGTTTGAGCGACCGCTCGACCAGTTCGTCCTCCTTCTCGCTGTCGTCGCGGCCGGTGAGGCGCGCGAGCAGCCCGGTGTTGACGTCGCCGTGCTTCCGGGGTCCGTAGGAGATGTTCTTGCGGATGGACTTCGGGAACGGGTTCGGCGACTGGAACACCTGTCCGACCCGCTTTCGCAGTTCCACGAGGTCGACGCCGTCCTGATAGATTTCCCGACCGTCGAACCGCACCGAGCCGTCGACGCTGGCGACCTTGATGCGGTCGTTCATCCGGTTGAGACACCGGAGGAACGTCGATTTCCCGCAGCCCGACGGGCCGATGAGCGCGGTGACGCTGTTCTCCGGGATGTCCATCGAGATGTCGTGGAGCGCGTGGTCGTCGCCGTACCAGACGTTGAGGTCCTCGACGGCGAACTTCGGGTCGCCCTCGAACTGATAGTCGACCCACTCCGCTTTGAGCTCCTCGCTCGTCTCGCCGACGACCGTCGTCTGTTCGTTCTCGCTCGCTGCCTCGGCGTTCGGGTTCGTCTGTGTCGTGTTGCTCATTGGTCTAGTTTCCGTCGGAAGTACATCCGCGAGCCGATACCGACCGCGTAGAAGGACAGAACGACGAGGAGGAGGACGAGCGCCGTCCCCCACGCGAACGACTCGCGCTGTCCGACGCCCGCGGTGATTATCGCGTACAGCTGGTAGGGCAGCGCGCTCGTCGGCTGCAACAGCGCGCTCGTGTCTATCAGCTGCGCGTGGACGAAGGGGAAGTTCGAGACGAAGGAGAACTGCGGCGCGAGCACGTCCGTCGCCCGCGACGGGAACGGGTCGCTCACCATCACGAGCAGGATGGGCGCCGTCTCGCCCGCGATGCGGCCGATGCCGAGGATAACGCCCGTGATGACGCCCGGCATCGCCGCCGGGAGGACGACGCTCTTTATCGTCTCCCACTTGCCGACGCCGAGCGCCGCGCTGGCGTCGCGGTAGTCGTCGGGGACGCTCTTGAGCGCCTCCCGACTCGTGATGACCACTAACGGGAGCATCATAATTCCGAGCACCAGCATGCCGGAGAGCAGCGAGGTCGTGTTACCGAGCCGCGGGACGAGGAAGGCCAGTCCGAACAGCCCGTAGACGATGCTGGGCGTGCTCCACAGCCCGTTCGTCGATATCTCGACGAGTTGGGTGAACCGGCCGCGTTCGGCGTACTCGGTCAGGAAGACGGCGGCACCGACGCCCAGCGGGATGGCGAAAGCGACGGCGCCGGCGACGACCCAGACGGTGCCGACGATGGCCGGGAAGATGCCGTTCACGTCGTTCATCAGCGCGACGCCCTCCATGACGAACGGCCAGTAGAACCACACGAGCGGACCGTTGATGACGACGTACTCCTCGATGGGCGGGAAGTAGAACCACGTCAGCGGCTCCCAGAACAGGCCGAACTGGATGCCGCGAGTCATCGGGGCGAACCCCCTGCTGACGACGTACGCGACGAGGACGACCAGAAGCGAGAGCATGCCGACGGCGTTGGCGCCGATGAGGAGGTACGCCCCCATCTGTCGCCCGCGGGTGCCGAAGCCGCCGTAGGCCTCGGCGCCGACCCACGCGACGAGGACGCCGACGAACAGCGCGAGAACCGGGATGGCGAACGTTCCGGTGTACGTCGCCGACCCGGCTATCGGTTCCCAGGTCCACGAGGGTGTGATGAGACCGGCGAGGAACGTCCCCCCGGTGAGCAGCGCGAGGCCGCCCGCAGGGAGCGTCACGCCGATATCCTCGGGAGGGAGGACCGTCGCGGCCGCCACGCCGACGGCCCCGAGGAGGGTGAACAGCGGCCACAGCGTCGAGAAGCCGAGTGTCTGCGAGGCGACGAGACCGGCGACGATAGCGCCGACGAGTCCGAAGACGACCATCGGGAGCGCTCCCGCCGTCACGTCGGGTTTCGTGTGGACGACGCCGGCACGCGAGGCGACGCCGACGCCGACGAGCGTGAGGCCGACGCCGGCGAACCCGACGCCGAACAGTTCGAACGCGGAGAGGCCGGCGACGGTGCTCGTCAGTCCGACGACGCCGAAGACGGTCAGGACGCCCGCCACGGCGAGGAGCAGCGAGACCACCGTGGCGGCGCCGGCGACGTACCCGAGCGCCGAGGACTCGTCGTCGACGAGCGCGTTCGCGGTCCGGGTGTCGAGGCTCATTGCTCACCTCCGAGGCGGCGGCGCATCCGCGCCTCGACCACCTGCGAACCGATACTGAGCGCGAGCACGGTGATGAACAGCACGACGCCGGCGGCGAACAGCGCGCTGAGTTGCGTTCCCGTCGCGATGCCGTACTGACTGGCGATGAGGCTGGTCAGCGTCTCGGTCCCCTCCCACACGTCGTACAGGGGGTCGGGGAACGCCTGCTGGTGGCCGAGGATGACCGTCGCCGCCATCGTCTCGCCGACGGCGCGGCCGACGCCGAGGATGACCGCCGCGGAGATACCGGAGAAGGCGGCGGGGAAGGTGACGCTCTTTATCGTCTGCCAATCGCTCGCACCGAGGGCGAGCGACCCGTCCTTCATCGCGCCCGGAACGCTCGCTATCGCGTCCTCTGCGACGGAGACGACCGTCGGCAGCGCCATGACTCCGATCATGATGCCGGCGACCATGAGGCTACTGAAATTCGAGAGCTGGAGTTCGCGGTAGAAGTACTCGGTGACGACGACCCAGCCGAGGAAACCGTAGACGATAGAGGGGATACCGGCCAGCATCTCGACGGCCGGCTTGATTATCTCGCGCGCCCAGCGCGGTGCGATCTCGCTGATGAACAGCGCGCCGGCGACGCCGAGGGGCGCCGCGATGGCCATGGCGATGATCGTCGTCAGGATCGTCCCCCAGATCATCGGCGTCAGCGAGTAGGTGTTCGAGGCCCGCTCCCAGAGCGGCTGGTTCGTCTTCAGGAGGATGTCGAGACCCATCGTCTCGAACGCCGGCACCGACCTGACGAAGAGGTAGACGGTGATCAGTCCGAGGATGACGATGGTCGACACCGTGGTGAAGAACATCAGCACCGCGGCCGTGTTCTCCTGGTAGGCGTACCAGCCGTAGGCGACGACTGCGACGAAGGCGGCGAGCGGGTAGACGGCGTACTGAGCCGCCACGAGGAAGGCGACGAGGACGCCCAGAAGCGCCAGTCCGCTGGTCGCCCCGACGAGCCGCGTTCCCCGGTCTATCTCGCCGAACGCTTCGAGCCGATTGCCGGTCGACATCAGGCCGTCTCCGGGAGTTTCTCCAGTTGGTTCTGACGCCGCTCTTCGGTGAGCTTCGCGTAGCCGACCGGTTCGACGAACGTCTGCTGCCCGAAGTCGGAGATGATCATCCGGAGGAACGCCGCCTCCATCTCCGAGGTGCCCCCGTACGTGTAGCAGTGGAGGTCACGCGCGAGCGGGTAGCTCGGGTCCGAGAGGTTCTCTCCCCGTTCGTACACCGTGCCGTCGACGTTGAGCGCGACGGCAGGCACGGAGTCGTCGACGAACGCCAACGCCATGTACGCGACGGCGTTGTTCGACTTCGATACCGTGGTCTTCACCTGCTGGTTCTGCCCTTTCCGGATGTCGACGCCGGGCATCTCGGCCTCGGGGTCGCCGAGGAAGTTCGCCCGGAAGGCGGTGTCAGTTCCCGATCCGACCGACCGGCCGATGGCCTGTATCTCCCGGTCGGGGCCACTGTAACGGTCTATCTGTGACCAGTTCGTTATCTCGCCTCTGTAGATTCCGCGGACCTGCTCCGCGGTGAGTTGCGTCACGCCCGCCTCGTAAATTTCGCTGCTGACGACGATAGGCTGGGCGTCGACGCCGACGACGTGGTTGACGAACTCGTCCAGTTCCTCCTCGGAGGCCTCGGGGAGTTCCGCGCTGACAGGCGCGCTGGCGTTTCCGATATCCAGCTGATTATTCCTGAGCTTCTCCAGTCCCGTTCCGGAGTGGCTCAGGCCGACGCTGACGGTGAACGGTACCGACGACCCCTCGTCGCTCGACTCGAAGCCGTACAGTCCGGCCCAGTAGTCCGCGAGGTTCTGGTCGGTGTCGATGTTGTACTCTTGCGGCCCCCAGTACTCTTCGTCGTCCGCCGGGGGGTTCGAGTTCCAGTACGACCCGGCCTTGTTGGCGATCGGGTACACGGTCGAGGAACCGCCCGACTTCAACAGTTCCGTCGACCCGGACGAGTCGCCGTCGCCGCTCCCGTCTGACCCCTCGCTCTGTCCCGGTGGTGTCGCACTCGTACTCACGCATCCCGCCGTCACCACGGAAGCCACGAGTCCGGCGCCACCGGCCAACAGCGAGCGTCGATGGACAGGATACTCAGACATCGACCGTAGGTTCCCGATTCGGCAGTAAATACCCTACTATGATTTCTATATATCTGTACGTACGGCCGGCCGGCAAAAACGGCGCCAGGGTAGAGGGCCCGAAACATCAGCTATCGGAGGTTCGAGAACCCGGGGACGTAACGATTGGCTCTCGTCTGCGGCCTATCACCGCGACTATAGCGAGTCGTGAGCGGGTATATAATCCAGGTTACCTCACTGTTCGGTTTCTGGGAGATTCGATTGCTCGTTCGACAACCGTTCGTCGGTCAGCGTCACGTAGTTGTTCGGCTCGACGAACGTCTGCTGCCCGAAGTCCGAAAGGATCATTCCGAGGAACGCCGCCTCCTTCTTCGAGGTTCCCTCCCACGTGTACGCGTGGAGGTCGCGGGAGAGGGGGTAATCCTCGGCGCCGAGGTTCTCGCCGTAGGTGTAGGTGGTACCGTCGATAACGAGCGACACCGGCGGCACCGACTGCTCGTCGACGAACGCCAGCGCGAGGTACGCGATGGCGTTGTTCGACTTCGATACCAACGTTTGAACCTGCTGATTCTGCCCCTTCCGAACGTCGACGCCGCTCATCGACGCCTCGGGGTCGCCGAGGACGTTCAGACGGAACGACGTGTCGGTACCAGACCCCACGGCGCGACCGACGACCTGAATCTCCTTGTCTTCTCCGTTGTAGCCGTCGATCTCTGACCAGTTCGTAATCTCTCCTTGGTAGATGCTCCGGAGCTGCTCGATGGTGAGTTTCGTCACGCCCGCCTCGTATATCGCCTTACTGACGACGACGGGTTGGGCGTCGACGGCGACGACGTGGTTGGTGAACGATTCGAGTTCGCTCTCGGAGGCCTCGGGGAACTCGGCGCTGACCGGGGCGCTGGAGTCGCCGATATCGATCTGCCCTTGTCTGAGTTTCTCCAGACCGACCCCGCTGTGACTGAGGCCGATGCTGGTCGGGAACGGCGGCGACCCCTCGTCGCCCGACTCGAAGCCGTACAGTCCGGCCCAGTAGTCCGCGAGGTTCTGGTCGGTGTCGATGTCGTACTGTCCCGGTCCCCAGTACTCCTGGTCGTCCGCCGGAGGGTTCGAGTTCCAGTACGACCCCGCGAGGTTCGTCACCGGATACACCGTCGACGACCCGTCGGCCGTCAGCGGTGTCGACGTATCGCCCCCGCTTCCGCTGGACGACTGAGTGGCCTGCTCCATCGACTGCTCGGTTCCTTCGCCTCCGGACGTGGCCGACGCCTGTTCGCCGCCCGTACCGCCGCTACACCCCGCGAGTCCGGCGAGCCCCGCCGCCCCGGCGGCGACCACGAACTTCCGCCTCGACACACCGTTCGACGCCTTCGATGGGTTCCGCGTCATCACCCGATTGAAATTCCCACTCGACTATGTAATCTGCTATGAGATGTATATCTCCTCGACCGTGTCTGTAGTTGTCACACTATACGACCCGAACGCTCCCCACTGTTTGGGACCGTTACCTCCGAGTATACCTCCCTTCTTCGCGTTTGCGCTCCGCTCGCCGACCGAAACGAGAGCTGGTCGAAAAGAGTAGCGGGACGGCGACACGGCGCGAACGCGACATCAACGGTAACGCACCCGCCCGATATCCGGCACAGCCCGGAGTAGTATATAGATACGAATAGATTTATGGTGTCAGTCTCGTACCTTCGGATATGGTCGAGACGCGCAAGGTGCAGGTGACGGGGGGATCGACGTACACCGTTTCCATCCCGAAGGAGTGGGCGACCGAGAACAGCGTCTCCGCGGGGACCGAAGTGGAGTTCTACCCCGAGGGCGACTCCCTGTTCCTGACGCCGCGCTCGGAGGACGAGCGGACGGAGGGAACGCTCGACATCGCCAACTTGGACGGCGACGAACTCATGCGCGCGGTGATGACGATGTACGTCAGCGGCTTCGACATCATCGCCCTGGAGAGCGGACGCATCAGCACCGAACAACGCCGAACCATCCGCGAGGCGACCCAGAGCCTCGTCGGTCTCGAAGTGCTCGAAGAGACCCGCGACCGGGTCGTCATCCGCGACCTCTTGGACTCCTCGGAGCTGTCCATCCACAACGCCGTCACGCGGATGCGGCTCATCTCGATGTCGATGCTGGAGGACGCCATCGCCGCCATCGCCGAACTCGACGACGACATGGCCCGGGACGTCATCCAACGCGACGACGACGTCGACCGCCTCTGGATGGTCGTCTCGCGCATCTTCCGCGCGACGCTCCGGACGCCGAAGGCCGCCGAAGAGTTGGGCCTCCCGCGCGAGGTGTGCTTCGACTACCAGTCCGCGGCGCGACAACTCGAACGCATCGGCGACCACGCGACGAAGATAGCCCACCTGACGCTCAACTTCGAGGAACCCGTTCCGGAGAAAGTCGTCACGGCCCTCGAAGAACTGTACGTCGACGCGCGGAAGGTCGTCGACGACGGCATGGACGCACTGTTCACCGACGACCCCGACGAGGCCTCCCGGTTGGCCAACGAGGCCCGCGAGGCCGTCCAGGACATCGACGAGAGCGCGCGCAAGATAGACGAACTGCTCCGCGACCTCGACCCGGCGCGCGCGCAACTGCTCGGTCTCATCGTCGACTCCGTCTCCCGGAGCGCCGACTACGGCGGCAACATCGCCGAGACGGCGCTGCAGAAGGCGGCGCCGACGCCCTGAAGCGCCGACCGTCTCCCGCACTCGTTCGACGCTCCGCTACTCGACACCGTTCGGACCGACTCGAACCGGAGCGACGGCGTCGCTCGGCGGGGAAGAGAAACGAAAGAGCGTTCGAGATTACTCCTCGTCGACGAGGACGGCGTTGACCTGCCCGTCCTGACCGGGGCGGGAGGTGACGCGGGCGCGGCCTTCGCTGGTGTCGATGATGGCGCCCTTCGTGATGATGTTCCGGCGGATGTAGTTGACGTTGGAGGGGTTGTCGACCACGTTCTCGATGTCGGCCTCGCTGACCTCGCCGCCGTCGGCGACCTGCGCGACGTTGGTCGAGAGCGCGCGGACCTTCTTCTTGCTGCCGCGGGAGTCGACGACGCGGAACCGGGGTTCGCCGACGGTGGTCTCGGTGGGTTGGCGGCCGAGTTGGTGTCGCTTCTTCTTGTGGGAGGGTTTGAGCCGCCCGCCGGTGCGCTTCCGCTTGGAGCGTCCTTGGTCCTTCATAGGGGAGGAAAATCCCGGTAGCTACTTGAATCGCTCGAATCGGGCCGCGAGGTGTGCGTGCGCGGCACTCGCCCGGCGCCCGGCCGCGCCGAGAGCGGCCATCGGAGTGCGCGAGGCCGAACCGAGAACTCCTTGTGCCGCGGTCGTCCGAACAGAGAGTATGAGCCTCGAGGTGGCGGTGGCGGTGCCGTTCAAACAGCGCGGAACCGACCGCCTGGGCGAGGGGGAGTTCGTCGTCGCCCTCTCGTTGGACCGGGACTGGTTCTCCCCCGACCAGGCGAAGCGCCTCATCGACGTCGCCGCCGGCCGCGGACTGGTCGCGCGCGAGGACGGACAGGTCGTCGCCTCGTTCGACCCCGCGGACGTCGCCGTGCCGGAGGACTACGAACCCGACCAGTCCATCCTGCGCGAGCAGTCGGCGTTCGAGCGGATGCTCGACGCCCTCGTCGCCGCCGGCCACGACAAGCGGGAGGCCGTCGCGGCCGTCAACGACCTCCAGCGGCGACTCGGCGTCAGCGTGGAGGCGGCCGCCGCCCTCTACGCGAAGCGCCGCGGCGTCGACGTGGGCGACGCCGCGCGGGCGGCCCGCGAGGAACTGTAACCCGCGGGACGGGGCAGGACCGGCGGGACGGGGTCCCCGTGCGCGCCCTCGAACCGCGCGGTCTAAACGGCGGGACGGGCAACGACCGGCATGGTCGAGGACCGACTCACCGACGGGAAGCGCATCGCCCAACTCCTCGCCAGCGAGGTGACGGGCCACGAGCGGTCGCTCGCGTCGCTGTCCGTCGCGGACTCCGAACGGGACGCGGAACCGACCGCCGACGGCGCGTTCGCCTACGCCGTCGACCGCGACGGCGAACGCGTCGCCGAGGTGTACATCCACGCGGACCGCGCGCGCGTCGAGTTCCTCGCCGCCCCCGACGCCGTCGCCGAGGCGGCCGAGGCGGAGGGCCTCCGCGTCCGCCCGAAGGCGGTCCGGCCGCCGCGGACCCTCGTGTTCGTCGAGGACGGCGCGCAGGTAAAGCGGCTCTTACCGGCGCTCCGCGCCGTCGCCGAGCGGTGAACGCCTCCCGAGACTGTCAGATTAACCCGAATCTATTGACTTCGTAACAAAACCCCGTCCGCGCCTCCTCCCGTCGGGGTCACACTATGACCCACGAAGGCGAAGATGCGGACTCACGGCGCGCACAGCGTGCAAACGACGCGAATCCGCAGGAGCCGAACGAACGGTCCCGGGAGCAGTCCGGCGGGCAACCGCAGGGACGGACCGGCGACCAACCCCAGCAGACCCAGCAGGTCGTGAACGAGCGACCGGCGGGGGAGCGGGGGAACACCGAGCGTTCCGATTCCGGACTGGGAGCGGTCTTCGCCGGCGCCGCCGTGCGCTGGGGAATCGGTATCACCGGGTTCGTTCTGTTCCTGTTCGCCCTCGGGCAGGCCGTCGGCCTCGACCTGCTCGGACTGTTCGCCGAGGCGCTCAGTTCGCAGACGGGCCGGTGGCTGGCCGTGGCGGTGTTCGCGCTGTTCCTCATCAGCGTGGCCCGCCGCGGCGTCACGAGGGCGTTCCGTGCGTAGACGTTCGAGACACGCGTCCCGTCTTTTTGAAGAAGTACTCTTGGAAGAGCGTACTCAGAGAGCGTCGAGGACCGCCGGCAGTCGGTCGACCAGTTCGTCGCGGTCGACGTGCGCTGCCGCGCGCGAGTCGGGGTCGGGACCGCCCTCGAAGACGACCTGAATCGGGACGAGGCCGGCCCCCCTCGCTCCGCCGATATCGGCGTTCACGTCGTCGCCGACGTAGGCCGTCTCGCCCGCCTCGCTGCCCAACGCCTCCAAGAGCGACTCGAACGCGGCCGCGTTCGGTTTGCCGGCGGCGAGTTCGCCGGTCACGAGCGCCACGTCGAAGGCGTCCTCCCAGCCGAGCGTGGCGAGTTTGTCCCGCTGGGCGACGCGCGGCCCGTTGGTAAGCAGTCCGACGGGGTAGCGCTCGCGCAGGTCCGCGAGGAACGCCTCCGCCCCGTCGACGGGGACGAGGGCGTCGGCGATGTGCTCGCGGTAGGACGCGGCGACGGCGTCGGGGTCGGCGTCCGAGCCGCGCGCGTCGAGCAGCGTCTCGAATATCGGCGCTCGCGTCTCGCCCGTCAGGTGCTCGCTGTGTGCGTCGAGGTAGGCGTCTCTGGAGAGCGGCGGCGCACCCGCGGCGGTCGCGGCGTCCCGTAGAATCGTCTCTCGGTCTCGCGTCGGTATCGCGAGGGTGTAGTCGAGGTCGAACCCGACCGCCCGGATAGTCACGCTCGCCCGTACGGGGTCGAGCACCATGACCGTTCGCGTTCGCGTAACGACGCCCGCGGCCGCGTCGGCCCGACCCCGGCGAGCGACGACCGGCGACCGGACGACGACGCGGGGGTTTTTCTTCGCGCGCGCCGACGGGTGGGCCATGACGCTCGACCCCGTCCACGTGGACGGAATCGCGGACCTCGCGACTTACCTCGCCCGGAACGTCGACGACGACGAGCACGTCGACCTCGCGCGCACCGTCTGGGAGGAGTATCTGGACCCCCTCTACGGCCCCGAGGGCGGCGCGGTGCTCGAACCCGTGGGACGGAAGCGCCTGCGCACCGCCGACGTCGACGACGTCGCCCTCGCCGAGTCGCCGTTCGAGACGGTCCACGGCCTCGATTCGGGGACCATCAACCCGACGACGTTCAAGAACGGTATCGTCCTCGACGTGGCGCAGGCCGCGATGGCGGCCGTCCCCTCCGATTTGGACTTACACCGACACCGGAGCATCGTGGCGACGACGCACACGAACGACGCGACGACGGCGTTCGACCAACCGTGGCGCAAGCGCGACGAGGGCTACTGCCGCTGGCGGATCATCCAGGCCCCCCGGGTGAGCCGGTTCGCCGAGGGTGTCGTTCACGCCCTCTCGCTGTACCTCGCCGAGAGCACGCACGCCCTCGAACACGCCGACGAAGTCGAGGACCTCCTCGTCCTCGACGGGCCGCTCTACCCGAAGGAACTGCTGAACTGGCGGGGGCGGGACGGCGAACTCAGCGACCTCTCCCGGGAGGCCAAACCCAAGCAGGTGGTCGAGAACTACCTCCGCCTGGTCGAGCGGTTCGTCAAGCGGGACGTGCCGCTCTGCGGATTCGTGAAGAACCCCGCGTCGAAGCACCTCGTGAACGCCGTGCGAGAGCGGGGAATGGAAGCGCCGTGGACCGACGACACCGCCTTCTTCACGCGACTGCTCGAACGCCGCGCCGTCGGCAACCGGGGCACCGAGGGGCGGGAGACGGGCGAACTGACGTTCACCAACTGGTTCGTCTCCCGCGGCGGATGCGACCGCACGTTCGCCGCCGGCGGCGACGCGTTCGGACTGGAGCGGAAACTCGACGCCGACCTGTACGAGGTGGCGTTCTTCGTCGTCTACGACCCGCGCACGGACGTGCTCTACCGGGTGGAGGCACCCCTCGCGTTCGCTCGCGACGAGGACGTTCGCCGCCGACTCACGACGCAGATGCTGAGCGGCGTCGCCGCGAACCGCGGACCGCCGGACGCCGTCGCCAAGGCGGACGAACTGGCGCGGATCAGCGCGCGCGAGAAGGTGGCACTGAGACGGAAACTGGAGGAGAACCTCGACTCCGACGCGGTGCGACAGTACGACGACCTGCGGTGGGCGCCCGGAGAGTGAGCGGAGAGCGCTGCGGTGGGGCCCGACGCGGTCAGACCGCGCCCGGTTCGCTCTTGACGACTTCGATGCGCACGTCCTCGGCGGCGACGCCGACTCGGGCGAACTGCGTCCTGACGTGTTCTTTGGCCGCGCCGAGGGCCTGGTCGCGGGTGTCGAACCCGCGGGGCATCGGCGAGTCGAACGCCACGTTGATGGTTCGGCCGTCTATCGTCGTCTCCGACCCGCCGCTCTCCACCTCGTAGAACTCGTCGCAGACCCAGACGTACGGCGCGTCCTCGTCGGGCGCCCCCTTGTACGACGGCGCCTCCTCGCCGCGTTCGAATATCGTGCCCGTGAGGGTCGTACCGCCGCCGTGACCGCGAACCAGAAGCATATCCTTGCGATACGTCTTCCGGCGTAAAAAGACGCGCGGGAAGTTCGGAGCCATGGGTATTTTTAACGACAGCCTACCGTGTCCGAGAACATGTCCGACCTCGGTGACTTCACCGACTTCGAGTCCGGGTCCGACCGGGACTCGTCGTCACAGACGGCCGACGAATCCGCCGCCGAGCGGGGGGGAAACGGAGAATCCGAGGATACCGGGTCCGACGCGGCGGACGAGGGGGTCTCCTTCGAGCGATTCGACGTGGCGCCCGCGGGCGAGGACCGCGGCATCGGCGCCGTCTCCGTCTCGCAGGGTCTCCGCGTCGCCGAGGACGGCGACGACACCGCCCTCCGCGCGTTCGTCACGACGGGCAACCGCGACGACGTGCGTCTCGGCAAGTATCTCTTAGTTCCCTACCCCGACGACGAACTGCTGTTCTGTCGCATCACCGCGTTGGAGTACGCCCAGGAGTTCCGAACCGACGACGCGACGGAGATTCACGCCCGGCGCGCGATGCGACGACAGGAGTTCGAAGAGCGCGACTACAAGTTCGTGGCGTCGCTGGACCCCGTGGCCGTTCTTTTCGAACAGGAGGACGAACTCAAGCGCCGGATGGTCGACCGAGTCCCGAAACCGGGCGCCGTCGTCGCGGAGGCGACCGACCCCGAGCAGATAAAGACGGGGCTGAAGATTCCCGCGGAGGGCGTTTTCTTAGGTCATCTCTCCGTCGGCGGCGAGAAGGTGCGGACGGCGGCGCAACCGCCGACCATCGACTACCGCCTCAAGGACGACTACGCCGACGGCGACCCCCTCGTCTTCCGACACACCCTCGTCGCCGGGGGCACCGGGTCCGGGAAGACGCACGCCTCGAAGAACCTCCTGCGGCAACTCCTCGACTCCGAGCGAACCTACGAGATGGACGACGGGCGCGACGCCCGGATGGCCGTCGTGCAGTTCGACCCGCAGGACGAGTACGCCCAGATGCACGACGACAACCCCGAGATGACGGACTCGGTCGCCCGGCGGTACGAACGCGAGGGGGTCGCGCACGGCGGTCACGACGACACGCTCTGTCTCGTGCCGAAGGAGGACGGCGTCCCGTACGGCGGCGACAACCACCGCGCCGAGCAGGTGGAGTTCACCATCCCCTTTTCGATGGCGCGCGACCGGCCGTGGTTGGTCGCCGGCAGCAGCCTCAACGAGAACCAGTTCCCGGCGCTGAAAGAGCTTCTGCGCAGGTTCTTCCGGGAGTACGGGAACGCGGGCACGTACGAGGAGTTCCTGGCGTTCCTCGACGACCCGGCGCTGAAGGAGGAACTGCACGAGGCCGGACGCGTCCACGAGGCGACGTACGACGCCGTGAAGCGCCGCGTCCGCGGCGTCCCGAACGGCGTGTTCGACCAGTCCGCACGCCCCATCACGGAGTTGGACCACCAACTCGTCCGGCCGGGCGGTCTGACGGTGATTCCCACCTACCACCTCTCGACGAGTCGCGCCAAGGAGATGTTCGTCCTCGCCGTGTCGAGCATGCTCATCGACGACAAACTGTCGAACGCCCCCCGGTCCGAGCGGATAAAGGAGACGCCCCTCGTCCTCGGGATGGACGAGGCGCACAACTTCCTCGCGGACGCGGACAACGTGCAGGCGAGAAAGGTCGTCTCGAAGTTCACCGAGGCGGCCAAGCAGGGGCGAAAAGAACGGCTCGGTCTCTTCCTCATCACGCAAGACCCGCAGGACGTGGCCGAACCGGTGTTCAAGCAGGTGAACACGAAGCTGGTGTTGAACCTCGGCGACGAGGACGCCATCAAGAGCGTCAACATCCCGCCGAACCTCGAAGACAAAGTGCCGTACATGGAGAAGGGGCAGATGGTGGTCTACTCGCCCGACAACTCCGAACCGGTCGAACTCGTCGGCCTGTCGACGTGCGTGACGAGACACGGCGAGTGAGCGTCTGCGAGAGCAGAGCTTTTTGGCTATTGGTAGCATACTAGGAGTATGATTAAACACCTGCTCATACCGGTCGACGGGTCGCCGCAATCCGTCGAAGCGCTCCGGTTCGCCGCCTCGGAGTGGGGAGACGCTCGCGTCACCCTGCTGCACGTCATCGACCCCGTGAACGGGTCGCGCGCGAGCGCGGTCCCCTCGGGGTCCGAGGAGTGGTACGACGACGCCAGGGAGCGAGCCGAATCGCTGCTCGAGGAGGCGCGGGCGGTTCTCCCGCCGGATGCGACCGTCGGGACGAGAGTCGAGGTCGGTCGTCCCGCGGCGACCATCCTCGACGTGGCGCGGGAGGGGGAGGTGGACCACGTCGTCCTCGGCAGCCACAGCCGTGAGGGTATCTCGCGCATCCTCCTCGGGAGCGTCGCGGAGGCCGTCGCGCGGCGGTCGCCCATCCCCGTGACCATCGCTCGGGCGCCGGTGGACGACGCCGAGGGGGCGAACGGCGTGTCGTCGGTGTAACCGGGTTACGCGCCGGCCACGAGGGGTGCGAGCACGGGGGCGGTCCCGGAGGGCACCGCCGGTGTCGCCCGCTCTTTTTCCCTCGCGGGGAGAGTATCCGGCGTGGAATACTCCGAAGTCGTCACGTCCCGACGGTCCGTGCACCAGTACGCCGACGAGGACCTGTCCGCCGAAGTCGTCGAATCGATATTCGAACGCGTCCGGTACGCCCCGTCGAGCTACAATCTCCAGCCCTGGGAGTTTCTCGTGCTCACGGAGGACGACAACCGGGAGGCGCTCCGGGCGGCCGCCAACGGGCAGGAACACGTCGCCGACGCCCCCGTCGCCGTCGTCGTTCTCGGGAACAAAGACCCGGCGGCGCACGCCGAGGCCGTCTTCGACGACTGGGTCGCGAAGGGCTACCTCCCGAACAACGACGCCCGCGACGCCGTCATGGAGAACGTCGCCGCGATGTCCGAACTCCCCGAGGAGGAACGGCGGGTCTGGACGGTTCGCTCGACGACCATCGCCGCCACGGAACTGATGAACGCCGCGTGGGACGAGGGTGTCGCCACCTGCCCGATAGGCGGGTTCGACCCCGAAGCCGTCGTCGAGGCGCTCGACATCGACGGGGACCAGTACGAACCCGTGATGCTCGTCACCATGGGCTACCCCGCCGACGGGGCGGCCGACGTGGACCGCGAGCGCAAGTACCGCCGCTCGGTGGACGAAATCGTCCACTACGACGAGTTCGACCCCGTCACGTCGACCGAACTCCCCGACGCGGCCGCCGAGGCGACCGCCTCCGACGACTGACCGACGTCGATTCGCCTTTCGTCGCTGTTTCCGGGTCGCCGACCGACCGGGTTCGACCGTACCGTCGAGCCGAGCGCCGGACACAAACTCTATTTGATAATTTACTATCTAAAGAGATTAACTTCACAAATACAGAACATTCAATAAAAAAAGAATGTGTCCGAAAATCTTATTTAACGATACACTAAACATAGGACGATGCCAGAAATCGCGGAGAATCGAACTGGGGGAGCAGTTAGGCGTCGCCGGGGGGCGACTCGCCTGTTTTCGGGCCGCACCGTGGGACAGTGCGGGTCGGAAAAAAATAGAGGAGCGAACGCGCTCGGTGCCGTCGTCGGAGGGGAGACCCGATGAGCGTCAGCAAGAGCAGGTGGGACGACGTCGGTTACATCATCAGCTCGCGGTACAGAGTTCTCGTCCTCAAGCGACTCATGGAGGGACCGGCGACGCCGTCGCTCATCGCGGCGGATTCGGAGAGCTCTATCACGCACGTCTCTCGCGCGCTACAGCAACTCCGCGAGCAGTCGCACGTGACGCTCTTGGTGTCCGAAGACAGAAAGAAGGGGCGCGTCTACGGCATCACGGACGAGGGACGGTCGGTGTGGGAAACCCTCGACGCGAAGGACCTCGTGTAACGCGCGGTAATCTCTTTTCGAATTCGTATTTCGTTTCGCTCCGAGCGAACGCCGCGGACCGCGAGCGACGCAGAGGATGCTCCGTCCGTTTCAGTGCCGTTAATGTCCCATTAACGGAGGCTCAGGGTGTTTCCATCCCCTCGAAGCGAGCAGGGAACCGCGGGGAAATTTCCGACGACAGGGCCGAAGAGAGGAGGTCGAGCCAAACGTTCGGGAGCATCGGCGCGCTCCGTCCGCGGGTCGCTCGCCGGCGCGCCGCCGCGGTCCGAGCGGACGCGACCGAGCGACGACGGGGTGAACTCGGGCCCGGGTCGCGGCGGCGGCGTTCGAATCCGCGGCGGTGGGAGAACGACCGGGCTGAAGCCGCGGTTTCGCGTCCGTTCCGCGGCGGATAACAAAGCACCGATTGGACGACTAGCGACCAATGGATCGAATCCGCGCGGCCGCGTCGAACCGACGGACAGAGAGCGCCCGGACGACCCGGACGGGAGCGGAGCGATGAGCGACGAGGCCTCTCCGGCCGCGGACGGTCGCGAGACGGCGACGGGCGAGCTCGTCGAACCGGGGACGAGCGACACGGAGTTTCGGTTCCGACACGAGACAATCGACGCGAACCCGCCGAGCGGTCGCCTGTTCATCTGCCACCCGACGGACATCACCGGCGACGGCCGTCCCGACCTCATCGTCGGCGGCATGGGTTCGACGGACGTCTCGACGTTCGTCCCGGGACTGACGGTCGAACGCTCGTCCATCCCCGGATACTTCTTCAAGCGGTTCGAGACGGACCTGTTCTGGTACGAGAACTCGACGTGGGAGCGCCACGACATGACCGACGACGACGAACTCCGACTGCTGGGGAGCACGCTGGTCGACTTCGACGGCGACGGCTCCGAGGACGTCGTCGTCGGGCAGGGTCTCGGCTTCGGGGACATCTACTGGTTCGAGCGACCCGCTGACCCGCGGAAGACGTGGACGAAACGCCTCCTCCGGAGCGACTTCGAGAAGTACCACGACCTCGCCTTCGGCGACGTCGACAACGACGGAAAACCGGAACTGGTCGGCGTCTCACAGGAGAGCGAGACGCTGTTCTACTACGACGTCCCCGACGACCCGCGGCGGACGCCGTGGCCCGCGGAGACGAAGCACGTCATCGAGTCTGGGGTCGACCTCGAAGGCCTCTGCATCGTCGACCTCGACGGCGACGGGCGGAACGAACTCATCGCCGGCACCCACGTCTACCGACAGACCGAGGCCGGGGACTGGAAGCGCGAGACGGTCGTCTCCGGGTGGGACTGGACGCGCGTGGCCGTCGCGGACCTCGACGGCGACGGCGAACTCGAGGTCGTGTTCACCGAGGGCGACTCTCCCCTCCTCGGCAACCACCCCGGTCGCGTCGCGTGGTTCGACCCGCCGAACTGGGAACAGCACACCCTCAGAGACGACATGTACTGCCCCCACTCGCTCCAGATAGAGGACTTCACCGGGAACGGACTGCCCGACATCTACGTCTCGGAGATGGGTCTCGACACGAACGACGACCCCCAGCACCTCATCTTCGAGAACATGGGCGACGGGACGTTCGAGGAGCACGTCATCGCCACCGGCGTCGAGACGCACGAGGCGAAGGCCGTCGACATGACGGGCGACGGCCGACTCGACATCGTCGGCAAGTCCTACGAGCCGAACACTCACGTCGACATCTGGTACAACGAGTCCTGAGCGGACCCGGTACGCCGTGAAACCGAAACCGGACGACCGGTCGAACCGGTCGGATTCGCCGCTTCTCGTTCTCCGACCCCGAGTAGGGGACGCCGTCCTTCGAAACGTGGGCGGTTATATCATTACTACTGATATGTCGAGGACACTACGTCCGTACGATGACGTACGACGTAGCCATCGTCGGCACCGGTCCCGACCCCGAGGACCCGGACACCGACGGCTTCGCGATGGGGTATCGACACGCATCCGCCTACAACCGACTCGACGACTGCCGACTCGCCGCCTGCGTGGACATCATCCGGCCGAACGCCGAGGCGTTCGCGGAGACGTGGGGTCTCGCGGAGAGCACCGTCTACGAGGACGTCGAACGGATGCTGCAGGAAGTACAGCCGGATATCGTGAGCGTCACGGTGCCGCCCTCGGTCCACGCCGACGTGGTGCTTCAGTGCGCCGAGAGCGACTCGGTGCAAGCGGTCCACTGCGAGAAGCCGATGGCGAAGACGTGGGACGACGCGAAGCGGATGGTCGCCGCCTGCGAGGAGGCGGGCGTCAGACTCACGTTCAACCACCAGCGGCGGTTCGGCCGCCCGTTCCGCGAGGCCAAGCGGTTGCTCGACGACGGCGCCATCGGATCGCTCGAACGCGTCGAGATAGGCGGACCGAACCTCTACGACTTCGGGACCCACCTGTTCGACCTCTGCGGCTACTACACGGACCAGTCCCCGCCCGAGTGGGTCCTCTGCGGCGTCGACTACGGCGAGGAGAACGTCCAGTTCGGCGCGCACAACGAGAACAACGCGATAGCCCAGTGGGGCCACGAGAACGGCGTCGTCGGCATCGCCTCGACGGGCGACTACGGCGTCGTCCCCGCGCAGATGCGTCTCGTGGGCGACGACGGCCTCATCGATATCTGCACCGACGACGGCCCGCCGCTCCGGTACCGCAGCGGTTCGACGAGCGGGTGGAAATCCGTCGACACCGGCCGCGACGGCGCCCACGGACCGACCGACTCGCTCCCGCAGGTCGCCGCGCGGAAGGTCGCCGCGCGGCTTCCGTTCGTCTCCGAGGACCGGTTCCGGACGCCGACGTACATCGAACGCGCCATCGAAGAGGTCGTGACGGCGCTCGCGGAGGACCGCCCCTCGGAGCTCTCGGGCGAGAACGCCCTCCAGTCCACGGAGCTCATCTTCGGCGCTTGGGAGTCCGCGCGCCGGCGCGAACGGGTCGTCTTCCCCCTCGACGTCGACGGAAACGCGCTCGAAGAGATGGTCGAGTCGAACGAACTGCTCGCGTCCGGCGACGCGTAGTCGCGCCGGCGCGACCGTCTACCCTCTCGACCGCAATTTTGGTAACTATCTAATAACTATCCGCCGGTATCTGGATAGAAGTTATCTACCGTTCGCTGTTAAGTATGCAAAAGCGATAATTAAGCTATTCCTGTATTTCTTCTCAGGATGAGTAGAAAACTTTCCGACGAAAATCGAACGGAACGGAGCGGCCTCGGGGGGGCCGTGAGGAGTTGGGTTTCGGGGGCGACCTTGCGTCCGCGGACGCGGACCGCGTCCGACTCCGACCCCGACTCCGACGCGGACGAAACGTCGCCCGACCAGGTCGAAATCGGTCGGCGCTCGTATCTGAAGATGGTCGGCGTCGCCGCGGCGACGGCCTCCGTCGCGGGGTGTACCGGGGCGTCGGGGAGCGTCGCCAGCGTCCAACCCGTCTCGGCGTTCGGATACGGCGGGGCGGCCGTCCTCCGGCAGGCCTCCTCGCTCGACCTCACCGTGGACGAGTCCGAGTCGAACGACAGTCGGGCGACGGCGATGGCCGTCGACCTCGGCGCCACCGTGTCGGGGCGGTTGGCGTCCTCGGAGGTCGACTGGTACGCCGTGGACGCGACGGCGGGAGAGGAACTCGTCGTCGACTTCGAACGGGCCGCCGACGCCGGCGTGGTCGCGGTCGTCGTCTACGACACCGACGGCGAGTGGAGCGACCTCCGATACCTGGGCGCTTCGGGACCGGTGACGGTCCGAAGCGCGGTCGAGCAGTCCGGAACGTACTACGTACAGGTTATCGACGTCGAGAACGGCGGCGGGGACTACACGTTAGCCGTCTCGGGGGAGGGAGCGGAGACGGAAACGCCGACTCCGACGCCCACTCCCACTCCGACCCCCACGCCGACGCCGACTCCAACGCCGACACCTACCCCCGCGCCGACGGACGGGCAGTCGCCCTTCGGCGGGCAGGTCAGGACGCTTCCGGGTCAGATCGAAGCCGAGCACTTCGACGAGGGCGGCGCCGGCGTCGCGTACTTCGACACCACGAGCGCGGCCAAGGGCGGCGACTACCGGACGGACGAACTGGTCGACATCGAGAACACGCAGGACGACTCCGGGACGTACAACGTCGGATGGATGCAGGAGGGCGAGTGGCTCGAGTACACCGTCGACGTGACGGCCGCGACGTACGACATCAAACTCCGCGTCGCCTCGCCCGCCAGCGGCAAGCGATTCCGCGTGCTGCTCGACCGCGAGGAACTCGGCGTCGTCGAGGTGCCGAACACCGGCGGCTGGCAGTCCTGGCAGACGGTGACGATAGACGACGTCGTCCTCTCCGAGGGGCGGGAACAGGTGCTGCGGGTCGAAGTGGTCGACGGCGACGTGAACCTCAACTGGATCGAGTTCACGAGCAACCAACCGGCCGTCACGCCGACGCCCACTCCGACACCCACGCCGACGCCGACGCCAACCCCGACGCCTTCGCTCGACGACTACGGGCTACAGGGCTACGGCGAGATGGGATACGGCGGCGTCGAGCGGTCGAACTGAGACCCGAGGGTCACTCGGGGACCGACGACCCGGCGACGAAACGGTTCGCGACCTGCGCGAGTCGGTGGGTCGTCCGCCCGCCGAGCGTCACGCCGGCGTACAGGAGGAACGTGGGTTCGAAGGGGTAGTGTTGGACCGCCTTCAGGAAGAACCGGCGGGCCACCTCGTAGTTCCTGTCGTTTATCGACGCCGACCCGACCCGGTAGGCCGTCCAGCCGAGCATCTTGCGCTCGAAGAGGGGGCCGTACTCGGCCGCCAGGTCGCGGTACTTCTCGACGAACAGCCCGTAGCTCTCCAGGAGGTTGTCGTAGTCGTCGGAGATGCGGTTGTGCGCGTCGTACTCGTAGGTGACGAGCGCCTCTCCGATGGGTTCGAACTCGCACTTCGTCGAGAGGGCGACGTACCACTCCAGGTCGGCCCACCGCTTGAACCGCTCGTCGAACGGCGTCTCCTTGGCGAGGTCCGAGCGGACCATCACCGCCGACTGGGTGCCGACGACGTTCCGGCAGAGCACCGCCTTCGTGACGTCGCCGTCGACGGGGTCGGGGATGACCACGTCGCGGACGTTGCCGTCCATCTCTCCTTTACGACCGACGTAGACGAGGCCGACGTCGTCGCCGGCGGTCCGGAAGCGGGCGACCTGTTTCGAGAGCTTCTCGGGGTCCCACCGGTCGTCGTCGTCGAGGAAGGCGATGTACTCGCCCGTCGCCGCCTCGACGCCCGTGTTCCGGGCGGCGTTGGCGCCGCGGTTCTCCGAGTGCCGGCGTATCTCGAAGGAGTGCACGTCCGGGGAGACGCCGTCGAGCGCCTCGCTCGCCGGCACCTCCGAGCAGTCGTCGACGACTATCAGTTCGACGGGCGCGTACTCCTGGTCGGAGACGGTTTCTACGGCCGTCCGCAGATACGTCGGACGGTCGTACGTGGTGATGATCACCGTGACCAAGGGGTCGTCGGCGCGGGAGTCGGTTCGGCTCATCGGGTCACCGGACGGGCGGGCGTCGCGAGCGCGGTTGCGTGGCGTTCGATCCGGACATCGTTCTCGTCCGTTCTCTCCCGGCGTGCGCATACTGTTATGCGTGTTATTACGGAACGAGCGGGGCCGCCGAGCGACGCGAAACAAAGGACAGGAAGTTTATGATTGAGGCGAGAAATTAGTTACATTGCTACTAATCTTCGGATACGAACCGCGGCGGCGGCGAATCCGGCCGAAGCGGGAGATTCGAGGCGTACACCACCGCAGTCGGTCGTCTACGGAGCGTATACCTTTAACCGATGGGGACCTTCCGGATAGCAAACGGACACGCGGTCGGCGGACCTGGCAACCCCAGAACCATGAATACAGACACGAGATATCCGACGGCGTTCGGCGGAGCGGAGGACGCGCCGGCCGAGCGAACAGGGGCAGGACAGCGAGGGGTGCGGACGAGAGATGAGTGAGGACGCGGAGCGCCGAGCGGAGGCCGAAGACGGGGGCGTCGACGGAGAAGGAGAGCGGACCGGAGAGGAGACGATAACGCGCCGAGAGACCATCGTAGCGGCGACTGCGGGCGTCGTCGGTACCGCGACGCTCGGGCTCTCGTATCTCTTCTCGGACGGGGACGACGACGTCGATTCGGAGGCGCCGACCCCGATATCCCCGACGCCGACCGAGACCGACGAGCAGGTGCCCGAGGGCGAAGATATCCGGGACTACGGCGCGGCGATAGACGGACAGACCAACGACGCTCCCGCCATCATGCGAGCGGTACGGGCGGCCTCTCCGGGCGGCGTGGTGTACCTCCCGCCGGGGAACATCCTCCTCGACGCGCGCGACACCGACTCCAAGGCCATCCGACTCAACGCCTCGAACAGGAACGTCACGCTCCGGGGCGCCGGCCCGGAGTCGGGGGAGACGAGGCTGGTGTTGGCCCCCGGGCACGAGGGCGTCCACAGCGCGGTGTACATCGGGACGGACCCGGGGAACAGCGTCGGGACCGTCCGACTCGAACGCCTCACCATCGTCGGCAACAAGCGGAATCAGGGAGTCAACCCCGGTCTGGGCGTCCGGACGGAGGCCGAGGGGACGCTCATCATGCGCGACTGCCACGTCACCTCGTGGCTGAACGCGGGCGTGAAACTGTCCGGCGGGATGGACGCCGACATCCAGTACTGCGAGTTCAGCGACAACGGAATGCGGTCGAACGGCGGCCACGACATCTCGCCGAACCAGGTCCGGCGGCAGTCGGAGACGGTCATCAGGCGGTGTCACTGCCACAACTCGGGCGGGGCGTCCGTCGACGTCGGGCAGACGGCCGATACGGAGCTACAGACCGTTCTCATCGACGAGTGCATTCTGGAGAACAGCCTCGCGTCGCTGAAGCTCTCGACGCAGAACAAACTGACGACCGTTCGCCGCACGCAGATGCTGGGCGGCGACGCGACGACGATTCCGGTCAAGGTCAACCCGACGGACATCAGCATCGACGACCTCGTTCTCGAAGACGTGCTCATCGACGGCGGGGGATGGCCGGGAATCGACCTGCCGTGTCCCGGACGCCTGCGTCTCGACAACGTCGCCATCATGAACGTCGACCAGAACAACCGACAGCGCGGACAGGACCGGGGCGGGATATTCACCCGCGACATCGACTTCCGCGACTCCGGTCGAATCTCCATTCACAACGTCGGTCGAAACAACGAGAGCATTGCCCTCAACATCGAGGACGGGGCGGGTTCGATAGCCGAACTCGTCTACGGCAACGTCTCCGGCGTGGGCAAGAGCCAGGGCGTCGACGTGAAGCAGACCACCCGCGGCGAACCGCTGGAACCGAACGTCGTCGCCCGGGAAAACGTCGGTCCGCGGTCCGCGTCGTGACGGCCACCATCCGCGTCGGCCGCGGCCGCGACGTGCGCGAACCCGAACGGCCCGTTCTGGTATTCAAGCGATAATCAAATCGCGAGTACCCGGCTACATCTCACTACCACCGGACACGTTCGGGATGACATGTGGAAAGAAGAGTTATTCACTGAACGGTGAATTCGGAGGTATGGACGCAGAACGCGGCGCCATCGGGTGCCTCCAGAAGCGAGCGGACGACCGACACGAGACCTCCCGTTCGACCGCGGAGCGGAACAACTGAGAGCAGTATCATGGTGAAGAAAGTTACAGACTTCGGTGCGGTCGGTGACGGATCGCGCGACGACACGGACGCTATACGGGAGGCCGCGGACGCGGCGGGGCCCGGCGGGACGGTCTACTTCCCGCCCGGGACGTATCTCGTCGGCTCCGACAGCCGCATCCCGTTGGCGTACCCCGGCGACGGAAGCTGGGACGACCTGACCTGGAAGGGCGCCGGTGCGGACGAGACCGTCATCAAGATGGCCGGCGGCCACACGAAGGCGCACTTCGTCTTCCTGGTGAAGGGCTCGCAGTCCCCGCGGGACGTGACATTCGACGGACTGACCGTCGACGGCAACAAGGACCAGCAGCCGAACGACAGCGTCGGGCTGTGCGTTCTCACGGAGGCCGAGGGGCTGTTCAAGATGCACAACTGCCGGCTCATGAACGCGCAGAACGCGAACCTCAAACACTCCGGGCACATGGACTCGGAGATAACCTACTCGCACTTCCACAACGCCGGCTACGTCTGGAACGGCGGTCACGGCATCTCGCCCAACCAGACCGCGAAGACGACGACGAACATCCGGAAGTGCCTGTTCACCGACCAGAAGGGCGCCGACGTCGACGTGGGGCACGCGAAGCCGAAAGACTGGCAGACGGTCCTCATCGAGAACTGCGTGATGCGGGACTCCTACCGGGGGAGCCTCAAGATGACGCAGGAGAACGCGAAGACGACCATCCGCAACACCATCATGATCGGGAACTCCGACACCGAAATCCCGGTGAAGGCGAACCCCTCCGACGCGTCCATCGGGACGGTCGCTCTGGAGAACTGCATCATCGACGGCGGGAAGTTCCCCGGCATCGACTTCCCCGTGCCCGGGCGCCTCGAACTGAACGAGGTGGCCATCAAGAACGTCGGGCAGGGCGGTCACCGCGACGGCGCGGGCATCTACACCGACCAGATGGAGGTCGTCGGCGGACGCGTCTCCGTCCACGGCACCGACACGATGGTCAACTTCACCGACAGCGCGAGCGGTTCCATCGACGAGATCATCCACGGGTCGGGCATCTCGCTCGGCCGCGACCGCGGCATCGTCAAGTCCACGGTTCGAGGGAGTCCCCTCGAACCCTCCGTCCCCAGCGAGTCCGAGGTGGGCCCCGGAGCGAGCGACGGCGCGGACCCGGAAACCTCGGAACCGGCGCCCGCCGACCCCGAGACGTACGGCGGCTACGTGCTCCCCGAACCGGGCACCGTCGACTGGCACGTCCCGCTGAACGAGAACTTCGTCAAGATAGAAGACGACGTGCTCGAACTCCTCGCGCGGGTGCAGCAGCTCGAAGAACAGCACTGAACCGACGCTCGACCCTCTTTCTGGCATTCCCCGGGGTCCCGGCGCGCACCGGCGGGGTTCGGCGCGCGCGGCGACTCCGATACGGGTCGAACCGAGTCGAATCGAGTCCGAAACCGACGACTACACCTTGTAGCCGAGGTCTTTGAGGTTCTGTTCGACCTCGGCCATGTCGATAGCGTCCGACTCGACCGGCGGGTCGGCTCTGATGGTCCGGCGCGGACCGTCGGCGACGACGTGCCACGGAACCGTGACCAGTTTGTCGGTGAAGATGCCCGGCGGGTGGCCGACCCAGCGGACCGGGAACGGCGTGAGTCGGTCGCCGAGCATCTCGCCGTGGTCAGAACTGATGACGGTCTTGCCGTCGAGTTCCTCGACGAGGGTCTGAACGTGTTCGAGGGCGTACCGGAGGTTCGAGCGGTACGCCTCCTGGACGTCCTCGTAGCTCACGTCGCTCCGGCGGACCGTCTCCCGGAGGCCGGTCCTGTCGAGTTCGAACGCGTCGTTGTCGGTGTCGAGGTACGGGTAGTGCGGCTGCATGTAGTGGATGAGGAGCCGCTTGTTCGGATACTCGTCCTTGAGGTCGAGCACCGCCCGAGTGACCGCCTCGGGGCTGGGAACGAACCCGTCCGCGACGTCCCGTTCGACGTCGTGGTACGCGTGGAGTTCGCAGTTCAGTTGCTCCTGTAGCTGGAGGTACCAGCGGTTTCCGGAGATGTACACCACGTCGTGGAGCCGCTTGTCCTGGAAGTTTCCGCGGACGAACTGTTTGCTCGCGCTCCCGCGAGACTGCCGCGTCTCGGGGGCGCCCGCGAAGGGCGTCATCTCGGCGTAGGTGTCCGCCCGGCAGGCGTCGAGGAGGATGAGGTTGTCCCAGTCCTCCTCGAAGACGTCCACCCCCCTCGCGTTGTACTGGCCGTCACCGGTGTAGTCGTAGTACGCCCGGTTGAGTCCGAGTCCGATCAGACCGGGGTCCCGAAGGGCGCGGGTGAGCAGTTCCGGGTTCTCCCGGATGCGGTCCCAGAGTATCATCGGCGAGTTCCGTCGGTCGCGGTTCGACCCTCGGTCGATGCGGTCGGCTCTCGAACGGTCGCCGTCGTCGTGACCGGGCGTCCGCGAATCACGTCGGCAGCGCCGACGAACGAGCGTCCACGGGGAATGGAGAGCGCCATGGTACGAAGAACCCTCTCGGTCCCTAAAAGTATGGAGCCTCTCACCGACCGTCGACCGGCGCCGGCGGTGTCGCGGACATCTTCGCGAAACGATAGTTTCACGCCCGGAGGGGGCCGAATTCAGAATTGTACGCTCCATAACTATATCCGCTATCCGCCGTACCCTGTAGCCACATGCACACCGACATCCGAGCGTGGCTCAGAGAGTTCCCCTCGGAAGTCAAAAGCGGGAGCAGTCCGAAGCAAGCCCTGTTGAAGTCCCTCCGCGGCGCGTTCAACGGACCGTACTTCTCGCTCACGACTCGATACCCCCTCGGAACCAACATCTACGAACGGGAGTGGGACCTCCTCATCGTCCTCGACGCCTGTCGACTGGACGCCCTTCGGGCGGTCGCCCCCGAGTACGATTACATCGAACTCGTCAGCTCCATCTGGTCGGTCGGGAGCGCCTCCCACGAGTGGATCTGCAAGACGTTCACCAACGAGTACCGCTCGGAGATAGAGAACACGTCGCTCGTCACGACGAACCCGTTCGTCCCGCAGACGTTCGACGACCGCGTGTTCCCGCCGAAGGCGTACGCCATCCCGTTCATGTCGGGGAAGTGGGACGTGGTCGAGAAGTCGACGTTCCAGAACCTCCTGCAGATACACCGACACGACTACGACGAGTACTTCGCCGCCCCGCCGCCGGAGGTTGTCACCGACTACGCCATCCAGATGGCGCGCGAGGACCCCGCAGAGCGGATGGTGCTGCACTACTTCCAGCCGCACACGCCGTACATCTCGGAGGCGCACCGCGAGAAGCGGACGCTGACGCCGCTGGAGGACGACCCGTGGCGCGAGATGATGCAGGGCCGCGCCACCAGGGAGGAGGCGTGGGAACTGTACATGGACAACCTGCGCTTCGTCCTCGACGACATCGGGAGACTCCTCGAAAACATCGACGCCAAGCGCGTCGTCATCACGGCCGACCACGGCGACCTGTTCGGGGAGATGGGCGGCTACGGCCACCCCGAGGGGTTCGTCCACCCCGACCTGAAACGCGTCCCGTGGGCCCTCGCCACCGGCACCGACACCGGCGAAGTCGTCCCGGACGTCGACACGGCCAGACAGACCGACGCGGACTACGACGTCCAGGAGCGACTGGAAGAACTCGGCTACCTGTAGTCGAATCGACGCCCGAACGGCTCTCCTTCTCGGTCCGCCGCCCGCATTCGTGTGATTGGTCGCTCGTCGGCGCCCAGCGCACGCTGCGACCGCTCAGCGCCGCGTGGGCCCCGTCCGGTGGTCGAGAAGGGAAGGAAGCCGCTCGACGACGCGACTGCTCGTCGGCGGACTCGCGGCGGCGCGAAGGGAACCGAGAGAAGGGAGCGGCGCGTCGGACGGACCGGGAGCGGCGGATCAGTCCATCACGTAGCCGAGGTCGGAGAGCTGTTTCTTCATCGCGTCGGACATCTCCCGCTGCTCGGCGTTCCGTTCGCCGCGGCCGAGTCGCTCGGAGAACGTCTCGAAGAACTCGCGGTGGTCGTCGGCGACGTCCGGGTTGTCGGCCGACACGTCGGTGTCCTCGTCGTCGAGGCGGTAGAGTTCGTCGCCGCGGTCCCCGCGGAGCCACTTGTAGTCGTCGCTGCGGACGGCGTGGACCAACCCCGACTGGAACCGGTCGAGGTCAGCGTCCGGGTTGTGCTTTCTGACCTGCTCGACGGCCGTCTCGTACGTCTCGTTGCCGCGTTGGCTGAGCGCGTACGTCCGCGTCTCCTCTCGCGGGTCGATGCCCTGCAGTTCCGCCAGCGTCTCCTCGGACGCCCCGGCCTCGTCGAGGAGCATCTGCATCACGTCGATATGCTGCACCAAGGCGTCCTCGGGGAGGTCGGTGACGGACGGGAGTCCGTGGACGACGGTGGGGACGTTGACCAGTCCGTCGTGTAGCGAGAACTGGTGGCCGAGCACGCCGTGTTCGCCCAAGAGGTCGCCGTGGTCGCCGGTGACGACGAAGACGGTCGGACCCATGTCGAGCGACTGGATGTGGTCGTAGAGGTCGCCCACCTGCTGGTCCGCGTATGCGAGGACGCCGTCGTACATCGCGTCGATGGCCTCCTTCTCCGCGGGCGAGAACTCACAGCCGTTCGCTATCTCGCGGTAGTAGTTCATGCTCCGGTCGAACGCGACGTCGGCTGCCTCCTCGGTGGACATCTCGATGTCGTCGGTGAAGGCGTCGCGGTACGGCAGCGGCGGGATGTACGGCAGGTGCGCACCCTGCGTGTGCACGAACATGAAGAACGGTTCGTCGGACCCGCCGTAGTCGCTGATGCGACGCTTCGCCAACTCGGTGGCGATGAACTCGGGCCGGTGCCGGCTGGCGTCGGTGGTAAAGCCCGCCGAGTGTTTTCGGATGCCGAGGAGGTACTTCAGCAGTATCTTCGGCCCGGCGGTCTGGAGGAGGTTGGACTTGTCCATCCAGGTGAAGTCCTGAAAGCCCCGGTCGAGCCCCGTCGATTCGCTGCAGTAGGCGTTCTGCGAGAGGCCGACCGTTCGGTAGCCCAACTCGGCGAACCGCTCCGGAATCGTCGTGATGCCCTCGGGCAGCACGTCGTTCCAGAGGCCGGTGCCGTGGTGGGAGGGGTACGTGCCCGTGAGGATGGACGAGTCGGAGGGGAGCGACCACATCGCGTGCGAGACGCAGTTCGTGAGCGCCTTGCTCGTGGGGCCCTCCGCGATGCGTCGCATGTTCGGCGTCGTGTCGCGGTGGTACCCCGCCAGCGAGGTCCGGTCCGCCCGGATGCTGTCCAGGTTCAGCCAGACGATGTTTGGGCGAGTGTCGGTCATTGTTCTACCGTATCGATGCGTTCGGTGGCTTTATTTTTGCAGTGCATAAGTTGATTCGTGAAGCGAAGCCGCCACCTAACTCCGCGCAGAGCGCGTCTCGGAGGCGTTCTGTCGGGAGAGCGCGAGGCGGCGGGAGGTCTCTCGGTGCGGTACGGCCGACTGCCGGCTCACAGGTACGTGTCGAGCCAGTACTCCAGCGACGTGATGTGGGCGATGACCGGCGAGAGGTTCTCCCCCCGCTGGTGGCGCGTCCAGAGGTCGTAAAGGTCGTCGGCGAACACGTCTCGCTCGGCCGCCTGCCGCAGGTACGTCTCGGCCCAGTCGGCCAGGTCGGTGTCCATCCGGAGCCAGATGTCGGAGAGCTGTCCGTTTCCGTACGTCTGTTCCGATCGGAGCCGTCCGAGGCCCACGTTGGCGACGAAGCCGAGGACGTGCGCCGGGTAGGGGTACTTCGGCGGCAGTTTCGTGCGCTCGTAGGTGATGTCCGCGAGTTCCGGGGCGACGCGCTTGGTCATCCCGAGTTTCGCCCGCGAGGTGCCCATCGGAATCTTCGTCGTGAACGGGAACGTCCCCTTGCGGTACTTCGTCGGGATGCGGGCGCACCACTCCAGGAAGTCGCCGTCGGTGTAGACGACCCTGTCGCCGCCCACGTCGCGGATGATGGCGTTCGAGGCCATCGCGCAGCGGTTGTAGTAGTTCTTGAAGTGGATGTCCAACACCTTGTGGTGGAACGTGTTCTCGTCGCTCTCCTCGGCCTCGTGCCGGAACGTCCTGACGGGGTCGACGCTGACGGCGAGGCAGTCCTCGACGAGGCCGATGTCGAGGGCGGCCTCGCTGGCTATCTGCGACTCGACCGCCGAGTTGTACCGGCTGAAGTGCGACTGGAGGAGGTGGTCGCCCAACAGCGACCCCTCGACGCCCTCCATGAACACGTTCGAATCCTCGATGTCGTACGACCCCGAGAGGTTCTTCGTGATGTGCCAGGCGACCATCCCGCCGCAGACGTCGACGAGTCGCTCGATGCGCTCGGGCGACGGCAGCAGGTCCAACTCGGTGAGTTCCATGCCGAGGCGGTCGGCCACCTCGCGGGCGATTTCGATGTTGTCGCCCGTCGGCGGGTTCGCGTCGTAGGTGTACGCCGACAGCGTCTCGAACTCGTGGTCGCCGGAGGCGGCCGACTTACAGAGCGCGGAACTCGTGTTTCGGCTGTCCAACCCGCCGGAGAGCCAGATGCTCGCCTCCTCGGGGAGCGTCGAGGCGGTGCGGTCGACGGCCGTCCTGAAGCGCGAGGCGAGTTCGTCGAGGTACGCGCCGTCGGGGTCGGCCTCGTCGTACCGGGGCTTCCAGTAGCGCTCGCCGCGCCACTCGCCGTCCTCGAACTCGTACACCGTCGCGGGACGCGCCATCGACACCTCCGAGACGAGCGTCCGGGTGCCCCAGAGCAGCCCCATCAAGAGGAAGTCCGAGACGGCCTGCTCGTCTATCGTCGGGTCGTCGACGAACGGGAGACACGCCGCGACCGACGTCGAGAACGCGGGCCGGTCGTCGACGAGGAAACACGAACGGGCGCCCAGTTTGTCCGTCGCGACGAGGAGGCGGTCCGCACCGTCGTCGACGCCCACGAGGAGGAACGTCCCGTCGGTCCGCTCTGCGGTGGCCACGGGCTCTTCGAAGAACTCCTCGACGAGTCGCTCGTCGTCCGTCTCGCGCCACTCGCGTCCGGTGACGGCGCCGTAGACGAACAGCGTCCGGTCGCCGTCGACGAGCGTCTTGACGCCCTTCGAGTCGGAGACGGGGAGTCGGGCGTAGATGGAGGTGGTCTCCCGCTCGGTCCGCTCTTCGGTCTCCTCGGAGACGCCGTGCACGGGGGTGTCGTCGGCCGCGTCCTCGCAGTCCGCGAGCGAGGGGCTTCCAACCAATCCTGACATGTAGCATACTTCAGTTATCTTACCCAAATAGTTACTTACTCTCTATCCGCCCGTCGTGTTCGAGATGCGGAGGAGGCGACCCGATGGCTGCGACGCCGACGCAGCTTCGCACGCCCGGCGCAGTCTGCCGCTTTCGGGCGTATCGGGGGCACCGAGAGACCCGGTCGCGCGGGACGCAGACCCGAGGATTCGTTCAGTAGGTGTGATATAACTTAGGGCGAATTCTACCCTAGATACCGCAATGACTCACAGCGTTCTGGCGAGCGCAGTCAACCATCCGGACGCCATCAATCCGTACATCGGACTGTTCAACCAACGGATCGTCCAGTCGCTCATGCGGCGCGGGATGGACGTCGACGTCGTCTCGCCGCGGCCGTTCGCGCCGCCGGTCGGCCCACACTCGGAGTATTCGATGCTCCCGACAGTCGAGGAGTGGGACGGCTACGGCGTCCACCACCCCCGGTTCTTCTACCTGCTGCCGAAGCGACTGTTCTACGGACGGGCCGGCGACTCCTTCGCGAAGCGGGTTCCCCGGTACGTCGAGAAGACGTTCGACGTTCCGGACGTGGTCCACGCCTGCCACATCTACCTCGACGGCTACGGCATGGTCGACTACTGCGAACGGCACGACGTCCCCCTGTTCGTCGTCTCGCACGGGCACTTCATGAACGAGTACGACGAGTTGGCCGACGACGTGCGAGAGAAGGTGGACGAGACGCTCGACGCCGCGGAAAAGGTGCTCTGCGTCAGCGACGCCCTCGCGGAGAAGGCCGCGCGGCGCGTCCCGCGCTCGAAGGTCGAAGTCGTTCCCATCGGAGCGACGCCCTCCCGGTACCCCGTCGAACGGAAGACGGAACTCCGCGAGGAACTCGGCATCGACCCGGACGCGACGGTAGCGCTGTTCGTCGGGGAGTTCTGCGAGCGAAAGGGCATCCCCGAACTGGCCGACGTCCTCCCGGACCTCGACCTCCCGAACACCGAGTTCGTGTTCGTGGGCCACGGCGGCGACGAGGAGTGGACGCTCCGGCGCTCCCTCGCGTCGAGTCGGTTCTCCGCCCGCCACGTGTACACCGGCATCACCTCGATGGCACTGCGCCGATGGCTGGCCGTCGCAGACGTGCTCGTCCTCCCCAGCCACGCCGAGGGACGGCCGACCGTCATCTACGAGGCGATGGCGTCGGAGACGGCCGTGCTCTCGACAACCGTCGGGGGTATCCCCGAACAGGTCGCGGACGGCGAGACGGGCGTGCTGATACCGCCGGGCGACACCGGTGCGCTCCGCGAGGCGCTGACCGAGTTGGCCGGCGACCGGGAACGGTTGCTGGAGATGGGTCGCAAGGGGCGCGAGCGCCTCCTCGAACAGGGGTGGACGTGGGACGACCACGCCGAACGGGTGCACCGACTCCACCGCGAGGCGCTGGAATGACCGACGCGCTCCGCATCGCGGCGGTGACTGCGCACCGCTCCCACGAGGTAGCCGAACCGCTGTCGCTGGCCGACGGCACGGTCCAACTCGTCGATATCGACCCCTCTGACGGCTTCCTCGAACGGAACCTGAACACGGTCACTCGGCTGCTCGAACTGACCAGCGACCCCAAGCCGGACGCCGTGCTGTCGGACTGCCTCGGACTGCTCGGGTTCCTCGTCGCCGCCATCTGCGTCCTCCGGGGCGTCCCGTTCGTCTTCCGCTTCAAGGGCAACCACTGGCAGGGGTTAGAGGAGATATACCGGACGGGGAAGGACGACGGCTTCGCGACGAAGCTTCGATACTACCTCACGTACGCCCTCGACGAGGCAATCTACCGGTCGGCCCGCGGCTACGTCGTCGTCTCCGCGGAACTGAAAGACGTGGTCGTCGAGCGCACGGGCTGTCGGCCGGAGCAGGTGCACGTCGTCCACGTGCCCCTCGTCCCCGACCGGGAGGACGGGTCGGCGCGGGCGGCGAGAGAGCGGTTCGGTATCGAGGCGGAGACGGTGCTGCTGACCGTGACGAACCTCAAATACCCCAGCAAGTACGACGGCGTCCGCACTATCGTCGAGGGGATGGAGTCCGTGCTCGCCTCGCACGAGGACGTGGCCTACGTCGTCGCCGGCGGCGGCGCCTACCTCGACGACGTGCGGGCGGCGGTCGACGCCATCGCCGACCCGGCCGTCCGCGGCCGCATCCACGCGCTCGGCTTCGTGGAGAACGTCGCGGACCTCTACGCCCTCGCGGACGCCTTCGTCTACGTCTCGCACATCGACGGCTACCCGCGGTCGGTGCTCGAAGCACAGCAATCCGCGCTCCCCGCGATGGTCAACGCCGCTCACGGGATGGTCGAACAGGTCGAGGACGGCGAGACCGGCGTCGTCCTGAAGGAGGCGACGTCCGAACAGGTGGCGGCGCAGGTGACGCGACTGCTGGACGACGACGACCGCGCACGCCTCGGCGAGAACGCCCGGACGCGAGTACGAGCGGAGAACGACCCCGAGACAATCGGGCACCAACTCGTCGCCGCCATCGACGCTATCGTCTCCGGCCGGTAGCCCGCAGATTCGGACGCGCGACGATTCCCGACCGGACGCTCTTCTCTCGACGGTTCGACGAGTCGACGGCTGTCGCCGTTCGGCGCTTCGGCCGTCGACGAGCGGATGACTCGTGCCCTCGCGAGTCGCGCGGCGACGCGCCTCCCGCGAGAACCGGACGTGCGACGGCGGCGTTCGAAGAGTGCTGGAAGAGACGCGGAGACGAAGACGCGGACGGACGCGAACGAGTTCCTCGTCGCACACCGCGGACGCCGTCCCCTCTACTACGAAACCTCCGACGGAGCGGACGCTCACGAGGGAGTGGGTCTTCGGGTCGCGGTCGAAGCGGTCCGGCGGCCGCGTTCGGTGCGGGAGTGACTCGGACGCTGCCGCGTCGTCCCGAAGTCGTCCGAACGACGAGCGAGGCGAGACACGGTCACCGTGTCACCGCGGGGGACCGACCGAGACGATGCTCGACGGAGCGGTGCCCGGCGGTGTGGTACCGGAAGGCACGTCGCCCAGTGGAGTCGGTATACGAAACGCGCCGCGGCGACGTAATCGCCGGCGCGTCGTCGCCCGCGGAGGGGACGCGCCCGTCTTCGGAGACGGGCGGTGACGGAACGAAAAGCGTCGGGCGTCGAGCATCGAAGAACGAGGCCAGTTACAAGACGAGCGAGGGCCGCCGCGGTCGGTCTACGCGGTCTGGGTGCTGTTGACGAGGTAGGTGTCGTAGCCGCCGTTGGCGTAGACGTGCGACACCGTCCCGTCGCGTTCGAGGCGCGCGTAGTCGCCGTCGTCGAACTGCCAGAACTCCCGGTAGTCGGGGTACATCTCCTCGTAGAAGATGCGTCCGCTCCGGGTGATGATCATGTACCGATTCTCGTCATAGCTCGCACCCAGCGTGTCGTGCTCGGTGTAGTTGAAGTGCGGCGGGGGTCCGACGGTGGTGCTCGCCGGAATCACCTCGTCCTCGGTGTAACCCGCCGTCCCGTACAGCGCGTCGCGGAACCGGCGGAGGTTGATGCCGTACTGTATCGTCGGGTTGTCGGGCTCTCGGAACTCCAGCGTCCAGTCGGCGCCGTCGAGTTCGGCGTTCGTCACCTGGTGGTTCCGCTCGATGGCGTACGGCGAGTAGTAGAGCCCGAACGTACTGATGACGACGAGACACGCCAGCACGACGTAACAGCCGACCTGAACGATACGCTTGCCGCCCGCGTCGGCCGAGCGGTAGAGCGCGTAGAACAGCGACCCGACGAGCAGGGCGGCGAAGATGCGGGCGAGCATGAGCGGTCGGCCGAACCCGACCACGAGGTCCATAACGAGGAACGGAACCGCGAGGCCGGCGAACAGCGCGAACCCGCCGAGGAACGTCGTCCGGTAGACGCCGAGGTCGCGGCGGCGCTCCGCCGACGAGAGGGCCCAGAGCGCGTAGAGCCCCGCGAGCGAGAGCAGGATGGCCGACACGCCGTACTGGACGAGTCCGATACGGACGAGGTCTATCAGCGCCGGACTGGCCTCCGAGACGGTGGAACTGTAGGAGTCGAGCGTGGACGTCCCGCTCTCGGTGGTGAGGAACGTCTGTACGACAGTCTGTATCTTCCCGGTCACCTGCGAGAAGTCGAAGTACCACGCGGCGAACATCCCGAGCGCGAGGTGGGCGACGGGCGTCGCGCCGACCGCGCTACGCCACTCGCCGGACTCCCCCGACGCGCCGGGCAGCAGCCCCCGGTCGTGGACGAACTTCGCCGCGGTGTAGACGCCGAAGACGAACAGGAGGAACAGCGTCGTCAGGGGGTGGTAGACGACCATCGCCGCGGCGGTGACGACGAGAGCGACGCGCACCGCCGTCGACCGGGTCCGCTGTTCTTTGAAGAACAGGTAGAGGACGAACGGGACGAGCAGGACGCTCTGCGGGTACGGCGAGGGGTTCACGTGCGCCGTCCCGCCGATGAGAAGCGTCACGAACGGCAGCGACAGGAACGCGCGCGTCCGGTCGTACACCGTCGTCACCAGGGCGAACGACGCCACGAGCGAGAACAGCGAGATGACGACGCCGACGGAGTTGATGAGGTGCATCGGTTCGACGCCGCTGGCGTACGAGAGGCTCAGCACGAGGAAGTGCAGGTTCGGGTAGATGTCCTGCTGGCCGGCGATACCCGTCGCCTGAATGGTGACGATCTGACCCACGTGGGTCAGCACGTCCCCGCGCCCGAACACCGGGTAGCCCCGGAAGTACGGGAGCAACAGGAGGAGCGCCTCGACGACCAGTATCAACAGCAGGCCGAGTCGCCACGCCCCGCCTTCGGACTCGCCGCCGAAGACGCGTTCGAGGACTGCGTAGTGGCCGATGAGGAGCGCGAGCACCGCCAGCGCCCAGAAGTACCACGGGTACGCCTCGTAGATGGACATCTCGTAGGCGCTCGCCGAGGGCGTCGAGAACAGGATGTACGTCAGCGCGACGACGAGCGCGAACCCGGCGGTCACGACCCATCCCGTGTCCGGTCTGCGGACCGACGACGCGCTCATCGTTCGGCCCCTCCGCTCGTCGGACGGTCGGTCGGAAGGCGGTTCGGTCGGTCGAATGTGTTGTCGTTCATGGTTCGAGAGTTCAGGACGCCGTCGCGTTCACCCACACGTGGGTCGAGCGGTACGCGTTCTCCTCCGTCGGGTTCTCCGGCGGCGACCCCCGGTAGAGGAGGAAGATGAGTCGGAGGCGCTCGCCGGTCACCGACGAACGGGACCTGAGTTCGCGCTGCCCGCGGAACGTCTGGCCCGCTTGCAGCGTCGTGGAGAACCGCTCGAGTTCGCTCTCCGCGGCGACGCGGCGTTGACCGTCGACCGTTTCGAGCCGCTGCAGTTCGGTGACGACGGTGTACTCGACGGTCCGTTCCTCGTGGTTGCCGATGCCGACGTAGATGGACCGGGGTTCGGTCGGGCTGAGTTGCGACGGGAACTGGTCGGCGACCAGGGTGCCGTTCTCGCCGTTGGCGGTTAGCAAGTAGAATTCCGTGTAGCGCTCCCCGTTCTGCGGTTCCGCGAGCGTCGCGCCGGCGAGTCCGGCCGACGCGAGGAGGAACGCGGCGATCAGGAGGTGCGTCTTCGGGAGGGAGCCGATACCCCCGGGCCCGCCCGTGAGGCGGGAGAGCGGGAGTCGGAACCGCTCGCGGGGCGGGACTCTCGCGCGTCGGACGGCGGCGACGACGAGGCCGACGGCGACGACGGCGAAGAGTCCGACGAGCACGGATAGCCGCGTGATGCCGAACTCGGTGAAGTTCAGCCCGAGCACGACCAACGGGGTGGCCATCAGACTCAGTCCGACGGCGAGGGCCGCCCGCTCCGCCGCGGAGACGGTCGGGTGGTTCACGGGGACGGTCTCCGGGGACGGCGACCGCGCGGGGAAGAGCGCGGCGGTGAGCGCGTACCCGGGAAGCACGAGTACGTACAGTGCGCCGAGGACGACTGCGACCGGAGCGAGGAGCGCGGAGGGGCCGACCGCCACCGCGAGACCGAAGGCGGCGACGGCGAGGACGGCGGCGACGGCGAGGTCGAGGAACGCCGCCGCGGCGCTCGCCTCCGGCGCCTGCTCTCCGAGGGAGCGACTTACCATAGCTGGAGAATGTACCTGATCCGTCTAAAAGCATCGCTCGGTAGGAAGCGGCTAACGTCCCCAGAAACCGGTTTCGCGGGGGCCGACGCGAGGGGAACGGGTGAGGATGCGGTCACTCTTCTATCGTCCGCTTTCGTCCGGCGTACGCCGCCGACCGTCCGTCCCGCGCGTACTTCAGGTAGCCGTGGACGAGCCCCACCGACCGAGCGACCTGACTGGTCGCCTCGAACAGCGTCTCCCGCGGCGAGTCGCCGAGGTAGTTCGTCGGGAGGAGAATCTGCGTGAGGAGTCGCAGGCGGACGTTCTCTCCCCGGATGAGGTAGTACGGGACGGCTTCCCGGCCGTGCCGGTAGGCCTTGCCGTAGTAGTCCCACAGCGAGTCCGCGAACGGGTGGGCGACGACGAGGTCCGGGTCGTACCAGAAGTCGTACTTCTCGGAGACGCGGTTCGCGAGTTCGGTCTCCTCGTGGCCGTACGGGAGGCGTTCGTCGAACCCGCCCACGTCCTCCAGCACGGAGCGCCGGACGGCCATGTTACAGCCGACGACGACGTCGGTGACGTGCCCCTCCGCGCCCTGGTCGTACTGCGAGGAGAGCCCGCGGGTTATCTGCGCGCCGGTGTCGATGATTCGACCCGTCACCGCCGGATGCTCGTCCAAGAGCGCGGACACGCGGTCGAAGTAGCCCGGTCGCGGGTCGGAGTCGTCGTCGAGGAACACCAGTTTGTCGGCGTTCGCCCGCCGGATACCCTCGTTCCGGGCCGCCGATGCCGTCGCGTCGCCGCGGAGGATGACCTCCCCCTCGACGGACGCGGCTTCGAGCTGTTCTTCCCAACCGAACGTCGGGTCGGTTTCGAGCGTCGGGATGATGATTGAGATGTCTACCATGTCAGTCTCCGTCGGCACGGCGAATCGCCGTGCGTGACCGCGACGCTGCGCCGCGGCCGGTCCTGGTCGTAGGGTGGGACAGACGGGGCATTGTTATAGACGGCATACGCCCGCGAACGGGCGTCCCGGGGCGTCTCGTGGACGTCGCCGGGGACGCCGCGAGTCAGGAGAGTCGGTCCGAGTCCGGGAGCGAGCGGTCGCTCCCGTCGAGCGACAGCGCGCGCGGGTCGTCGCCGTCGCGTTCGAGCGCGACGGTCTCGTGCGGGCGCGTCGACAACAGGAAGCCGAACGAGACGTCCGCGCCGGACGAGCGGAGCGTGACCGACGGCCGCTCGACCTCGGTCAGGAACGAGGGGAAGTACGGGCTGGTCCCGACGGTCGTCTCCGCCGCGTCGAGCGGGTACAGGTAGGCGAGCGGGTCCGCGCCGTCGCCGTCGTCCGGCCGGAGTTCGAGGCCGGCCGCGCCCGCGTCTGCGTCGGCGGACGCCGGAGCGTCGACGGCGATGTCCGGGTCGACGTGGAGTCTGCTGCGGACCGGGCGGGCCTCGTCGGCGGCAACGCGGTCCCAGACGAGCCACCAGTCGTCGGCGGCGTAGATGCGGCGGCGGTGGGCGTAGGCGTCGCGACCCGTCCGCCGGTAGGCGCCGTCGAACGCGGTGACGCCGTCGGCGACGCCGTAGCGTACCCTCGGGTCGAAGCGCCGGCCCATCAGGTAGCTCCCCGCGATGTCTATCGGTTCGACGTCGCCGTACTGCACCGTGTTGTGGGCGGCGACGCTCCGGGTGCGCTGTCGCCTGTCGGTCGGCGCGTACTCGTACGTCCCGGTGTCCGTTAGAACCGACCGGCCGTCGACCCACAGCAGGACCGAAAACTGGTCGTTGTGCGAGTGCGCCGGGAGGTGCGGGGGGCCGATTCCGCCGGCGTCGACCAGCATCGCGTCGTCCCTCCGGCCGAGCCAGTAGTAGCCGGAGTCCGGCAGCGCCGTCGTCGTCGACGGCCCGGGGTCGACGCCGACCGCGCTGGCGTAGCGGAGACACGCCCGGAGCGACAGCGACTCCCCGTGGACGGAGTCGTTGAGGAGCGGAAGCCGCCCGTCCGGCGGCGCGATGGCGCGCAGGAACGCGGTCCCCCGCTCGGCGGCCTCTCGAATCTCGGCCGGCGGCGTCCGCCCGTACCGCCGAAGGAGGTCGAGCGCGGTCAGATACCGCGTCAGCGTGAGCACGTGGTACATCGGACTCAGCTCGAAGTGGCCGCCGTCGGCCAGGAACTGGTCGGCGGCGTCGGCCAGCACCTCGACGCCCGCGTCGACCCATGGGTCGCCGGCGTCGTCGACCAGCAGTCCCGCGACCACGAGGGCGATGCCGTTCTCGATGAGGTGGTTCCCGCCGATGTCGTGTTCGACGTGGTTCGAGAGGAACGAGGCGTTGCGGTAGAGGAGGCGGTGCAACCGCTCCGCGAGCGCCGGATGCCGCTCGTCGGCCCCGACCCACGCGTAGTACCGCGCCGCGTTCAGGAGGCGGAACGAGACGGAGTGGGGCGTCCACGCGCGCCGGAGGTAGGCCTCGGTCCCGATGTCCGTGCTCTCGTCGGCCTGCCAGTCGGCGATCCAGCGCGGGAACGTCTCGGTCGCGGCCGGGCAGTCGGTCGGGTCGTCGTGGCCGAGGTACGCCCCTCGGAGGAACTCGAACCCGTGGAACTTCAGCGCCCAGAGCGCCGGCGGTTCGTACACCGCCTCGCTGTGCCACCCGACCCCGTCGGGGCCCTCGACGCGAATCGTGCGGTCGAGGAAGGTGACCTCGCCGTCCGCCGCCTCGGCCGCGCGGGCGCGGAAGTCAGAGCGGTCCGCGTCCGAGAGGCTCCGGCGCAGCACGGTCGTGTTCGCTCGGAGGGGTCCCGGCGTGCACGTGAGGTCGTCGGGGACTCGCCGGTCGTACCGGGCGTCGAAATCGACCGGCGACCGCGGGACGACGGCGTGTCGGAGCTTCCGGTCGGCCACGCCGGCGAGCTGTCTGGGTTCCATGTTCGACACCGTCCGGAACAGCAGCGAGAGCGTCCGCACGTCCGCGAACCGGCGCGAGGAGGAGTCGCCGCTCACGACAGATCACGGCTGGCCGCCGGCGCGGAGCCGTCGGCCGGTCCGCGCCTCCCGATGAGCTGCCGGACGCTGTCGTCCAACCGCTCGGCGATGCGGCGGCGGTCGTACCGCGTCCGGACGAACTCGTGCCCGCGGGTGCCCATTTCGGTGCGCAGCGCCTCGTCTTCGAGCAGTCTGTCGAACGCGGCGGCGATACGACTCGGGTCGTTGTCGACGTGGATGCCGCCGCCGGACTCCTCGACGAACCGCCGCAGTTCGCCGCAGCCGGTGACGACGATGGGGAGCCCGCAGCCGAAGTACTCGTACACCTTCGTCGGCATGGCGTAGGCGAGTTCCTCGTCCTTGACGAGCGGCGCGATGCCGATATCCGCCTCCGAGAGGAGTTCGGGAACCTCCTCGCGGGGGACCGGGTCGACGAACGTCACCCGGTCTTCGAGGGACTCCTCCTCGACGAGCCGTCGGAGCTGCGGGACGGTGTCGCCGCCGCCGACGAGTTTGAGTTCCGCGTCGTTGTCGATGAGGTTCATCGCGCGGATGCAGGCGGGAAGGTCCTGCGCGTGACCGATGTTCCCGACGTAGACGATGACCGGGCGCTCGTCCGACGACGGCGAGCCGGTCGACTCGGCGGAGTCGGCGCCGCCGGCGGGGACGGAAACCTTCGAGGCGTCCTTCGACCCGACTTCGACGCCGAACCGGGACATGTCGACGCCGTTGGGGACGACGAGCATCTTCTCGGCCAACTCCCCGCCGTACTGCTCGCAGAGTTCCTCGCCGAGCATCTCGGTCGTCACGGCGATGCGGTCGCCGCGTCTCAGCACCCGCCGCTGGAACGCCCGGCTGGCCCGTTCCAGAATCCCGCCTTCCTCGATGAAGCCGAGGGAGACGGAGGCGTCGATCCAGAGGTCACGGACGTCGACGACCCACCGGGTACCGGTGAGCGAGGGAACGAACCCCGCCATCCCGGTGAAGATGGGCGGCGTGGTCGTGAGGACCACGTCGTATCGGCGGGCGTTGAACAGCAGCCACAGCGTCGCGTGAAGTGCGAACGTGATGTAGTACGCGAGCCGCGAGAGGGCGTGCGGGTCGGACTCTGTCGGCTGCCAACTCCACAGTTGACGGACGGTAACCCCGTCCATCTCCCGCGTCTCGCTTCGGCTCCACCGCTGCTCGAACTCCCCGTGGGGGAAACTCGGCGGCGGGACGAGGACGTCGACGTCCCAGCCCATCCGCTGGAGGTTCGTCGTCATGTCACGCATCCGCGAGGCGTGACCGCTCGTGTCGGGCGGGAACTGCTGGGAGACGACGACGATGCGGTCGCGCGAGTCAGCCATCGTCGAGCGTCTCCGTTCCGCGCCCGCCGGCGCGGCTCTGTGCGATACCACCGCGTACGGAGGGCGACGGAGGCCTCCCCGCGTCTCGGGAGAATCTTCTGTCCATGAACGAAGTATGAGATATGATTCGGGTTTGTTAATTCGCTCCTACTATGTATTTTGACCGACCGTTCGCGGGGTAGGTAGCCGTTAGCCGACATTCAGGCGTAATCGACCCACCTACCCGTTATCGGAGGGTACGACCGTTACGGACTTGATTCCTCGGTTTTACGAGTCGTTCAGTCCGGGTTTACACTAATTAACTAACTGGCTAAAATCACAACTGACGAAAAACATGAACGAGACTGTCCGAATCGGTCGCGTACCGGAATCGCCCCCGCGTCGCCTCCGTACTCACGGAGGCGGCCCGCGGACGCGGGACGGGCGGGACCGGAGCGTCCGCGGTCGGCGGTGCGGAGACGGTGACCGGATCGAAACCGACAGGCAGAATAGAGTGTCCGGGTAGATGCCGAACATCATCGACTGGTTCCGGAACGCGTTCGTCCGACTCAAGCAGGTGCTCACGCCCGGCGGGACGCTCGGGGAGCGGGCCGTCACCGGCGGAATCTGGGCGACGGCGCTCAACGTCTCCGGGCGCGTCTTCCAGCTCCTGACGGCGATTCTGCTCGCCCGGCTCCTCACGCCGGAAGCGTTCGGTATCGTCGCTATCGGCATGCTGGTCATCATCGGCCTCGAGCGCTTCTCGAAACTCGGCCTCGACGAGGCGCTCATCTACAACCGGGAGTCGAACGTCGACCCGTACCTCGACACCGCGTGGATGATGAACGCGGTTCGCGGGGCCGTCCTCGCGGGACTACTCTACCTCAGCGCCCCCTTCATCGGCCGCTTCTACAGCGAGTCGGTCGTCGTGGACATCCTTCCGGTGATGGCGCTCGGACCGCTCGTCCTCGGGCTTCGGAACCCGGCGATACTCTACTTCCGGAAGGACCTGGTCTTCCACAAGGAGTTCGTGTACGACGTGGGCGGGGAGGCGGCGTACTTCATCGCCGCGTTCGCGTACGCGCTCTGGAGTCCGACGGCGTGGGCGCTCGTCGTCGGCTACCTCGCCCGGAACGTGATTCGGACGATTCTGTCCTACATCCTCCACGGCTACCGTCCGCGGCCGCGCTTCGACGTCGAACGCGCTCGCGAGATGTTCGACTACGGTAAGTGGATCACGGGCGCGAGCATCACCAACTACATCCGGAACGAGGGGGACGACCACTTCGTCGGATGGCTCCTCGCGGCGAGTTCGCTCGGGTTCTACCAGATGGCGTACCGGCTCTCGAACGCGCCCGCGACGGAGGTGACGCACGTCATCTCGTCGGTCTCCTTCCCGGCCTACTCGGAGATACAGGGCGACTTGGACCGGCTCAGACCGGCGTTCTACAAGACGGTGCGAATCTCCTCGTTCCTGGCGGCCCCGATGGCCATCGGTATCGCGATGGTCGCGCCGACGTTCGTCGAGGCCGTCCTCGGCGAGCAGTGGATGCCGATGGTCGTCCCGATGCAGATTCTCGCCGTCTACGGGATGATACGCGGGTTCGTCTCCGCGTACGGGTCGGTCTGGCAGGCGACCGGCCACCCCGACTACCTGGTGAAACTCCAACTCGTCGCCATCGTCTTCATGGCGATTCCCATCTACCCGGCCACGGTCGAGTACGGCCTCACCGGCACCGCGTTCGTCATCACGGCGGTCTACGCGGTGATCATGTTCCCGCTCGACACCTACCTGGCGGCGAAGTCCGTCGAGGCCGACTTCCGACGGCTACTGCTGGAGTTCGCCTACCCCCTGCCGGCGGCGGTGTTTATGGGCGCCGCCGTCTACTGGACCCGACAGGTCGTGACGTCGGTTCCGGCGTTCGTCGAACTCATCGTCCTCGTCCTCATCGGCGTGGTGACGTACGCCGCGGCCGTCGTGGTGCTCGACTCGCGCATCAACTGGAACATCCTCCACGACATCAAAGACATCCGCGACATGATCTGAAACCCCCTCTCGGCACAAATTCATGACAGTCGAAATATTGAACACCGCCCGACACGAACGTCCGCACGAACGAAAACCGATGACGAAGAGACACAATGCACGAGAACAGCACGTCTGACGGAGAAGAGACCGAACGGATCGCACCCGACGGGTCGGGAGGCTACCGCACCGCGACGCCGAAGCGACAGCAGTGGTCCGACGGCGGGGAGCGGTTCCGTATCTTCGCCGTCGCGCAGGCGGCGGCGATGGTGCTTCTTGGGGTGGCCCTGTTCGCCATGGAGATGTGGACGCCGGAGCTATACTTCGTCGTCTCGTTCCTCGCTCTCCTCGCCATCCGGACCGTCCTCGCTCCGACCGACCGAATCCCGGCCTGGTGGAGCCGCCTCAACTGGGTCGTGCGCACCGGGTTCGTCGTCTTCGGCTATCTGGTCCTCCGACAGCTCCCCGTGCTGTTGCCCTGAAGTACGCTCCCTCACTTCTTGCTTCCCGGTCGGACTCGCTGACTCGTTTTCCGACGCTTATCCGGCTCTCTCCCTCCAGCGACCGCCGTCGACGTCGCGGAGTCGCGACGAACGCCGACGCGGGCCCGCGGAACCGCCGGACCTGCGGCGGGGGGATGTCCGCGCTGTGAAGGCGAGGGGGGAACCGTCGCCAGTTCGTCGCGGCGTCGAGAGCGTTCCGAGCGGCGCGCGCCGGGACCCAACCGGGCGACTGCGGCGGAGCGCACCCCTCCCCTCGCCCGGCAGGCTGGCGACGGACGAGTATCAGCCCGTACGTCGGCGTTCCGGGGTCGAAACGGAGCGTTTGCGGCGTTCCGTGGGACGGTATCTCACCGGTAGACGAAGCAGGAAACCTGATGCTAATCCGACCAGAATTCGGACTGACGCTTTTTGGGTTGTATAACAATATAGACTCTGGGCGTGTGTCCAGTCATGAGGTTTCCGAACTCACGGACCGCCTTCCAGCAGAGAATCTATAGTCTACAGATATGAACAAACATCACTACGAGTTCTTCGACGGTCTGTTGGTCGAGGTGAGCGGCTCCGGCGGACGGACGGACGAACAGTTTCGGAAGATGTACGACCACTTCCGGGTGGCGTCGCCGGGGCGCGAACCCGACATAGTCATCGAGGAGACGACGAAGGACGTCGACCCCGACGTCGTCCTCGGCGACCCGAAGGATTACTACGGCTGGACGGGCGAGCAGTTCGTAATCCGCAACGGCACCTCGTTCATGGCGGTCACCCCCGGATGGGACCACATCCAAGTCACGCCGGGATTCGAGCCGTTCTACGCCATCTACCCGATGGAGTTCGAGATACGCAAGCGGATGGTCGAGGAGGGCAGAGCGCTCGTACACGCCTCCGGAGTCCAGTTGAACGGGAAGACGACGCTGTTCCCCGCCTGGCGCGGGGCCGGTAAGACGAACACGCTCCTCTCCCTGCTCCGCGAGGGCGCGAACTTCCTCTCGGACGACCGGCTCTGGGTCGGCGCGGACGGGGAGGCGTTCGGCTACCCGTTGGGCGTGAACCTCCAGCCCTACAACATCGAGTCGTTCTCCGAGGTGGAACTCACGCACGACTCGCTGAAGGACCGACTCCGCCACGAGGTCCACGAGTACGTCGACGACCGGTTCGGCGGTGCGGATCAACTGCCGGCGACGGCGCTTCTCTACTTGAACGGGAAGTTCCTCTCCGACGACGGCCGCGACTTCACGGACGTCGGCTCGCTGTACTCCACCGCCGAGTACGTCGAACGCTCCTCGGTCGACAACATCGTCTTCCTGCAGGCGGCGCCCAACAACCGTCACGTCACCAGCGAACCCCTCTCGACCGAGGAGGCGATGAAGGGAATCACCTCCATCTGCAACTTCGAGTGGGACGGTCGGCTCAGAGAGTACTTCCACGCCTACGACTCCCTCGTCGGCGACGGCGCCATGATCGAGTCGCTGGACGAGGTGATTCGGCGCGAACGCGAGGTGTTCGAGGAACTGTTCGAGGACGTCGGAACGTACTGCGCCCGAATCCCGCGGGAGCGTAACTGGACCGAGCACGGACTCGACACCGAAGTCGTCGAGATGATAGACTCGCTCGAACCGCGGAGAGCAGTCGAAGCGTCCGACTGATTCGAACGGACCGAAATCGAAGCCGCGTCCGAGACGATGCTCGGTGACAGCCTCCCCTTTATCGACGGGAACGTCCGCATCGGGGGTGTCGGAGCCCGAGTGACCGGTCTGGCGCGTTCGTTAGGGAGACCAATTCTCGCGGCGCCGACGGGGACCGATACGTGGCACTCCGATTAACACGAAGCGTCGATTCGGCGCCGCGTACTTAACTCATATATAACTATCCGTCAACGAGGAATTACATTCGAGATAAGAAGCGCCTATGAGCCGAATATCAACGAGTCCCCACAGTGGTTACGGCGCGCGGTCGAGTCCGACAGAGCAGTCTCGGGCGACGCGCCGACGCACCGTGGCGCGGGCGGCCGCCTGCCGGACCGACCTGCGACGTGAACGCGTGATAGCATGACTGTCGACCCCGAGACGACGGGGTGGTCGGGTCCGACGAGACGAACCGTTCTGCGTGCGTTGGGTGCGGGCGCGACGCTGGCGGGAATCGGCGCGACGGCCGGGGCCGCTCAGAGCGCGGAGCCGTGGACGGTCGTCGCCCTCCCCGACACGCAGTTCTATGCCGAGGACAGGACGTCGTATCCGCGGGACCAGGCCGAGTGGGTCGTCGACAACGTCGGTTCGGAGAACATCGTCCACGTCAGCCACCTCGGCGACGTGGTCGAGAACGGCGACGTCGAGGCGGAGTGGGAGCACATGGCGGAGGCGCTCGCACCCCTCGACGACATCTCCTTCTCGACGCTCCCCGGCAACCACGACTGGGCGACGCAGGGCGACCGCACGTCGTCCATCGAGAACTACCGGCAGTACTTCGGGGCGTCCCAGAACGCGGGACCGGAGGACCTCAACAGCTACCAACTGTTCTCCGCGGGCGGCTACGACTTCCTCCACCTCGCCTTGGAGTGGGAGATTCCGGGGGACATAGACGACGCCTCGACCGCGTTGGGGTGGGCGCAGAGCGTCCTCGAACAGTACCCCGACCGACCGACCATCGTCAGCACGCACTCGTACCTCCGGGACTCCCCGCAGCGCCGGACCCTGCAGGTACAGGAAGAGAACGGCATCGGAACCGAGGGCCAGACGGTGTGGGAAGAGCTCATCTCGCCGAACTCGCAGGTGTTCATGGTCCTCTGCGGCCACTGGCACAGGGGGGACGGCGAAGCCGACCAGGTCTCCTCGAACGACGACGGCGAGGATGTGTACGAACTGCTGTCGAACTTCCAGGACCGCGACAACGGCGGGTACGGACTGCTCCGACAGATTCGGTTCCAACCGGGCGGCGGAAGCGGGGACGACCCCGACCGCATTCAGGTCCAGACGTACTCGCCCAGCGAGGACGAGTACCTCGAAGACGGGGACAGCGAGTTCGGTTTCGACCTCGACTTCGACGCCCGCTTCGGGTCCGCTTCGGACGGACCGCTCGCGGGCGACGCCGACGGCGACGGCGACGTGGACGATGACGACGTCGAAGCCATCCAGCGCTCCATCGCCGGCGAGGACGTCGACATCGACACGGAGGCCGCGGACGTCGACGACGACGGCGACGTGGACATCGGCGATGCGATTCGCGTGCGGAACATCAGCGAGGGGGGACAATGAGCGGCGCGAACCGGGCGCTGGTGCTCGGAGTCGTCCTCGCACTGCTCGTCGGTCTACCGGCCGGCGCGGCCCCGGTCGGGGCGCAGACCGCCTCCACCATCAGCGTCGGCGAGGAGGTCACGTCGTCGCCGGACGGGACGCTCACCGCCGAACCGGGCGAGACCGTCACGGTGAGCGTGTGGGCGGACGCCACGGACGTGAGCGGCTATCAGACGACGCTCACCTACGACGCTGACGTTGTCCAAGTGACTGACGTCTCGGGGAGCGACGACTTCGGCGACCCAATCGCGAACGTCGACAACGAGGACGGTAGCGTCGCGTTCAACCAGATTCGCGGGTCGAACGTCGACGGTCCCGTGCTGGCCGAGATAACGCTCGAAGTGACCGGCGAGGACGGCGAGAGCGCGGCGCTCTCGTTCGACGAGTCCGAGACGAAGTTCGCCTCCGCCGACGGCGAGACGGTCGTCCCAGAAACGTTCAACGACGTGACCGTGAGCGTCGAGGCGGCCGAGACCGAGACGCCGACTGCGACCGAGACCGAGACCGAGACGGAGACGGCTACGGAGACAGAAACCGAAACCGCGACCGAGACGGAAACTGAGACAGCAACGGAGACAGAAACCGAAACGGAGACTGAAACGGCTACGGAGACCGAAACGGAGACTGAAACGGCTACGGAGACCGAAACGGAAACCGCGACTGAGACGGCAACGGAGACTGAGACCGAGACCGAAACGGAAACCGAAACCCCGGTTCCGGCCGAAGAGGACGACGACAGCAGTAGCAGCGACGACGATGACGACGACAGCAGCAGCGATGACGACGACAGCAGTAGCAGGAGTAGCGGCGGCGGAGGCGGCGGCTACTCGGCGGACGAACCGGAGTTCTCCGTCGAGTCGGTCGAACTCAACGCGACGAACGGGAGCGTCGGGGACGCGGTGCTCGTCTCGGCGCTCGTCGAGAACTCCGGCGACGCCGACGGCGAGTTCGACGCGCGACTGTACGTCGACGGCAACGAGACGGAGTACAGCCGAGCCGTCGAGATAGACGAGGGGGAGAGCCGCAGGGTGAACTTCTCCATCACCTTCGACACCCCCGGCACGTACGCCCTCGGCGTCAACTCCATCGCCGCCGGCACCGTGACCGTCGCCGCGAACGAGCCGACGGCGACCGAAACGGCCGCCGCGACGGCGGAGTCGACGGCCACGCCGACGGCGGCGTCCGCGACTGAGGCGGAGGAGACGGCCGCGCCCGCGACGGAGGTAAACACCGAAGTCGGCGCCGGCGGCACGGAGACGAGCGGTTCCACGCCCGGCTTCGGCTTCGTCGTCTCGCTCGCGGCGATGAGCCTGCTGGTCTGTTGGCTCACGCTTCGGCGCGAGGAGTAGCGCAGCAGCACCCTCGCCGAACGCTTCTTCTCTTTCCGCCCGCGCGGGAGGTTCTCGCGCCGGCGACCGACCTCAGCCGTCCAGCGGCGACTCCTCGTCTCGGACGCTGTCGACGATGACGTCTCCGTCGGGCCGCTCGGCGACCCAGAACAGTTTGTAGGCGTCGACGACGCGCCCGAACGACACCTCGGGGGGGCTCCCCAGCGCGAACTTCCGCATCGTCCACTCGAAGACGGTGCTCCGAACGCGCTCGTCGCACTCGTCCTCGGAGAGGTCGGCCGGCAGGACCAACACGTCCTCGACGGTTCGCGTCTCCGTCTCGGGGACGGCGTCGGCCCGGAGGACGAGGCGGCGCGACCGGTCGACACTGGCGACGTACGAGAGTTCCCGCTCGGGGAGGAACGACCGCCCCACGGTCGCGGACGCTTCGTACACCCGGTACGGGTAGGCGACGGCGCCGACGCGGCCCGCCGACTCGACCGACTCACGGGTGCGCGTCGGCGGGACGACTGGGAGCGTCGCCGTCTCGGGCGACCGCTCGCTCGGCGGGGTCGCCGCGCTCGGGTCGGCTCGCATCACTTCCCCCAGTAGTCCGACGCGCGGACGTGCGCCCGGATGTTGTCGGTCTCGGTGACGGCCTTCGGGGAGCGGTCGCGGTCGCGGTCGCGGGGGTCGCCGCCGTCGGACCGCGCGTCCGAGGAGGCGCTTCGGTCGCTCACTCGACCGCCGTCGGTCGCGTACCCCGAGGCGCCGCCGGCGTCGTCGACCTCCATCCAGGGTTGGTTGAACGTCTCGAAGTGGTCTTCGACGCCCTCCGGCGGGCGGGTGAAGAGGGAGACGACGACGAGCGTGAGCGTCGACAGGATGAACGCCGGGAAGAGTCCGTAGACGCCGAGGAGACTCGCGAGGAAGCCGGAGCCCTCCAGCAGCCCGGCCATCCCGAACGCGGCGAACAGCGTCGAGAGCTGCGTCCAGAGTATCATCGTCGTCGCGCCCACGATCATGCTCGCGACGGCGCCCGCGGTGGTGAGACGCTTCCACCACAGCGAGGCGATGAGCGTCGGACCGATGGCCGCGCCGAGGCCGCCCCACGCGTAGTCGAGGACGAGCGTGTAGATGGGCGTGCTCCGGGCGACGTAGGCGAAGGCGATGCTCGCCCCGCCGAGTCCGAGCGTCACTATCTGGGAGTAGCGGACCAGTTGGGCCTGGCTGGCGTCGGGATTGACGAAGCCGTGGTAGACGTCCTCGACGACGGCGCTCGTGGCGACGAGCAGTTGGGAGTCGGCGCTGGACATCATGGCCGCGAGCGCGGCGGCGAGAACGACGCCCGCGAGGGCGCCGGGGAGGAGGTCCAGCGTCAGCATCGGCATCACGTTGTCCGTATTGGTGATGCCACCTTGCCCGAAGATGATGAGGCCGTACACGCCGACGAGGCCGGCGCCGATGTAGGCGACGAACATGAACAACTGCGCGACGAGCGCCGCGTGGCGGACGTTCCGCACCTCGTCGATACCCATGAAGCGCACCATGATGTGCGGGTTGCCGGGGACGCCGAGACCGATGGCGGCGTAGCTGATGATGCCGAACAGCGCCGCCCACCCGGTCATCCCGGCGGTGACGCTGGCGAGGCCGCCGCCCATCGACGCGAGGTCGTCGAACGGCAGTCCGTAGGAGGTGAACGCCAGCACGGGCAGGGCGACGAACGCGGCGAGGATGATGGCGCCCTGGAAGTAGTCGGACCACGCGACGGCGAAGTAGCCGCCGAGCATCGTGTAACCGACGACGATGACGCCGCCCGCGAGGATGCCGACGAGGGGGGAAACCCCGGTCAGCACCTGCAGGAGCGTCCCGGCGGCGACGATCTGCGCGCCGACGTAGCCGCCCTCGAACAGCATCAGCATCACCGACGAGACGCCCTTCACGACGCCCGAGTCGTCCTGCAGGCGCGTGGCGAAGAACGTCGGGAGCGTGACGGCGCGGACGATTTCGGAGTACTTCCGCAGGCGCTTGGCCATCCCGGCCCACGCGAGGAGGTCGGCGGGTATCATCCCGAGACCGTTGTAGAACGCCATGACCCCGGTGTTGAACGCGTCGCCGGGGACGCCCAGCGTGAGCCATCCGCTCATCTCGGAGGCGCGTTCGGAAAAGCCGGTGACGACCGGACCGATCTCCCGCCCGCCGATGACGTAGTCGTCGACGGTGTCCATCAACTGCGAGGAGTACAGGCCGATGCCGAGGAGGACGACGAGGTAGGCCGCGAACGTCCCGAGGACCCACGTCCCCGCGGACCCCGCGATGCCGCTACTGGGCACGGCCGCCCTCCGACTCGTATCGCTCGCGCATCCGGCGCTCCCGCCGCCCCTCCCAGACGTAGTAGACGACGAGTAACACGAAGTAGAGCACGAACGGTCCGAACAGCAAGGTCAAATCGACGCTGGTTCCGTCAGGCATCGCTCCGTGATTGGATAACAAAACACCATAAATACTGCGGACTCTTGGCTAATAATTAGACAATTGGCCGTACTAGTAGCACTTATTTGTAAATACTCGTAAAAGTGGCGCGCTGTCGTGTCCGCGCTCTCGCGGGGCAGGTCGAAGGAACGCCGCGACGGCGCGGCATCGCGCGCGTCCGGCCTTCGACTCGCCCACCAGTCGTACGGGTCGTTCCCGCGAAGTCATCCTAAACGGGTACCCTACCAAACGAATCTTCGAAGATAGTAGTGAAACAAAAACACTCTTTTTCGAATATCTGTCAGGACGGCGGGCAGCGACGGACCGAGCGGTCCGGGGCCGGAGCGCCGGACCGAACGCCTCAGAAGATGTTCGCCTGCCGGTAGACGCTGATCCCGTCGCTCGTGAGTTCGTACGGCTTCGTCTCGCGGGAGTGGTTGGCGTCCCGTATCTTCTGGATTTCGATGGCGAGTCGCGTCTCCCGGAAGTCGCTCGGGCGGACGTACTGGAGGACGAACACGGCGTCGGCGAGGTACTCGACGAGTCCGTGCCGGGAGGCGTAGGGGTTGCTCTCCTTCGCCTCGGAGGTGAGAAGCGTCGTCACGCCCGCCTCTTTCAGCGCGCGGGCGAAGTCGAACACCTGACTCCGGCGCTCGGAGGGGTGGTCGTACATCATCTCCAAGAGCGAGACCGAGTCGAGGACGAGTCGCTGGGCGCCGAACTCCGAGACGAGGCGCGGGAGGTCGTTCTGGATGCTGGCGAGGCTGTTGGCCATCTCGACGGGGTCGAGGTCGATGACGACGAGTCGGTCCGCCTCGGCGTGTTCGCGGAACGCCCACCCCTTCTCCTCGGCGGTGTCGAAGATGCGCTGTCGGCTCTCCTCCAGCGTGATGTAGACGGCCTTCTCGCCGTCTTCGAGCGCCCGGTTGAGGAACTGGAGGCCGAACGTCGTCTTGCCCGTCCCGGCCGACCCGATGGCGACCATGAGCGACCGGGTGGGAACGCCGCCCAGAATCATCTCGTCCAGTCCCTCGATACCGATGTCGAGGCGTTCGATGTCGGACTCGAACGCCTCGTCGTCGAACGTCTCCTCGCCGCCCGGACCGCCGAACCCGGCGTCTGGGCCGCCGAACTCCGGCGCGTTCTCCATCGCCGCCGCGAAGTCGTCGTCCGGGCCGCCGAACCCCGGTGCGCTCTCCATCGCCGCCGCGAAGTCGTCGGGGAACGGGTCGTGCTTTTCGTCGCTGGTCCCGGCGCCGCCTCGCTCTCGGTCGTCCGCCCGCCCGCCGCGGACGCCGCCGAACGGGTCGGTGGCGTCGGTCCGAGCGGCGTCCGACTCGTCCTCGTTCGAGGGTGGACCGACGTCGAAGCCGAACCCGTCCTCGTTCCCGTCGTCCGGGTCGGCCCCGAACGCGCGCTCGAAGTCGTCCCCGTCGTCGGCCGCGCCGTCGGGCCTCTCGTCCGTTCCGGCCCCCTCGGGACCCGCGTTCGGTCGCGCGGCGTCGACCCCGTCCGCCTCCATCTCCTCGTCGGCCGTGGCCTCGGAGTCAGCGTCGGCGTCGATATCGGCGCCGGATTCGGATTCGGAGTCGGAGTCGGGGTCGGTGTCGGCGTCGGACCCCTCGCCCGCGAACGCGCGCTCGAACCAGTCGTCGTCGCTCACGCGTCGTCCCCCCGGTCGTCGTGTCGTGTCGCGCGCGAACGCGAACGCGAAGCGGTCGGTTCCATCGCAGTCGTGGATAGATAGTCGCCAGTATGTATGAATGTTACCCGTAGCGACTGGTTCGCCCGCCGGTCGACGAGCGGGGGTCGAACCGAGGGAACCGGAAGGGAATCGGGTGACGGTGGGCTTTTGCCCGGTGAGAGCGAACCCGGCAGACGAGCATGCAGGTGGCCATCGTCGCACAACGGGGGAACGACCGGGCCGCGCGGGTGGCCGACGACCTCCGGGAGCGACTCGAAGGGGCGGGCGTCGACGTGCGCGTCGACGCGGACACGGCGGAAACGCTTGGCGTCGCCGGCCACGACGTCGAGACGTTCGAGTCGGCAGACCTCGCGGTGAGCATCGGCGGCGACGGCACGTTCCTGTTCGCCGCGCGCGGCGCGGGCGGGACGCCCGTCCTCGGAGTCAATCTCGGCGAGGTCGGGTTCCTGAACGCCGTCGGCCCCGAAGAGGCCGTCGAGGCGGTAATGAAGGAGGTAGCGCAGTTCCGACGCGGGGAACCGCTGGCGGTCCGGGAGGTGCCGCGCATCGCCGCCAGCGGCGACGGCTGGACCGAACGGCCCGCGATGAACGAGGTGGTCGTGCAGGGTCCCCGGCGCGGTCACGGCGGCGGCGTCGACGTCGAGGTTCGCGTCGACGGCTCCCTGTACAGCGACGGGCACGTCGACGGCGTCCTCGTGGCGACGCCCACCGGGAGCACGGCGTACAACCTCAGCGAACGCGGACCGCTCGTCCACCCGAGCGTCGGCGGCCTCGTCGTCAACGAGATGGTCGCCGAGGACGGGATGCCGCCGCTTGTCGTCTCGCCGGACGCGGAGGTGACCGTCTCCGTGACCGGCGCCGAGGAGGCCGTCGTCGTCACCGACGGCAGGCGGCGCACGTACCTGACGCCGCCCGCCGAGGTGACCGTCGCGTCCGCGAACGCCCCGGTTCGCCTCGCGGGGTCGCCCTCCGACTTCTTCGAGGCGCTCGGAAAACTCGACTGAGCGACTCGGCCGGTCGATTCGGCGTTCAGTCCGCCGACTCGCTCTCCTCGACGGCGGCGTCCTCTGGCGCGTCCCCGGACGCGGACCGTCGCTCGGAGTCGGAGGGACGCATCCGCCAGTCCACCTCGACCACGCCCTCGGGGTTGCCGCGGAGGCCCCGTCGGGAAACCACCTCGAACGTCCTGTTCTCCGCCGCCGGCGTGAACAGCGAGGCGACGCAGAGCCCCGCCACGTCGGCGCGGGGAACCGACCCCGAGACGGTGTCGCCGCCCTCGCCGACGACCACGTCGCCCGTCGCCTCGGCGTTCGTCAACCCACCGGGCCGGAGAATGGTGTACGCGAGACCCGACGAGCGGAGGTGCGCCTCTGCGCGGGCCTTCGCCGGGAGAACGCCGAGGCCGCGGAGGAGGAGGCGGAGGCCGAGTTGCATCCCCGGCTTCGAGTCGCCGACGCCGATGGAGGAGACGAGGACGAACCGCTCGACGCCGGCGTCGCGGGCGGCGTCGACGAGGTTCTCCACCCCACGCCCGTCGGCGTGGTCGCCGGTGAGAGAGCCGAGTCCGAGCGAGGTTCCGAGGGCGCAGACGACGGCGTCGCAGCCCTCGACGGCGCGGGCGGCGTCCTCGGCGGAGAGGGCGTCGCCGACGACCACTTCGTCGGCCCCCCGCCCGCGGAGCGCGGACTCCTCGTCGGCGGACCGCGTCAGCGCGCGGACGGTCACGTGGGCGTCGAGCGACCGGAGCGTATCGAGCACGCGCCGACCCGTCCCGCCCGTCGCGCCGGCGACCAGCACCCGGCCGCGTGAAAACGACATACGCTACCGTGGCTCCCGAGCGCATATAACGGTTCGTTCGCGCACAAAATCCGCGTTCTCCGGGGAGAGCGCAGGGCGGGAGCGGGCGCCCGCGGCGTACCCAAGGTGACCAGGTCACCGCTTCCCAAGCGGGCGACGTCGCCCCGCAGATGAGAATAGGTACCACGAGGCAATGAGCTCGTCGGACGCGGACGTGGGCGAACGGGCGGCGAGAGAAGATAGAGGGGACGGAGAACCGAGTCGCGCGTCTCTCCGTCCGGGTTACGCGCTCCGACTCCCTACTCGCCGCCCCACTCGGCCGTCCGCTTCGGACGGTCGGAGACGGCCAGCACGTCGAGGGGGTCGTCCTTCGCGCCGATGGCTTCGAGCGCCGCCGACGCGGAGGCGTGCGTCGAGAAGTAGGTTATCTCCTCTTCGACGCAGAGTTCGAGCATGTCGCGGTTCCGCGACACCACGAGGTCTATCTTCCCCTCGCGGATGGCGGCGTCGCGTTCCTCGGCGTCCTCGAAGGAGGCGAGGTCGAAGTAGTCGGCGAAGCCGTCGCGGAGGGCCGCGCCCGCCTCGGTGTCGAGGTCCGGGAACTCCTCGGCCGAGAGGTCGACGATGGCGGTGCCGCCGGCCGGAACCGCCTTGCTCGTCGCGTCCTGCGCCTTGTCGTACGCCTTGGCGAACGACCGCGCGGTGCCCATCACCTCGCCCGTCGACTTCATCTCGGGGCCGAGGCGCGGGTCGGAGTTCGGCAGGCGGTCGAACGGCAGGACGACCTCTTTCACCGAGGTGTGCTCGGGAATCTGCTCCTCGACGTCCAGCGACGCCAGCGTCTCGCCGGCCATCACCTTCGCGGCGAGTTTGGCGATGGGGACGCCCGTCGCCTTCGAGACGAACGGCACCGTCCGCGAGGAGCGCGGGTTGGCTTCGAGCACGTACACCTCGCCGTCCTTGACGGCGAGTTGGACGTTCAGCAGACCCACCGTGTCGAGGGCGGCGGCTATCTCTTCGGTCACCTCGCGGACGCGCGCCATCGTCTCCTCGTCCAGCGCGCGCGGCGGAATCATGCAGGCCGAGTCGCCCGAGTGGACGCCCGCGCTCTCGACGTGTTCCATCACGCCGCCGATGAGGGTGCGACGGCCGTCGGAGACGGCGTCGACGTCGAGTTCGACGGCGTCCGCGAGGAACTCGTCCACGAGGATGGGTTTGTCCGGCGAGACGCGCACGGCCTCCTCGATGTACGTCTCCAGTTCGTCGTCGTCGTGCACCACGTCCATCGCGCGGCCGCCGAGGACGTACGACGGGCGCACGAGGACGGGGTAGCCGATGTCGCGCGCGAGTTCCAAGGCCTCCTCCTTGCTGCGGGCGGACCCGCCTTCGGGTTGGAGAATCTCCAACTCGTCCATCAGGACGTTGAACCGGTCGCGGTCCTCCGCGAGGTCCATCGCGTCCACGGTCGTCCCGAGAATCTCGCAGTCGACGCCGCGGCGGTCGAGTTCGTCCTCCAGTTTCTCGCCGATGTTGACGGAGGTCTGGCCACCGAACTGGACCATCACGCCGTCGGCGTCGGCCGCCTCGATGACGTCGGCGACTTCCTCGGCCGTTATCGGCTCGAAGAACAGGCCGTCGGAGGTGTCGTAGTCAGTCGAGACGGTCTCGGGGTTGTTGTTCACGACGTGCGCGTCGATGCCCATCTCGCGGAGGGCGCGCACGGCGTGGACCGAGCAGTAGTCGAACTCGACGCCCTGTCCGATGCGGATGGGACCGCCGCCGACGACGACGACGCTCTCCACGTCGCGGTCGACGCGGAGTTCGCCCGCCGCGGCGTCGCCCTCGTAGGGACCGGAGAAGAACTCCGGCTTGCGCGAGGAGTAGTAGTACGGCGTCTGCGCGGCGAACTCGCCGGCGCAGGTGTCGACCTGTTTGTACGTCCGGCCGGGCACCTGCGTCTCGACGGTGCCGACGTCGCTGCCCGTCGCGGCGGCGATTTCGGCGTTCGTGTGGCCGGCGGTGGCCGCCGCGGTGAAGTCGCCCTCCTGGGCGGCGGCGACGGAGTCGGTGATGCGCTTGAACCGCTCGACGTACCACGTCTTCATGTCCGTCATCTCCACGACGTCGTCGACGGAGTACCCGCGCTCGAACGCCTCGAAGATGGCGTACGGGCGGTCGGGCGTCGGGCGTTCGAGGTAGTCGGCTTCGAGTTCCTCGTCGGAGACTTCGGACCACTCCGCGACCGGGTCGTACTCGGTGGAGCGGAGCGCCTTCAGCATCGACTCCTCGAACGTCCGCCCGATGGACATCGCCTCGCCGGTCGACTTCATCGCCGTCGAGAGCGTGAAGTCCACGTCGTCGAACTTGTCTTTGGGCCACCGCGGAATCTTCGTCACCACGTAGTCGATGGCCGGTTCGAAGGCGGCGGTGGTCTCGCCCGTAATCTCGTTCTCTATCTCGTGGAGGCGCTTGCCGAGGGCGACTTTGGCCGTGACGCGGGCGATGGGGTAGCCCGTCGCCTTCGAGGCCAGCGCCGAGGAACGGGAGACGCGCGGGTTCACCTCGACCACCCTGTATTCGCCGCCCGGGGTGCCGTCGTCGTGCCACGCGAACTGGATGTTACACCCGCCCTGAATCCCGAGGTCGCGGATGACTTCGAGGGCGGCGTCGCGCATCTCCTGGTGACCCTCGTCCGGAATCACCTGCGAGGGGGTGACGACCATCGACTCGCCGGTGTGGATGCCCATCGGGTCGATGTTCTCCATGTTGCAGATGATGATACAGGAGTCGTCGGCGTCGCGCATCACCTCGTACTCCAGTTCGACCCACCCCGAGATGGACTCGGTGATGAGCACCTCGCTGTTGCGCGAGAGGCGGAGGCCCTTGCGCACGCGGCGTTTCAGTTCCTCCATGTCGTCGACGACGCCCGACCCCGACCCGCCGAGGGTGTAGGTCGTCCGCGAGATGACGGGGAGGCCGCCGACGGCGTCCACCGCGGACTCGACGCGGTCCGCGAGGTCCTCCTCCGTGACCGCGGAGACGGACTCGTCCTCGTCGAGCGAGATGGTCGTCGAGGCGGGGACCGGTTGCCCGATGTCCTCCATGCGCTGGCGGAACAGGTCGCGGTCCTCCGTCGCGTAGATGGTATCCAGCGGCGTTCCCATTATCTCCACGTCGAACTCCTCGAGGATTCCCTCCTCTGCGAGTTCGGCCGTGACGTTCAGCCCCGTCTGGCCCCCGAGACCGGCGATGACGCCGTCGGGGTTCTCCTTGCGGATGACCTCCGAGATGGCCTCGGTGGTGATGGGTTCGATGTACACCTTGTCGGCCATCTCCGGGTCGGTCATAATCGTCGCCGGGTTCGAGTTGACGAGGACGACTCGTGCCCCTTCCTCCTGTAACGCCCGGCACGCCTGCGCGCCGGAGTAGTCGAACTCGGCCGCCTGTCCGATCTGAATGGGCCCGCTCCCGATGAGCAGTATGGTCCTGTTCTCGCCCTCTGCCTGAGAGCCAGTCGAGGTGTCCTCGTCGGTCATCGTGGAAACGAAATCAGCACATCGTAATAAGCCCGGCGAATCGCTACGAGATACGAAACAGAGTTTCGAATATCGTAGACAGGGTTCGACGCGGCCGAATCGGCGCTCTCACGGGTCGAGACGCGCCGCTGGGCGGTGTGCGTGTGAGAGACAAGGGAAGAAAGCAGTGCCGGGTTCGCGCGCGTCCGGTTCGTCCGGCCCGGCCCGATTCGGGCCGCCCGCGCCTACGCGTACACGTCGTCTTCTGACAGGTCGCGTTGCGCGCGGTACTGTTCGACGAACTCGCCCACGTCGAAGTCGAGCATCTTCGTCTCGAAGTCGGAGACCGCGGCGTCGTCCTCGGCGTGGGAGACGGCGTGTTCCATCAGTTCGACGACCAGTTCGACGATTATCTCGTGGAGGCGACGCGAGTCGAAGTCGGTCACCCAGACGATGCCCGCGCCCACGTCGCCGTCGTCGCTCACGTCCTCGGAGACGACCTTCCGGGGGAACTCCTCGAGGACGATACCCATCAGATGCGCCGTGCCGAACTCCGGCATCTCCTCGCTCGTCGTCTCGACCGCTTCTTGGAGAACCTCGACGAGGAAGTCGGGCAGGAAGCGCTCCGGCGGGTGCACGTCCATCACCACGGCGTGCGACTCGCCGCACGGGCAGTCGAACTCCCGGAGGCCGAGGTCGAGGCTCCGGACCGGCTTCGTCTCCCCGCACGGGAGTTCGAGGTCCTCGCCGGGACCGCCGGGGACGCGCGGTTGTGCCATGTGCCGCCGTTGTCGTCGCGGTGGGTTAAACGTCGCGTTCGCGTTCGCGTTCGCGTCCTGCGCCCGCGCCGGCGTCTGTGCCCGCCGTCGCCGCCCGGACGGGCGAAAGGATGCGGCCGGCGCCTCGCGCCGCGGTCAGTTCCGCGAGGTGGTCCACAGTAGCGGACCGATGATGACGAGCGCGATGCCGAGGAACAGGTAGTGGATCGGAACCAGCGACTGGGGCGTCAAGAGGAAGATGACGCCGAACGCCATCGTGTTGAGGGCGACCACCTTCGCGGATTTCAGCGGTAGCGCGCCCAGCGTCGCCAAGACGAAGACGAGCAACAGCGCCTGCCCGACGTTGTAGTCCAGCAGAAAGCTGTCGATGAGCTGTAGGGGGAGCATCCTTACCGCGAAATTCGGCGCGAATCGAGTATTAAAGTTCCGTTCTCTCCGGCCGAACGGGCGCCCCCGTCACCCCTCGCCGGGACCGGTGATGTCCATCGGCCGAATCCAGCCGTACCAGATGATGAACACCATCCCTCCGTAGCCGAGCACGAACACGATGCGGCCGACGCCGTTGTAGCCGAGTTCGCCGAGGAACCGTCGGACGAGCCCCGTGCCGGCGATACCGACGAACAGCACCGCCAACAGGAGCAGTTTGTCGCGCGTGAGCTCGAACATGCCCGACGACTCCCCGTCGTCCCGAACGGGAGCCTCGTCTTGACCCATACGTCCGCTCGGGACCGCACGACCCTGAATCGCTCGGTCCGGCGCCGGTCGTCGTCGCCCGCTCTACCGGTCCGCCCCGGGACCGACCCGGGTCCGGCGTGCCCCGCGCTCGCACGGACGGGGAGCGTTTTTCACCGTCCGCGAAGAGGGAGTTGACGTGCACCTGCGTCAGTTACCGGCGGACCACCGCGACGCCTTCCGCGAGATGGTGAACTACGCCTTCCGGCCGGAGGACGGGCCCGACTGGGAGGACCGCGACCGCGAGGACCCCGACCTGTTCACCCCGCTCGGCTTCTACGACGCGGCCCCCGACGCCGGGTCCGACCCCGACGCTTCGGCCCTCCGCACCGTCTGCGGCAGCTACGATTTCACCGTCCGCGTGCGCGGCGAGTGGCGCTCGATGCCCGGCGTCTCCGCCGTCGCCTCCCCGCCGGAAGGCCGCCGACGTGGAACCGTCGGCGCCATGCTCGACGCCCTCCTCGCCCGCTACCGGGAGGGGGGAGCGGCGTTCTCGGCGCTGTGGCCGTTCGAGTACCCGTTCTACCGCCGACTGGGGTGGGCCACCTGCTGTAACCACGCCGAGGCGACGCTCCCGCCCGAGCAACTCGCGGACGTCGTCCCCGACCCGCGCGGGGAGTTCCGACGGTTGACGCCGGACGAGGACCTCCCGGCGATGCGCGCGGTTCACGAGGCGTGGGCGACGGAGTCGCTCGCGGTCCGCCGGACGGAGGGCTGGTGGCGCGAGCGCGTCTTCCGCGGGTGGCGAAAGAACCCCTACGCCTTCGGCTGGGCGGACGAGGAGGGGTCGCTGCGGGGCTACCTCGTCTACAGCATCGACGAGGACGACGGCGACGGCCGCGAGATGCGCGTGTGGGAACGCGCCGCCGTCGACGGCGAGGCGCGCGGGCACCTGCTGCGGTTCTGCCGCGACCACGACTCGCAGGTGGATTCGGTGACGTTCCGCGCGCTCCCCGAATGGGCGCGCCCCATCGACGAACTGACCGACCCGCGGGCGGCGACGCTGGAGGTGAAGCCCGGACCGATGGTCCGCATCGTCGACGTGGCCGAGGCGCTCTCGACGCTGCCGTACGACGCGCGGGAGTCGGTCGTCCTCGACGTCGACGACGACCGCTGCGCGTGGAACGACGGGACGTTCGAACTCCGCGCGGACGCCGCGGGCGGGCACGTGAGCCGTCTCGACGGGGACGCTGCCGAGAGCCCGGACGCCGAACTCGATATCGGCGCGCTCTCGCAGTTGGCCGTCGGCGCGCGCGACTCCGACGGACTCGAACGCACCGGCGACCTGACCGTCGCGGACGCGTCGGTGCGAGAGGCGCTCGACGCGCTGTTCCCGCGCGAACGAACGTTCTTCAGAGAAGGGTTCTGAACGGTGGCCGTCACGGCGTTCACGCTGGCGCTGTATCTCGGAGCCGCCGTCGTCGGCGCGGGACTCGCGTTCCGGGGCGGCGAACTGCTGGTCGAGGCGGCCGATAGCCTCGGCGCGTACTACCGCCTCCCGCCCGTCGTGCAGGGGGCCGTCGTCGCGGCCGTCGGTTCGAGTTTCCCCGAACTGTCGAGCACCGTCATCGCCGCCGCCCGGTACGGCGCGTTCGACATCGGCGTCGGCGCCGTCGTCGGGTCGGCGGTATTCAACATCCTCGTCATCCCGGCCATCTCCGCGCTGGCGGGCGAGGGGTCGCTCGCGTCGAACCGCGACCTGGTGTTCAAGGAGGCGCAGTTCTACCTGCTCTCCGTCGCGGTGGTATTCCTCGCCTTCACACTGGCCGTCCTCTACGACGGGACGCCCGACGGCGACCCGTTCACCGGGACGATGACACCCGCGCTCGGCGCCGTCCCCTTCCTCCTGTACGGGCTCTATCTCTTCATCCAGTACACGGACACCCTCGAACACCGGCTGGACTCGCCGTTCAACGTCGACCCGGACGCCGTGAACGTCGGACGCGAGTGGGTTCGACTGCTCGCCTCCCTCGCGGTCATCGTCGTCTCCGCGGAGTTGCTCGTCCGCGCCGCCATCGGCTTCGGTAACGCCTTCGGCACGTCGACGTTCCTGTGGGGACTCACCGTCGTCGCCGCCGGAACGAGCCTCCCCGACACGTTCGTCAGCGTCGTCGCCGCGCGCCGCGGCAACGCCGACGTGAGTCTCGCGAACGTCCTCGGCAGCAACATCTTCGCGCTGTTGGTTGTCCTCCCTGCCGGCGTCTTCGCCGCCGGACGGGCGACGATATCGCTCTCGGAGGTGGTGCCCATGATGGGCTTTCTCGTCGCCGCGTCGGTGGCGTTCTTCGCCGTCCTTCGGACGGACATGCGTCTCTCCCACCGCGAGGCGTACCTCCTCGTCGCCCTCTACGGCGCGTTCATCGTCTGGTTGGTCGCCGAGAGCCTCGGGGTCACGTCGCTCGTCGGATAGCGGAGACGATACCGGCGAAAAACAGTCGCGCGTCCGTCAGCGTCGGTCGTCGCGGACCGCTCAGGTCTGCAGTTCGTAGCCCATGTCGCGGAGGATGTCGCCGATACGGCCGGTGTGGTCGCCCTGTAGTTCCACCGAGTCGTCCTCGACGGTCCCGCCGCACGCGAGTTTGCTCTTCAACTGCGAGGCCACGTCCCGCAGGTCGTCCTTCGAGAGGTCGAAGCCGCTGACGACGGTGACCGCCTTCCCGTAGCGGCGGGTGTCCACGTGGACCGAGAGCTGCTGTTGGGATTTCGAGAGGTCCTGGTCGATGCCGAGCTCTTCGGGGAGTCCGGCGATGGATGACAGGTCGTCGTTGTTTGCCACGTCCGCCCTACGCGCCGAGCGGATATACCGGTTGCCCCGGCGTGCGCGCGGTGCGAACGACCGCCGGTTCCTCATCCCGTTCCGGCGACCCGGCGGTACTGGTCGCCAACAGAGAGTATCAGTCGCCAGGGTGGTTGCCGCGGCCGTAGCGCGCGACCATCTTCCACATCGCCTTGTCGAGGTCGCCGCCCTCCGCCTCGGAGGCGGAGACGAGCTGTCTGTACAGGCTGTCGGAGACGCGTATCTCGGGCATCGACCCGTGTACGACGTTCACACAGATAATACTACTGTGATACGGAACAGAGTAAATTCGGGCAGTCCGTCGGCCGCGCTCGTCCGCTCGGGCAGCGAATCGGCCGACTGCGTCGGGTTCCGGACGAGAAGAGACCGTACGCTCCCCCGGGTAGGCCCTCGTAGGACCCTCCGGCTTATCAAGAGGCGGTTCTGTTTCACGCGACTTCCGTCCGGATGACAGATTTTCCCCCTCCTAATCGGCGTTATCATAGTTAGAATAATACGGTCAAACCCTCTGAACATCGTATAGTGAACTACAGAAGTGTGGCCGAGTTGAACAGAGGGGCGCGCCGGCTCTCACAGAAGGTTCCACGTGGGGTGGACCTCGTGGTCGGTATCCCGCGGAGCGGCCTGCTCGCCGCGAACCTGCTCTGTTTGAATCTCGACGTGCCGATGACCGACGTAGAGGGGTTGTGCGAGGGACGCGTACTCCAGACCGGCCACCGGTACGACGGCGAGGCGTCGTTCGACGACGTAGAGCGGGTGCTCGTCGTCGACGACTCGGTGGACTCGGGACGGCAGATGCGGGAGACGAAGGCGCAGTTGGCCGAGAAGAATCTCGATTTCGACATCGAGTACGCAGCGGTCTACGTCTCCTCGAAGGGACACCAGTTCGTCGACTACTGGGTCGACGTGGTCGACAAACCGCGCGTGTTCGAGTGGAACGTGATGCATCACCCCGACCTGAAACACTCCTGCGTCGACATCGACGGCGTGCTCTGCCGCGACCCGACGCGCGAGGAGAACGACGACGGCCCGCGCTACCGCGAGTTCCTGCAGAGCGTCGAGCCGCGAGTCGTCCCCACCGAGACCATCGGGTGGCTGGTGACGTGCCGGCTGGAGAAGTACCGCGAAGAGACTGAGGCGTGGCTGAACGAACACGGCGTCGAGTACGAGAACTTGGTGATGATGGACCACCCCTCGAAGGAGGCTCGACAGCGGGCGGGGAACCACGCCGAGTACAAGGCGAACGTCTACCGGAACACGGACACGAAGCTGTTCATCGAGAGTTCGCCGAAGCAGGCCGCCGTCATCTGCGAGCGCTCGAAGCAGCCCGTGCTCTGCTACGAGACGAACGAACTGATGAATCCGGGCTACGTCGACCGCATCCAGAACAAGAGCACCGACTACGCCGCGCAGTTCAGCGAGGACCCGGTCGCGTTCTCGCTGAAAGCGAGCAGATACGTGCTCACTGAGAGCTACTACACGGCGAGTCGACTGATGCAGACTCGCCTGCGAAAGTAGCGGCGATCCGAACTCGGGACGCCGCCTCTCTCCGCGAGCGTCCCGTCGGGATGGGACCCACACTTCTACGCGCGTTTCTCGACTATCCGCTACCTTCGGGAACGACGACGTCGTCGGTAGGGACGCCGCGCCGAAGCATCGACGGGCGGGGCGCGGACGTGTTCGTCACTCCTCGCCGTTTCGCATCGACGCCGCGCCCTCCTCCCCGTCCGGGCCCTCGTACGGGAGCGTCGACGCGAGTCGCCCGGCGACGTGGGGGCTGAGGACGCCCGCCATCTGCATCGCTTCGCCCTCGTAGTCGTCGAGTTCAAGGACGCTCCGGAAGAACCACGAGAGCGTCACGTACGTCTCGTGGAGGTCCGACGCGACCGCTCGACCTCGGCCCGTGAGTTCGACGCCCTCGTAGGGTTCGTAGTCGACCAACCCCTCGTCGTCGAACCGGTGGAACGCCTCGATGGCCGTCGCCGGCGTGCGGCCGACGAGTTCGGCGACCCGACCGGGCGCGACCGGCGGTCGGTGCCGGTGCTCGACGATGTACAGCGCGAGGAGATACTGCGAGCGCTCGCTCATCCGCGCCGAATCGGCACCTCCCGACCCGAACTCGCTCTCGCCATGTCTTTAGGGACACCTAAAACATCATAGTTGCTTCGGTTTTTAGGCCGGCCGAAAGAGAGCTTCCGTTCTACGGGCCGCCCGGGTAAGACGGACGACTAAGCGCGAATCCTGCGGACCGCCGAAACACCGGACGCGCCGCTTTCGGAGCTATCGAGTTGGGGCGTGAACGCGCCGACGTCGCCGGTTCGTCGCGGAGCGATGTTCGACGGAGATACCGGAACCCCTTCGGGAGTAAGTACAACGAAGTTAGGTGGCTGGGGAGTTCTCAGCCCCTAACGCGGAACGGTCGAAGACCGCTCGCGCAGTGGATGGGCCAACGCGGATTTGAACCGCGGACCTCCCGGTTATCAGCCGAGCGCTCAACCTGACTGAGCTATTGGCCCAGGTGAGCGCATTCAGTCGTTGTTCGAGGATTCGTTTAAGAGTTTCTTTTCGAGGCGACTCCGCCGGGTGATACGTACCGACGCACTGCCACCGGAGGGGCGTCGATTCCGGCTATTTCGATACCAACCGCAGAGACTACCTATATACCTATATATCGGGGACTATAGATGTGACTAGTGCGTATTTGAGTACACAATCGAAAAATTATCACTTTAGCGCGGTTAAAAAGCTCTAGATACGAACTTACGAGACGAGATGATGCTTAGATAGTTATAGATACTATCTAAGAGATCTCAATCGCCCCGAGGGCCTAAGTCGGTTCTCCGAAACCGCATCCCCGGTGGCGCGAGCGGAGAGCCGAGAAGCCCTCTCTGTCACTGCCTCGAAACCGCGTCGGTCACGCCGCTCTCGGCGGCCCGAGCGAGTACGTGTTCGGAACGGTCGCTCCGAGGTTCGAGTCGACCGGCAGGGATACCGTCGAAGACGGCCACTTCAGCGCTCGGCGGATTCGCTCGGGGTCGCGACCCGTTACTAGTCATATAATGAGACAGTATTCTTGTCTATACTCTCCATACTTATTTGCCGTTCAGCGGAGAACGGCTAGCGATGACAGACGACGTGTTCGAGTTGACGGGATTTCAGCGAGACGTTCTCACCGTAATCGCGGGACTGGAGAAGCCGTCGGGTCAGACCGTCAAAGAGGAGATCGAAAAGGAGATCGACGAGGTGAACCACGGCCGCCTCTATCCGAACCTCGACGCCCTCGTCGAGAACGGTCTGGTCGAGAAGGGACAACTCGACCGACGGACGAACTACTACGCGCTCTCCGAGTCGGGGCGCGAAGCGCTCGCGAACCGCCGGCAGTGGGAGAACGAAACCGTTCCGAGCCTCACCGAAGACTGACCGGGCCTCGGCCGTCGGCCGGGTTCCGGTAGTGCAGTCATACAAGGATATGGTACAGTCATCAATATAGAACATTAGTCGAATATATATGTTCGTCGCGAGAAGAGATGCTCGATGACGAACGATATGTTCGAGTTGACCGGGTTCCAACGGGACCTGCTGACGGTGATCGCGGGACTGGAGAAGCCGTCGGGTCAGACCGTCAAAGAGGAGATCGAAAAGGAGATCGACGAAGTGAACCACGGTCGCCTCTATCCGAACCTCGACGTGGTCGTGGAGAACGGACTAGTCGAGAAGGGACAACTCGACCGACGGACGAACTACTACACGCTCTCCGAGGCCGGCCGCGAGGCGTTGGAGAAGCGCCGACGGTGGGAGAACGAAACCGTTCCGGCGCTCGCGGACCAGTAGTCACGTCGCCTAACGACCGAACCACCGGACCCCGCAGGGCAGCGTCGACGAACGGACCCGTGAGGGCCCCAGTCACTCGTGACGGGGCTAGTTACAGGTATACGTCCGTAATGGGAACGGTTGGCACGCCGTCGGGAATTCCGAGTCACCGCGAGCCGGTGGCGGCCGCAGACCGCCGGCCGAACGGCGAGGGTTCGGTATCTGATTACTCTCCTCGGGTATAGCTTTCGACCAACGGCCTCTCGTGTCCGTCTCCGGAGATATAGATTCAAAATTGAGACAACATCTCTCGATAGATAGATGTGTTTTTATCACCATCATATCTAACTTCAGATATGGGAACAGAGGACTACATGAAGCCCAGTTTATCGACAGAAAAGCCTCTAAGATTCCAGATCGTTTATGAGAGGGGTATCTGACGGAGGACGAGGACGAAGACGGGTAAACGCGGATGAGAACGGACGAGTCCGGAGGTCAGTCGTGGATCAGGAGTTATCGTCGTCCGGGCGACCGTAGTTCTCGGGGTCGAGGTTGATGACGTCGTCGTCGGGGAACCCGCCGACCCAGACGTCGCCCGAGAAGAACCCCTCGGTCTGCTTTTCGAGGTACGGGCGGACGACGAAGCGTTTCAGCGCCTCGCGGAGCGGATAGCGCGTCACTGGGACGGCCAGGACGAACCCGAGGAGGTCGGTGACGATACCGGGCGTGAGCAGAAATGCGCCCGCGGCGATGAGCAGGCCGCCATCCAGCAGTTCGTTCGTCGGCAACGTGCCCGTCGCGGCCTTCCGCTGGAGTTTCGAGAGGGTGTGACGCCCCTCGGCGCGGACGAGGAGCATCCCGACGAGACCGGTCAGAACGACCAGGAGCACCGTCGACGTGAACCCGATGAACCCGGACAGCGGAATCAACAGCAGCGTGTCCAAGAGCGGAATCGCGAGGAGTGCCGCGATGACCCAGCGCGTCTGCATACCCCCTCTTTTCGGTCGTCGTTCATAGCCCTTGTGTCCCGCGGGGCGCCGACCGCGGGACTGGACGACCGGGTGCGGGTGCGGGTGCGGATGCGGACGCGAACGCGGACGGCGGCGGCGTCAGTCGAAGTCTTCGGATCGAGCCAAGTCGAGATACGGCAGGAAGCGGTCGACGGCGTCCGTCGCCGCTATCTCTCGCTCTTCGCGGTCGTACGAGACGACGCCGCCGTCTTCGAGTCGCGGGAGATGCGCGTGGTCGAGCGAGACGGTGACGCGGGCGATTTCGTCGCTCGGGACGTCGCCGATGTCCTCGTCTCGTTCCCACGTCGCGATGCGCCTCGCCAACTCCTCGCGCCCGACGGGGTCGTCGATTTCGGTGAGAAAGTAGAGGACGAAGCGGCGACGACGGTTGCTGAGTATCTGGAAGACGGTATCGAGCGAGGGCTCGCCGCCGTCCGTCTGGACGTGGTTCGGGCTCCGGGTTCGAGTCTCTCGGTAGAGTTCTGGTCTCATGTTCGACGGGGCGACGGGGGGCGCCCGACTACCCGAACGTAGCACGGGCGTGCCTAAAACATCTTCTGACAGCCGATTCGTCGCTCTACCGATAAGACGTTCGCCGGCGACCCCGGTCCCGACGACGACGGCGACGAAGGCGGAGGCGGCGGCCGCCGGTCGGTCAGGGGGGTCGGCGCTCGAACGTGACCTCGCCCGCGACCACGGTCACTCGATGTCCGCCGAGCGGGAACGTCAGCGGTCCGGCCGAGAGGTCCTCGCCCGCGTTCGCGCGCACCAGCGTCTCGAAGGCGTCCGCGTCGATACTCCGGTACGCCGGGTCGATATCGTCGGTCGTGGCGCCCTCGATGTCCGCGACGGCGAGGACGATATCCACGAGGAGTTCGTGCGCGGACGCGGCGTCGTATCTCGCTCGGTACATCCCCATCTGGTCGTCGTATCGGAAGTCGTCTATCGTTTTGAACGGAACCGACGGTCCGTCTCCATCCCCAGTGTCGGCTGACATCCTTCGTTCACCACCTTGGACGAACACACAAATATACGTCGGTGTGGCGGACAAAATTTGCACGTTTGTTCAGTTTAGAAAACGGTTCGGCCGGTGAGAGCCGTTTCAAATCTGGGAAGAGTGATCGAACAGGTCACTTCGGCTGGACGGCGCGACGGCTCAGAAGACGGTGGCGAACTCCGCGTCGGATTTGTATCGCACGAACAGGTCTTCGGCCCACTCGTAGAGGTCGGGGTTCGACGACTCGACGAACGGCGTTCGCTCGCCGCCGGAACCGTGCGCCGTCATCGCCACGCAGTCGTCGAAGACGAACAGTTCGAAGGGGCAGTCGTCGCAGATGAGCACCTCCAGGTCGCCGCCCCGTATCGCCTCGCGCGCCTCCGGACCGTACTCGTCGAACAGGATGTCGACGACGCGTCTGTCGAAGACGGCCTCGACGCTCGCGCCCCGTCGCGCCTGTCGACAGCAGATGTCGACGTACACCGGGGAGACGACGGCCGAGAAGGTGCGGAGCGACTTGGACTCCCTCATCAGGTCGGAGACGCGCTTGACGGCGAAGTGGGCCTGCCCGCGGTCCGGCGAGGTGACCGCGGCGTCCGAGAGGGCGGCGACGGGGAACGCCACGTCGGCGTCGACGGCGTTGAGAAACGGCGACAGGCGGTCGGCGATGTCGAGGTCGCGTCGGCACTCCGACAGGCGTCGGACCGCGACGCGGCCGAACGAGGTCAACTCGAACTCGCCGTCGCGCTTGCGGATCATCCCTAAGGCGCCGAGGGCGTTCGTGGCCCGGTGGACCGTGGACCGAGAGAAGGAGAGCCGTTCCTCCAGACCCCCCGCGCTCTGCGGCCCGTTCCGGAGGGCTTCGAGGATGGGGAGGCGCTTGACTACCTCGACGAGGTCGTCGTCGTCCATGTGGAGGGAGTGAGTTCGGAATCGCGCTCGGACACGGAGCGCACCGGGAGCGCACGCATCAGACGTGTTCGATCTCCGACTCGATGGTGTCGCCGTCGAGGGAGATGTCGTGCGTGAACCGCGCGTGTTCTTGGACGAGGTGGACGACCTCCTCGTCGCTGTCCGCGCGGACCATGAAGTTGCAACCGTCTTGGAAACACTCGAACTGAGAGGGCATGCTCGCCGTACAGTATCACTCGCCTTGTCTTAAAACACGCCGCCGCGGAAACTAACTCTCGTCCGAGACAGTCTCTCCCATCTGACTACCTCCCTCGCGGAACACCCGGCGGCTTTCGCATCGGCGCGCCTCGCGTTCGTTGGCGCCGAACCGAGCGACGCCTCGAAGGGCTTACCCCCGGCCGCCGCCCACGTGTGGACATGACGGACGACGAGACGCGCGTCGAGTGGCGCGAGTGGGGGCCGGAGGCGTTCGAGGAGGCCGAGACGGCCGAAAAGCCGCTGTTGCTCTCGCTCACGGCGACGTGGTGTGACGGCTGTCACGAGATGGACGTCGAGACGTACGGCGAACCGCGCATCGCCGCGAACGTGAACGACGACTTCGTCCCCGTCCGCGTCGACGTGGACCGCCACCCGCGCGTCCGGGAGCGCTACAACATGGGCGGGTTCCCCTCGACGGTGTTCTGCACGCCCGCGGGCGAACTCATCACCGGCGCGATGTACCTCGGCCCCGACGGGATGCGACAGGTGTTGAACCGCGTGCGGCAGACCTGGACCGAGAAGGGCGCCGAGTCCGGACGCATTCCCCGCGCCCTCGCCGGCGACCCGACCCCTTCGGGACCGGTCGACACCCACATCGAAGAGCACCTCGCGGGCCAACTCGACGAGAAGTACGACGACCGGTTCGCCGGGTGGGGCGACGAGGCGAAGTTCCCGATGCCGCGGACGATAGAGTTCGCCCTCAAACGGTCGAACCGGCAGGCGGTCGAGACGCTCCGGACGATAGGCGAGACGCTGTTCGACGACGTCGCCGGCGGGTTCTTCCGCTACGCCGACGGCCGCGACTGGTCGGAGCCCCACCGCGAGAAACTGCTCGACGCGAACGCCGCCCTCGTCCGCGCGTTCGCCAACGGCTACCTCTACACCGGCGACGACGCCCTCCTCGACCCGGCCCGGCGGACCCGCGGGTTCCTCGTCGACCGACTCTGGAACGGCGCCGCGTTCGGCGGGAGCGTCGGCCCCGGCGACGACGACTACCACGACGGCGACGCCGCCGAACGCGCCGAGGGGGCCGGCCCGCGCCGCGACCTGACGGCCTACGCGGGCGCGAACGCCCTCGCCGCCGACGCCCTCCTGACGCTGACCGCGTACACCGACGACGAGGACGCCCGCGAGTACGCGGCGCGGACGCTTGACTACCTCGCGGACCGCCTCGTCGACGACGGCGTCGTGACGCACTTCGAGGCGGCCGACGAGTCGGGCGAGACGCTCCTCTTGGAGGACCACGCGCGGACCGTGGGCGCGTTCGTCCGCGCCCGGCAGGTGCTCGGCGACGAGCGATATCTCGACCGGGCGCGCGCCGTCGCGGACGCGGCCGTCGACGAACTGCGGTCGGACGACGGCGCGTTCCGCGACGGCCCGGCGTCCGGGTTGGGCCTCCTCGACCGACCGCTCCGCCCCCTCGACGGGAACGTCGAGATGGCGGACGCGCTGGTCGACCTCGCGGCGGCGACCGGCGAGGGAGGGTACGAAGAGGCGGCCCGCGGGGCCGTCGGCGCCTTCGCGGGCGCGTGGGACCGCATCGGCGTGCAGGTCGCAGGCTACGGGTCGGTCGCCGCCCGGTTGACGCGCCCGACGCTGACCGTCGCCGTCGGCGCGACCGCGGGGTCGGACCTCCACCGCGCGGCCCTGCGCGTCGCCGACCACGAGAAGGTCGTCCTCCCCGGCGCCGACGGCGTCTCGCCCGAGGAGGCCGTCGTTCGCGTCGGAGAGCGCGAACGGGCGGCGACCACACCGGAGCAGTTGATGACCGCCGTCTCCGACCTCACCGACGGCGCCTGAACCCGCAGAAGAGAAGCGGACGGGTGAACGACCGAACCGTGTAAACCTCCGATTTGTTTTTACCGGTGGAGACTGTGTGAGCGGTATGGCCAGCCTCCGGGACCTCGGATTGTCGGAGTACGAAGCGCGCGCGTACCGCTCGCTGCTTCGGACCGGTGCGACAACAGCCAAAGAGTTGTCGCGCGCCAGCGACGTGCCGATGGGCCGAATCTACGACGTTCTGAACAGCCTCGAACAGCACAGCCTCGTGCGGAGTCAGGCCGCCAGTCGGCCGAAGAAGTACGTCGCCGTCGAACCCGACACGGCGCTGGACCGCCTCCTGGAAACGAAGCGGCGGGAGTTAGAGGAGAAGGCCGAACAGTACCAGTCGGTCGTCGACGACCTGACGGACGAACTCGAGACGGCCGAACCGGTGCAGGGGCAGTTCTGGACCGCCGCGGTCGGCATGGACGAGTCGGTGGACCTGCTTCTCGAACGCCTCTCGGCGGCCGACGATTCGCTCGTCATCGTCGCCGGGGCGCTCTCGCCGCAGTTCGACCTCGGGCGCGTCGGCGAACTCGTCACCGGGGAGTTGGAGGCCGCCCTGGACCGCGGCGTCGAGGTGTCGGTGCTGATGTCGCCGGAAATCGTCGACTCCCTCCCGCGGAGCGTCGGCCAGCGCTACGTGGAGCGACTGGAGGACCATCCCCGGTTCGAGGTGCGGACGACCGAACAGCTTCCGGGGACGTTCAACCTCATCGACGACGTGGAGGTGTGCATCGAAGTTCCCAACCCGCTGGACCCCGGCGAGGCGTTCGCGATGATCGACCTGAAGGACGCCGACTTCGCCGCCGACATCCGGGAGATGTTCGACCCGCGCTGGGCGGACGCCGACGTGCTGTCGCTCTCGACGGTCGACGCAGACGGCTGAGAGGGCTGCTCCGAGCTCGACGGACTGCTAAGCGGATTCCACCGCCGGCTAAATCGCCAGCCCTCGGCGCGCTCGACCCCGTGTGCTCCTTACCTGCAAGGTCGTCCGCGCCTGCTTCGACGCGCCGGACATCGCGGAGGCCGAGGAGGACAGAATACTGAAAGCGGTCATCGCGCCCGGCGGGCGGGCGTAGCGGCAGCGGAAGTAACGGAGTACAGAGAGCCCCGACCCGTCGAGGGCGACTACGAGCGGTCGGCGACCTCGACCTCGTCGCGAAGTTCGCCGAGCGGAGCGACGCGTTCCGCGTGGGCGTTGTGCTGGTGGATGGATTCGTCGTTCGACTGCTTCATGTGGACCACGGCGTCGTCGTCGAGATGGTCGAACTGCTCGACGACCTGTTCGGCCATCGAGCGGACGCAGTCCTCGACGAACTTCGCGTCGGCGTGGGCGTGGTAGGTCATGTGGTCCTCGTCGGGGCGCTTCGCGAGGTTGTAGATGCGCGCGGACATCGAGTCGCGGGCGACGTCCACGAGGTCGATGAGGTCGACGTCGGGCGACCCCTCCGTCTCGACGGTCAGCGTCGCGTGTCCGCGCTGGGAGTGGCCCGGTTGCGGCACTTGCTCTAAGAACTCCTCGATGGTGTCGTCGTCGACTTCCAAGTCGCGGAGCACGTCGCGGGCGCGCGAAGCGGACATCCCCTGCGAACACGGGCAGACCGTCATGCCGACGACCTCGGCCCCGATCTCCTCGCGGGTGCCCTCGTCGGTGGCGACGGCGCTGGCGATGATGTCCGTCGTGCTCTGCGTCGGCAGCCCCGACGCCGGCGTCTCCTCTTTGAGGACGAGTTCGGCGGTCATCCGCACCTCGGCCTTCGAGGTGTAGTCGTGCTTCGCGAGGAGTCGTTCGGCGGCGTCGCCGCACATATCCTCGACGCGGTAGGTCGGTTCGGCGACGGCCGCTTCGAGCACCTCGTCGATGACCTGCATGTTGCGGCTCATGTCGATACCTTTCCGGCCGCTCGGCAGGTCGACGAACACCTCGAACTCCGCCATCAGAATCAGCGGTCGCTTGCCGTCGCGGGCGATTTTGACGAGTTTGTCGACGCCCGTCACTCCCACCTGACTCAGTCCGACGGTGACGTCGGGTTGGCTTGCCTGCACGTCAGGCAACTGGTGACTCATCGTACCAACGGTTAGTTTGGGGTCGATTAACGCTTTCGTTACGGGAACCCCTCTCTACCGCGAATTCGAGCGATACGAGGCGTCTCCCTCGCGTCGAGGTCAGGGCCAGTCGTCCCGCGTCTCCGAGTCGAACGGGTCGTCTTCTTCCGTTTCGCCGGCCAGCGCCCAGTCGGCCGCCTCGGAGGCCTGTTCGAGCGGGAGGTACTCCCAGTCCGTCTCCTCGGCCAGCGCGCGGTCCTCTTCGGAGGTGCCGACGAACACGTGCCGGTCGGTGTCGAACTGGCGTTTCACGTTCTCCAGGCTCTCCTTGACGCCGCGGGGCCCCGAGAAGAAATCCTGACGGACGCGGTGTTTCCGGGTGAAGTTCGTGACGACGTAGGTGGGCTTCTCGCTCACCACGCCGACGTACTCCGTCCACTGTCGCGCGTCGTTGAACACGGCGGTCGGGTCGGCGAGCGCCTTCAGCGCCTCCAACTCGAACGCCAGCGTCATGTCTGTCGAGCCGCCTCCGTCCATGGAGAAACGTGGTCGCGTGGGACGCAAAACCGCTTCGGTTCGGCGGACGCCGCTGACGACTCTCAGCGACGGGGGACGAGAGACGGCGCGAGCGACGGGGACCGGAGAGCGCGAAGGTGCGGGCCGTCGGTGTCGGCGTCAGCGGACGACGTAGTAGTCGGTGAAGCGGACGACGTCGCCGGGCGCGAGGTCCGGCGCCCGAACGGTCGGGTCCAATCCGGCGGCCGCCTCGGCGACGGCCCGCCGGCCCCGTTCAGAGAGTTGGTCGTAGTGGCGGACCGTCGCGTCCGCGTCGATGTCCGCCGGACCCGTCCGGACGACGGTCACGCCATCGGTCGAAGCATCCCCCTGCGCGCCGCGCGCGGTTCGTGACATAGGGTAACAAACAACACGACTTTTGATAAAGATTGGGGAACCAGCGAGGGTTCGAATCGAAGAGAGAATCGGTCTCTGCGGGGAATTTGTCGGCCGAGCGGGTCGGACGGGGAGAAACGAAAGCGAGAGCGCGTGGCGCCGAGTCGGGCGAAACGGGAGAACTGACCTTCAGAACGGGCCGCGCTACTCCGCGGGCGCCTCTTCGAGGTCGAGGTCCTCGATGTCGAACTCCTCCTGCATCAGCACGTCCTTCTGGTCGGCGACGACTCGCTCCTCGCGCATGAGCTTCTTGTACTTCGACTGCGGGGCGAGGTCGCCGATGAGGACGCCGCCGCATATCTTCCCGTCCTTGAACGCGAGGCGGCGCCACTCGCTATCGGAGTGTTTCGCCTCCGCCTCGTCGTCGCCCAGGGTGGGGTGGCCGAACGAGAGGAACGGGAAGTCGAAGTGCGTGATGGAGTACGAGGAGACCCAGCGGAACGCCTCGGACTCGTAGTCGACCATGTTCTTCGCGGCGATGGTGCCCTGCTCCTTCGCGGAGCCCCACGCCCCGTTCTGCGCGCGTTCGCCGAGGATGGTGTCGTGGAACTGCGTGATGTCGCCGGCGGCGAAGATGTCGTCGTGATTCGTCCGCATGTACTCGTCGACGACGATGCCGCCGTCGACTTCGATGTCGGTCCCCTGTAGAATCTCGGTGTTGAAGTCGAGGCCGATGGCGATGCCGACGAAGTCGGCGTCGTACTCGTCGCCGTTCGGGTCGACGGCCGTCGTCACGTTGTTCTCCTCGTCCACCTCGAAGTGGTCGACGCCGGAGTCGAAGACGGGTTCGACGTTACGCTCGCGCAGCGCCTCGTGGATTATCTCCGCCCCATCCTCGGAGAGCGCGTAGCGCCACCAGCAGTTCCCGCGCATGAGGTACTTGCCCTCGACGTCCTGCGCGGCGGTGATGGCCGCGAGGTCGATGCCGAGCAGACCGGCTCCCACGATGACGGAACTGTCGGCCTCCTCCATGTGCGAGCGAATCTTGCGGGCGTCCTGGAACGTCCAGAAGTGGTGGACGCCCTCGGCGTCGGAGTTGTCGACGGGCAACTGCGTCGGCGTCCCTCCCACGGAGACGAGCAGTTTGTCCCACGAGAGCGTCTCCCCTTCGTGCGTCTCGATGGTGTGGCCCTCGGGGTCGACGTCGGTGACGAGCGTGTTCATCTTCAGCTCGATGTCGCGTTCGTCGTACCACTCGGGGTCGTGGATGGAGATGGGCGCCTCCGGGAGTTTGCCCTTGGCGAACTCCTTGATCAGGATGCGGTTGTACAGGGCCTCACCCTCGTCGGTCACGACGGTGATGTCGGCGTCTGGCTCCTCCTCGCGGAGGGTTTCGGCGGCGGAACTCCCCGCGATACCGTCGCCGATGATGACGTACGACTGAGTCATACGCGGAAGCTTCGACTCCGGGGTTAATGTGAATTGCTATCCACATCATCCTTCGTGCGCCTTCTGGGTGTGTCAATCACGTTCGCGCGCGCCCGTCGGGTCAGCGTTCGTCCACCGTCCGCCCCGCTCGCCGCCCGGTTCGGACGCCGAGGCGCCGAAGCGCGACGCCGAGCGGTCGAGAGACGGTAGGGAGTCAGGCGGCCCGTCCGGCGCCGTCGAGCGGTTCGCAGCCGACGCGCCAGCGAGCGCAGGCGAACCGTCGGAGTCGGCGGCGCGCGCGGGCGGCGAGTCGCACGCCGACGACGGGGGCGGCGAACGCCGCCGGTAGGCCGACGAGCCAGAATCCGAGGAGCGTCGCGGACGGCGACAGGAGCGGTTCGAGCGCCCCCGCGAGGAGGACGAACGCGGTGAACGCGGCGAGCGTCGACAGCGTGCTCGCCACGACGGCGAGCGGCGACGCGTCCGGAACCGACGGACTGGACGGCGGCGAGCGAGCGGTGCGGCCGGCGGGGGGAAGTCGTCTCGTCATGGTCGTCTCACACGTGGAGAGACGGCCGAAACGGGGAAAAGTGTAATCTGAAGTTAATTTCTGTAGCGGCGCTTACCGGAGCGAGTTTCAGTAACTCATCCGACGCGTCGCCGCTCGACGGCGACGACGGCGAGGGCGTCGTCGAGCGTCACGCGGAGTTCCTCGGCGTCCAGTTCGATGTCGACGCGGACGCGCCACGGGTCGTCGTCGAGCACCGTCGTCCGGTCGCCGACGCACCACTCGAACAGCCAGTGCGGGCCGTCCTTCAGGTCGACGCCGTGCGCCGCGTGGAAGGTGACCACGTCGGACTGGTCGAGCAGACTGAGGCCGACGGGCGAGCGGATGCGGTGGTCGCAGCGGTCGCAGCGGTGGACCGAACAGACGGCCACGTCGAGCGGACTCGTCTCCTCGGAGAGCGTCGTCGCCATGCGGCCGCCGCACTCCGGGCAGACGCCGTCGGCGGCGAGGCAGTGCAGGTGCCGGACCCGCTGGTCGAACGCGTGCGCGACTTCCTCGTCGGAGCGGTCGGTCAGTCCGCCCGGCGGGAACGGCGCGTGGGCGTGGAGGCGCCCGCAGTCCCGACAGCCGACGGAGAGGTGTTCGTCGACGTACGACGCCGTGAGCGCCCCGCCGCAGTCGGCGCACGCGCCGGGGACGTCGAACGGTTCGACCGTCGGGCTCTCGTTGAAACTCCCCGAGAGCACGGCGCGGACGACTTTCTCGCCGGCGTGTCGGAACTCGTAGCCGTCGTCTGTCTTCGCGACGAACTGGCCGGTGAGTTTGCCGAGGTGGTAGTTGAACTGCGCGCTGTCGCGCATGCCGACGCGCCGGCGGAGTTCCGAGAACGCCACCGGACGGTCGGCCGAACGCCAGAGCGCTTCGAGGATGGCGAGTCGCGTCTCGTTGCCGACGACGGCGAACGCCTCGGCGGGGTCGATGCAGTCGACGCAGTCCGTGAGGAGGCCGTCGTCGGCGGCGTCCGTTTCGCTCATTGGGCGTGAAATCACACCCCGCGGACAAAATACCTCCCCCCGGGTCACCGGGACGCACACCCTTGAAGTCCGTTCGGTCCTAATCCGGGGACAGATGAAGCTCAGACAGAACATCCGTCACTTCGCCGCGAAGAAGGCGCTGACGATGCCCGTCGTCGGCGACATCGCCACGGAGAAACTGGTCGACCTACACGTGCGGGTGTTCGGCGAGAAGGCGGACCCCGCCCACCGCGAGGAGCGCGAACCCCACCTGGAGGCGTTCTTCGACTGCACGTTCGACACCTACGTCGCCGCCCTCGAAGAGGGCTACACGGAGGCGGAGGCGCGAGAGATAACCCACGTGCAGGCCAACTTCGACTTCTACAACCACGGCTGGACGGAGATGATGGAGTTCCCGGCCGACGAACTCGAAGCCCACTACGAGCGCTACGAGAAGTTCTTCCGGCGCTACGGCATCGACATCGCGAACCCCCTCGGAGACTTCCGCACGCGCGACGTGCCCGAGGCGCCGTCGACGCCGGAGAAACTGGAGAACCCCGAGCACCCCCACGCGGAGGGCGGGTTCGCCGACGACGTGTACGTCGAGGGCGAGGACGGCGAGGTACGCGTCGGCGGACAGGACGAGCCCAGAGACGTCGACGTGAACGCCGCGCCGGGGATGCGCGACGCCGACACCGACGTCGACGAGAGCGAAGCGTAGAGACGGACGGGAATCGCCGAGCGGTCCGTCGAAATCGAATCGGACGACGAGCGCTCAGCCGAGCGTCCACGCGAGAAACAGACCGACGACGGCCGCGGTTCCCGCCGAGAGGAGGGCGCTGTCGGTCCACGCGAACGCGACCAATCCGACGAAGGCGACGACGCCCAGTATCGACACCCATCCGAGAGCCGAGGGGTCGTGCCTCGTCTCCGGGTCGTCTTCCGGAATCTCGGGTTCAGTCATCGTCTGAACGCGTATCTCGTCCCCACGACGCCTTTATTGTTGCGTGGCTGTCAGAACTCGGCTCCAGGAACGGGGGGACGAACGGTGCGAAGTCGACCCCCGACGACCCGTTCTAATCGTCCGTCGCAGGCGCCGCACGCGTCCGGTCGACGACGCCGTTCCGCCACGTCCCGCGCGTGAACCAGAGGCCCGCGAGGACGGCGGCGGCGACGTTCGAGAACGCCGTTGCGTACCAGATGCCGTTCACGCCGAGGCCCGTCCACTCGACCAGCGCGTAGGCGGGCGGGATGCGGAGCACCCACAGCGACAGGAGCGAGAACGCCATCGCCGTGCGGGTCGAACCGCTTCCCCGGAAGCCGCCGGAGACGACCCTGAAGATACCGAGGAAGGCGAACGACGGCGCGATGATCCTGAGATAGTCGACGCCGATGGCGACCACGTTCGGTTCGCCGGGGATGAACACCGCGACGATGGGCCCGGCGAAGGCGTACGCGAGGACGCTCACGCCGGCGAGGGCGGCGGTGATGAGTCCGACGCCGAGGTGGACCGCGCGCTCCGAGCGCTCGGGTTTGCCCGCGCCGAGGTTCTGTCCGACCACCGTCTCGACGCCCTGTTGGAGGCCGATAGCGGGTAGGAACACCAGCGAGTTCAGGCGGTTCCCGATACCGAAGGCGGCCACCGTCGCGGAGGTGTCGACGCCGGCCACCGTCGCGCCCGCGTAGGCGACGAGAGCCGTGAGGGCCGTCACCCCGAGCGCCCGCGTCGACTGCTCGACGCTCGTCGGCGCGCCGATGCGGACGATTTTCTTCACCGTCTCGGCCTTGAGCAGCAGGTCCTCCTTCGAGAGGTGGATGCCGACGCGTCCGGAGAACAGCAGTCCGAAGCCGAGGAGGGCGCCCACGCCGCGGGAGAACACGGTGGCGACGGCGGCGCCCTGCACGCCGAGGCCGGCGAACCCCGTCGCCGCGTACAGCGACGACTGGAGGCCCTCCAGACCGACCATCCCGAAGAGGGGGTTGCCCTGGAACCCGAGGATGAGGAACGGGTCGAGGACGACGTTGAGGACGACGCCGAACGCCATGAGATACATCGGCGTCCGGGTGTCGCCCCACCCGCGCAGCAGCGCTTGAAAGATGAAGAAGCCGAACATGAAGTAGACGCCGAGGAAGATGGTGCGCGTGTACGTCACGGCCAGGGAGTGCACCTCGGTGCCGGGCGTCGTGCCGATGAGGGGCAGGAGCGAGGGCGCGAGGAGGTAGCCCAGCGCGGAGAACAGGACGGAGAGGAGGGTGACGAACGCGATGGTCTGACCCGCGACGTGGTCGACCCTGTCGTCGCGGCCCGCGCCCTTGTTCTGCGCGACGAGGACGGTACCGGCGACGGTGAAGCCGCCGCCGATGGATATCATCAAGAAGACGATGGGCCAGGCGAAGGAGAGCGCCGAGACGGCGCTCTCGCCGACGCGGCCGACCCAGAACGTATCGGCCAGGTTGTAGCACACCTGCATCAACTGCGAGAGGACGATGGGAAGCGAGAGCACGAGGAGGGGTTTCAGCATCCCGCCCTCGGTGAGGGTCACGTCGCGCGAACTCACTCCGTTTCGCCCTCCTCGTCCGATTCGTCCGGCGCGGCGAGCAGCGACGAGAGCACGAACTCGTCCAACGCGGCCGCCACCTCGGCGGGCGCCTCGTCGGCGCCGACGGTCACGCGTTCGCTCCGCGCGCCGTCGAGGGCGTCGAAGACGAGACGCGCCGTCCGGTCGGGGTCCACCTCGCGGAAGACGCCTTCCTCGATGCCGTCCCGGACGACGTCCGCGATGCGCGAGCGGATGACTTCCTCGTTCGTCCGCAACTGCTCGCGGTAGGCGTCCTCGTAGGGGGCCCGCATCCGGAGTTCCATGATGGCGAGGCCGAAGCGGTCGTAGTCGTCCGCGCCGTCCTCGTCGGGGACCATCCGCGAGACGAAGCCGCGGAGTCGCTCCTCGGGGCTCTCGTCCTCGGTGTCCTCGAACCGCTCTTCGAACCGCTCGATGAGGTAGCGGAGGAAGGCGACCAAGAGGTCCTGTTTCGTGTCGTAGTGGTAGTGCAGGAGCGACGTGCTCTTGTCCGCCTCGTCGGCGATGTCCTGCATCGTCAGGGAGGCGAACCCGTTGGCGCAGAGCGCCCGGTACGTCGCCTCCATCATCGTCTCGTGTACGTCGGCGGGTACCGACGCTTCTACTCGTTCGCTCACTAACTGATTAGTCAGTCAGTATCGGCAAAAGGGGTTTCGGTTCGCTCCGACAAGTAGACAATCGTGAACGAATCGGCGGAGAGTCGGGCGGTCGCCTTGTCGTCAGTCGTCGGCGACGGCCGAGGGGGTGTCCGCGTCCGCGCGGTCGGCGATGCGGTCGGCGCACTCGTAGCCGGCGACGATGCCGCCGTTCAGGGAGCGTTCGGGGTACTGCGCCGCCGAGGCCATCCCCGCGTAGTAGACGCCGTCGGCCACGTCCTCGGCGAGGTCGTAGGGGACGACCATGTCGAGGTAGCCGCGTTCGTAGATGGGGCCGGCGCGCGGGTTGCGCGAGATGCGGAACTCCTCGACGGTCGAGTCGGCGTCGAACCCCGGGAACATCGACTCTATCTCGTCGAACCAGAGGTCCTCCACCTCCTCGTCCGTCATCTGCCAGAGGTCCTCCTCCGGTCCTTGGACGTAACTCGCGACGTACATCAGGTGCTGGCCGCCGTAGCGCTCCTTCGGGACGAAGTTGGTGTGCTCGATGAGCGACCCGAACGGCGCGTCGTGGGCGACGTTGAGCCAGTAGGTGTCCATCACCGACTCGTTCATCGTGGCGAGGCCGCACACCGCGCCCTGGAACTCGATGTCGCACTCGTAACCGGTGAGGTCCTCCAGCACGTTCGGCATCGCGGCGACGACCACCGAGTCCACGTCGTGCGTCTCGGTTCCGCCCTCCGTCTCGACGGTCATCGACCCGACGGACTCGCCCGCCGTCTCCATCTCGGTGACGCGCGCGCCCGTCGTGATGTTCTCGCGGCCCACCGCGTCGACGAGGGCGTCGAGAAGTGGGCGGAACCCGCCGTCGAAGTAACCCAGAATCTCGCCGCGCAACAGGTCGCGTTCCCCGCGGAAGCGGACGCGGCCGAGGAACCACGCGGCCGACACGTCGTGCTTTCGCTCCCCGAATTTGCCATCCAGAAGGGGGTCGACGAAGTTGTCGTAGACGCCCTGCGTGGTGTGCTCGACGACGAAATCGCGGATGGAGACGTTCTCGTACTCCGAGAGGTCGTCGTAGGCGTCGAAGTCCGGTCGCCCGCCGCGCACGTCGATGCCCTGCGTGAGCATCCCGAGACGGAACTTGTCGTAGACGCTCATGTGCGGGTAGGCGGCTATCTGCCACGCGGTGTCGAGGGGGTGGACGACGCCGTTGACGTAGTAGGCATTCTTGCCGACGCGCCACTCCAAGCGGTCGCCGAGACCCAGTTCCTCGGCGAGTTCGACGATGGTCTCCTCGGACTTCGAGAGGTGGTGGTAGAACTTCTCGATGTCGTCGCCGGCCGTCTCGTAGACGGCGGCGAGGCCGCCCACGTCCTCGGTAGCCTCGAACACCTGTACGTCGTGGCCGCGCTGTCGCAACCGATACGCTGCGGCGAGTCCCGCGATTCCGCCGCCGACGACACCTATCATGCACCCGGCTACGCGACCCCGTGGAAAATCCCTTCCGTTCGTCCGCGGACCGACGCGTCGCCCGCGGGGCGGACCGCTCGCAGAGCGCGTATTTCCCCGCTTCGCTACCTTTTTACCCGCTGTTGGGAAAGAAACGGTCCATGCGAACGGTCAGGGCACCCGCGACGAGTGCGAACCTCGGGAGCGGCTTCGACGTCTTCGGCGTCGCCCTCGACCGGCCCGCGGACGTGATTCGGGTCGAACGCGCCCCGCGCACGACCATCGACGTGACCGGCGTCGGCAGCCAGTACATCCCGACCGACCCCGAGAAGAACGTCGTCGGCGCCGTCGCCGACGCCCTCGACGCCCCGGCGCACATCGAGATAGACAAAGGCGTCAGGCCGTCCTCGGGGCTCGGGTCCTCGGCCGCCAGCGCCGCCGGCGCCGCCCTGGCACTGAACGCCCTCTACGAGCGAGGACACTCCCGGTCCGAACTCGTCCCCGTCGCCGCCGAGGGCGAGGCCGTCGTCTCCGGCGAGGCGCACGTCGACAACGTCGCCCCCGCCCTCCTCGGCGGGTTCACCGTCGCCCGCGGGGACGAGGTGACCACCGTGGAGACGGACATCTCCGTGGTCGCCTGCCTCCCCGAGATAGCCGTCTCGACGCGGGACGCCCGCCGCGTCGTCCCCGACCGGGCGGATATGAAGGACGTGGTCCACACCGTCGGGTCGGCGGCCACGCTGACCGTCGGGATGTGCCGTTCGGACCCCGAACTCGTCGGGAAGGGGATGGACGAGCGACTCGTCACGCCCGCGCGCTCGGAACTCATCACCGGCTACGCCGGCGTCCGCGAGGCGGCGCTGGACGCCGGCGCGACGGGCGTCACCGTCTCCGGGGCGGGGCCGTCCGTGCTCGCCGTCTGCGACCCCGAGAAACGGGGACGCGTCGCGGCCGCGATGCTCGACGGCTTCGAGGAGGCCGGCGTCGAGGCGCGGGCGTACAAGACGAGCGTCGGCGGCGGCGCGGACCTGTTCTGACGGCTCCCGTTCGTTCGCAGTCCCGTTCCATCGACCGGTCCGGCACCGTGCTCACCCCTCCCGCGCCCACCGCTCCCGTGCGCTCCGGCAACACGTATTCGAGTAGATATTTCACGGCATCCGACGTACGTTCGGGTATGAACCACGCACTCGTCGTCGTGACGCCCGGCGAACGCGGCCGCCGCCTCCTCCGCGAGGCGGGCGCGTACGCCGCCGGCACCGGCGCGGAACTCGTCCTCCTGACCGTCGTCCCCGAACGGGAGTTCGAGGAGAAGCGGCGCGCCGTCGCCGACATCGGCTCCCCGGACGCCGTCTACACGCTGGAACAGGCCGAGGAGTCGGCCGAACGCGGCGCGATGGGGCTGGCCGACGAGGAACTCGCCGGCCTCGACGTCGCCTACCGTCCCGTGGGAACCGTCGGCCGCGAGGCCGACGCCATCCTCGACGTCGCCCGAGCGGAGGGCGCCGACCACGTCTTCCTCGGCGGGCGGAAGCGCTCGCCCACCGGGAAGGCCCTGTTCGGCGACGTGGCGCAGACGGTGCTGCTCAGCTTCGACGGTCCCGTCACCGTCGTGATGGGCGAGGACGCGGCGGAGTCGGAGACGGCCGACGCGAACACGGTCGCGTAGGCGCCGCTGGACGGTCGGTGACGCACCGAAAGGGAGAGTTTTCCGACGCGCTCAGACGCCGCGACCCTGCAGTTTCTCCTCGTCGGGGAGCGTGGCGTTCGCCTCGCCCTTCATGCCCGACCCGATGTTCGAGGAGATCTCCGCGAGTCGCTCGGGGTCGTCCCAGTTGTTGACCGCCTCGACGACCGCCTGTCCCATCGCCTCCGGGTCCTGGGCGCCGAAGATACCGGACCCCACGAAGATGCCGTCGCACTCGTGGTGCATCATCAGGGCGGCGTCGGCGGGCGTGGCGATGCCGCCGGCGGCGAAGTTGACGACGGGGAGACGACCCATCTCGGCCGTCTCGTGGACGAGTTCGGCGGGCGCCTCGTGCTCGCGGGCCCACGACTCGCGCTCTTCGTGCGTCTTGCCTTCGAGTTCGCGGATGGCGCCCTTGATGTTGCGCTGGTGGTGGACGGCCTGGTTCACGTCGCCCGTGCCGGCCTCACCCTTCGTCCGAATCATCGCCGCGCCCTCGTCGATGCGGCGGAGCGCCTCGCCGAGGTTGCGCGCGCCGCAGACGAACGGCGCGGTGAAGTCGCGCTTGTCGATGTGGTAGCGCTCGTCGGCCGGGGTGAGAACCTCGCTCTCGTCGACCATGTCCACCCCGATGGACTCCAGAATCTGCGCCTCCTTCGTGTGGCCGATGCGCGATTTTCCCATCACGGGGATGGAGACGGCGTCGATTATCTCCTTCACGTCGGCGGGGTCGGCCATCCGGGCCACGCCGCCGCGCTTGCGGATGTCGGCCGGGACGGCTTCCAGCGCCATGACCGCCACCGCGCCCGCTTCCTCGGCGATCCGGGCCTGTTCGGCGTCGACGACGTCCATGATGACGCCGCCCTTCTGCATCTGCGCGAAGCCGCGCTTGACGAGGTCCGTCCCGCGACGGAGCTCTTCCAAATCGGTCTCTTCGGGCATGTTCGGAGGTTACGGGTCGACCTACTTAAGACCAACCAGTGTGCTCGACGGCGGGCGTGGCGAGGGTCGCGAGCGAGGTACGTATCCCGGCGGCCGGACGGCTCCGGCCCGCGATTTCCGAACGGACTTCCCCCGAACCGCCATCACTTTGTAGCGCTCGTCCCTGCCCGACGTATGGCCGCGTCCACCGGGCTCCGCCGCCTGTTCGACGGCGACGGACTCCCGCCCGCAGACCGACTCCCGCGGTGGCTCGCACCCCTGCCCGAACGGGTGGAGAACGCGGGACTCTCCCTCGCCTGGGTCGTCGTCGCCACGAACCTCCTCGGCACCGCGTTCGGCTTCTGGTACTACGGCTTCCATCCCCTCCCGCTGTCGGACCCGCTGATAACGTGGCAGTTCGCGAACGAACCGGTCGTGATGTGGCCGTTCGTCCCGGACAGCCCCGTGGGAACGCTGTTCGCCGCCCTCGCGTTCGCGCTCTGGAAACTCGACAGGCAGAACGACTACGTCTGCGCGCTGGCCTTCTTCGGCTGTCTGAAACTCGGGCTGTGGACGCCGTTCGTCCTCGTGACGTTCTCGGAGGCGTTCCTCGCCGGGACGGTGCTCCCGATGTACCTCTTTCTCGTCTTCAGCCACCTCGCCATGGCGGTCCAGGCGTTCGTCCTGCACCGCATCACCGATTTCCCCGTCCGCGCCGTCGCCGTCGCCGTCGTCTGGTACGGACTCAACGACGTGGTCGACTACTTCGTCCCCGTCGTCGGCGACCCGCACCACACGTCGCTGCCGCTGGCCGACAGCGTCCCGTTCGCGGGGACGACCGTCCTCCAAGTCGCCGCCGCGGGGGCGGTCACGCTGACGCTGGCCGCGACGTTCCTCGCGCTCTCGACGCGCGTGAAGAAACTGGAACTCCGCTCGGGCCGGGTCTGAGGCGGCGCGCGGCGACGTCGAGGGGACGAGGCGGCCGGGTCGCCGCTCAGCGGTCGCCCTCGGACCGCGACAGCAGCGTCCGCCGGAGGACGGCGTCGGCCCCGCGGCGAACCCGTTCGGAGGCCGCCTGCTGGCTGATTTCGAGTTCTTCGGCCACCTCCGACAGCGTCACCCGTCGGGGAACCTCGAAGTATCCGGCCTCGACGGCCAGACGGAGCGCCTCGGACTGCTTGGACGTGAGGTCGAAGCCGTACTCCGAGGCGTGCTCCGCGTCGAGCGTGGTGATTCGTTCGACGTGCAGGTCGACGCCGCGTTCCCGGCAGTCCTCGTGGAACGCCGTGAGGTCGCGGTGGTCGGGAAAACGGACGCGGAACGACCACGTCCGACCCCCCGACGCTTCGAGGACGGTGGCGTCGTGGGCGGCGATGGCCGCCGTCAGACTCGGCGCCGTCTCCGTCCAGCGAACGCGGTAGAGCGCCCGCCCGTCGACGCGCGCGAGCAGTCGCAACTCCTCGACCGCGTCGCTCTCGCGCACCGAGCGCTCGAACGCCTCGAACTCCGTCCCGAAGGCCCAGAAGAACGGCATCGCGCACCCGGCCGTCGGGACGACGCGTTCGAGTTCGACGTGCGTCTCGGCACCGCCCTGCGTCGCCCGCCCGAGGGCGAAATCGTCGGCGTCGACGAGGAAGTGAACGATGACTACCATGGTTAGGAGACGTCGGGTATGCACTTTAGTAGCATGACTGAACAAGCACCGGATTGAGAATAGTAAGAGTTAGTTATTTTCCTGTATTCCTGACGGTGTCGCGGCGGAGGGCGCCGCCGTATCGGCTCCGAGCGGGAGAGAGCACAAATGTCGGGAGCAGACGACCGGAGGCCCGAGCGCGACTCCGACCGAGTCGACGAACGATTCGAGGCGTTGTCGAACGCCTCGCGGAGACGAATCCTCCTCGAACTCCTCGACCGGGAGCCGCTCCGAATCGACGCGGACCTCCTCGGCGACGACGCCCCGCCGGGCCTCCGGGCGGAGTTGTACCACGTTCACCTGCCGAAACTCCGCGCGGCGGGGTTCATCGAGTGGGACAGAGAGGAGGGCCTCGTCCGCCGGGGCGGGCGGTTCGACGCGCTCGTTCCCCTATTGCGGTTCGTTCGCGACGACCGGGACGACCGCTCGGGGCAGTAGCGGACGCGCGGAGGCGGTCCGTCGGACCGCCCGGCCGCGTAATATACAAGGCGAACAGTGAATATCCAAACCGTCCTCTTCGAGGATAGATTGTCTCTTTTCAACGACGGGAGGGCGGCCGACGGCGTCTCTACGGAGTTCTCTGCCGGGCGACGGCGAGCAGCGCGGGACGCAGAAGGCAGTCCGGCGAAGGAATCGGGCGAGCGCCGATGAGCGGCCTCTACGACGCCGTCTCCGGGCTTCCGCTGCGCATCGTCGACACGGCGCGGACGCGGCGCGGACGCGACACGTCGAGCGGGTTCCGCCGCGCGACGACGACGTTTCACCTGCGGGGCGACGGCGTCTCCGGCCGCGGCGAGGACGTCACGTACGACACCGAGGACCACAAAGCGTTGGAGAGCGCCCCCGCGTTCGACCTCAGGGGGCGGTACGACTCGTTCGCCGCCTTCTCGGAGTATCTCGACGACGTCGACCTCTTCCCGCGGACACCGCCGACCCGCGAGACGGCCCGCCACTACCGACGGTGGGCGCTCGAATCCGCGGCGCTGGACCTCGCGCTGAAGCAGAACGACCGCTCGCTCGGGGAGGCCGTGGGCCGGACGCCGAGTCCCCTCCGGTTCGTCGTCTCGACCCGATTGGGCGACCCGCCGACGACCGACCGGGTGGAGGAACTGCTCGGCGCCGACCCCGAGGCGGAGTTCAAACTCGACCCGACGACCGACTGGACCGACGAACTCGTCGACTCGCTCGCCGGAACGGGCGCCGTCCGCATCGTCGACCTGAAGGGCCACTACGAGGGCACCGACGTGGACCAGGCGCCCGACCCCGACCTGTACGAGCGAGTGCTGCGGGGCTTTCCGGACGCGGTGGTCGAGGACCCGGCGCTCACCGGGGAGACGCGACCCCTCTTCGACGGCGAGGAGGACCGCGTCTCGTGGGACGCGCCGATAACGGGGGTAGACTCGGTGCGGGAACTCCCGTTCGAGCCCTCGTGGCTGAACGTCAAACCCTCGCGGTTCGGCACGGTGGAGTCGCTGTTCGAGACCATCGAGTACGCAGAGTCGAACGGTATCTCGCTGTACGGCGGCGGCCAGTTCGAGTTGGACGTCGGCCGCGACCACGTCCAACTGCTCGCGTCGCTGTTCTACCCGGACGGCCCGAACGACGTTGCGCCGGGCGCGTACAACGACCCCGCGTTGGCCGAGGGCCTCCCGACGAGTCCGCTCGACGCCCCGACGAACTCGGCGGGTCTCGACTGGGACTGAGTAAAAACTAGAACTCCCCGCCCGTGCGGGAGAGTTCGTCGGCGTCGGCGCCGGCGTGCGACCGGACCCACAACTCGCCGATGCGCGAGAGGCGCGTGCGATACGACTTGCCGTGCTCCTCCTGTTCGATGTAGCCCTTCCCGCCGGGACCCAACCTGTCGACGTTGTAGATGACCTTCGAGCGGAACGAGTCGGTGTACTCCTCGTTCATGTCGCGTGCGAGCGTCTCGGCCAACTCGGAGACGGACTCGAACTCGCCGTACTCGCCCAACTCGAACAGGATTATCTCCTCGAACGGCTTGACGTTCGAGAAGGAGGCGACGGGCAACTCGACGATGTGCTCGTCGCCGATGCGCTTGGCGCCGATGGTCGTCCCGCGTTCGTCGAACTCCTCGAGTAGATCGGAGGCCGTCTCGAACCGCTCGCGGACGCGTTCGTCGTCCAACTCCTCGCCGTCCAGCAGGTCGCCGAGCAGGTCGCGCGCCTCGCGCACCTCCTCGGCCAACTCGGTCTCCAGGTACTTCTCGGGGGCCGTGTAGTAGGTGTGGATGCGCTCTCTGTCCTCCTGTCGCTCGACCATCACCGAGTGGGCCGCGGTGGCGAACGCGAAGGAGACGGGCCGGGGCATCGCCGAGACGTTCACCCACACCTCCGCGTCCTCTCCTCTATCGAGTTGGGTGTTGATGAGGTCGTACGCCTGCTCGAACGCCGTGTCGTAGTCGTACACGTCCGCGATGACGACGCGTTCGGTGTGGGCGCCGAGGAGGTTCCGGAAGTCCTTCTCCAACTTCTGCGAGAGGTTCTGCGAGTACTCCACGTTCGCCTCGCTTCCCACTGCCCCCTCCAACAGGATGACGCGGTCGACGTCCAACTGGTCGCGTATCAGAGGCGCGATGAGTCGGTCGTAGTCGAACCCGACCGGGACGATGTGCGTCTGCATGGGTGATAGGTCGCTCTCGCGGCTATAAAAGACACCAGATGGCGTCTCGGGGGGACGAGCGGCGAGGCGTCGGAACGTCGGGTCGTCAGGGAATCGCGTTCCCGCCCACCGTCACGTTCAGTTTGTCGACGGTCGAGGAGTTGACCGAGTCGCTGGCGACGACCGTCGCGTTCGACTGCGCCGGGAGGGAGACGACGGCTCTCGTCTGCCCGGGGTGGACGGTCGTCGTGAGGAACGTTCGACCGGACTCGTCGACGACGGAGATGGTCGTCACGTCTTCGACGGCCGGGGTCGACTTCAGGGTGATAGCCGTCCGGACGCCCGTCCCGGACCACGACTCGGTGGCCGAGACGGATTCGAAGACGGCCGACCCCTCGGTGTCCGCTTCGACGGTCGGACCGACGGTGAGACACCCGCCGAACGCGAGCGCCGACACCACGAGCAACGCGACGAGCGAGCGGCGGATGCGGGGCACACGGTCCCCTCGTCGGCGACGGGAAAAAGCGTTCTCGCCGAGCGCTGCCCACGGGGTTAACTGACCGCGGTGGGTGAATCCGAGTATGGCGAACCGCGACCCACCGGAGTGGGAGTACAGAGCCATCGAACCGCCGAAGGGGCTGACCAAGCGGGAGTCCGTCAACCCGACCGAGCGACTCAACGAACTCGGGTCGGAGGGCTGGGAGTTCACCGGTACCATCGAGTACGACAAGGGCGGGACGAAGTTCATCGTGTTCAAGCGCCCGGTCCGCGATGAGTGACGACGGCGACCTCTCGACGTCGAACAGACTCCGCGAACGCACCGACGTGAACAAGTACCTGTTCTGGGTGCTCCTCGGCGTGAACCGCCGGGTCATCGTCGGCGCGTTGGCCCTCGTCGTCTTCGTCGCGTTCGTGGGGTCGGGGATTCTCAAACCGGTGTCGCTGCGGGTGACGATGGAGCGAAGCGACATGGTCGAGACGCTGTTCTCGGGGCTCGTCGGCGCCATCATCACCAGCACGACGCTCGTCGTCTCGATAAACCAACTCGTGCTCTCCCAGGAGATCGGGTCGCTCGGCACGCAGCGCAACCGGATGGACGTGACGATGGACTTCTATCAGAACACGGACAGCCTGCTCGGGAAGACCACGCCGTCGGACCCGGCGGTGCTCCTTGCGGAGGTCGTCGAGGTGTGCGTGGGGCGGGCGCGCTCGCTCCGCGACGCCGTCGCCGGAAACGACAGCGACGAGTTCCGCGGGAAGGTCGAGACGTACGTCGCGGACCTCGAAGAGAACGCCGACACGGCGATGTCCGAACTCGAAGACTCCGACTTCGGGACGTTCAACGTCGTCTCGCCCGCCCTCGATTTCAACTACGCCCGCAAGATGTACCACGCGCGGCGTCTCGGCGAGCAGTACGAGTCGGAGATGAGCGACGACGAGCGGAGCGCGCTCAGAGACGTGCTGGAGGCGGTCACGATGTACGGTCCCATCCGGGAGTACGTGAAGGTGCTGTACCTCCAGTGGGCGCTGGTGAAGCTCTCGCGGGCGATTCTGTACGCCTCGGTCCCCGCCCTGGTCGTCGCCGGCGCCATCGTCGTCTTCGTCGACCCGAACACGTTCACCGGGACGATACTGGGGCTCGAGACCGTTCTCTGGGTCGTTAGCGCCGGGTTCACGATATCGGTGCTTCCCTTCCTCGTGTTCATCGCCTACGTGCTCCGACTGGCGACGCTGGCCAAGCAGACGCTGACGGTCGGGTCGCTCATCCTCTCCTGAGCGAGCGCGGGCGGGTCTCGGATTTTCCACCCGTCACTCGAAGACGCTCACGTCGAGGTGTCTCCCGCCCCGGAGGTAGTCCGCGCCGATGAACAGCAGCGGCAGCCCCGCGAGACCGGTGGCGACCGCTAAAAACAGCTCTTCGCCGGTCCCCCCTGCGGCCGTCTCCGCCGCGTTCAGGAGCATCGAGACGCCGAGTGCGACGTCCGCGACGCCCGCGAAGAGATACCACGGAAGCGTCCGACCGCCGAGCGACAGCGACGGGACGAGGCCGGCGACGGCGAAGCCGCACCCCGCGACGAACAGACAGCCGACGACGAGGGAGAACAGGAGCGTGTGCGGCGGCGCGACGGCGACGAACAGGAGGGACCCCGGAAGGAAGAGGAGCGCGGGGAGGAGGAGCAGGCGACGACGTTTCATACCGGTCGGTCGGTTGAGAGGAACCTAAACGCACCGACCTCGCGGAAGCGCCGCGACGTCTGCGGCGCCGGTTACAGCGCCGACAGCACCTCGTCGGTCGTCCGCACGTCCGCGAACTCTCGATAGAGGTGCGCCAGCGCGGACCGGTGCGTCTCGTCGGCCGAGAAGCGTTCGCCGTCCGGTCCCTCGCGTTCGTGCGCCGCGGTGGCGTCGGAGACGACGGTGGCGTCGAACCCGAGGTTCTCCGCCATCCGCGTGGTGGTGGAGACGCAGTGGTCGGTGGTGAGGCCGATCAGTACGAGAGAGTCGTGACCGCGGTCGCGGAGCCACGACTCCAACTCGGTGCCGACGAACGCCGAGTTGACCTCCTTCGTGAACACCGGTTCGCCCTCCCGCGGTTCGGTCTCCGGTTTCCACGCGAACCCCGGCCGCTCCGGGCGGAGCGGAGAGTCCGGTTCGGTCGAACTGTGCCGGACGTGGACGAGGGGGAAGCCGTTCTCGCGCCACGCCGAGAGCAGTCGGGCGGCGTTCGCCTCGGCGTCCGGGGTGCTGCGCTCGCCGTGTACCGGGTCGTCGAGACCCGTCTGGAGGTCGACGAGGAGGAGGACCGGGGGCGATTCCTCAGTCATCGGCCGCCCTCGTCTCCGGCGTCGGCGCCGACCGCGGCGGCGCGGCCTTCGGGTGCTCGCGGGTGACGACGATGGGGCACTCGTCGGGGGAGTCCTCGGGGTCCTCCCGGAAGAGGTACTGCGGCCACTCCCTGTCGCCGTCTACGCCCCAGTCGCCCAGGTCGGCGTGCGGGCAGACGCCGTCGTACTCCGCCATGCGCGACTGGATGGTCTCGCGGGCCTGCCGTCCGGCCTCGGTGTCGGCCGTGATACCGTCGAACAGCGACCGGGGCTGGAACGTGATTTCGAGGCCGACCGGGCAGTATCGGCTCCGTCGCTCCTCGTAGAACGGCGCGCGGCAGGTGGGGAACATCGGCTCGCCGCCGAAGCAGAACTCCCACTCGGGGTCGTCGGGGTCGGTCGGGATGTCCGCGGGCCACGGGTCGGGGTCGTGGACGTGGAGGAACTGCAGCAGGTGCCATAGCGCCTCGTGGTAGTCGCCCTCCGAGAACTCCCGTTCGGGCGGGCGGAAGAACGTCACGAACGACGTCCGGCCCGGCATCTCGCGGTAGACGTCCAGATATTCCAGCAGGGCGTCGCGGAAGGAGAGGAGCGCCTCCTTCTCGGTCAGCGAGGGGACGGCGGCGTACAGCGGTTCGCCGTCGCGGACGGAGTTCGCGCCGAAGTAGCACGGGAAGGGCGTGCCGTCCCGTTCGCCGAGGAGGGCGTCGGTGAACGTCTCGAAGTGCCGGACCGCCCAGTCGGGTAGCTCTCCCGCCTCGACGCGGGCGGCCATCGTCTCCTGGTCGACGAGTGCTTGTACGCCCGGTTCGTTCATGGTCGAGGGTTCGTCCGGACGAACATGAGCGCTTCGGAAGTGAGAGAATCGGTACGCGACGGTGCGCGCGCCGACCGAACGGAAATCGTCAGCGGCGGTCGGTGCGGGTTTCGGAAGATTGGACGGTTCAGTCGGCGCGACTGCCGACGGCGAACGTCCCGGCGTCCTCCTCGGCCGCCGCGGGCGTCAGAAGCGAGACGCCGACGGTGAGGGCGGCGGAGAGCGCCATCCCCCAGAGCGCGAAGTCCCAGCCGAGGTATGTCGGGGCGAACAGCGTCGCGCCGCCGACGGTCACGGGCGGGAGGAAGACGTGCAGGAGGTAGAACGACTGCGCGCCGCCGATACCGGCGTACATCCCGAGCTTCGTCGTCCGGGGCCAGTACAGCGCCACCATCACCGGCAGCGCCATCTGCGCGAACCCGCCGAAGGCGGTGTCGCCCACCTCGACGAGCGTCCCCGGCCGGAAGAGGCTAGCGACGAACGTGAGGACGGCGAACGCCGCGACGCCGACGCGGGCGACCCAGCCCTCGCGTTCGTCGGACGCCGTCGGGTTGACGAACGGCCGGTAGAGGTCGCGGGTGAGGTACGACGACCCCGACAGCAGCATCGAGTCCGAGGAGGACATCATCGCGGCCATCGCGCCCGCGACGACGAGGGCGGCGAACCAGACGGGCGTGTACTCGTTGAGGAGGGCGGGGATGACGTTCGACCCCTCGGCCACCTCGACGCCCAGTCCGGCCGCCCACGCCCCGAGGAGGAACGCGGGGACGAAGAGGAGGACGACGAGGACGGGCCAGAGCGCGAACGACCGCTTCAGTACGCGCGCGTCCTTCGCCATGAAGAACCGCTGGTTTATCTGCGGGAACATCACGACGCCGAAGGCGATGGTGACAGCCGTCGAGATGACGTACTCGGGCGTGTAGAGGCCGCCGCCGAGTGCGAGCGCTTCGGGCGTGTTCTCGGCCATGCCCGCCGAGATGGTCGAGAGGCCGCCGGCCGCGGAGACGACCCACGCGACGGCCACCCAGACGATGGAGAGCATGAACAGTCCCTGTATCGTGTCCGTCCACGCGACGCCGCGGAGGCCCGCGAGGCCGACGTACAGTATCATGAAGAGGGTGATGAGAGCCGCGCCCGCCCAGTAGGGGACGGCGCCCTCGGTGAGTCCGACGATGGCCTCGCCGGCGCCCATCTGCTGGAGCATCACGTACGGGAACAGCCAGAAGAGGCTGAACGCGGCGACGACGGCGCGGAGTCGTTTCGACCCGAAGCGGTCCCCGAGCATCTCGCCGAGCGTGACGTACCCGCGCGCGCGTCCGATGAGCCACTGCCGGTAGCCGACGACGTACCACAGGAGGGCGAACAGGATACCGTCCATCAGCCCCATCACGAGTATCCACTCGGGGCCGGCCGAGTAGGCGACGTTGGGACCGCCGAAGAACGTGAACGCCGACAGCAGCGTCGCGAACGTCGTGAACAGGAGGACGACGGTACCTAAGGACCGGCTGGCGAGGTAGTAGTCCTCGGCGTCCCGACTCGTCAGGCGGTAGGCGAGGAAGCCGACGAGGAGCGAGACGACGAGGTAGGCGCCGACGACGCCCGTCTGGACGAGGAGGTCGGAAGCGACCATCTCACACCTCCCGCTCGACGTTCATACCGCGGTCCCACGCGCCGCGCGTGAACAGGTAGAAGACCCCGGAGGCGAGTGCCATCCATCCGATATGCCACCACAGCCACACAGGTAGTCCGGCCCACGTCGTCGCGTCGCGCCACAGGAACCACGGGACGGCGAAGGCCACCAGAACGGCGAACGCGCCGACCCACAGATAATCCGTCTTCGGTCGCGTCATCGGCGCTAGATAGTCACTCATATTACGTAAGTATTGTTGTTTCTAATTCGTACGGCAGTTCCGAAGAGAAATTTCCTTCATACGGGCGGGTCGGACGAGCGGAGGGAGTCGAGAGCGACTCGAACGGCCGGCGGACGCGCCGCGAGCGCCGTCGACGCCGTTGGGACGACGACGAACGTCGAAGCGGACGACCGGTACGATAGTTATTTGCCCGTAGCGACCCTTATATAAGGCCGTCACCGAGTCGCTCGTGACACCGTCACCATCATCATCTCAGCACCCAGGAGGGGTGTCTCATCATGGACGATACAGCAAAATATCTCATTCACGCCGCGATTACCGCGGACGGCGTCGTCGAACGCTCCGACGTCGTCGGCGCCATCTTCGGGCAGACGGAAGGTCTGCTCGGCGAGGAGTTGGATCTCCGCGACCTCCAACAATCGTCGAAAGTCGGCCGCATAGACGTACAGATAGAGAGCGAGAACGGGCAGTCGTTCGGGTCGGTCACCATCGCCAGCAGTCTGGACAAAGTGAAGACGGCCATCCTCGCCGCCTCGCTCGAAACCATCACCCGCGTGGGGCCGTGCCAGTCGGACGTGCGCGTCACGGACATCGAGGACGTGCGCGAGGCCAAGCGCCGCGAAGTCGTCGACCGGGCCAAGGAACTGCTCTCCTCCTCCTTCGACGACAGCGTCATGACCTCCACGGAGATTCTCGACGAGGTCAAAGAGAGCGTCCGCGTCGAGGACATCACCGAGTTCGAGGGGCTCCCCGCCGGCCCGCGCGTCCACGACTCCGACGCCATCGTCGTCGTGGAGGGGCGGGCGGACGTGCTGACGCTCCTCCGCTACGGCGTGAAGAACGCCGTCGGCGTCGAGGGGACGAACGTCCCCGACGCCGTCGCGGAGTTGACGCGCGACCGCACGGTCACGGCCTTTCTGGACGGCGACCGAGGCGGCGAACTCATCCTGCGGGAACTCTCGCAGGTGGGCGACGTGGACTACGTCGCCTTCGCCCCCGACGGGCGGTCAGTCGAGGACCTCCAGCGCCACGAGGTGATGTCGGCCCTGCGCAGTAAGGTCGCCTTCGAGATGCTGCCCGCCGAGGGCGACGTCCGCGAGGCGGCGACGGACGGCCCGGTCCCCGAGGGGGACGCCGCGGACCCTCCTCGGGAGTCGCAGACGACTGAGTCTGCGGCTCCGACCTCCGAGACGAGGTCCGACGGGCCGGGCGTCGGCGGGGGGAGCGTCACCGTCGAGCGACTCGGCGAGGGCGCGTCCGCGGAAGCGACCGACGCCGCGTCGACCGAGAGCGAGTCGGGGCCGACGCCCCGCGACACCGCGTCCGGAAACGGCGCGACGAGCGTCGTCACCGAGGCGACGGACGCCGGAGACGGCGCCGTCGAAGCGGGCGACTCGGACGCCGGGTCGGCGGAACCCGAGACCGAACCGGAGACCGGACCGCAGGACGAAGCGGAACCGCGACCGCAGTCGCTCCGCGAACACGTCCGGGAGGTCGTCGAGGCGGAATCGGGCACCGTCCGCTTCCTCGACGAGGAACTCGCGACCGTCGAGGAACGCGACGCCGCGGAGGCGTTCGACGCCATCCGCGACGCGGCGACGCCCCCGCACACCGTCGTCCTCGACGGCGTGTTCGACCAGCGACTCGCCGACGTGTCGGCCCAACGCGGCGTCGGACACGCCGTCGCCGCCTCGACCGGCGAGTTCGTGAAGAAACCGGTGAGCGTCCGCGTCCTCACCGCCGAGCAGTTGCTCGACTCCGGCGAGTAGACGGATTTTTCCCTACTTTTCGCACCCTACACCGCCAGCGCGTACGCCACCGCGTCGCCCGACTCGAAGAAGTCCGGGCGGCGGCCCGCCTCCTCGAAGCCGACCGACTCGTAGAGCGACCGCGCCGCGTCGTTGCCGGCGGCGACGGTCACCGTGACGACGGACCCGGCGGGGCGCGCCTCGACCGCCGCTGTCAACAGGTCGCGGGCGCGGCCCTCGCGCCGGCGGTCGGGGGCGACGACCAGTTCCGCGACGTGACAGGCGTCGTTCCCGTCCTCGACGGCGAGGAGGTAGCCCACCGGTCGGTCGTCGGCGTCGACGGAGACGAGGACGGTGCCGACGACGTCGGCGGCCGCGAGCAGTTCGGGTGACGGCTCCGCGAGGTGCGACTGGAGGCGCGAGAGCGCCGGGCGGTCGTCCGGGCGGGCGGGGCGGACGCGGGGCACGTCAGAACACGAGGAAGGCGACGCCCGTGCTGACGACGGCGCCGACGAGCGTCGCCGTGAAGTTGACCGCCTCGTTGCCGACCCGCGCCCCCTCGACGGTGGCGCCGAGGACGCTGTCGACGGTCATGCCCGCGAGGCCGCCGAGGAGGACGACGGCGCCGCCGACGGGCACCGTGACGGCCGACAGCAGGAGGGCGGCGACGACGGCGACGATGGTCGCGCCGAGGAGGCCGGACAGTTCCCCCTGCCACGTCACGCCGCCGTCGGTGCCGGGTTCGACCCGCTCGAACGTCGTGATGAGCCGGGTGTTGTCGTAGAGGCCGCCGACCTCCGAGGAGAGCGTGTCGCTCAGCGCGGCGGCCATCGACCCCGCGAAGGCGAACTGAAACAGCGTTCCGTCGACGGGGAGCCGCGTGCTGGCGGCGAACCCAACGACGGCGACGAGGGCGACGGCGGCGTTGCCGAGGACGTTTCCGGTGCCGCGGGCGCCGTCGTTCTCCTCTGCGACCCCTCGGTCGCGCTTTTCCTCGTACCGGAACTTCGTCGACAGGGCGCCGATGGCGAAGAAGGCCATCAGCACGGCGAACCAGCCGAAGCCGCCGAAGACGATGACGAGCAGGCTGAACAGCACGCCCGAGAGCATCCCGGCGACGGAGGCGGCTTCGAGCGCGTAGGAGACGTACCCCAGCGCGAGGGTGAGAGCGAGGGCGCCGACGATTTCGACGGCGCCGACCGGCCCCGCGAGCGCGCCGAACAGCCACAGAAGGAGCCCCGTCGACAGCATCACCAGCGGGTCGTCGCGTTCGAACAGCATCTCGCGGAAGAGCGCGGCGACGAGCGCCGCCGACGAGGCGAGGAAGACGAACAGCGGGAGCGACGGCCACAGCGAGGCGAGCGACGGGGCGCTCTCGCCGACGAGGCGGGCGCCGACCTGTCCGAGGAGGCCGCCGAGAAACCCCCCGACGACGAACCCGGAGGTGCCGAGGAAGGGGTCGTCGGAGACGGCGGCGACCGCCTGCTTGCCGAGGTTGCCGTAGGAGATGACGAGCACGGTGGCGACGAACAGGTCGACGGGCATGTCCATCGCCGCGACGAGGATGGCGAGTCCGGCGGCGGCGAGCGCGAACCCCGCGAGGCCGTTGAGGCGGCCGTCCTGATGGTCGCCCGGCCGGGCGAACACCTCGAACAGGGGGCCGTCGTTCACGACGAACGCCGCGAGGAGGGCGACGGCCGCGAACGGGGCGAACGCCGCCGCCTCCAGCACCGGTGCGGCGAGCGCTAGCGTCCCCACAGCGGCGAAGCCGCCCGCCCGCCGGAGCGTCGATTGCACACAGTCGGGTATCTCCGACGCGCACTTAACCCTCCCGACATGGCCCATTCGGCCGCGAGGCCGTGCGACCGCGCGGCGGCCGGCGGGTCGCGCTCCGGGGCCGAACGCCCGAATCGGAGGGATTTAGCGACGGGGGGACGCATCGGCTACCGTGGGACTGTACGATGGTTACCTCGCCTACCGACTCCGGCGACACGATGCGGACCCTCCCTCACACGTCGCCGTCGTCATCACCGAACGCGACCTGCTCGAACAGGGGGCCTACGAGACCCTGTCACAGTTCCTCGAGTGGGCGTTCGAGTTCGGCGCCGAACGCGTCACCGTCTCGGTGAGCGTCCTCGACGAGGCCGTCGTCGAAACGCTCGAACGCGAACTCCGCGAGGTGGAGTCACCCCGCCCCGTCGCCGTCCGCGGTCCGGGCGACAGGGAACGCGCCGACGAACCCGTACAGGTGAGCATCGGCCTCGGCGGCAAGCGCGAGTTCGCCGACGCGGTGCGCGACATCGCCGAGGACGTGGAGGCCGGCGACATCTCCCCGGAGGACATCGGCGCCGACCACGTCGAGGAGCGACTCGTCTTCCCCGACGAACCCGACCTGCTCATCAAGACGGGCGCCGAACGCCTCTCGGATTTCATGATCTGGCAGTCCGTCTACTCGGAACTGTACTTCACGGACGTGAACTGGCGGGACTTCAGGAAGCGGGACTATCTGCGGGCCGTCCTGGACTACCAGAACCGACAGCGGCGGTTCGGTCGATAGACCGAACGCCGTTGCGAACGGAGCGAGCAACGGAAATTCGGCCGGTAGACCGAACCTCGCCGCGAGAACGCTGCGAACTCGCCTTCGCTACTGAGAACGCTGTCTCACCACGTATCCCAGCAGAAGGACGAGCGCCACTGGGAGAGTGACGTACGTGGTGAGGCCCGCAACCGGCAGTACGACCAGCAGAGCGACGAGTAGCAGCGTTGCTCTGCCAAGGGCGGAGGAGGGCAGGCGCATGGATGACTTGTCGACGCTCTGTGACGAAATGTGTTTCGTTCAGTTCGTGAGTGACACGTCGCAGTCGCGGAAGCCGAAAAAACACCGTGTTCGGAGCGGTTGCGACCGTATCAGTCCGCCAACTCGGCCGTCTCTTTCTGCCGTTCGAACTCCGCGGCGTCGTCCTGTCGCTCCAACTCGGCGACGACTCGCTCGGCGCCGGCGGAGGGCAACTGCTCGCGCAGGCGACCGGCGACGGTTTTCGCCTCCGCCAACTCGGTCTCGGCCGCGGAGCGGACGAGTGCGACCGCTCGCTCGGTCCGCGTGCGCTGCCAGGATTTCTCGCGGGACTCGTACGTCCGGAGGCCGCGGAGGAAGTCCACCTTCGAGAACTCCGGCCAGTAGGGCGCACAGAAGTAGACGGCCGCCTCGTTGCCGTTGGCGTGCCACGGGAGGAAGTTCGAGGTGCGCTCGTCGCCGCCGGTGCGGATGATGAGGTCCACGTCGCGGGCGGGGCGGCGGCAGAGCCGTTCGTCTATCGCGTCGAGGGAGACGTCCGACGCCGAGAGGTCGCCCGTCTGCACGTCGCGGGCCACGTCGCGGGCGGCGCCGAGCAGTTCGGCCCGGCCGCCGTACGCGAGGGCGATGTTGAGGCGGAAGCCGTCGTAGTGGCCGGTTTTCCCCTCCGCGTAGTCGATGGCCTCGCCGAGGCGGTCCGGGAGGCGGTCCGTCTGTCCGATGGCGCAGATGCGCACCTCGGAGTCGTGGACGCGTTCGGCGTCCGCGAACTCGTACAGTTTCGACTCGATGAGGTCGAACAGCGGTTCGAGTTCGTCGTCGGGGCGGTCGAAGTTCTCCGTCGAGAAGGCGTACAGCGTCAGTTCCTCGACGCCGGCCTCGTCGCACCAATCGAGCACTCGCTCGGTCGTCTTCGCGCCCGCCTTGTGCCCGTCGGGCGCGTCGTCGCCGTGGTTCCGTGCGTACCGGCGGTTGCCGTCCTGGATGATGGCGACGTGCGCGGGGCCGTTTCCGAGTTCACGGCGGAGCGTGCGCTCGTAGGCGCCGTTGAACTGTCGACGAAGCCACTGTCTCATTGGAGGGGAAACCCTTCCGAGACGTATGTTTCTTTTCGTTCTCCCGCCACGTTCAGTCCATATCTACTATCCTACCATCTGATAACTGTTGTGGGCGGTCGGGAGCGGAGAACTCGGAGCGCCGCGCTCGCGGCGTCGCGACGAACCGCCACCCGTTTATCCTCCGTCGTCCATCCTCGCGTATGAGCGAGACCGTAGACGACGACCTCTACAAACGCACGCTGGCGCTCCTGGAACCCGGCGACATCGAACTCCTCGGCGCCGTCGTCCACACCGACCTCGGCAGCGACGAGGACCTGGAGATGCAGGAACTCACCGTCGACATCAACGAAGTCATCGCCGGGCGCGCGGGGAAGGGCGAGACGTACATCTACGCCGGCAACGACGACACCGACTTCTCCTCGAACCAGTTTCAGGGACTCACCCTCGACGACGAGGAGTTCGTCTGGGAGTGTCAGCAACTCCTCCGCGACGGCACCTTCGACCTCGTGTTCTACTACGAGGCGAACGTCGACCAGGACGCCCTCGTCTCCGACCTCGAATCCCTCGACAGGGTCGACCGCGTGACGCCAGTCCCCTGACGAGGCGACAGGGACGGGGGCGGCGAGTCGAGGCCGGCGCCGCGTTCGCCTATAGCTAACCGCACGTTTTCGGTTCGGTGTCGTCTGAGACGAGGTAGTGAACCACCTTCTCCGAGGGGCCCGACCGCCCGCTCCGAGACGCTTATCCTCGCGGACTTCCGAGAGTCGACCATGAGCAGGGCCGACGTCGACAGAGCCGAGTTGACGGACCTCGACCGAGCCGTCGTCAACGCCTTCCAAGGAGGGTTCCCCGCGGTCGAGCGGCCGTTCGAACCGGCCGCGGCGGCGCTTCGAGAACGCGGAGTCGACGTGAGCGCCGCGGACCTCCTCGACCGCGTCCGCGCCCTCGACGAGGCGGGCGTGCTGACGCGCTTCGGCGCCCTCGTCAACGCCGAGGAGATAGGCGGCACGGCGACGCTGGTCGCCATGCACGCCCCCGAGGACCGCTTCGAGGAGGTGGCGGAACTGGTGAACGCCCACCGGGAGGTCGCACACAACTACGAGCGCGAACACCCACACCTCAACATGTGGTTCGTCGTGAGCGTCGCCGACGAGGACCGCGTCGACGAGGTGCTCGCGGAGATAGAGGCGGAGACGGGCCAAGAGACGTACAACCTCCCGAAGCAGGACGAGTTCCGCGTCGAGGCGAAGTTCATGCTCGACGGCCCGATTCCGGCGGGCGACGTGGACCTCTCGCATCTCGGACCCGACGTGGAACCCGAGGACCGCCGGACGCTGACGCCCGCCGAACGCGACCTCGTGTTGGAGATTCAGGGCGGCCTTCCGGTGACGGAGACGCCGTACGCCGACGTGGCGGCGGCGCTGGGCGCGGAGACCGACTGGGTCGTCCGGACGATAAAGCGGTTCGAACTGGAAGGGAAGATTCGCCGGGTGGGCGTCATCCCGAACCACTACGCTCTCGGCTACACCGAGAACGGGATGACCGTCTGGGACGTTCCCGACGACGCGGTCGAGGACGTCGGCCCCGCCGTCGCCTCCCTGGACTTCGTGACGCACTGCTACCGGCGGCCCCGCCACGAGGGCGTCTGGCCGTACAACTTCTTCGCCATGACGCACGGGCGCTCCGAGGCGGAGAGCGAGGAGCGCATCGAACGGGTCCGCGAGGTGATGGCCGAGCACTGGGACGTCGGCCCGCGGACCACGGCCGAAGAGCAGGGCGACTGGGACACGCTGTTCTCGACGCGCATCCTGAAGAAGACGGGAATCAGAATGGACGAACGGGCCGAGGCGAACACGGAGTGAATCGCGTGAGAGCCACGGACGCGGACGGAAGCGCGGACGCGGAGGGGAGCGAACACGGAAAGAGACGAACGAGCGAGCGGGAGGAACGAAATCGGTGATACCGCTGTACCACGACTTCACGGAGGAATCGGTGCTCGTCTTCGGCGGCGGCGCCGTCGGCGCGCGGAAGGCGCGGCGCTTCGCCCGCGAGGCGGACGTGACCGTCGTCGCGCCGTCGTTCGAGTTCGAGGCGGACGACTACGGCGGCGCCGACTTGATAGAGGCGTCGCCGGCGCCCGCGGAGGTGGCCGACTGGGTCGCCCGGTACGACCCCGCGTTAGTCGTCGCCGCGACGGACGACGGGGCGGTGAACGACGCCGCCGAACGCGCCGCCCGGGAGGCCGGCGCGCTTGTGAACCGCGCGGACGCGAGCGGCGACGAGGAGCGCCACGCCCGGAGCGTCGTCGTCCCCGCCACCGTCGAGGACGGCGACGTGCGGGTCGCGATTTCGACGGGCGGAGCGAGTCCCGCCCTCGCGAAACATCTGCGCGAGCGAATCGAGACCGAACTCGAGGGCGCGGGGGCGATGGCCGACCTGACGGGACGGCTTCGAACGGAACTGCGGGAGAGCGACCGCACCCCCCGAGAACGGCGGGACGCGGTGCGCGCCGTCGTGCGGTCGGAGCGGGTTTGGAAGGCTTTACGTACGGGGAAATCCAAGGCCCGCCAAGAGGCAGACCGAGTGATACGTAACACTGGAGGAGGTGAACGATGAGGAGCGCAGGAGTCATCTCCGGCGTTCGCGTCTCTCACGAACGCGCGACCGTCGACGAGATAGAGTCCGCGTCCGGCGAGGACGTTCGCTCCGCCGTCGGCACCCTCCTCTCGCGCGAGGGCGTCTCCGAGGCGTTCGTCCTGCAGACGTGTAACCGCGCGGAGGCGTACGTCGTCACCGACGCGCAGGCCGCCGGACGGCGCGCGCTCTCCGACTTCGCTCCCGACGTCCGCGACGGCGTCGTCGTCCAGATGGACCACGAGGAGAGCCTCCGCCACCTGATGCGGGTCGCGGCGGGGCTCGAATCGCTCGTCCTCGGGGAGGACCAGATACTCGGCCAACTCAAGCGCGCCTTCGAGGACGCCCGCGGCGCGGGCGGCATCGGCCGAGTGCTCGACGACGCGGTGACGAAGGCCGTCCACGTCGGCGAACGCGCCCGGACCGAGACCGAGATAAACGAGGGCGCCGTCTCCCTCGGGTCGGCGGCGGTTCGTCTCGCCGAGTCGGAGACGCCGCTGGCCGGGTCGACGGCGCTGGTCGTCGGCGCGGGCGAGATGGGCACGCTGGCGGCGAAGTCGCTGGCCGACGCCGGCGTCGCCGAACTGGTCGTCGCCAACCGCACGGTCCCGCACGCCGAGCACGTGGCCGCCGAGGTGGACGTGCCGGCGCGGGCGGTTCCGCTCGCGGCCGTCGACGAGGCGATAGAGGCCGCCGACGTGGTCATCTCGGCCACCGGCAGCCCCGGCTACGTCCTCTCGCACGCCCACGTCGAGACGGGCGGCGAGACGACGCTCATCGACATCGCCCAACCGCGCGACGTCGACCCCGACGTCGACGGACTGGCGGGCGTCGTCGTCCACGACATCGACGGGCTGGAGGCGGTCACCGACGAGACGCGCGAACGCCGGCGCGAGGCCGCCGAGCGCGTCGAGGCGATGATCGACGAGGAGTTCGAGCGACTGCTCGAATCCTTCAAGCGCAAGCGCGCCGACCAGGCCATCAGCGGGATGTACGAGGCCGCAGAGCGCGTGAAGGGCCGCGAACTGGAGACGGCGCTGTCGAAACTGGAGGCGCAGGGCGAGTTGACCGACGAGCAGCGCGAGACGGTGTCCGCGCTCGCGGACGCCCTCGTCGGCCAACTGCTGTCGGCGCCGACGAAGAGCCTCCGCGAGGCGGCCGTCGAGGACGACTGGGACACCATCCAGACGGCGATGACGCTGTTCGACCCCGACTTCGGCGGCGAGGAACCGTCGTTCGACGGGCCGTCCGGACCCCGAGAGGGACTCGCGGAGAGCGCCCCCGAGGACGTCCCCGACGACGCCGACATCCCCCAGCACGTCTTGGAGAGCCTCTCGGACGACTGACGGGGCGGATCCCGACGAAACGGGGAGAAACGTTATTCGGCCGGCGTCCGACGCACCACCATGGCCGAACTACTCGAGGACGACGAGATACAGAACCGCCTACCCGACGGCTGGGAGCGCGACGGCGACGAGATAACGAAGACCTACGAGTTCGACGACTACCTGAAGGGTATCGAGTTCGCCACGCAGGTGGGCGAGGTGGCCGAAGAGGAGGTCCACCACCCCGAGATTATCGTCCGCTACGAGGAGGTCGAAGTCCGCCTCACGAGCCACGAGGAGGGCGGCATCACGGAGAAAGACATCCGGCTCGCGGACCTCTTCGACGACGAGCGATAGCCGTGGACGCCGCGTACGTCTTCCGGGTGCGGTTCCGCCTCGACGCCGAGTCGGGCGTCCGTACCGACCCGCGGACGTTCGAGACGGTGGTCGAGGTGGCGGCCGACGAACCGGGCGAGGGGGAGTGGCGGTTCTTCCGCGACGCCCTCTGGCGCGGCGAGGTGAACGACGAACGCCACGCCCGCGAACTCGCGGAGGGGTGGCTGTCGGTCCCCGTCGAGTCGGTGTCGTTCCGGGAGTTGCGCGCCGACGAGGCGTACGTGGATGCGCTGCGGGCCGAAATCGAGGCCGACCCGACGCCGTTCAACGCGGATTCGGCGCGCGAGACGCTCCACAAGTACCTCGGGTCGAGCATCCGAGTAACGGACGACTAACCGTTCGGGTAAGCCGACAGTAACGGCGAAAAGCATAAAGCGAGAGAATGCCTATCACTGTCTCCTGATGGTTTCCGACGCATACGACTTCTGGCTGTTCGACCTCGACGGGACGCTCGTCGACGCCGACTGGTCGTACACCCGCGAGGTGTTCGACCGGGTCGGCGACAGTCTCGGCCGGGAGTTCACCGACCGCGAGGCCGAGGTCATCTGGCACGGCCTCGGCGGCGCCCGCGACCCGCAACTGCGCGCGTGGGACATCGACCCGGCGGAGTTCTGGCCGGCGTTCCACGCCGTCGAGGACCCGCAGGCCCGCGCGGAGGCGACGTACCTCCACGAGGACGCCGCCCGCCTCCTCCGCGACGTCGTCGGGAACCGACCGGTGGGCGTCGTCACGCACTGCCAACAGTTCCTCGCGGACCCCGTCATCGACCACCTCGACCTCCGGGACTGGTTCGACGAGGTAGTCTGCTGCACCGAGGAACTGGGCTGGAAGCCCGACCCCGCGCCGGTCCGCCACGCGATGCGCGCGATGGGCGTCGACCCCACCGAGGGACGGGGAGTCCTCGCCGGCGACGGGTCGAGCGACATCGGCGCCGCGTGGAACGCCGGCCTCGACGGCCTGCACGTCGAGCGTCACCCGCCGGAGCGCCGCGGTCGCTGCGTCCTCGCGGACGTCAGAGTCGACTCGTTCGACGACCTGCGGAACCGTCGCATCGCCACGGACGGCGGGTTCGTCCGCGAGTAACCCTACTCGTAGCCCGTCTCCGGCAGTTTACGGACGGCGACGAAGCCGTCGCTGGAGACGGACACCTCGTACCGTCCGTACGGGAACCGGACGTAGATGTCGTAGCGGGGCACGCCGTCGCCCCGCGGTTCGAGCATCGTCTGCAACGCGTCGGTGTCCAGCGACGAGAACAGCGGTTCGGATTCGAGGGCGTCGACGCCGGTGTGCGCTTCGAGCACCTGCGCGATGGTCGTCCCGAGTTCGTCGTCGACGTCCCAGTCGTGGACGCCGACGATGGTCCACGGTCCGCCCTCGATTTCGGCGGGGAACGTCCCGACGGCCTCCTCGACGGTGTCGCACGGTCGCCCCTCGAACAGTTGCGCCTCGGTCACGGCCGGCAGACTCTCCGTACCGGCGAGCGTGCGGGCGCGTTCGACGACGGCCCCGATACCGTCGGCATCCGCCTTCCTGACGTACTCCGAGACGTCCGCTTCGAGGGCGTCGAGGGCGACGGCGTCCCACTCCTTGGCCGTGTAGAAGATGATGGGCACGTGGTCGTTCCGCCGCCGCGCGGCGACGATGAAGGCGGTGTCGTCCGCGAGGCACAGCGAGTCGCTGATGATGCAGTCGACGGCGTGGGAGTCGAGCAGCGTGAGACCCTCTTCGGCGTCGGAGGCCGTCAGAATCTCGACCTCGTCGCCGTGCGCGCGGCGAAAGGAGAGCGCCGAGAGTTCGAGCATGTCCGGGTCGTCGTCGACGTGCAGGACGGTACGGGCAGGGGACATACCCCGTCGGTTAGTCTCATCCCACAAAAAGACTCTTGCTGAGTGACTTATTTGCGAGGCCGAAATCAATTGATTTCGTATCCGTCGAGTTGACCGAACAAATCGTCGGCCGATTCGAGCACCGAGGCGAACGCCTCGACGCTGGATTTCCCCGTTCGCTCGGGGTTGGCGAGGACGCGCACGGGTTCGCGGTCGACGGGGACGAACGCCATCCCGAGGCGCTCGGCGGTGACCCGGAGGCCGAGACCGGCGTCCGCCTTCCCGCGCAGGACGGCCCGCGCGGGACTCTCCGTCGCCTTCGTCGTCAGTTCGTAGCCCGAAATCGCGTCCGCGAGGTCGCGGCGCTCGGCCCCCCGTTCCTCGGCGAGGCCCGCGAGCGCCGCTTCGAGCGAGGAGCGGAGGCCGGAGTCCGTCCCGCGGTTGACGAAGCGTAGGTCGCGTTCGACGAGGTCCGCGAGACCGGTCACCTCCTGCGGATTCTCGGCGGGGACGACGAGGCCCCACTCGCGGGTCCACCGACCCAGTTCGACGCCGTCGATATCCCGGTCGAGTGGGCCGGCGGCGACGGCCACGTCCGGCACGCCGCCCCGGAGGCGGCGGAGGCCCTCGCGCGTGCCGACCGGGAGGAAGCGCGGCGCGTCGAGTCGGTCGAGGAGGCGCGAGAGCGCCGGGTCGTCCTCGCCGACGGCGAGCAGCGTCGGGGCGCGCACGTCCGGCGAGAACAGGCGCACCTCGACGGACTCGCCCTCCGCGAGGTACTCGGTGTCGGGGTGAATCTCGACCACGCCGTCGGCCTCGACCAGGGAGGTGGTCGCGCCGCTCCCCTTGTCGACGGGGTAGACCAGCGTCTCGCCGCCCTCGTCCTCGACGAGGCCGACTGGCATGAGGCGCATCCGGCCCTCGCCGTAGCGCTCGCGGACGGCCATCGACCCCGAGACGGTCGCCGTCCGCGGTTCGGGCAGGCCGGCCGCGCGGCGAATCGCGGGGGCGACGAACGTCCGGAAGATGGTGAGCGCCGAGACGGGGTAGCCCGGCAGGCCGACGTACGCCGAGGGCGACTCGCCCTCGCCGAGCGTCCCGACGAGCATGGGTTTGCCCGGTTTGACGGAGACGCCGTGGAGGAGCAACTCGCCGCGTTCCTCGATGACGCGGTAGATGACGTCGACGGCGGAGGCCGAGGTGGACCCCGAGGAGAGGACGAGGTCGCACTCCTCGGACGCCTCCACCAGCAGACGCTCCATCTCCTCGTAGTCGTCGCCGGCGTGGGGGTACGTCCGGACCTCGCCGCCCGCCTCCTCGACGCCGGTGGCGACGGTGTAGCTGTTCACGTCGTATATCTGCCCGGCGTCGCTGTTCAGCGGCTCTCCCGGCCGGACGAGTTCGTCGCCGGTGGAGACGATGCCGACGGTGGGTTTCCCCCGGACGGGCACCTCGTCGACGCCGAGCGCCGAGAGAAGTCCGATTTCGCGCGGCGTGAGGAGCGTTCCCGGACCGAGGGCGCGCGCGCCGGCGGCCACGTCCGCGCCCGCGAGCATCACGCTGTCGCCGGGCGCGACGGCGTCGCGGACGACCACGTTCCCCTCCCGTTCCTCCGTTCGCTCCACGATGACGACGGCGTCGGCGCCGTCGGGCATCACGGCGCCCGTCGAAATCTCCGCCGCCTCGCCGTCCCCGACGGTCACGTCGGGTTCCACGCCCGCGTGCACCTCCCCGATGAGTTCGAGTTCGAGGGGGGAGCCCTCGCCGGCCCCGAAGGTGTCCTCGGCGCGGACGGCGTAGCCGTCCATGCTCGCCCGGTCGAACCCGGGTACGTCCATTTCGGCGTCGATTCGCTCGGCGAGGACGCGGCCCCTCGATTCGCGGAGCGGAACCGTCTCCGCTTCGGGCGCCAAATCGAGACTCGCGATGGCGTCGTGCGCTTCCACCGGGTCCGCCAGGTCGCGGAACTCCTTTCGGCTCACGCGAACCACCCCGTGGTGAGGGTGACGCCGTCGGTCACACGCCGGGCCGCGACGCGGCCGAGAAGCCGTCCGACGGAAGTCACGCCGACCACTCCCAGCCCTCGACGGTCACCGTCTCGCCCTCGGCGTACCCCTCTCTCCCCTCCGGGACGGCGACCCACCCGTCCGCGAGGGCGACCGAGGAGAGCACGCCCGACCCGTCGGCGCGGGTCGGTTCGGCGGTTCGTTCGACGCCCTCGCCGTCGGCGGCGTCCTCGGCGTCGTCGAGTCGCACGCGCGCGAACGTTCGAATCCCGGGTTCGCTCGGAATCTTCCGCCGCAAGCGGGCTTCGACCGTCGGGAACGGACGCTCGGGGAGGTGCCCCACGCGCTTGAGGAGGGGTCGGAGGAACTGGACGGCGTTGACGATGCAGGCGACGGGGTAGCCCGGAAGCATCACGACGGGCGTCTCCTCGACGATACCGAGCGCGACGGGGTGGCCCGGTTTGAGGGCGACGCCGTGGACGAGCACCTCGCCGAGTTCGGAGACCACCTCGGGGATGAGGTCGCGTTCGCCCACGGAGGACCCGCCGGTCGTCACGACGACGTCCTTCGTCAGGTCGCGTTGAACGGCCGCGCGGAGGGCGTTCGGGTCGTCGGTCACCACGTCGCGGTACGTCGCCACGCCCCCCCAGCGTTCGACCAGGCGCGAGACGGTGAGTCCGTTCGTTTCGATTATCTCGCCGGGGTCGGGGTCCGACTGGACGAGTTCCTCGCCCGTCGGAATCACGCCGACCGTCGGGTAGTCGTACGCCGACACTTCGCCGACGCCGACGGACTTCAGGAGGCCCAGGTCGGAGGGCCGGAGTTGGTGACCCGGGTCGAACAGTCGCTGGCCGTCCGCCACGTCCTCGCCCGTCTCGCCGACGTTCTCGCCGGCGGTGACGGCGTCGAACACCTCCAACTCGGAGCCGATAGCGTCGGCGCGTTCGACCATCACCACCGCGTCCGCGCCCGCCGGGAGTTCGCTGCCCGTGTGGACGCGGACGGCCGCCCCGGAGTCGACAGCGGCGTCGGGCGTCGATTGGGCCTCGTCGGCGACGAGGCGGAGCACCGCGGGCGACCGGCCGGACGCCCCGAACGTGTCCTCGGCGCGGACGGCCCACCCGTCCATCGCCGCGCGGTCGTAGTTCGGGACGGGGTTCGGCGCGGTCACCGTCTCCGCGATGGGCCGCCCGTCGGCCCGCCCGAGGGGAAGCCGCTCGGTCCGTCCGTGCGGCGTCGCCGCCGACAGGAGCGTCTCGCGCGCCTCGGCGACCCGCGTGCGCTCTTTGAACCCGGCGGTCTGCCGGTCGTGCGCGTTCGTCATACCGTGCCGTTGCGGGCCGACGGTAAAAGGCTCCGCGGGCGACGCGGGAACGGGGTGGAAGAGCGTCCTCCTCGATACCCCGCCCGCCAACGCTTATTGTACCTCAACTATCACTGCGGACATGGCGAAACTGACAGACGGCGACCGGGAGCGGCTTCGAGCGGCGTTCGACCGGCAACTGGACGTCGGCCTACACCACGGCGCGCAGTTGGCCGTCTACGTCGACGGGGACCTCGCGGTCGAGTTCGCGGGCGGGACGACCGGTCCGGACGGCGGGGAGACCACCGCCGAGACGCGACACCTGCTGTTCTCGTGTACCAAGCCCTACGCCGGCGTCGGCCTGCACCAACTGATAGAGCGAGGCGAGGCCGACTACGACGACCCTGTCGTCGACCACTGGCCCGAGTTCGCCGACGAGAGCGAGGAGAAGGCCGAGATAACGATTCGGCAGGTGCTCAGCCACACCGCCGGTATCCCGTACGGCGAGTTCGACGAGGCGGCCGACCAGTGGGGCGACTGGGACGCCGTCGTGGCGGCGATGGAGGAGATAGAGCCGGTGTTCGACCCCGGCGAGACGCCCGCGTACCACACGTTCAACTACGGGTGGCTGGTCGGCGAACTGATCCGCCGGCTCAGCGGCCAGCACGTGGACGAGTACGTCGCCGAGAACGTGTTCGAACCGCTGGGGATGGACGACACCGGCATCGGACTCGGTCCCGAGGAGGAGGACGACGTGGCCACGCTCACGGGGTTCGAGGTGTTCGACCGGTGCCGCGACCCCGAGGAGGGACTCGGTATCCCGGCGTCCGAGTCGGCCGAGGCGTTCAACGCCGAGGCCGTCCGGCGGGCCGTGATTCCGGCGGCCAACGGCGTCGGAACCGCGAGGGACATGGCCCGGTTCTACGCCTGCGTGGCGAACGGGGGCGAACTCGACGGCACGCGCCTGTTGGAGGAGTCGACCGTCGAGGAGGCGACGCGCACCCACGCCGAGACGGAGTCGGACGGCACGCTCTCCCGACCGGCGCGGTACGGCCTCGGCTTCTGGACGGGCGGCCTCGCCAACGACATGTTCGGGTCGCTCAGCCGCGAGCGGATGTTCGGGCACGCCGGCCTCGGCAGCGTCTTCGGCTGGGGCGACCCCGAACTGGGCGTCGGCTTCGCCTACGTCACCAACGGTATCCGCGAGGAGTCGTGGGAACACGCGGCCCGCGTGGCCGGACTGTCCGACGCGGTCCGACTGGCGTTCGCGGAGTGAGCGTCGCCGTCGTCTCGGAGTCGCCGCCCGACGGCCGGCCGCAACACTTAGCCGCGTCGAACTCCCCGACCGCGGGCTTTTTCGACCCGGACTCCTTACCGGTGGGTATGTCTGCACTGCGGGACGCGCTCCAGGAACTGCCGGACGCCGTGTTCGCCGACCTCTTGGAGTCCGACGACGCGTACCTCATCGTCTTGGACCTCCCCGGCGTGACGCCCGACACCGCGGAACTCCGCGTCGAGAAGGGCCGTCTCGTCATCGAGGCGCGCCGCGACAAGGAGCTTCCGCGCGAGTTCCGCTACGTCCGCGAGGACCGCTCGCTGTTCCTCGACGCCGAACTCCCCCTCCCCCCGGACGCGGCGGGCGCCGGCGCCGACGGCGAGATGGACCGCGGCGTCCTCACCATCCGCTTGCCGAAGCGCGAGTCCGCTCCGGAGCGGACCATCCCCATCGCCGGTGCCGACGACGCGGATGCGTGACCGCGCGGTGAGGTGGTGACGCTGGTCAACCTCCGCTCGTACTGGCGGTTCCTCGTCGTCGTCTACCAGTTCTCCCCGCTGATAGTCGCGTACGCGAGGGACCGCCGGAGGTTCGTCCTCTTCGGCGGGTCGCGGAGCGTCACGACCGAGATGCAGGAGCGACGGGCGACGATTCTGCTCGACTCCCTGCTGACGCTCGGCCCGACGTTCATCAAACTCGGCCAACTGCTGTCGACGCGGCCGGACATCCTCCCGCCCGCGTACATCGAGGTGCTGTCGAGCCTCCAGGACGACGTGCCGCCCGCGCCGTGGGCGGAGTCCAAGGAGGTGCTCGAAGCCGAAGTCGGTCCGGTCGAGGAGGCGTTCGAGTCGTTCGACGAGGACCCCATCAGCGGCGCCAGCCTCGGGCAGGTGTACACCGCGCGCCACGACGGCGAGGACGTGGCGGTGAAGGTCCGCCGCCCCGGCATCGAGTCACTCGTCGAAGCGGACCTGCGGGTCGTCAAGTGGTCGCTCCCGTTAGTGATGCGCTTCATCGGTGAGGGTCGGGCGTTCTCGCTGGAGAACTTGGCCGACGAGTTCGCAAAGACCATTCGACAGGAGATGGACTACGGCCGCGAGCGCCGCATCCTCGATCAGATACAGTCGAACTTCGAGGGCGACGAGGCCATCCGCATCCCCGAACCCGTCGAGGAACGCTCCGGACCGCGCGTGCTGACGATGGAGTACCTCCCCGGGACGAAGATAAACGACGTCGAGGCGCTGGACGCGATGGGCGTCGACCGGACGGAGTTGGCGACCCGCCTCCAGCGCATCTACCTGCAGATGATAATCGACGACGGCGTCTTCCACGCCGACCCCCACCCCGGCAACCTCGCCGTCGACGACGACGGCGCCATCATCTTCTACGACTTCGGGATGTCCGGCCGCGTCGACCCGTTCGTCCAGGACAAGATAGTCGACTTCTACGTCTCCGTCGCCAACCAGGACATCGACGGTATCCTCGACGCCCTCATCGAGATGGGAACGCTCTCTCCCGAAGCGGACCGGCAGGTGATGGGCGACGTGATGGAACTGGCCATCGCCGACGCCCGCGGCGAGGACATCGAGCAGTACCGCGTCCAGCAGATAATCGAGCAGGTCGAGTCGACCATCTACGAGTTCCCCCTCCGCCTCCCGCGGAACCTCGCGTTGGTGCTCCGCGTGGCGACGGTCGTAGAGGGCGTCTGCGTCACCCTCGACCCCGAGTTCGACTTCATCTCCGTCGCCACCGACTACCTCCGCGACGAGGGCTACTACGAGGAGACGGCCAAGGAACTCGTCCGCGACGCCGGCCAGCAGATGCAGCGGACGACAGAGGCGCTGTTCACCGTCCCGCCGAAACTCGACCGGGTGCTGGACAGCGTCGAGCGCGAGAACCTCACCGTGAACGTCCGGTTGCAGGACAAGGAGGGCGTGCTGGACAGACTCGCCCGGCGCATCGTCTACGGCGTCCTGTTCGCCGTCGGCGCCCTCTCGACGGCCATCCTCTACGCCTTCGACCAGACGAGCATCCTCCCGGCCGCCGTCGCCGCGGCGCTGACGGTGCCCGTCATCATCCAACTCTACCGCTCGTTCCGCTCGAAGCGCGGCATCCGGGCGACGCCGCAGTTCACCCGACAGAGCATGCGACAGCGGCGCGGCGAGGAGTAGCTCCCTTATCAAACCTGAGTTTCGGGGGCGGACGTTTATCTGGAGGGACGACCGACCGTACCGGCAATGACTCGGTGGCGGGCCGTCGTCGCTGGATTCGCTCTCGCCGCGTGCAGCGAGGCGCTCGTCTTCTTTCTCACGGGCCGGGTGACGCTCGTCGGCGGCCTCGCCGGGAGCGCCGTCGCCGGCTACCTCGTCGGCCCGGACCCGGCCGACGGCGCGTGGCACGGCCTGCTGTCGGCGCTGTCGTGGGGCATCGTCCTCATCCCCGGGCTGGTCGCGCTGGCCGTCGTCGGCGACGGCCCGCTCCCATTCCCGTTCGAGTACCTCCTCCCGCTGTTCGACACCCCCGGCGAGGCGACGACGGGCATCCTCGTCGGCGTCACGCTCCCGAACGCGGCGGCGGGCGCGCTCGGCAGCCTCTCGCGCCGGCGAGACGAGGAGCGAGACGCGTGGCTCGGAACCGACGCCGACGTGGACACCAACACCGACACCGACGAGGTCTGAACGCACCGACGGCCGAGACGGAAACGCCCGCCGCGGCGTTCGTGAGTCCGTCACGCGGGAGAACGCCGCGTCGCCCGTTTCCAAACCGTTTATACGGACCTGACGATAACGCGGAGGTATGCCCAGAGAACAGAAGCAGGTCCGCGAACTTCAGGAAGGAAGCTACGTGATGATGGAAGAGTCCCCCTGTAAGATAAACGCCTACAGCACCGCCAAGCCCGGCAAGCACGGCAGCGCGAAGGCGCGAATCGAGGGCAAGGGCGTCTTCGACAGCAAGAAGCGCTCGCTCAGCCAACCCGTCGACGCGAAGGTGTGGGTGCCCATCATCGAGCGAAAACAGGGTCAGGTCGTCTCCGTGACGGGCGACGACGCGCAGATCATGGACCTCGACACCTACGAGACGTTCACGATGCGCATCCCCGACGACGAGGACCTCACCCCCGACGACGACATCGAGTACCTCGAGTACGAGGGCCAGCGGAAGATCGTATAGTCGGGATGTTCCCCGGGGCAACCGCACCGCGTGACGACGCCGCGTACGTCGTCGTGGGCGCCCCGCTGGATATCTCGACCACGTTCCGACCCGGGACCCGCTTCGGTCCCGAGAGAATCCGGCGGTTCGCCCGGACGTTCGACGACTACGACCGGCGGACCGACCTGCGCTTTTCCGACTGTCTCGTCCACGACGAGGGCGACGTCCGCCCGTGGGACGACGCCGGAGAGTACGTCGAGTGGGTGCGCGGAACGCTCCGCGACGCTTTCGACGACGGCGCCGTCCCCCTCCTCCTCGGCGGCGAACACACCGTCACCCGCGCCGGCGTCGACGCCGTCGAACCGGACGTGTTCGTCTGTCTGGACGCCCACCTCGATTTGAGAGACGAGTACGACGGCAATCCGTGGAGCCACGCCACCGTCACCCGCCGCGTCCTCGACTCGCTGGGCGCCGAGGAGGCCATCATCCTCGGCGCCCGGACGGGGTCGCCCGAGGAGTGGGACCGGGCCGACGAGGGCGACGTGACCGTCGTCCCGCCGGAGGATGTAGAAGAGTTCGAGTTCGGCGACCGACTCGACGGCCGGTCGGTGTACCTCAGCGTCGACGTCGACGGCGCCGACCCAGGGTTCGCGCCCGGAACGGGGACGCCCGAACCGTTCGGACTGGCCCCGAGGGAGATGCGCGATGTCGTCCGCGCCGTCGCCCCGCACGCCGACGGCTTCGACGCCGTCGAGGTGAACGACCGGGACGACGGGCAGGCCGCGTCGCTGGCGGGGAAACTGCTCCGGGAGTTCGTGTTCTCGCACGCCGCGGCGAACGGGAACGGTGACAGTGACGGCGACGACGGCGCCGACGCTGACGGCGAGTAGCGCCTCGAAAAGAACGAACGGTCGTTGTTACCGCTTTCCGCTTCGGAACAGTCGCCGTACCTTGCTCGTGATACTCCGCTTCGTTCCGCGCGGGAGGCGTCGCCACGCGCGCATTGCTTTCCTGAATTTGCCCATGGCAATCACCGCGGCAGAGCCGCGTCGTTCGTCGTTCCCGTCTCGTGACGGGTACTCGTTCGGTGACCCGGCGGGTACAAAGGTATCGTGGCCGCTGGCTGACGAAAAGCGGCGGACCGCGCCGCGTCACGTCCTCCCGTACCGCGCCGCGTCGCGCCGCGACCAACGGGATACAAGCGGCGGGCGCCCCTCCGCCGAGACATGACGATGGACCGCGCGGACGTGGTCGCACGGTACGACGAGGAACTGAACACCGAGGAGTACGCCGACGTGGACGCCAGCGCGAACGGCCTACAGGTGGGGTCCGAGGGGGGCGAAGTGGAACACGTCGCCTTCGCCGTCGACGCCGCCGAGGCGACCATCGAGGCGGCGGCCGACGCGGGCGCGGACCTCCTCGTCGTCCACCACGGCCTCGTGTGGGGCGGGCTGGACCGAGTGACCGGCCGGACCTACGACCGAATCGCGCCGCTGGTCGAGAACGATATCGGCCTCTACGTCTCGCATCTCCCCCTCGACGGCCACCAGTCGCGGGGCAACGCCGCGGGCGTCGCGGACCGCCTCGAACTCGAATCGCGCGAACCGTTCGGCGAACTCGGTCCCGTCCACATCGGCCAACGCGGCCGCGCCTCCCGGACGTACACCGTCGAGGGACTCCGGGAGGCGCTGGACGAGTTGGACAACGGCGGGGAGTCGACGCAGGTGCTGGCGTTCGGCCCCGACGAGATTTCGGAGATAGCCGTCGTCACCGGGTCGGGCGCGGACTGGGTCTCGGAGGCCGAGGCCGTCGGCGCGGACGCTCTCGTCACCGGCGAGGGGAAACAGCAGGCCTACCACGAGGCGCGCGAGGCGGGGCTGAACGTGTTCCTCGCGGGCCACTACGCGACGGAGACGTTCGGCGTCCGCAACCTCGCCGCCCTCGCGCAGGAGTGGGGACTGGAGGCGACGTACCTCGACTTCCCGACCGGACTCTGAGGCGGCCCCGCGGGGGCGCCGGGGCGACCGGACCGACGGCGCCCGTCCCGGACCGCGACCACTAAACCGCCCCGCCGCGCACCGGGAGATATGAGCGACGACGGCCACGAGCACGAGGGGGACGGGCACGACGCGAACGGCGGCGACGGCGAGTACCACCCGCCGCACCGCGAGGAGTTCCGCGAGAACCCCATCGGGCACGCGCGGGTCCGCGGCGGGATGACCGTCGGCGAACTCACCGGCGAGTACGGCAAGGCGGGCATCGGCGCGGCGAAGCTTCAGCGCGCGGTCGACGTGTACGCCGAGATGATCGGGAGGGACGACGTGACGAACCTGTTCGGCCTCGCGGGTGCGATGGTCCCCACCGGGATGCGCCAGATAGTCGTCGACCTCATCGAGGAGGGCCACATCGACGCCCTCGTCACCACGGGCGCGAACCTGACGCACGACTCCATCGAGGCTATCGGCGGCAAACACCACCACGGCCGGGCGGAACCGCACGACCCGCACCCCTCGGACGAGGAGGCACGGCCGACGGGAGAGACGATGCGCGACCACGACGAACATCTGCGCGACGAGCAGGTCGACCGCATCTACAACGTCTACCTCCCTCAGGAGCACTTCGCGCTGTTCGAGGGGCACCTCCGCGAGAACGTCTTTCCCGAGGTCGAGCGCACGGTGTCGATTCAGGAGTTCACCGCCGAACTCGGCCGGGCGAACCTCGAACGGAACCGAGAGGAGGGAATCGAGGAGGACGCCGGCGTCGCCGCCGCGGCGTACGACAACGACGTGCCGATATACTGCCCGGCGATTCAGGACTCCGTGCTGGGGATTCAGGCGTGGATCTACTCGCAGACGTCGGAGTTCACGCTCGACGCGCTGAAGGACATGACGCACCTTTCGGACCTCGCGTTCGAGGCCGAGAAGGCCGGCGCGATGGTCGTCGGCGGCGGCGTCCCGAAGAACTACGTCCTCCAGACCATGCTCACCATCCCCGACGCGTACGACTACGCCGTCCAGTTGACGATGGACCCCGACCACACGGGCGGCCTCTCGGGGGCGACGCTGGACGAGGCGCGGTCGTGGGGGAAGTTGGAGAAGTCCGCGAAGAACGTCACCGTCGTCGGCGACGCCACCATCACGCTGCCGTTCGTCGCCGCCGCGGCGCGCGAACGCGCAGACGAGCGGTTCTGACCGCGCGGGTCGGCCACGCTCCCCCTACTCGTACACGCGCCACCCGTCGTCGGTTCGCTCCATCGTCCCGTTCGCCACCCGGGAGCCGAGTTCGCCGACGGTCACGAACCGCACGTCCTCGCGGGATTTCGCGTGTTCGAGGAGGGCTCGCAGGTCCGCGCGCTTCTCGGGCGTGTCGAAGTCGGGGTAGTGAATCATCATCACGAACGTGCCGCCGTCGGCGTACGCCTCGTCGAACTCCGCCGTCAGGTCCGCGCGCGACTTGGTCTCCATCGTCGTCCAGTCCTCCACGTAGCCGCCGGAACTGGCGACGTGGACGACGCTCCCGTTCTCGAAGACGGGCGCCTCGCCGTAGTAGGTCCGCGTGAACCACGACCCGCCGGAGACGGTGGTGTAGTTCGTCTCGGCGGCCGCCCGCGTCGTGTTCTCGTCGTAGGTGTTCATCGGGGGGACGAACGTCGTCGGGCGGTCGCCCGTGCACGCGACGAGTTCGTCGGTTCCCTCCTGCATCCACCGCAGTTGCGTCTCGTACGGTTGCCCGCCGAACTCGCTGGACCCGTGGAAGTCGGTCCGGTTCTCGTGCGTGTAGCCGTGCAGGGCGAACTCGAAGGTCCGCGGGTGGTCGCGGCCGAGTTCGCGGAGGTAGCGGCAGGTGTCGTCGGCCTCGGAGATGTTCTCGCCGCCGACGAACGGGATGACCGCGTTCGTCACGGGAACGCCCTCCTCGACGAAGACGTCGTCGACGGCCCGCATCGTCGACGCCTCGTAGTACGGTTGGATGTCGTCGTTCCGGAAGGCGACGACCAGTCGGTACTCCGTCCACGTCGCGTTCGCGGGTTCCGCGTCCGCCGTCCGGGCGGTGTCGGCGTCCGGGTCGGTCGTCTCGTCCGTCGACGCTTCCGGCGTCGCCGCCGATTGGGCCGGCGTTTCGGTCGGCGGGGCGGTCCCGGCGGTCCCGGCGGACGCGTCGGACGCGCCGGAAACCGGGGTCGCCGGGGACGCCGTCGCGGTCGAATCGGTCGACGGAGTTCCGGCGGCCGCGGACGGCGTGTCGGCCCCCGGAACGAGCGAGAACCCGCCGGGGGCGAGGACGCCGGCGCCGACGACGGCGACGCCTACGCCGATGGCGACCGCCAGCGAGACGAGGGCCGCGTGGCGGAGGGGGCGGTCGGGGGTGTGCATGCCGAGCGGTCTCGGTCCGACGGTATGAGTATACGGCTCCTATCGAGACCTTCTCGTTTGGTTACCTGTCCGCGCCGCGGCGAAACGACCCATTACGTCACTTCGCGTCCGACAGATATATGCCGGCTCCGGCACCGACTGGACGACGATGGCCCTCCGCGACCGGACCGCATCCGTCTCGCTGCTCCTGTTGCTCGTCTCGGGGACCGTGTCGGCCGTCCTCGCCGGGTACGCGGCGCTGGTCCTCTGGAGCGGACTGGTCGAGGGAGCGCTCGTCGCCGCGGTGCTCCGACTCGCGTTCCCGGTGCTCCCGCTGTTCGTTCTCGCCGCCGTCGCGGCCGTTCTCTCGGCCGTCGGCCTCGTCTACGGGCTGGCGCGGAAGGCGAGACTCCCGCGCGGCGGACGAGTCGAGGCCGTCGCGCGCCGGGCGGAGAGGGAGTACCCCGTCCTCCGGACGCTAGGCGTGGGCGACGCCCTCTCGGAACCGGAGCCGACGCCGGAGGAACGCCGCGCGGACGCGCTCGACGAACTGAAGCGGCGGTACGTCGCGGGCGACGTCGACGAGGCGGAGTTCGAGCGGAAACTCGACCGTCTCGTGGCGAACGACACCGTCGACGACGCGCGCGCCGAACGCGAGCGCCGGGTCGCCGAAACGGAGAGGCGGGAGCGCTCCTGAACGGGAGCGGGCGGGGCGGAACCGGAGATTTTGGACTATCGAACGTACACTTTTCTCCCGACTGCGCGAAGGCGACGCATGGAGTACACCACGTTCGGGTCGACGGGCGTCACCGTCTCCGAACTCTGTCTCGGCTGTATGAGCTTCGGGACGAACTGGGACGACTGGACCCTCGACAGGGAGGAGAGCCGCGAACTCATCGAGCGGGCGATAGAGCTCGGAATCAACTTCTTCGACACCGCGAACGTCTACTCGTACGGGGAGTCGGAGGAGATTCTCGGGGAGGTGCTCGCGGAGTACGACCGCGACGAGTACGTGGTCGCGACGAAGGTGTACGGGCAGATGGACGAGGACGACCCGAACTCGGGCGGCCTCTCGCGGAAGACCATCGAGCAGGAGTTGGATAACTCCCTCGACCGCCTCGGGATGGACACCGTCGACCTCTACCAGATTCACCGCTGGGATTACGATACGCCCGTCGAGCAAACGATGCGGGCGCTGGACGACGCGGTGCGGCGCGGCAAGGTGCGCTCCGTCGGCGCGAGTTCGATGTGGGCGCACCAGTTCGCGGAGGCGCTTCACACCAGCGACCGACTCGGACTGGACCGCTTCGTCTCCATGCAGAACCTCTACAACCTCGCCTACAGGGAAGAAGAGCGGGAGATGCTGCCGCTCTGCGAGAAGGAAGATATCGCCGTCATGCCGTGGTCGCCGCTCGGCGCGGGATTCCTCACCCGGCCGCACGAGGAGTTCGACGCGACGACGCGCGGCGAACACGAGTCCGAGCACGACCGCGGGTACACGCAGGGCGGCGGGCCGGAGGTAAACGAACGCGTCGAGGAACTCGCGGCGGAGAAAGACGTGAAGATGGCGCAGATTGCGATGGCGTGGCAGTTCGAGAAGTCGTGGGTGACGACGCCCATCCTCGGCACCTCCAGCGTCGAACACCTCGAAGACGCCGTCGAAGCGCTGGATATCGACCTCTCGGAGTCGGACGTGGAGTACCTCGAAGAACCGTACGAACCGGTTCCCGTGAGCGGGCACGAGTAGCGGCCTCGAACGGACCTCCCGCCCCGCGGTCCCCGGTGAGCGCCGGTCCACCACGGGACACGGAACGGCTTTAGGTCCGGGTCCACTCCGACCGGTATGGACTACGCAGATTCTCTCGACAGAGCGTTCGACACGCTCCCGGAGCGGAACTACGAGGAGTCGCGTCTCAACGTCCCCGACCCGGAGGGCGAGACGGACGGCGCGTTCACCCGACTGACCAACCTCGGCAACATCGCCGACGCCCTCGGGCGGGAGGCCCAGCACCTCCACCGGAACATCCAGCGCGAACTGGGGACGAACGGGCAGTTCGACGGCGACCGCGCCCGCTACAACGGGTCGTTCACCGTCGCCGACTTCGAGGCGGCCATCGACGAGTACGTCGCCGAGTACGTCACCTGCACGGAGTGCGGTCTGCCCGACACGCGCCTCGTCACCGAGGACGGCGTGGACATGCTCCGCTGTGAGGCCTGCGGTGCGTTCCGCCCCGTTCAGAAGCGCGCGGCGCAGACGCAGACGAACACGGGCCCGGCCATCGAGGAGGGCGGGACGTACGAACTCGAAATCACCGGCACCGGTCGCAAGGGCGACGGCGTCGCCGAGAAGGGCAAGTACACCATCTTCGTCACCGGCGCGCGCGAGGGCGACACCGTCCGCGCGCTCATCGAGCGCACCAGCGGCACGCTGGCGTTCGCCCGCAAGGTCTGAGCGAGCGGCCGCCGTCGGCCGAGCGAAGCGCCGAACCCGTCGAGAACGACCCTCCGAGCGAGTCTGCGGACGCACAGCTTTTTGCGCGCGCGTGACCCTCCCTCCACCATGACGGACGAGGAGGCGGGGGTGAGAGTGAGTCTGGATATCTGGCACCCCGACTGCTGGACGCTGGAAGTGACCGAGGAAGCGAACGGCGGTCTCCTCGGCCACGGCGTCCACGAGATAGACGGGTTGGCAAACGGCCGGTTCACCGCCTACGCCGACAGCGTCGAGGAACTCGACCGACTGGTCGACGCCGTCCGCGACTCCCCGCTGACCGAGTCGGTGTGGGAGACGGGCGAGTTCGAAGACGAGACGGTGCCCGGAAGCGCGACGCGCGGCATCGTCGTCCGCTACGACCTGAACAACTCCATCAACGACGCCCTCGTCTCGCGGGGATTCATCCCGGACGAACCGGTGCGGATGCAGGACGGTCGCGAGCAGTGGACCGTGCTCGTCCACGAGTCGCGCAACACGGTCCACGAGCGGTTGGAGGCGATTCGGGCGGAGAAGAACGCCGACGTGCGGGTCGAACTCATCACCGCGCCGAAGGGCGGCACCGGGATGTTTCGCACGGACGCCCTCTCGGAGCGACAGCGTGAGGTGTACGAGTTGGCCCGCCGCCGGGGCTACTACGCGTGGCCCAGAGAGACCAGCGCGGCCGAACTCGCCGCCGAGGTAGGTATCTCGAAGGCGACGCTGCTCGAGCACCTGCGGAAGGCCGAGTCGAAACTGCTCGGCGGCGACTGACTCGGGTCGCAGGGAGGACCCTCTCATGAGAGGGAGGGGGGCTTTATCGAGCGAGCGTTCCATGTGAACACATGTCATCGGTAGACGTGAACGACGGGCGGAGCCTCTCGCGCGATATCGGCCTGCTGGGAGCCGTGAGCACGGTGGTCGCGGGAACGCTCGGCGCGGGGCTGTTCGTCACGCTGGGGACGGCGAGTTCGACGACGGGGCCGAGCGTCATCCTCGTCGTCGTCGCCTCCGGACTCTTGGCGATGTGCATCGCGCTGAACTACGGTTGGATGGCGACGATATTCCCGGCGGCCGCCGGGTCGTACGCCTACGTCTCGCGGACGTTCGACAGCCGCCTCCCCGGATTCTTGGTCACGTGGTCGAAGTGGCTGGGCTACATGGCCGCCGACGCGGTGTTGGCGCTCGGGTTCGGCAGCTACTTGCAGGTGTTCTATCCCTCCGTCGACGCCGCCCTCGCCGGGTTCGGGCTGTTGACGGTGCTCTTTCTCGTGAACCTCGTCGGCTCGAAGGGGTACAGCGTCTCGCAGAACGTCATCTTCGGCTTTCTCATCCTCTCCATCCTCGTCCTCGTCGTGCCCGGACTGGCGAACGTCGACGCGGCGAACTACTCGCCGTTCTTCACCGGCGGCTTCGACGGCTTCGTCGCCGCCGCGGTTCCCCTCTTCTACGCCTACATCGGCATCGCCGTCGCCGGGCAGATGGGCGCGGAGGTGAAGAACCCCTCGCGCAACCTCCCCCTCGCGATGGCCGGCGGGACGGCCATCCTCATCGTCCTCTACGTGCTGACCTCCGTGGTCATCTACGGCGTCGTCTCCGACTACACCGTCCTCGCGGACTCGGCCCGACCGCTGGCCACCGCTGCCGAGGCGTTCCTGGGCGATATCGGGACGACCATCGTCGCCGTCGGCGGCCTCCTCGCAACCGCCTCCTCCGTCCACGCGGTGATGGCCGCGGGCATCAAGATGCCCTACTCGTGGGCGTGGGACGAGGTGTTCCCGAAGAAGTTTTCCGAAGTCTCCGACCGCTTCGGCACGCCGCACTGGTCGCTTCTGACCCTCTACCTCGTCGCCTCCGGGCTGACGTTCTGGAGCACCGGTCTGAGTCAGGCCATCGGCATCGCCACGTTCAGCTACCTCATCGCCTACGCCGCCGTCTCGGTGACGGTGCTGTACGTCCTTCTGACGGGATCGTCGCTCGCCCACGAGGCGGGGTTCTCGCGTCCCCTGCTCCTCGGCGTCACCGGCCTCGTCGGCGCCCTCGGCGCGGGCGGCCTCCTCACGCAGGCGTACCAGGGGTCGCTGTCCATCTACGTCCCGTGGATTCTGGTCGGCATCGTCGTCTTCGCCGTCTACTGGTACCGCGGACAGCAGAAGGAGGTGGACGTGGAGGCCATCCTCGCGACGCTTCCCGGCGTCCCGTCCGACGAGTACGACCCGGCGATTCGGAGGACCGGCGATGACTGATTCGGGCGCCGACCCGACCGCCGACGGCGGAGGCGGAGACGGGAGCGAAAACGACCCCGCGCCGACGGTCGACCCCGAGGAGACCGTCGACCTGCTACAGAAACTCGTGCGCATCCCGAGCCCCTACTTCGAGGAGGCCGAGATAACGGGGTTCGTCCACGACTGGTTGGCCGAACGCGGCCACGACCCCGAGTACCACCGCGTCTCGGAACCCGACATCACCGAGTACGAGGGCGACAACGTCCTCGCGCGCCTGGAGGGGTCCGACCCCGACGCGCCGACGCTCCTGCTGAACGCCCACGTGGACACGGTGAAACTCGTTGAGGATTGGGACGAGGACCCCTGTTCGGGTCGCATCGAAGACGGGAAACTGTACGGGCAGGGCGCCTGCGACATGAAGGGCGGCCTCGCGGCCGTCATGGTCGCCTTCGACGCCCTCTCCGGGGTGGAACTCGCGGGCGACGTGCTCCTCACGGCCGTCGTCGACGAGGAGGGGCCGTACGGTCTGGGGACGGACAGACTGATTCGAGACGGCTACACCGACGACTGCGACGCCGCCGTCGTCACCGAACCCGGCCCCGTCCTCGCGCAGTCGGAGATGGAGAACCCCGCGCTCCTCCTCGGGGCGCGGGGGCGGGTGTTCTACGACATCGAGGTTCGCGGGAAGGCCGCCCACGGCTCCCAACCCGAGAAGGGCGTCAACGCCGTCGTCGACGCCGGGCGACTCGCCGCCACCTTGGACGACATGGAGACGGGCGACCACCCGAAACTCGGGTCGGGGTCGGTCTGCCCGCTGAAGATAGAGGGCGGCAGTCAGACGCTGTCGGTGCCCGAACGCGCCCGCCTGATGGTCGACCGGCACGTCGTCGTCGGCGAGACGAAGGAGACGGCGCGCGCGGACGCCGAACGCGTCGTCGACGAACTGGGTCTGGAGAGCGAGGTGGACATCGGATTCAGAGAGGCGCCCGACCCGGACATCGTCTACGGACCGTACGTCACCGACGAGGGCCACCCCCTCGTGACCGCGCTCTCGGAGGCGACGCGGTCCGTCTGCGGCGTCGACCCCGCGTACGGCTACTTCTCAAGCGTCGGCGACTTCAACTACCTCGGGGATCGCGCGGACCTGCCGACGGTCATCCTCGGCCCCGACGGCGAGAACATCCACGGCGCCGGCGAGTTCGTCTACACCGACGAGGTGGTCGAAGTAGCCGATATCGTGACGGAGGCCGCGGTTCGGTTCTGCGGCTGAGCGGGGAGAAAGAGAGGTTCAGTCCTCGTTCAGCGGGTCCGTCAGCGCCTCTTCTATCTCCACGTCCCCGGAGAGCATCTCGAAGGTGACGCCGTAGGTGGCCTCCTCCTCCAACGCGGCGAGCAGCGTCCGCGCCACGTCGACGCGGGGCACGTCGCCGTCCCGCCGGTCGATGCTCTCGCCCGTCCGAATCCGGCCGGTACCCTCCTCGTTGGTGAGAGCGCCCGGCCGGACGATAGTGTACGTCAGGTCGCTCTCGCGGAGGCGTTCGTCCGCCTCGGCCTTCGCCCGGAGGTACTCCCTGAGAGCCTCCGGGGAGTCCTCGGGCGCGTCGGCGTTCATCGCGCTGAGCATGACGAACCGGTCGACGCCCGCGGACTCGCACGCCTCCATCAGGTTCACCGCCCCGTCTCGGTCGACGCCCCAGACGTCGTCGCCGCCGGACCCCGCAGCGAAGACGACGGCGTCGACGCCCTCGACGGCGCGCGAGACGTCTTCGGGTTCGGTGAGGTCCGCGTGGACCGCCTCGATGCCGAGGTCCTCGACGTCGGAAATCTGGTCCGCCGCGCGGACCATCCCGACGGCCTCGTGGTCGCTCTCGCCGAGAAGTTGCGACGCGTGCTGTCCGACCTGTCCGTGAGCACCGGCTAGAAGTACTCGCATGGGACCTTACGTACGGTCAGGATGCCGAAGAGGCTGACGCCCTCGGCGAGGCGGACCCTCACCGACCGGACCAGTACCGTTTTCTGAACAACATATATCTTGTCTGACGAGAAACGTCGAAGTGCCATGTCAACTAGGCACATGATGGACGCGGAGATATTCGGACGGGACGTGTCGTTCGACTACTCCGAGGGATGGGTCGCCTACTCCATCCTCACGCTCCGGTTGGCGATGGGGTGGGTGCTGTTTCAGGGCGGCATCGTGAAGATACTCGACCCCTCGTGGACCGCCGCCGGGTTCCTCCTGAACGGCATCCCCGAGGGGAACCCGTTCGGCGGGTTCTGGGCGACGCTGGCGAACCAGTACATCGGCGTCATCGACCCGCTGAACGCGTGGGGACTGACGCTGACGGGACTGGCGCTGATGCTCGGCGTCGCCGTCAGGTGGTCGGCGTTCTGGGGGGCAGTGATGATGCTGTTCTACTGGGCGGCGTCGCTGACCGGCGGTCTGATGCAGGGGTTACCCGTCGCGCACGGGTGGGTCGTCGACGACCACCTCGTCTACGCCCTCCTCCTGTTCGGCCTCGGCGCGTGGGGCGCGGGTCGCATCCTCGGCGTCGACGCCTTCCTCGAACGCACCGCCCTCGTCGAGGAGAACCGCTGGCTCAGGTACCTCCTCGGGTGAGGGCGCCGACGCCGCCGGGTCGGCCTCGGCCGTCCCTCGGCGCCGCGGTCGCCTCCCCGTTCCGACCGAAACTATACGTCTGCGGTGGTTCGCTGAACGCGTATGCGAGTAGCGCGCATCCGGACGGCCGGCGGGAGCGTCGAGACGGGCGAGTACGAGGACGGCGTCGTCACCGTCGACGGCGACGCGTACGCCGTCGGCTACGAGGCGAGCGAAGACCGCGGGGGAACAGGGGACACCGCCGAGGCGACGCTGGTGGCCCCCTGCGAACCGTCGACGTTCTACTGCATCGGCCGGAACTACGCGGCGACGGTCGACCAGATGGATTACGAGGTGCCCGACGAACCCGACTGGTTCCTCAAGCCGCCGACGTCGCTCCTCGACCCCGGCGCCGACATCGTCTACCCGTCGTGGTGCGACCGACTGACGTACGCCGGCGAGTTGGCGGCCGTCGTCGACGAGACCTGTCAGGACCTGTCGGTCGGGGAAGTCGACGGGGCGATTCGCGGCTACACGATACTGAACGACCTGGACGCCATCGACCAACCGAAGCGGACGGCCCGGAAAGCGTTCGACGGGTCCGCACCGCTCGGCCCGTGGATAGAGACGGACGTCGAACCGACCGACCTCGACATGACGACGCACGTCGGCGGCGAACTCCGGCAGGAGGCGAACACGGGCGAGATGCTGTTCGACCCCCGAGAGGTCGTCTCCTTCCTCTCCGAGCGGTACACGTTCCGCCCGGGCGACGTGATAGCGTTCGGGAGTCCGGCGAACCCCGGCGACGTGGAACCAGGCGACGACGTGGGGGTGTGGTACGAGGGAATCGGAACGCTCCGCAACAGGGTGGTCGCCTCGGAGTGAACGCCATTCGCGACGGAACCACGTGAACATACATCACGAACTTTTATTATCTACCCGGTAGAGGTGTGAGATAACTCATGTCGGTCGTACCCGTACGCGCGTAACTCTTCTCGAAGGGCGAACAGACGGACGACCGACCCGCGACACCACCTGAATTTCGTGAGCACGAACACCCGCACGACGACCGAATCGCAGACGACCACTCACCGACCGACGCCGACGGACGCGCAGTCGACCGACCCCGCGTCCGCCGACCCGACGCCGGAGACGACCGACGACGCCGCCTCGTGGGTCGCCCGGTGCCAACGGCAGTTCGACGGGAGCGACAGGGACCGTCTCCGCAACCTCGCGGACGCCGAAAACGAGGCGATGCCGTAGCCGTATCCGGTTTCCTCGCACCGACGGCCTCTCGGAACGCTCTTGCCGGTGGGTCCGATATCGCCGCACGGCCGATGACGAGGCCACCGTTCCGAGTCGGGGTGGCACCCGGCGGTGACGAACCCTATGAGTGCCGAGGCCGACTTTCCACGCGAAGACTCTGTCAATTCTTTGCTGATGACAGTTCGTTGAGGCCGTGCCGAGTAGAAGGCGCGAGTCGGTCTCATGGGTCTATCACCCCTGTTCCGGATCGATACAGAGACGGAACAGTTACAGTTCTGCTTTGAACTCAGATGACACCCATAATCCAAAAGATTAGGATGACGAGCGAGACGATAATACTGAGTATGCCTGCCACGTTCCCGAGACGTCTCTTTTGAGCTGAGTTCATATTTCTAATATTTCATCTCTCTTTGAAAATATTGTGCTGACCAGTTTCTAATGGATGTTCTCTCTGTGGTCAGCACGTTGTTACTGACAGCATTTGGTAATGTCTCTGCGAACATGCTGAACGTAGGGCGCGAATCGGTCATTGGTTCGGTACTCCGTCTGGGAGTGACGACGGCCACCCATCCATACGCTTTTGAGTCTCCTGAGTGACTTTCCTCCTCATGACTTCTCCGGAGGATAGAACAGATAGTGAGCATGATGTCGGATTTGACGAGCAGGCATTGTATATCGTTGTTCGGAAAGCTGTTGAAGATGGAATTCTTGGAGCAACCGGGAAGCTCGTGCAAATCGGGGTTTCAGTTTTAATCGTCTGGTTCGGAATGCTGAGTGCTTTCTCAGAACAATCGATTATCGCATCCGTGGGTTGGGTTGTGGTGGCTATTCTCGGACTCTATCTCATTGCCACAGCCTTAGAAATCATCCCCTCTGTTCGAGACTGGTTTTAGGAAATCGCTCAATTCGCAGGCTCTGCTCAGCGGTTAGTTCAGTCTGGGCAGAGTAGAATAAACAATCCCTCCGTGCTGAATACACCCTCTGAGTCGGTCACGACACTTCTGACAGCGTTTGGTGAGGTTTCTGTGAGCGTGCTGACTAGCAGGCGCGAGTCGGTCAGAAATTTCGTGCAGCACAGAGCATCAGTCGTCGTCGGCGGTGTACGCTCCACCACGACGCTTGATTCGAGCGACAACCATCCGCTGTTCGGATTGACGAAAGGTTACGGCTAAGCGGAACTCACCGATGCGCACTTTCTTGTGCGGACTGTTCTGGAGTGGTTCGCCATAGTCCGGTGGATCCCGCCACGGCGAGTCGACGGTATCGTCGAGTTTGTTCAGTATCCGCTCTTGCTCAGATGCAGAAAGGGCAGAAAGGTCGTCCTGTGCTGTCGATGTGAGTTCCCACGTCCAGTCCCCCTCACTCGTCGCTATCGGTTCCGAACCGCTTGCGGGCTTCATCGGCACTCATCGTCTGTCCCTCACGGATGTCTTCTTCTGCTCGGAGGAGAGCGATGAGTTCATCGCGGTCGAACGTCGGAAACTCGGTCGCATCTCGGAGAGTGTAGCGGATGAATTCACTTCGACTGTTGAACCCACGTCCCTGCCACGTGCTGTCTATTTCGTCGAGAAACGACTGTGTGACTTTGAAATTCACCGTGACGATTTCGTCGTCGCCGTTCGACCCGGTAGTTGCTTCGGACATACAGTGGTGTTACGTGCGTCTTACTAAATCAATTTCGCCGGCATACGAGAGGAACTGATTGACGAGAGAACACAGTTCGGTCAGTACCCATGATTTCTGGCAGCGACTGAGTAGGTCTCTGTGGTCGTGCTGCATAGAGGGCGCGAATCGGTCACGGACCCGGCGCCTGTTGTAAGTGAATCGAATCGCTCAGAACAGAGGATGTATTGAGCAACAGAGCTTGAAAGAGAAATTATATTTGTCTAAGAAATCCCATATTTTATACTGTGGAAATTGACTATCGGGATGGGGTTACTATCGCGGCTTCCTCAATGGGTATGTTGCTCGGGGCGCTTGTTGCGTTCGCTTTCGAGTCCGAACTCGTTCTTGTCTGGATGGTTTCAGGGCTTGTTGCCGGTGCCGGTATTAGCGCGTATCTCTTTTATATCGACGAGAAGTCTGCCTAACCACCTTGCACCCTCTAGTTAGCACAGATACAGATATCACCGAAACCGGACAAAACTCTCAACGATAGATTTGCAGACTCTACTGAACGGCTGTTTTACAACAAGAAGCATGAAACGAATCGCAGTGCCGTGCTGAATACACCCTCTCTATGCAGCACGCGGTTTCTATCACGGCTCGAGGATTTCGACAGAGCTCGTGTAAATGTACGCGCGACCGGACCGAGACGTCGACGGTCAGTCGTCAGTCGACGGCGACTGACGACCGGAGCCGGCCGTCCCGTCGTACCGCCCGCCGAGGAGCGTCGTCGCGAACAGGACGAGCGGCGAGAGGAACGCGAAGAAGTAGTACGGCGCGTACGCGAGCGTTCCCACGCCGAAGACGGCGGACATGTAGACGGCGCCCGCGTGCCACGGGAAGAGCGCGCCCGTCGGGGTGCCCGCGGACTCGATGGCCCGCGAGAGGTCGTCGCCCGCCAGTCCGTACTCGTCGTAGAGGTTCCGGAGGGTGAGCCCCGGAACGACGATGCTCATGTACTGCTGGGCGGAGAACGCGTTGACGAGGATGGCCGAGGCGCCGGTGCCGACGACAAGACTGCGCGGACCGCGGACGGCCGACGCGAACGAGTGGGCGAGCACCGCGAGGACGCCGGTCCGTTCGAGGAGTCCGCCGAGCGCGAGCGCCGCGACGACGATTGAGATGGTCCAAGCCGACCCGGAGAGGCCGCCGCTGGCCAGCAGGTCGTTCACGAGCGTCACGCCCGTTTCGGGAGCCGTCCCGTCGAGGAAGACGCCCCAGGCGGCGGCGAACGAGCGGCCCTGGACGAGAATCGTCGCGAAGGTGCCGGCGAAGACGCCGGCGACCAGCGTCGGGAGCGCGGAGACGCCGTAGAGCGCCAGTCCGAAGGTGACGACGAGCGGAACGAGCACCAGCGCGGAGAGGTCGTAGGTGCCGGCCAGGGCGCCCTGTATCTCGGCGACGCGGCCGGCGGGAATCGCGCCGCCGGAGCGCAGGCCCAGACCCGCGTAGAGCAGGACCGAGAGGCCGAAGGCCAGGACCGTCCCGTTGCGCATCGCGCGGATGTGGTCGTAGAGGTCGACGTTCGTCACGGCCGCCGCGAGGTTCGTGGTGTCCGACAGCGGCGACTGCTTGTCGCCCGCGTAGGCGCCCGAGAGGATGGCGCCCGCCGTCATCGGGGCGGGCACGCCGAGGCCCGAGCCGATGCCGACGAAGGCCACGCCGAGGGTACCGGCCGTCGTCCACGAGGAACCGATGGAGAAGGCGACGGCCATCGCGAGCAGCGCCGTCGCCGGCAGGAAGACGTCCGGCGTCAACACCGCGAGCCCGTAGTACATGAGCCCGGGAATCGTCCCGGCGCTGATCCAAGTGGCGATGAGCGCGTAGATGACGAACAGGATGAGGATGGCCTGCAGACCCATCAACAGGCTGTCCGCGATGCCCTCGTAGAGGTCGTCCCACGAGTAGCCGAGCCAGTATTTACCCACCGCGCCGGTCAGGACGATGCTCCAGAGCAGCGGCCCGTGGGGGGCCAGCTTCAGATACCCGGACCCGACGCCGAGGAACAGAACGACTCCGAGTACGGGAACCAGCGCCTGCGCGAGGCTCGGACGCCGGTCCGCCGGAACGTCCTCGTACGTCAGCGGTTCGAGGTTCAGGGATGGCACGTGTGTCCCACGATAATAACTGTAGAGTATTAAACGGAGCTATTTTATTCTCGTAAGGTATTAGGGTTGCTACCACCTCCCGTGGTAACACTACTCAGGAAAACGATTCGGCGACGGCTCTCCGAACGCGCGTCGCGAGCGTGACAGTCGAAGCCGCGTGCGGACATCGCGTCGGAACGGCCTACTCGTCGTCGGTCTTACCGGGCCACGTCACCGACCCCAGGAACGAGACGCCGGTCCGTTCGGCCGCCCGAGAGATCATGTGCGCGCCGGTCGGCACCGTCAGGAACAGGAAGACGATACCGACCAGCGACGAGAGACCGGCGCCCCCGGGACCGAAGTACGCGAACCCGGCCAGGAAGATGGCGACCGTTCCGATGGTCGCCGGTTTGCTCGTCGCGTGCATCCGGTTGTAGACGTTTGGAAGCCGAAGCAGGCCGATGGTTCCGACCGTGAGGAAGAACGACCCGACGACGACCAGCGCGACGACCGCCCACATCTGTACCGTCTCCGGGGCGACCATCAGCGGTCACCTCCGGCGACCTGCTGGTTCGGCGGGGCGATTCGGTCGGGTGGGTGTCGGTGAGTCATGTACTGGTCACTCCTGTGTGACGATGATGTCGCCCTCGGTGACGAACTTCGCGACCGCGACCGTCGAGAGGAACGCGATGATGGCGAGGACGAGGCTGACGGTCACGAAGAGACCGCGGCCGGTCTTGATTGCGAACAGGACGGCGATGGCGACGATGTTCGTCGCGATGGCGTCCAGGGCGACCACGCGGTCGGGAACCGTCGGCCCCCGAACCGCGCGGTAGCCGCAGAACAGGTTCAAGAGCGCTACGAGGACGATGGCGGCGTCGACGACCGGCGCTATCGCCCCCTCAGCGGCCATCGTCCTCACCTCCCGCGTCCGCCTCGGCCGACGGGTCCGGCTCCGCCTCGACCCCCTCGTGGGCCTCGGAGACGGCCTGTTCGAGCACGGGATGGGTCTGGTCGGGTGGGTAGACGGCGAAGTCCGGTGCGGGGTCGCCCGCCGATAACTCCTCGTCGAAGATGGAAAGCGCGTAGTCCTCCCAGTCGCGGATCGGGTCGACGATTTCCTCGGGGGACCGTCCGTCGATGACGTGAATGTACAGCGCGTTCTCCGTCGAGTCGTAGTCGAGCGTGAGCGAGCCGGGGGTCATGGTGATGCTGTTCGCGATGGTGGTCACGCCGAGTTCGGTCTGGACTCGCAGCGGGATGAGAATCACTTCCGGTTCGATGGGGTTCGAGGGGGCGAGCACGCGGTACGTGACGTCGAGGCTGGCGACGACCGCCTCTCTGACGAACGTCAGCACGTACAGCGCCACGTACGGCACCCCGCGAGCCGACCGGCGGAGGTCGACGGTGTCGGCGTACAGGCGTCGGAAGACGTAGGCCGTGGGGAGTCCGACCGCGAGACCGACTAAAAACGCCCCGAGGAGCGGGTCGGGAGCGATGGGCGGCCCCTGAACGAACACCCACAGGACGGCGAAGAAGACGCCGATGACCGGCCAACTGCGGGTCACCGGCCGCCACCCCCGCCGAGACCCACGGCGTCGACGTAGGCCTCGCTGTCGACGGCGGCGTTCGCCGCCGTCTCGGCGAACCGGTACACCGGGTCGAATCCCACGCCGACGAGGACGACGACCGCCGCGAGGGCGGCGACGACCGCGATCTGCCCCGAATCGGCGGCCGCGACCTCGACGGCCGGCGTCTTGGGGCCCCAGAAGCCGCCGACCCACACCCGCGTCGCGTACAGGATGGTGAGCACGGCGCCGATGAGCGACGCGGCCAGCGCGAGCGCCGACAGCGCCCCGGGACCGAAGCCGAGTCCCCGAACCGCCGCGTCGAACGTGAGGAACTTCCCGAAGAACCCGATCAGCGGCGGGATGCCGACCAGCGAGAGCAGACCGATGAGGACGGCCCCCGCGAGCACCGGCGAGCGCCCCGCGAGGCCGCCGAGGTTCCGCAGGTCGTCCGTCCCGACGGCGTCCTTGACGACGGCCGCCGAGAGGAAGAGGAGCCCCTTCGTGAGCGCGTGGTGGAACGCGTACACCAGCGCGGCCGCGATGGCGACCCGGCGGAGCGTTCCCGCCGGCCCGGCGGCCGCGGCGACGGCGATGGGGAGGGCGATGAAGCCGACCTGACCGATGCTCGAGTACGCGAACACGCCCTCCAGTCGGTCCTGACCGACGGCGCCGAACGCGCCGACGGCGATGCTCGCTATCGCCATCGCCCCCAGCACCGGTGCGAGGAAGGCCAGCGGCGACGTGCCGGCGATGCCGGGCACGTCGGCGGAGACGGAACCGGCGGCGAAGACCGTGAAGTAGAGCCGGACGACCGCGTACATACCCACCTTCTTCGTGACCCCGGCGAACATCGCCGTGACGGGCGGCGGGGCGGTGGTGTACGCGGCGGGCACCCAGAACTGGAAGGGAACGAGCCCCGCCTTCAGCGCGAACACCGCGAGCAGCAGCGCCGACAGGCCGACGACCGGCGCGGGGTCGACGCCGTACGCGGCGGGGTCGGCCAGCCGCCGGGCCATGTCGGCCATGTTGAGCGTCCCCGTCGCGGCGTACAGGCCGCCGACGGCCACGAGCATGAGCGCGCTCCCGAAGACGTTCATCGTCAGGTAGCGGAACGACGCCGCGGTGGCGAGTTCGGTTCCGTAGAAGGCGACGAACACGTAGCTGACGATGAGCATCACCTCGAACCAGACGAACAGGTTGAACAGGTCGCCCGTGAGGAACGCGCCGGACACTCCCACCAGGAGCAGGTGGAAGAGAGGGTGGTAGTAGACGCGCTGGTTCTCGGCTATCATGTACCGAACCGAGAACAGCATCGACGCGAGTCCGAGGCTCGCGGCGATGGTCAGCATGAACGCCGAGAGCCCGTCGAGGACGAGCGTGATTCCGAACGGCGCGGGCCAGTTGCCCACCTGATAGACCGCGACTCCGGGGGCCGTCGGCCCGAGGACGACCGTCCAGACGGAACCGGCGACCGCCGCGACGTACCCGACGACGCCGGCGACGCTCGCCGCGACCTGAATCCGGGGCCACGCGCGGAGCACGAGCGTGAGCACGGCGGTCACGAGCGCCACCAACAGCGGTGCGATAACGTGCCAACTCATCCTGTCCACTCCGTGACGTCCATGGTCTCGTTCTCCTCGTAGGCGCGGTACGACAGGACGAGCGCCAGCGCGGTCGTCCCGAAGCTGATGACGATGGCTGTCAGGACGAGCGCCTGCACCACCGGGTCCGCGACCTCGGGGACCCCGCCGCCGTGGTGTCCGAGAACGGGCACGAGGTCGCCGGTCCCCTCCTCAACGCCTCCCATCGAGATCAGGTAGACGAACGTGCCCTGAGAGAGGGCGGCGATTCCCAGGACGACCCGTATCAGGTCCCGCCGCAACAGCAGGAACGTCCCGACGGCGAACAGTCCGCCGACCACGACGGCCAGGGCGACGCTCATCGGTCGTCACCTCCGCGTCGGACGCGGACGGGCGCCTCGTTCGTTCGAATCATTCGGCGCTCACCACCGAGACGACAGTCAGGATGCTGCCGACGACGACGAGGTACACACCCAGGTCGAACACGAGTGCGCTGGCGAGTTCGATGTCGTGATAGATGGGAACGCCGCCGAGGTGGACGTACGTCTGCGTCAGGAACGGGTCGCCGACGACGATGCCGGCGACGCCGCTCCCGAGGACGACCACCAGACCCAGGATCAGCGCGCGGCGGTAGGCGGTGACCATGCGGTGGTCGTACACGCTGGCTCCGGGGTCGACCTCTCTGTCGAGCACCTCCGACTCCAGATAGTCGAGGTCGTAGGCGACGTAGATGAGCACGAACGCCGTCGTGGTGAGGACGCCGCCGATGAACCCCCCGCCGGGGAGGTTGTGGCCCTGGAGGAACAGCCAAATCGAGAGGACGAGCACGATGGGGACGGTCACGCGGGCCGTCGTCTGCATGATCCTCGTCGTCACGACGAATCGTCCCCCTCGAAGACCGGGTCGGCGTCGCGGTCGGCCACGGACTCCCCGCGCGCTCGCATCATCACGAGCACGAGGATGGCGATGGCTGCGGTCGCGACCACCAGCAGTTCGCCCAGCGTGTCGAACGCCCGAAAGTCCACGAGAATGACGTTGACGATGTTCGCGCCGCCGCCGCCCGGCACCGCCTGCTCCGCGTAGTACGTGGCGAGGTCCGTCGGGTCGGCGCCGGGATCGGGCGCGGTCAGCAGGACGGACGCGAACGCCATCGCGCCCACCAGAATCGACACGCCCGCGTCGCGGGCGAGCACGAACCGGCGGACGTCCGAGTAGAAGGACGGCAACCGCTGGAGGACGAGCAGGAAGATCAGGAGTACGAGCGTCTCGACCACCAGTTGCGTGAGCGCGAGGTCCGGCGCGCTCGCGAGGATGAAGAAGATCGATATCATGAATCCGAGGATGGACAGGGTGAGAACGCCGGCGAGGTGGGAGGGGGCGGCGGGAACCGCCAGGGCGGCGAGGAGGGCCGTCGCCAACACGACGGCGACCGCCGTCGGCACGCCGAGCCCGTCGATTCCGAGCGGCGCCCCGGTCGTGGCGAAGCCGGCCAGCGCGAGCAGACTCCCGGTCGCCGCCGCCCACGTCAGGTACGTCCGGAGGACGCCGTTGTGGACGAGCGGACCGAACCGGGCGCTCGTCGCCTCCGCCGTCGAGACGGCCCAGTCGTACCAGCCGCGCGGACGCACTGGGACCGGCGCGTCGACGGCCCGTTCGATGACCGACCCGAGACGCCCCGCGAAGGGGTACGCGGCGGCCCCGCCGAGGATGGCGACGCCGGACATCGCGACCGGGGGCGTGAGGTGGGTCGGCAGTCCGATCTGCAGGTCCGCCTCGCCGACCGCGGTGGCGTCGATGGCCGCCTGGACGATGACGTCGACCGCCAGTTGCGGCGAGACGCTGACGACGGCCGCCGCGGCGGCCAGCACGGCGGGCGGCGCCACCAGCGCGACCGGGGGACGGTGGACCTCGGCCTTCGGCGCCCGGCGCTCGCCGACGAACATCGCGAGGAACTTCAGCGAGTAGACGACGGTGAACACGCTCGCGAGCGTCGCCACCGCCGGGTACAGCCAGGCGAGACCCCCGGCCTCGTGAGCCACTTCGTACGCCGCCTCGAACAGCAGCTCCTTCGAGTAGAACCCGTTGAACGGGGGGATACCCGCCATGCTCAGCGCGGCGATGCCGGCGACGACGGCCGTCACCGGGAGGTCCCGCCGGAGCCCCCCGAGGTCGTCGAGGTCGCGGCTGCCGGCCTCGTGGGCGACGATGCCCGCGACGAGGAACAGCGGCGCCTTGAACAGCGCGTGGTTGAGCAGGTGGAAGGCGCCGGCCTCGGCGCCGTAGACGACGTCGAAGCCGAAGCCCGCGACCATCAGCCCGAGGTGACTCGCCGTCGAGTAGGCGAGAAGCTCCTTGATGTCGGTCGACGTCACCGCCAGCAGCGCCCCGACCAGCATCGTCAGGAGCCCCAGCGTCGCGACGAGCAGCACCCACTCGGGGCTCATCAGCAGGGGGCGCAGGCGGCCGACGAAGTAGACGCCCACCTTCACCATCGTCGCGGAGTGCAGGAAGGCGGAGACGGGCGTCGGGGCGACCATGGCGTTCGGGAGCCAGAAGTGCAGCGGCACCTGCGCGGACTTGGCGGCCGCGGCGACGACGACGAGCGCGAGCGCCGGCGCGAACAGCCCTGACTCGCGCAGGGCGGCGCGCATCGCCTCCCCGTTCGCGAGCATCGCGGTCAGGTCGAAGGTCACGCCGCCGAGGGCGCCCCGCGCCGCCACCGAGAGCATGAGCAGGCCGGCGAGCAGACACAGGCCGCCGCCGACGGTCACGAGCATGGCCATCCGCGCCGAGTAGCGCGACTCGGCGTCGGCGGAGTGGTGGCCGATGAGCAGGAACGAACAGACGCTGGTCAGCTCCCAGAACAGGAATATCAACACGAGGTCGGAGGCGAGCGCGACGCCGAGTATCGAACCCATGAACGCCAGCAGGGCCGCGTAGTAGCGCGCTAGACCCTCCTCGCCGTGCATGTATCGCGCCGAGTAGACGAACACGAGGACGCCGATACCGCTGGCCAGGAGCGCGAACAGCAGCCCCCAGCCGTCGACGGTGAACTGGATGCCCACGTCGAGGGCGGGAATCCACGGTACTCCGACGGTGCCGTAGCTGTCGGCCTGCGTCAGCAGAAGCCCGAAGCTCGCCGCCGCGACGAGGGCTCCCGCGTAGCCGGTCCGTTCACCGAGAACGCGGTGGAGGAGCGGTGAGAGGACCGCGGCGACGAAGGGAAGCGTGACGATAGCCGTAACGACTGTGAGGTTCGGTGCCATCGATGTGCGTCGATATCGGCCGATACTCGAATTACGGCACGCCTCGGTGTCGGCCTCTACGACATCATCGAATCCTGTCGCAAAGTACCTGTTGACCGATTTCGGGCCGCGGAGGCTCGTCACGGGTTACCGTCCCGCAGTCACCGCACCGGGTCGGGCGCGGGGCCGCGTAGGAGAGTCGGCCCACGCCGAGACGCCGCGGCGGAGGCCGTTCGCGGCCGCCGGCGCTCACTGCACCGTGTCGGGAATCTTCTCGATGATGTCCGTCGTGACGATGCCGTTCCCGCGTTCGACCGTCGCGAGTTCGCCCGCCTTGCCGACGATCCAGGCGCCGAGTTCGGCGGCGTCGCGCCGGTCGAGCCCTTGTACCAACAGCGCGGCGATGACGCCCGCCATCGTGTCGCCGGTGCCGACGACGGTCATCACGGGCGACCCGGCGTCGTTCGTCGTTCGCTCGCCGTCGGAGACGATGACGTCCACGTCGCTCTTGGCGACGGCCACGGCGCCCGTCGCGGAGGTGAACTCCTCCAGGGACTCGTGTTCCTCCTCGATGCGGCTGACCTCGTTGTCGTCGGGGGTGACGACGGCCGACGAGAGGTCCGCGTGCAACAGGGGGTCGATGGCGTCGGCGTCGACGACGACGGGGACGTCCGCCTCGTCGACCGTCCGCCTGACCGCGTCGGCGTCGGCGTCGACGAGACCCGGCCCGACGACGAGCGACTCGACCCAGCCGGCCATCTCGAGGGCGGAGTCGACCGCCTCGTCGTCGTATCGCTCGCCGGGGTAGCGGTCCGCGACGAGGTCCGGCGAGTGACTCGCGACGACCGGATATATCTCCTCGGAGACGAGCGCCTTCGAGACGTCGCTCCCCGCGCGAAGGGCGGCCAGGGCCGTGAGCGACGGCTGTCCGGGGAATCCGACGCTGCCGCCGATGACGCCGACGCGTCCGGAGTCGCCGACCGTTCCCCCGCGCGCGTCCGGGAGCGACTGGAGCAGTTGACTCATGTGCCACCTCTTCGCCGGTCGGCCCTTTACGTACTGGGGCAGATTCGACGGCCGACGCGGCGCAGTCGAGCGGTGCGGTCCGCACGCGGACGGGCGCGAGAGACGACAGCGCACGGGTGCCGGCAGGCCTTAGTGCCGGGCGGTCGACCACCCGACCGTGACAGTAACCTTCACCGGCGACGACGAGGGCAAGGAAGTCGTCGACGCCAGCGGAAACACGCTCGGACTCGTCACGGAGATAGACGGCGACACCGCGCACGTCGACCCCGACCCGAGCCTCGCGGACACCGTCAAGGCCGACATGGGATGGGGCGACGCCGACACCGACGACTACACGGTCGACAACACCGCCGTCGAGACGAAGGGCTCGGAGAAACTCCACCTGCGCGGCAACCTGTAGCGCACCAGCCAAACGGGGACGAGACCGACGGCAGCTAGCGGTACGGGACCGCACTTCTGGCGTCGAAACCCCGGCCGTACTTTTGTCGCAGCGACTTCGTCTCGCCCGCGAACACGTTTCGCATCCCGGCGAGGAACGGGCCTGGGTCGTCCAGCGCGAAGTAGTCGAACCGGGGTTCGCGGAGGACGGACCGGACGATGTCCGCGGCCGTGCCGAGCGCCGACGGACGCTCGACGTACGGCGACGACTCGGTCAGCACGCTCGCGAGGTAGCCAACCTCGCCGCGGAGCATGTGCGTGCCGACGCCGAGGCGGTAACTGTTCTCGATGAGGTCGGGTCGACCCGTCGCCGCCAGCCAGTAGTAGTACGGGAAGTCCGCGCCCGCCTGGACCGTCGAGGGGAGCGACTGCCACATCCGCGGGTTGATTTCGGTGAGGACGTACTCGCCGGTGTCGGCGTCGCGCATGTACTCAATGCACGCGAGACCGTGCCACTCGAGGTGGTCGAGGAGCGTCCGCCCGACGCGTTCGAGTTCCTCGTCGTAGACGGAGCGCCGATAGACGCCGCCGCCGCCGGTGTAGGAGTCCCCGCGTATCTGTCGGTGCTGGAACGTCGCCAAGGGTTCCCCCCGGTCGTACAGCGCGGTGAACATGAACTCGTCGTCGGAGCGGACGTACTCCTGCACGATGGGGTCGTGGTGCATCGTCTCGCGGACGGCCTCGGGGTCCGGCGGACGCCCGTGAACCACGTGTTGGACGCTCTTGACCACGTCCATGTCGTCGGGCCCGAGGTCGTCGAGATACGCGTCCGCGAGGACGTTGTACCGCGACTTTATCAGCAGGTCCTCGTCCCAGTCGTCCACGTCGGCCAGCGGCCGGGTCTCGGGCACCGGGACGCCGGCCGCCTCGGCAGCCTCGGCCAACAGGAGGCGGTCGTGGACGGTCCGCAACTGCTCCATCGTCGGCACGACCAGGGAGAGGCGCTCCGAGAACGCGTCCGCGAAGCGCGAGAAGACGTAGCAGTCCTCCGGCCGGACCGGAATCGCGGTCACCACGTCGTCGCGGGCGGCGAGTTCGAGCAGCGCGTCCCGGTAGTCGAGCAACCCCTCGCGGGGAGACGGCAGCGACACCGATTCGTCGCAGAATCGAGAGGCCGCGGCGGGCACGCCCGCCTTCTCGGAGGCGATGACGGTTCCCACACCCCGACGGTGGAGCGACCTGAGGCAGGTGTAACTGGACGCCTCGTGGCCGGTCGGAACGAGCGCGCGATTCCGATGAGACGTGTCTCGCATCACTCCTTCGATTGTCGGCGTTCGGAAATTAGTAATCGCTGACACACTTTTCGTAACGCCGGCCTAATCACCGTTTTCGGCCCGCCGACGGTCGATTTTCGGGCCGTCGCGCGGGGCGACTCCCGGTCACAGATTCCGCTCGACGTACGTCCGCCGGGCGAGTTTGAACAGCGGCCACGCGAGGCGGTTCTCCCCCCGTTCCCAGCGGAGCACCGGCACCGCCCGCGCGCCGTACTGGCTCTTGAACCGGAACACGGAGTTGTCGAACGCGGACCCGGTCTCGCCGAAACTGTACTCGTCGTAGCCCTCCTCGATGCCCCACTTGATGGCCCGCGCGTGCATGAGTTCGGACGGGTGGGAGTCGTAGCAGTCCCGGTCGGGAACCGCCGACAGCCAGTGGTAGAGCACCGAGCGCTCGGCGTCGAGCAGGTAGACGTACCTGCCGACCGTCTCCCCGTCGACGCGGGCCGTGACCACGCGGACGCGGTCGGCGAGATGCTCCCGGAGCGCTCGGAAGAAGGAGAACGGGAGCACGTTCCCCCCGACGCGCTCGGTGTTCTTCTCGTACATGTCGTACGTCCGGACGAGGTCCTCGCCGAACGGAGCGACGTCCACGTCGTGGTCCTGCTCGTGCGCCCGTCGGACGCCCTTCCGCCGGGATTTGTCCATCCCGGCGAGAATCTCCCCCCACTCCCCGCAGAGGTCGAGGCGGAACGTCGCGACGTTCGAGTTCGCCTCGTACCCGCGGGCCCGGAGGAACTGCCCGTAGCGGATCTGCCCGAGGTCGGCCGTCGAGACGAGGTGGTAGAGCGGTCGGCGCCCGCCCGCCGCCTCCAACGCGTCGAAGATGCGCTCGAGGTTCGCCCGCTCGTCGCCGGCGACGACGGGGCCGCCGTGTCCGGCGCCGCCGGATTCGAGCACCGAGACGCTGAGCGCGGAGACGAGGGCGGCCGCGGCCCCGTTCGGGACCGAGAGCGCCGAGACGAAGTTGGGCATGCAGGCGACCGGGTTGGAGTCCTTGCGCACGACGACGTGCCGGGCCTCGCGGTCGAAGCCGTCCTCAACGGCCGCGAGCCACTCGTACCGGTGGAACAGCGTTCCCCGGTCGGCGTGGGTCACGAGGTTGTTCCACTGGTTCTCGTCGCACTCGCGGATGCTCTCCAAGACGGCCGTCTCGTGTCCGTCCGCGTCGGAAGACTCCCCCGGAGGCATGGTCCGGTCGAGTGGCGGAGCGGTATTCGTTATGCCTCCACTTTCGACGCTCCCCGGGCCGACCGGTCGCAGACGGTCGTTCCCGGCGGGACGGTCGCCGTCACAAGGGGAGCCTTTCTCCGTCGAAATCACACGTTTACCGGACGGTCCCGCCGCATTCGGGGTCCTCGACCGAAACTCCCATCGCCCCCTGCCGAGTGACGGACCCCATGGCCGGCGACTTCCCGCCGACGGCGGGCCGCACCGACGACCACGGAACCCTCCTCTCGGAACTCGACTCCCACGACCTGGCGTTCGACGCGCGCGTCGGCGAGGCGGCCGACGGCGACCCCTTCGCGTTCGACGCCGACGGCGACCCGGACGGGACGTTCCCGCAGTCCGTCGCTAGCGGCGGCCCGACGCCGGCGGGCGTCGTCCTCTGGACGCGCGTCGACCCCGACGCCTACGACCCCGAGGCGCCACTCGCGGTCCGCGTCGCGGCCGACGAGGCGTTCGACGAGGTGGCCTTCGAGGGCGTCGTGAGCGACGAGACGTCGATTCGCGCGCACGACCACACGGTGCGAATCGACCTCGACGGCGAACTCGAACCGGATTCGACGTACTACTACCGCTTCGTCCACCGAGGAGTCTCCTCGCGCGTCGGTCGGTGCCGGACCCTGCCCGCCGCCGACGCCTCGCCCGACTCCGTCCGGTTCGCGGTGCTGGCGTGTCAGGACTACCAGAACGGCTACTACCCCGCCTACCACCGCGTCGCGGAGGCGGACGTGGACTTCCTCGTCCACGTCGGCGACTTCGTCTACGAGTCCAGCGCCGGCGACTTCAAAGGGCTCGGGTCGTACGAGTACGAGGACAGGGACCTCGCGTTCCCGAGCGGACACGACCGCGTGCAGTCGCTGGACGACTACCGCTACCTCTATCGGACGTATCGAAAGGACCGGTTCATGCAGGAGGCGCTGGAGTCGCACACGCTCGTCGTCGGCTGGGACGACCACGAACTCGTCAACGACGTCTACTGGGACCGGCGGACGGGCGCGCCGTCGGGCGACCACCCGCGCGCCGACGACCCCGAGTTCATGACCGAGTTGGTGGCCGACGCGATGCACGCGTGGTGGGAGTACCTGCCCGCGCGGGTGTCCTACGACCCCGAGGGCGAGTCGCTGCAGGAGCGCTTTCGGCTGTGGCGTTCCTTCGAGTTCGGCGACTTGGTCACGCTGGCGATGACCGACGAGCGACTCTACCGCGACCCGCCGCGGGAGGCCATCCCCACGCCCGACAACGTCGGCCCGCAGTACGAACCGCCGGGGCGGACGATGCTGGGCGAAGAACAGCGGGAGTGGCTGATAGACGCCGTCACCGGGTCGGCGTCGACGTGGACCGTCTGGGCCGACGAGGTGCTCACGGTACCGTTCCGTCTGGGTTCGGGACCGCTCTCCGTGTTCCCGGTACAGGGCGGGTGGGACGGCTACACGCGCGAGCGACAGCGAATCACGGAGGCCATCGGCGCGGCCGACGTCGACAACTTCGTGACGCTCACCGGCGACATGCACTGCTACGTCGCCGCCTACCAGCAGACCTCCTACCCCGGACGCGTCTCCGGCGGCGAGGGCGTCGCGCAGGGCGAGCGCATCGGCGTGGAGTTCATGACGCCCGCGATAACGTCGGTGAACGTCGCCGAAGCGCTTCACCTCACCCGCGGCCTGCGCGGCCGCCTCACCGAACCGCTGCTCACGACGCTCATCACGGCGATGAACCCCCACATCGAGTTCTTCGACAGCCACCACTGGGGCTACTCCGTCGTCGAGTTCACGCCGGAGGACTGCACGTACGTCGGCTACGCCGTCGACAAGACGGAGAACTCCCCGGACGCCGACCGGCACGTCGTCGCCGCCTACCGCGTCCCCGAGGGGGAGGTCGAACTGACGGACGTGACCGACGAGTTCGCGGCGTGACCGGGGCGAGCGACGGCCGCGGCCGCGGACTCGCGGTCGTCGGCCGACACTCCTCGACGCGGAATGTTCACGCGCGGCGCAAGACGGTATTTATCCCGTCATGACGCCATTAGCTGTCGATTCTACGTCCGTAGAGTCGATACACGATGACCGCTGTTCAGACTTACACCACGCCCGCCACCTCGCGCGCCCCGTCCGTCGGGACGGTGACGCTCGCCGGCGGCCTCACCCTCTCGGCCGCGTTAGCGCTCAACTTCGCCATGCCCTCGTTCGGCCTCGACGCCGGATGGGACGACCCGACGGCGTTCGCCTACTACCTGAGCAACGCGCCGTTGCTCGTCGGGTGGGGCCTGCTGTTCGTCGCGACGGCCCTCGCGCTCCGCGAGTGGCGCGCGCACGGACTCCTCTGGCGCGTCGGCGCCGCGTGGACGGCCGTCGGCTTCGGCGCCGTCACCGCCGGGTTCGTCGGCGTCGTCTTCGCGTCGCTCCTCGGCGGAATGCCCGCCTCCGACCTCGCGAACATGGTCGCCGGTATGAGCATGATGCTCGGCGTCGGCCCCGGGTCGCTCCTGTTGGGCGCCGCCGTCGCCCGCGAGTCGGCCGACGCGACGACCCGGTACGCGGGCGCGTTCCTCGCCCTCGCCGCGGCAACGTTCGTCGGGTTCTTCCTGACCCGCGGCGTCGCCCCCGAATCGGTCGCGTTGACCGCGTTCCTCGCGCTCCCCGTCGCGTGGGCCGTCTACGGCTACGCGCGCCGGTCGACCGAGCGGACGGTCGACACCGTCGCCGCGCCCGCGGCGTGATTCGGTCTCGGTAATCGAAACCGGACCGACGAGCGCCCCGTTCGCGCGCTCGAATACCCGTTTCGTCCGTCACTTTTACACTCCGCCGCGGTTCCGCCCCCCGGAGCGACCGTCACCTGAAAAACCCATCTACCGTGGGTTCCAACGCCCCACGATGACCGACCACGCGGCGCGGGCGCCGGAGGGTCACCGAGAGCGGGTGCGCTTCTACCTCCTCGACCACCGGACGCCGACGGGCAAGGCCATCGACGTCGCGCTGTTGGCGCTGAACACGGTGTTCGTCGGCGTCTTCGTCGCGCAGACGTACGCCCTCTCGGCGGCGGCCCGGTCGCTGCTCTGGGACGCGGAGGTCGTCATCGCGGCCGTGTTCCTCGTCGAGTACGTGCTCAGACTGTACGGCGCCCGCGACCGCTTCGGAGAGTTCACCGATCCGTACGCGGCGGTCGACCTGCTGTCGATACTCCCCACGCTGGCGGTTCTCCTCCTCCCCATCCCGGCCATCGTCACGGTCACCGGCTTTCTCCGGGCCGTTCGCATCGTCCGCGTGCTGCGGTTCTACCGGTTCACGCAGGACGAGGAGTTCTTCTTCGGCACCGTCTCCGTCCAGTCGCTCCGAGTGACGAAACTGCTCCTGACCGTCCTGGTCCTGTTCTTCGTCTCGGCGGGACTGTTCTACGGCGTCGAGGTCCGGACGAACCCGGATATCGGGAACTTCGGCGACGCGTTCTACTACGTCGTCGTCGCCCTCACGACCGTCGGCTTCGGCGACATCACCCCGGTCACGCGGGCGGGACGGTGGGTCACCGTCGCGGCCGTCCTCACCGCCATCATCCTCGTCCCGTGGCAGGCGAGCAAAATCGTCCGCGAGTGGACGCGCAAGGAGACGGTCGACGTCACCTGTCCGGACTGCGGGCTCACCGGCCACGACCCGAACGCCTCCCACTGCAAGGCCTGCGGTCACGTCATCTATCAGGAGTTCGACGGACGGGAGGGGTAGCCCGCCGTCGGAGAGCCGCGCGCGTCAGCGGCCGACGTCGAGTTCGCGCCGGATACCGCCCGCGAGGGCGGCGACGCCGAAGAGGACGAGTCCGGCGCCCGCCGCCCACGCGAGCGACTGGCCCTCCGAGAGCGTGACCGTCCAGAGTCCCGCGACCAGCGCCGCGCCGCCGCCGACGACGTACCGGACGAACCGTTCCATGGGCGCCCGTCGCGCCGGCGACGGGAAGGTCCACCGCTCCGCGGGAGGGGGTCCGTCAGGCGCCGGGAGACACAGAGGTTTCCCTCTGCGGCCCCAACTCCCGCGCGTGACACGACCGACCCTCGTCTACGACGACGACTGCGGTTTCTGCACGTGGTGTGCGGAGTGGCTCGACGACAACGCGGACGTGCGCATCGTCGGCTTCTCCGAACTCGACGACTCGCTCCGCGAGCGACTGCCGCCGTCGTACGAGAACTGCGCGCACCTCCTCGTCGGCGAGGAGCGGTACTCCTGCGGCGCCTCGATAGAGGAGTCGCTGCTCCGGACCGAGTACGGGCGGTTCGCGCGCCCCCTCGTCTCGAAGCTCCGGGAGTACGGCGCCTACCGAAACGCCCGCGAGTGGGCGTACCGCCGCGGCGCGGACAACCGCGACATTCTCGGCAAGTTCCTCTCGAAGCCGACGCGGGCGTAGCGCGGGAGACGCCGGAGCCGACGCGATTCACCGAATCGCCCGCTGTCCCCGGCGCTCGAACTCCCGACCGGAGACGGGGGCGACGTAGGTTCCGAGTCGCTCGCGGCGCCACCACTCGCCCGTCTCGGCGCGCTCCTCGGGCGTCGTGAACCGGTAGCGATAGCGGAGTACCCGCACTCGTTCGGGCGGGTCGCCGTCGAACGGATTCTCCCCCACGAGCGACAGCGTCGCCTCGTCGCCGTCGAGGAGGCCGGCGAGGAACGGCGCGACCCAGCGCTGCCGGGGGCCGGGGCGGGGCCGCATCGCGGCGAACCAGAGCTGCCAGTCCAATCGGAGGTGGTACGGCGCCCACTGCGGCGGTCGCTCGTCCGTCCGGACGGGTTGGCCCGCGAACTCGTAGGCGGTCCAGTCGCCCTCGTCCGGGTCCTCGGCGTTCGTCCCCTCGACGACGAGTTGGTAGCGTTCTCTCGTGACCGAGCCGAACGCGCCGTAGGTGTTGACGAGGCTGAGCGGGTCGAACGACGTGTTCATCGCCTGCGACTCCGAGAGGAGGTTCTTCACCGGTTTGACGCTCAGCGCGAGGACGACGAGGGCGACGAGCCACGCCGCGATTCGGAGGGGGAGCGGCGCGGGCGCGGCCGCGGGCGCCGCGGCGGAGACGCCGGGCAGCAGCGAGACGGCGCCCGTCAGCACGCCGTCTCCGAACGTCGCTATCGCCTGCACCGCCGACAGGGCGTTCAGCCACGAGAAGTTGCCCGAGACCATCAGCCACAGTTGGAAGCAGACGGTGGCGGCGCCGCCTATCGCCGCGTAGGGTTGCGGCGCGAAGAAGAGGAACGGGACGGCGAGTTCGACGACGTGGTTGCCGAGCGCTTCGAGACGGTGGAACCGCTCGGGGAGGTGGTGGACGAACCAGCTTCCGGGGTTCGGCATCGGTTGGGTCTCGTAGTGGTAGTCGAGGCAGGTCAACTCGCGCCAGCAGTCGTCGCCGCGTATCTTGATGAGACCCGCGCCGAACATGTTGCGGAACAGCACCCACTTCAGGAGCCACATCACGACGACGGGCGGACCGCTCGCCCCCGCGCCGAGGAAGACGGCGAGAAAGCCCGTCTCCAACAGCATCGACTCCCAGCCGTAGCCGTAGAACACCCGGCCGGCGTTGACGAAAGAGAGGTACAGCGCCCACATGAGTCCCCACAGCAGCATCGAGGCGGGGACGGCGTACGGGTCGGGGAGCAAGTAGGGAACGCCGAGGAGGGCGAGGAGGGAGAGGGCGACGCCCGTCCACGCCGCCGCGCCGACGACCCGGTCGCTCGGGAACAGGTGAAAGAGGCTCGGACGCTCCCGAAACTCGGCACGTTCGACGTACTCGTCGAGGGGGAGCAGGCCGTCCTCGCCCGCCAGCGCCCGGAACTGCCGCGCCGCGACGAGGAAGGCGAGGAGGTAGACGACGGCCAGCGCTCGCTGGAAGACGAGGCGCACCAGCCAGTAGCTCTCGGTCCACGCGAACGCGTCCGGCACGTCGGGGCGTGCGCGGGGCGGCGGCTAATGGTTGGCGGCGGACGACGGGGGAGCGGTGGGGACCCGGTCCGACTCGACCGGACCCCCGGACCCGACTCGCCGCGGCCCGTCCACTTTACCCGCCGGCGGCCGTCCGTCCCCGCATGAGTGAACGCGAGGAACCCATGGAGTTCGACGAGGTCCGAGAGCAGGCGGCCGCCGCGGTCCGCGACAGCGACGCCGAGTCGGTGTACGTCGGCCTCGTCGGCGACAGCGTCGACGACGAGTACTACTTCGCCAACGACGTGGACGAAGACGAGTTACAGGAGATGGCCACCCGCCAACTCGGCATGCTGGCGCGCGTGCTCTCCGAGCAGTCGGGCGCGAGCATCGACCAGGTGGCGCAGCACGCCGCCGAGACGGCGAAGAAGATGAACCTGCGGTAGGCGGTGGCGGGGCGACGGAGGCTAGGAAGTTATGTGGACCCGCCGGCGACCGTCGCCGCGTCGCGCGCGGCCGGCGTCCACGGCGTCTCCGCGGACGCCGCCGGACCGAGCGACGGCGCGGCGAGGGACGGGCGGTCCGTCGCCGCCTCGGCCGTCGCGTTCCCGCCGTCCGACTCGTTCGATTCGTTCGACTCCTGTAGGACGTAGCGCTGACCGACCATCGGGTCGAGCAGGCTGTCGACGGGCGCGCGGTCGTCGCGCAGGACGGGCACGTCGTCCGTCGGCGGCGCCTCGCGGTAGTTCCGTATCTCGCTCGACAGGTCGATTCCTATCTCGCGCTCGGCGTTCCGGTCGAGCAGTTCCTCCTCAGTGAGTCGGGTTCCGTCTTTCGTCGCCACGACTTCGATGTTCTGGACGACGGTGCCGCCGACGGTGGGGAACGCGTACACTTCGGGGTACGCCCGAGATATCGTCGCGTACTCCGCGCGGTAGAACTCCGAGGCCGGTCCGGACGGCGCGGAGATGAGGTTCGCGAAGAGGACGCCGTCCTCGTCGAGTCTGTCGTTCGTCAGTTCCATGAACTCGACCGTCGTCAACTCGAACGGCACCTTGTCCTTCCGGTAGGCGTCGAGGACGATGAGGTCGTACGTCCGGTTCGTCTCCCGCAGGTACTGTCGGCCGCCCTGCGTGTAGATGTTCAGCCGCTCGGACTCCTCGACCGAGAAGTACCGCTTGGCCGTCGAGACGACCGCCGGGTCTATCTCCACGACGTCGACGGTGACGTTCGGGTAGTCGTGGACGAACCGCTTCGGGCCGGTGAATCCGCCCCCGCCGACGAACAGCACGCGGTCCACGTCGTCGGCCTCGTCGGTCATCAGGAGCGGCAGGTGGAAGTAGCGCGTGTAGTCGAACACGTGGCGGTAGGGCTCTTCGAGGTCCATCGCGCTGTGCCGCTGGCCGTCGAGGTAGAGCGTCCGCACCTCGCCGCTGTCGACCACCCGGAGCTCCTGATACGGCGTCTGCGTCTCGTAGACGACCTGTCCTTCGACGGTGAGGCCGGCCGCGCCGCTGCCGGCGGCCGCGAGGAGCATGATTGCCACGAGCGCGCTGGCGACGGCGTGGTCGCCGTCGGCGCGCGGGCGGACGAGGACGAGCGCCGTCCCCACCGACAGTAGGCCGAAGACGAGCGCGATTTGGTTTATCCCCAGCGCGGGAACGAGAAAGTACGTCGTGGCGAACGCGCCGACGATGCTCCCGACGGTGCCGAGGGCGTACACGTGCCCCGACGCCTCCCCGAGGCCCTCCTTCGCGGACAACTGCGCGGCGTAGGGGCTGACGTAGCCGAGCAGGAAGGTTGGCGGGCCGAACAGCAGCGTGATGGCCGGCAGCGAGGCGAATCGGCTCGGGAGCGGGAAGCCGGCCGCCGACCGGAGGAGGAGGTCGCCGAGGAAGATGAGACCGGCGACGTACGCCCCCGTCAGGAGGAACACGCGGGCCATCCGCGCGTTCGTCGCCCGTTCGGCCGCGAGTTTGCCGCCGCGGTGGTAGCCGTAACTCAGCGCCGCGAGGAAGACGCCGATGATGCTGCCCCAGGTGTAGATGCTGCTGCCGAACTGCGGCGCTATCATCCGACCGGCGAGAATCTCCAGTCCCATGCTGGCGACGCCGGAGACGAACACCGCGAGTTCCGGCTTCGTCAGTCGGAGGGCGTCGAGGGAGCGGATCGCACTCATTGGGGGTTCGAAGGGCCGCAGGGGGTTAACTGTTGGACGCCGCCGCGCGCGAACAGTTTTCCCCCGCCGCGCACAGGGGGAGCCATGAGCACCGAGTACGCCGTCGGCGTGCAGACCGTCGTCTTTCAGCACCGGACGCTCGAGGAACTCCTGTCGGACCTCGCGGAGACGGGCATCGACACCATCGACCTCTGGGACGGACACCTCTCGGCGGACGACGACGAAGAGACGGTCGCGGCCGCCGAGGAGGCCCTCGAAGCGGCCGGCGTCTCCGTCTGCGGGTGCGGCGTCGTCGACATCGAGGGTCCCGAGGAGGTCCGCGAGCACGTCGCGTTCGCCGACCGACTCGGCGCGTCGTACCTCGCGGTCAACTACCCGCCGGACCGCGACGACGTGACGGAGGCCCTCGTCGCGGCCGCCGAGGAGTTCGGCGTCGACGTGGCGATACACAACTACTCGTCGGTCCACCACGACGACCTCTCGACGGTCTTCTCCTCCATCGACGACGTGCGGGCCGTGCTGGACCGGTACGACGACCCGCGACTCGGCGTCTGCGTCGACACCGGCCACTTCCTCGTCGAGGACGTCGACCCCGCGGACGTGATTCGGGAACTCGGCGACCGCATCGTCGCGGTCCACCTGAAGGACACGAGCGAGGCGGAGATAGAGGACCTGCCGGGTGCCGGGCGGTTGGACCTGTCCACCCTCGTCGCGTTGCTGGACGACCACGCCCACCTGACCGCGCCGCTCGTCATCGAGTACGAACTGCCCGAGGACCGAGCGGTCGAGGCGCTCCGAGAGGCCGAGGCGAACGTCAGGGCGGCGATGCGGTGAAGGGGAACGCGGAGACGCGTGACCGGACGTACGCGTGACACGCAGAAACACGCACTCGCGCGCAGGTACGAGAGTTTAATACAGATAGCCGACATCTCACCGTTCGAATGGGGAAACAGCGGGAGCGGTACAACGGGAGTCTGGACGTGCTACACGGACGGGCGGTGGTGACGCCCTTGCCGGACGGGGACGCGGAGCGGGAGTTTCACCGGAACATGATGCGGGTCGCGGACGCGCAGGAGCGGAAGGCGGCGATGCTCGCCGACCCGGACGTACCGCTGCTGTCGGCGTACGAGCGCGAGATGGAGGGCATCGCCGACGCCTACCGGACCCGACTGCGGAGCGTCGTCGGCGACGACTACGAGTCGGTCGCCCTCGCTTACGCGCGCGGCGAACGCGACGACGACGCCGGGGCCATCGCGGCCTACTACACCGAGGCCATCTGGCGGATGCAACAGCGGATCACCGTCTCGGACGTCCTGTTCTTTCCGATCATCCTCCGCTACCCGGACTGCTTCACGGTCAACGTCCGGTTCGCCAGCGGCCACCGAACGACGCGTTCCGTGCTGTACGAGTCGCCCGAGCACCTCACCGAGGGGTTGGAGGCGAAACACGCCGCGACGTACGTCGAGGAGAGCCTGTACACCCAGCGCGAGGCGGCGAAGCTCATCGGCGACACGGCGGGAATCATCCGCGAGGAGTTTCCCGACCCCGACGAGGCGCCGTTCGAGGAGCGGAAGTACGGCGGCATCGTCACTGCCGGCGGGCGGAAGGAGACGGTGTTCTCCTCGATGCTCGAACGGGTCGAACCCGACCCGGACCGGTTCGCGGCGGCGCCGACCCGACCCGGCCTCGTCGAGGCGGGGCCGGAGGCCGCGCGGACCGAGCGGGAACTGCTCCCAGAGGGCGCGTTCGTCCTCTGAGCGCGGCCGGGGACGGGACGGGGCGGCGTCCCGCGACCCGTTCGCGCCCGCGCTCACTCGCCCCCGTCGCTCTCCAGCGCCGCCCGCCGCGCGACGGCCGCCTCGAAGAACGACTCGGGCAGCGAGTCGATGTCGCCGGCCTGCACCCGCCAGAGGTTGGCGTACAGACCGTCCTCGGCGAGCAGTTCCCCGTGCGTCCCGCGCTCGACGACTCGTCCGGCTTCGAGGACGAGAATCTCGTCGGCGTCCTTCACCGTCGAGAGGCGGTGCGCGATGGCGACGGTGGTCCGGTCGGCCGCGAACCGGTCGAGGCTGCGGCGGATGAGCGCCTCCGTCTCGGTGTCGACGTGGCTCGTCGCCTCGTCCAACACCAAGATTGCGGGCTCCTTCAGGAGCGTCCGCGCGAGGGCGATGCGCTGGCGCTGGCCGCCCGAGAGTTTCACCCCGCGTTCTCCGACCAGCGTGTCGTAGCCGTCGGGCAGGTTCTCGATGAACTCGCGGGCCGCCGCCCGTTCGGCCGCCGCCCGCACGTCCTCGTCGGTGGCGCCGAACGTCCCGTAGGCGATGTTCTCGCGGACGGTGCCGTAGAACAGGAACGGCTCCTGGGAGACGTAGCCGACCGCCCGGCGCAGACTCGACAGCGTCGCGTCGCGCACGTCTCGGCCGTCGACGCGGACGACGCCCTCGTCGGGGTCGTACAGGCGGACGAGCAGTTTCACGAGCGTCGACTTCCCGCTGCCCGTGGGGCCGACGACGCCGACGGTGTGGCCCGGTTCGACCGAGAAGGAGACGTCCCGGAGGACCGGCGCGGGGGAGTCGGAATCCGAGTTCGGGTCCGTACCCGCGTTCTCCGCGTCCTCCGCGGCATTCGCCTCCGCCTCGTCGTACCCCGTCTCGTACCCGAACGTCACGCCCTCGTAGTCGATTCGGCCCGCGACCGAATCGAGGGCGACGGCGTCCGGCCGCTCCGCCACCGCTCGCTCGGCGCGGAGTAGGCCGTACACGCGGTCGCTCGACGCCTTCGCGCGCTGGTAGCTGTTGACGATCTGTCCGAACTGCGCCAGCGGCCAGATGAACTGCTGAGTGTACAGCATGAACGTGACGAACTCGCCGGGCGAGACGGTGCCCGAGAGGAACGCCGGCGGCCCGTTCAGCACCCAGAGTGCGCCGACGGCGAACGTCAGCGCGAAACTCAGCCCCGAGATGACCGCGAGGCCGGGGAAGAACGTGATGCGCGTCCGGATGGCGTCCCAGTTGGCGTCGTAGTACGACCGGGACGCCTCGCGGACGCGGTCGAGTTCGTACCGCTCGGTGTGTTCGGTCTTGATGACCTCGATGCCGCCGACGTTGTTCTCCAGTCGGGCGTTCAACTCGCCCACGCTCCGCCGCATCCGCGCGTACTTCGGCTGGACGCGCCGGACGAACAGGAGCGTGAAGACGGCCAGGAGCGGCACCGCCGCCATCGACACCAGCGCCAGCCACGGGTTCAGCGCGGCCAACACGACGCCGACGCCGACGACGAGGGCGACGAGTCGGAGCGCCGAACTCACGCCGTCGGTCAGGAACGACTCCAGTTGGTTCACGTCGTTGTTCAGCACCGACAGCAGTTCGCCCGTCCTCGATTGGTCGAAGAACGCGCGGTCCTGTAGCTGGAGCCGTTCGTAGGCGTCGACGCGGAGCGCGTGCTGGATGTCCTGTGCGAACCGGTTCCAGCCGTAGCTCTGGAGCCACGACGCCGCGCCGCCGAGGAGCGTCGCCGCGAGGAGCACGCCGACGGTGAACCACACCTGCGCGTCGGGCGCCGTCGGGAGCCACGAGTCGGGGACGAACGGGAACCCGAAGGGGCGAGTCCCCAGCAGGATGGCGTCGATAGCGAGCCCCAACACCAGCGGCGGGACGAGCCCCGTCGCCCGGGAGACGAGCGTCATCACCGTCCCGAGGACCGCGTCGCCGCCGTTGTCGCGGCCGTACTCGGCGTACAGCCGCCACATCGACCCCCCGTTGGCGGGAGGGGCCGACGCCTCCGTCTCGCTCGTCACGTCAGTCCTCACCGCCGGCGCCGCGCGTCAGTCTCACGTTCGAACCGTGTCGCCCGAGCTATATAGCGCGCTCGTCGGTCCCCCGCTGTCGTCCGCCGGAGCCACCGCTCGCGGGCCGCCCCCGGCGCAAACGGTTTCTCCGCGCTGTGCGAGGAGGGAACGATGTCGCTCGCCGGCGCGCCCGCCGTCAGACGCAACGCCGCGGTCGGAGCGGCCTGCGCGACGGCGCTCCTCGCGGCCACCGAACTCGTCGTCCCCGCCCTGCTCGACGGGGCCGCCGAGTCGACGGCCCGGTACGCGCTGGCCCTGCTCGCGTTCTCGCTGTGGATGACCTGGTTCGTCCTGACCGGCGTCGCGGTGCTGTCCGACGGCGAGTCGGCGGAGTAGTGCGGTCGTTCAGACCGGCCCGGTCCGCTCGACGGCCGCCTCGAACGCGTCGAGAAAGGCCGAGTCGTGCGACTCTTCGACGTGTTCGACGTTCCACAGCCCCGAGGCCCGTATCTTCGCGCTCCGGGCGTACCCGCCGAGCCAATCGCTCCGCCGCGGGTCGACCGGTCGCCGGTCGTAGTTACTGAGCAGGGCGACGAGATTCCGTTCGAGGAACGCCCGCTCGCTGTCGGGTCCCGGTTCGTCGTCCGCGTCGACCCAGAGGAACGGCTGGTCGCGGAGGAACGCGCTGACGCGTCGCTCCAGCGGGTACTCCTCGTCGCGCACCTCGCTGCGCTCGCGTCCCTCGGGAACCCGCGGCGTCCCCCAATCCGGATACCGGTCGTGGAGGGCGTACTGCTCGACGAACGCCTCGCCGACGCGGCGGCGGTAGACGGAGCCGCGGTGGTTGCCGCCGTGCGGGTGCGCCGAACTGCGCGCGCCGGTGCCGTAGTGCTGTTTCACCCGGTCCCACATCGTCGTCGAACTCCCCGCGGAGACGGCGTGCGTGCCGACGCGCGTCACCCGGAGCGCCCCGCTTTCCGCGCGCGTCTCGCCCGGCGCGAGGAAGAGGTACACCCCGCGGTCGGGCCAGTCCATGCGGCCCGTGCAGTCGCCGAGGCGGCGCGCGCCGCCGACCCGCGCGTCGAGTCGGGCGAGGAGGGCGTACAGCCTATCGACGTCCGCGCGTCTGTCCGAGTCCACCGTCACGGGACGTCTATTCACCGCATCTGATAAAAACGTTCGTCGGGGTTCGGTCGGCCGCCTTCCGCTCAGTCGTACGTACTGTGCGTCGCCGTGCCGACGTCGACGCGGACGAGGACGTTCTCCGAGTAGGCGTCCTCAGCGGCGCCGTACTTCCGGTTTATCTTCCGGGTCGCCTCGCGCGTCTCGCTCTCGTCCTCGACTATCTCGGCCGTCCCGAGGAGCGTCACCGCCCACCGCGCGTTCCCGCCCTCGTCCTTCTGCACCGACAGCGAGACGTAGGGGTTCTCGCGCAGGTTCCGCAGTTTCGTCCCCGTGGTGACGAGTTCGACGACGCCGTCCTCGTAGCGGTACCAGACGGGCGCGACGTGGGGTCGGCCGTCGCGGCACGTCGCCAGGTGCGCCATCAGCGGTTCGCTCGTCAGCAGCGACTCCACCTCGTCGGGTACGCCGTCGGTCATACCCTCCGGACGGGCGCGAGCGAGAAAGTAGTCCCGCCGCAGGGGGTTTATCGGTCGGCGTCCTATTCACAATCAGACATGGGAGACGACGACGAGGCCGAATCCGGGATGTACGCCGTCACGAAATCCGGGCTGACGGTCGGATGCGGGAACTTCAAAGCGATAGACGGGGGCGTCCTCCTCTTCGAGGACGTGAAGCGAAACCGCGTCTCGGGGTTCGTCCCGTCGGCGGAACTGAAGTACGTTCTTCCCGCCGACGCGACGACGCGGGCGGGCGAGAACGTCTGGGACGCCGGCGCGGCGGACGACCCGGGAGCGCAGGGGAAGTCGGCGTCCTCGTCTCCGAAGTCGAGCGACGGAGGCGGCTTCCGCAGCGAACTGACCGTGCTCGGCGGCCTCGGCGAGACGTACGCGGAGCGACTCCACGAGGAGGGCGTCGACTCGCTGTCGGCGATGCGCCGCGCCGACGCCGCGCGCGTGGCGGCCGCGGCGGGCGTCTCCGAGAGCAGGGCGGAACGCTGGATAGACGCCGCGAACGAACGGGATGAAGGTGCCTCGACGGAGAGACGGAGCGACGCGGAGGCGACGGTGGAGGCGGCGGCGGACGACGAGGCCGGCGACGCCTGAGTCCGACTCAGACCCCTTCGGCGCCGAACGACGCGACGAACTCGTCGGTCGACTCGCGCCACGCCGCCGCGAGTCGGTCCTCGAACGCCCGTTCGTCCGGTGAGTCGACGGCGTCGCGTTCGTCCAACCACTCGACGGTCCGCCGCGCCCCCGCGACGAAGTCGACGGTGTACTCGAATCCGAGGTCCCGTTTCGCCTTCGCGTTGTCGAAGACGGTGCTGTACTGGAAGTGGTCGCGGAGCATCTCCGTCCGGTCGGGCGCGACGGCGCGGAGCACGTCCGTCGGGACGTGGACGAGGTCCGGGTCGGGCGCGTCGAGGGCCTCGGCCACGCGCCGGTGGTACTGGTTCCACGTCATCGTCTCCTCGCTGGTGACGTTGTACGGCTCGCCGGCCACCGCCTCGGCGTCGGCCTCGACGGCCCCGACGAACGCGCGGGCCACGTCGTCGCGGTGACACGGCCCCCACAGCGACGTGCCGTCGCCGTGGACGACGACCGGTCGCCCCTCGCGGATTCTGGAGACATAGGAGGTGTCGGTCCCGAACGTGTGCAGGAGCGTGCCCCCCTCGCCGTAGGTGCTCCACGGGCGGACGACGACGGCGTCGAAGGCGTCGCCGTCGGCCGCGAAGAACACGTCCTCGGCGGCTATCTTCCCCGCGGCGTAGTCGCTGACGGGCGGGTTCCGCGGCGCCGTCTCGTCGACGGGATTCGACGGCGGCGGCCGGTGGTAGACGTCGATGGTCGAGCAGAAGACGAAGCGGTCGGTTCGTCCCTCGAACGCGCGGACGGCGCTCTCGGCGTCGGCCTCCGAGAAGCAGACCATGTCGATGACCGCGTCGGGCGCGGGGTCAAGTCCGCGCATCGTCCGCTCGAACGCGTCGTAGTCGGTGCGGTCCGCGTGGATTTCGCGAACCTCATCGGGAACCTCGGCGTCCGTCTCGCCGCGCGTGACCGTCGTCACGTCGTGACCCGAGGCGACGAGTTGTCGAGTGATTCCCGTGCTGATGAGACCGGTGCCGCCGACGATGAGCACGTGCATACCGCGACTGCTCGCGGCGAGGACAAAAGTGAGTCGTCCGTAAGGAGTGAGTCGCCCGTCAGGAGCGACCGCGCGCGAGGACGAGCATCTCGCCGAGGAACACCCACGTCAGGCCGACGAGGACGAGGCCGGCGCCGGCGACGACGGGCCGGCCGTCGAACGTCGCCCCCGAGGAGACGAGCGTCCACGCCGTCGTCTCCGAGAGGAGCGCCTGCGCGGGGTAGAGCACGCCGGCGGCGACGACGATGAACCCGAAGAACACGAGTCCGTACGCCGAGAGCGAGAGCGCCCGCCCGGGAGTGCCGTGAGTCATTGGGGACTCACTCGCCGGAGGAGTATTCAGTACGAACCCGGTAGCTCGGTCGAATCGAGTCGTTACGCGGCGTTACGGGCGCTGTAACGCAGAGGCTCCGGATGGCGTCGGCGCGGCGGTTCGGTCGCCGAGCGGAAGCGAGCGCCCCGGGTGCGGCTTAACGGCCGGTTCGGAGCGTCACTCCTCGGGGTCGAAGTCGAGGGCGACGGAGTTGATGCAGTAGCGCTTGCCGGTCGGGTCGGGACCGTCGTCGAAGACGTGGCCGAGGTGGCCGCCGCAGTTCTTGCAGGTGACCTCGATGCGGCGCATCCCGTGGCGGGTGTCCGTCTCGGTCTCGACGGCGTCGTCGTTCGCCGCGAAGAAGGCGGGCCACCCGCACCCGGAGTCGTACTTCGTCTCGGCCTCGAACAGTTCGGCGCCGCATCCCGCACAGCGGTAGACGCCGTCCTCGTCGCGGTCGAGGTGCTCGCCGCTGAACTTGGGTTCGGTCCCGCGTTCGCGGAGTATCTCGTACTCCTCGTCGGTGAGTCGCTCGCGCCACTCGTCGTCGCTCGTCGGAGCGTCCGAGCCCTGTTGAGACATACTCGACGGTAGGCGCCCGACACCGAAGAATCCACGGTCCGCGTCGAATCGAACCGGGTCGATTCGTACCGAGTCGGCTCACTCCTCCCGGCGGAGGAACTTCGGCAGTCTGAGCCGTTCGAGGTCGTCGACGTCGAGTTCGAGCATCGACGCCCGGTCGATGGCGTTCGGGAGGCGTCGACCAGGGTCGTCGCCGTCGGCGGCGTCCGACTCGGGGTCGACCGCGATGCCCTTCGCCTCGATGAGCGCCTCCCACGTCTCCGCGTCGGAATCGTACTCCTCGCGGTGGTCCCGGACGGCGTTTCGTCCCTCCGCGTACGCCAGGTCGAGCACGCTCCGCTGGTACGCCGTGGTGGCTCTCCGCAGGATGCGCGCGCGTTCGACCTCGTACTCGTGGCCCAACTCGGCGGCGGTCCCCAGCGCGTACATCCGACGGAGGGCCTCCTCGGCGCCGAGGGAGTCCCACTCCAAGTCGAAGGCGCGTTCGTACATGGTTCAGAAGTTCACGTGGTCCATCGGGTCCACGCTCAACCCTCCGTCCGTGAACGTCAGCGACCGGATGTCGCAGTCGATGTTCGTTCCGCGCATCTTCACCACCTGAATCCCCCGCGTCATCCCCGTCGCTTCGAGGTAGTTGTGGAAGAAGACGACCCCGTGAGCGAGGAAGTGCTCGTCGGAGTAGGAACTCGGGTCGGTCATCTCGGAGATGAGGAGCGTCGTCGCATCCCCCTGTTTCAGCGCGGTCAGAAACCGCGTCATCTCCTGGTCGTCCCCGGTGAACAGGAGTTGCAGCAGCATCGTCGAGTCGATGACGAGGCGGTCGACCTTCCGCGAGTTCACGAACGCGACGATTTTGTCCGTCAGGCTCTGCACGCCCGAGGTGTTGCCGCTTCCCGAGAACTGGTTCAGGATGTGCTTGCCTTTCTGGCTCGCGAGATTGATGAACCGGAACTGGTCCGACGAGGTGAGCGTCTCGAAGCCGAAGTCGTAGCTCGACATGTCGTTGACGAGTTCCTCGCGCGTCTCGTGCATCGTGATGTACATACAATTCTCCCCGTTACGTAGTCCCTCTGCGACGAACTGGGCGGTGAACGTCGTCTTCCCACTTCCCGGAGGACCCGACAGTACGTAGAGTCGACCGGGGAGGAACCCCCCCTGGATGAGGTGATCGAAACCGCTGACCCCACTCGGAATCCGCATACCCTATTCACTATTGTCTGACTTATAACCGTTCCGGGAAATTCGCTATCACTCGGGGAACAGTTCCCGCTCCCGGTCGATACCGTCGATGCGGGCCACGTCCTCGTCGTCGAGTTCGAGCGTCGTCGCCGCCGCGAGGTTGGCCCGGAGGTGCGACTCCGAACTCGCCTTCGGGACGACGGCGCATCCCTTCGCGCGCGCCCACGCCAGCGAGACGGCGTGCGGCGTGGTGTCGTGTTTCTCGGCCACGGCGACCACTTCTTCGACCTCCGAGACGAGACCGCCCGCCATCGGCGAGTAGGCGACGACTGCCTCGCCGTGCTCCCGCGCGTCCGCGAGCAGTTCGGGTCGATTGAACAGCGGGTGGAACTCCGTCTGGTGGGCGGCTATCGGCGCGTCGAGGTGGTCGCGCGCCGTCGCGAGTTCCTCGACGGTGAAGTTGCTCACGCCGACGCGGCGAATCAGACCCTCCTCGCGCAGACGGTCGAACGCCGCGAGCGTCGTCTCCGGGTCGTAGGCGTCGATGGGCCGGTGGACGTACAGCAGGTCGACGTAGTCCGTCCTCAGTCGTTCCAGACTCGCGCGCGTGCTCGACAGCACGTCGTCGTACCCGAGTTTGTCGGCCCACACCTTCGTCGCGAGGAAAACGTCCTCGCGCGGCACGTCCGCGGCGGCCGCGGCGTCGCCGACGACCGCTTCGTTGTCGTATATCTGCGCGGTGTCGACGTGGCGGTAGCCCATCTCCAGCGCCGTCGTGACCGCGCGGGCTTCTTTGGTGGTTTCGAGGCCCATCGTCCCGAGTCCGACGGCGGGGACGCCCGCCTCGCCGACGGTGGAACCCGACGCGTCGTCCGTCATCGCGCACCCCCGTCGGCGGCGGCGAGCGGAACGCCGTCCACGTCGTGCAGGTCGTACAGCGTCTCTATCTCGTACGTCGGTCGCTCGTCCAGCACCGCGTCCGCGCGGTGCCCCCGCCGGATGAACGCGGAGTCGACGCCCGCGCGGTGCGCCGCGAGCACGTCCGTCTCGCTATCGCCGACGAACAGCGCCGTCTCCGCGTCCAAGTCGGCCATCGCGCGTTCGAGGTAGTGGGGTTCGGGCTTCTTCAGACGGAGACTCTCGACGGTCGGGTCGCGGCCGTACGCCGTCTCGAACAGGTGCGAGAGGCTGTGATGGTCGAGAACGGCGTCGACCGTCGCCTGCTGGTTCGTGCTCACGACGCCGCGCGGGGCGTCGATTCGTTCCAGCGCGCTCACGTCGTCGTAGCGCGCCATACGGCCGTCGCGCATCTCCCGAATCTGCGCGTCGGAGGCCGCGCCGTCGCGCGCGGCCCAGAACTCCGCGGGGGCGGGTTCGTACGTCTCGCACACCTCGCGCACGTCGGCGGGCGTCACGCCGAGCATCATGCGCTCGACGTGTTCGGTCGCCGGGTCGGAGATGCCCACGTCCTCGAACGCCGCGCGGGAGGCCCGCCGGAGCACGTCCAGCGTCGTGAGACGCACGAGGACGCCGTCGTTGTCGAAGATGACCGCGTCGTACTGCATGGGAAGTGACGGGGACGCCGGGGCAATAGCTGCCCGGATTCGGGCGCGACCGTCCGGGAAAACGGTAAAGCGGGGAGGGTCCTAAGCCGCGTTCGTGACCGACAGGACGACATCGGACGACGGCGAGGCGAAGCGATGACCACCCGCGTCGGCATCGTCGGCGCGGGCGCGTCGGGCGCCGGGGCGGCGTACGCCCTGCGCGAGGCGGACGCCGAAGTGACGATACTGGAGAAGAGCCGCGGCGTCGGCGGGCGCGCGGCGACTCGGAGGAAGAACGACTGCCGCTACGACCACGGCGCCAACTACGTCAAGGACGGCGGCGAGCGGACCGACTCGCTGCTCCGCGAACTCGGCGACGACGGGTTGGTCGACGTCGAAGAACCCGTCTGGATATTCGGGGGCGACGGGGAGATACGCGAGGGCGACGACGACGAGGCGCACAAGTGGACGTGGACCGAGGGCATCACTCAGTTGGGCAAACGCCTCCTCGACCGGACGGACGCCGAGGTGCGGAAGGGGACGCGCGTCGAGCGAATCGCCCGCGAGGGGTCGGGAGACGGGACCGACGCGGAGACGTGGACCCTCGCCGACACCGACGGGGAGACGCACGGCCCGTTCGACGTCCTCCTCCTGACCCCGCCCGCGCCGCAGACGGCCGCCCTGCTGGAGGCGACGGAGTGGGACGACGACCGACTCGAAACGCTGACCGACGCCGTCTCCGACGTCGACTACCGCACCATCCGCACGTTCGTGCTGGACTACGACTTCCGCGAGTCGTACCCGTGGTACGGCGCCGTCAACGTCGACGACGGCCACGAGGTGGGGTGGCTCTCCCGCGAGGAGTGCAAAGAGGGCCACGTCCCCGACGGCGAGAGCCTCCTCGTCGCGCAGATGGCGCCCGACTGGTCGGCCGACCGCTACGACGACCCGATAGAGGAGGCGGGCGCCGACGCCGCGGAACTGGTCGCGGACCTCCTGGGCGACGGACGGTACGCCGACCCCGAGTGGATGGACGACCAAGGCTGGCGCTACGCCCTCCCCGAGGGCGGCGCCGACGAGGAGACGGTCCGGAGCGCCGAGGACGCCGGCCTCTTCTTCGCCGGCGACTGGACGGTCGGCGAGGGCCGCGTCCACCGGGCGCTCTGGAGCGGTCACGACGTCGGCGAGCGAATCGGGGACGGCGCCGGCGACGCGGCCGAGGACGGGAACTGACTACGCTCCGCCCTCGGTCCCGTCCCGGTTCCCGCCGTCGACGTGGAGTTTCTCGCCGCGTTGCAACCGCGCGGCGATAGTGAACGTCTGCTCGCGTTCCCGGCGCGTCGGGAAGTGCGCGCCGAGGTAACGCGCGACGGCGACCAGTAGGGTCCTCACCTCCTCGGGGTCCTCCCGGAGGTCCGCCTGCGCGAACCCGGCTTCGAGCGCCTGGTAGGTGTGGAAGCCGGCGTCCTCCCGGAGGAGGGCCTCGCCGAGTCGCTCGCGGAGAACCGACATCTCGCCGCCGCAGTCGAGGAAGTGCGCGGCGCGCGCGCCCGCCTCGTTCACCTCCCCCTCCGCGTCGAACGTCCCGAGGAGGGCGTCGAGGTGGGCCTCGGGGTCGGCGTCCGAGTCCGACGCCGGGTCCGGAAGCGGCGCGGGCGGCGTGTTGAGGAAGCGGTCGAGGTAGACGTTCACCGCAGCGTCGAACACGCCGCGGTAGAGGTCGCTCGACTCGGTTCTCCGAGCCAACTGGTGGACGGCGTTCGCGTAGGTGAACGTGTGGTGGACCGTGTTCCAATCCGAGAACTCGTTGACGGTGGCGAACCGCGCGACGCGGGTGGCGGCGGCGAAGGCGACTTCGCCCGCCAGTTCGTCGACGGACGCCCCCGCCCGAATCGCGTCTTCGAGCGCCGAGACCACGGTTTCGGGGTCGTCGGACAGGAGCGTCTCGGTGAAATCGTCGGGAACGGACCAGTGCGATTCGGAGCCCTCGGCGACCAGCGAGTCGAGGTCAGCGAACGTCTCCTCCAGCGTCGCCGCGAGGTCCACGGGCTGACGCCACGAGGACGTCTCCTCGGCGCGCGCCGCCGTCGCTAATCCGTCCACGAGACTCGGCAGGACATCGTCCGCGTGCTCCCAGCCGATGCGGTCCAGCGCCTCGCACGCTTTGTTCACGAAGTCGAGCGTGTGACCCGTGTCGAGGTAGCGGTGGTCCGTCGCCGCCGCGGCCAGCATCTCCGCGAGGCGGGCGTCGTCCGCGCCGTTCGCGATGGCCGTTCGAAGCACTCGCTCCGCGCCGTCCGAATCGCGTACCTCGACGTTCTCGCGGAACCACTCCTTCAGACGGGCGAACGACACATCGTCGGTGTCGAACGGTTCCTGGTCGAACCGCGGCGGTTCGCCCGCGCAGTCGTCGCCGACGTGGACGAGGCCCTGATACAGCGCCCGCTTGCGGTCTTCGTCTCTCAGGTCGGGGAGGACGTTCCGCATCGCCGCGAGGATGGTGAGCCCCGACCCCCACCCGCTCTCGCGGTAACGCGCGCCGAAGCGCACCCCCCGTTCGGTTATCTCGTCGGCGGAGACGCCCGCGTCGACGAGGCCGATGGCGGACTTGGCGACGACGAGACGGAGGTTCTGCTCCATCCCGTCCTCCAGTCGCGCGGCCCAGTGCTCGGCGGGCGGTTCGTCCGGTTCGGGGTGCGGGTCGACGTAGACGCTCCCCTCGCGCACCTCCACGGGGAACGTCCGCACGTCGTCGGCCCACGGGTCGAACGTGTCGCCGCACGAGAGTTCGAAGCGGGCGTGGTGCCAGTGGCACGTCAGCACGCCGTCCTCGACGCTGCCCTCCGACAGCGGAAACCCCATGTGGGGACAGCGGTTGTCGACGACGCGCACCTCTCCCTCGTGGTGAAAGAGGGCGAGCGACCGGCCGTCGACGGTGGTCTGTACCCGCCCCTCGCGTTCGAGTTCGTCCACGGGGACGACTTCGCGGAATCGGTCTGTCGAACTCATGGGCGTCGATAGCACGCACCCCGAGGTAAGCGTTCGCTGAAGATCGTTACCGTAATTATTCTGGTAATACAGATAATTGAATAAAACAGACGATACCCCGAGAGAACCCGCAGACGACCGAGAGAGCCCGGTATAGCGTTTCTGTGCGCCATGTTGTCATACGCTCCGACGGTTTTTTGTCCGGCAACGCGAACGTTCTCGTGTGTCCCTCACCGTCCGTATCGACCCCCACGTCCACTCGGAAGCGTCGTACGACGCCGAAGACCCCGTGGAGCTGATACTGGAGCAGGCCGCCGAAATCGGCCTCGACGCCGTGGTCATCACCGACCACGACGTCGTCCACGAGTCGGTCCGCGCGGCCGAGTTGGCCCCGATGTACGGCCTCGTCGGCATCCCCGGCGTCGAAGTCTCCACCGCGGACGGCCACCTCCTCTGTCTCGGCGTCCGGGAGATGCCGCCGCGGCGCGCGCCGATGAAGGAGACGGTCGAGTGGGTGCGCGACCGGGGCGGCGTCGCCATCGTCCCGCACCCGTTCCAGCGGAGTCGCCACGGCGTCCGGAAGAAGCGCCTGCGCGGCGTCGACCCCGACGCCATCGAGGTGTACAACTCGTGGCTGTTCACGGGGTGGAAGAACCGCCGCGCGCGCCGGTTCGCGAAGGGCCGCGGCTACCCCGGCGTCGCCGGCAGCGACGCGCACAAAGTGGGGTACGTCGGCCGCGCCTACACCGAGATAGACATCCCGAACGCCACCCGCGCGGGCCTCTCCGAGGAGGTCATTCTCGACGCCATCCGCGGCGGGTCCACCCGCGTCGAGGGCCGACGGACGCCCATCCCGACCAGCGCGCGCCACTACGCCGGCGCGGGCGTCCGCAAGAGCGGTTACTTCGCCAAACAGGGCGCGCTCAAGAGCGGGTCGCTCGCGAAGACGGGCGTCGCGCAGATGGCGCGGACGCTCTACCGCGTCTCGCCGTTCCGGTAGCCTCGCCCGCCGTCGAGGCCGAAGCTACTTGTCCTGTCAATCGTTAGTGAAATCCGTTGCCCTCCAACGCGACGAGCGGAAGTCGGGACTTCAGTCCCGAGAACCGCCCGGTGTTCAACCTCCTGATGGCGGGACTCGTCACGCTGAGCGCCGGGGGCGGACTGTACGAGATGGGCGACGCCTCCCCCGTGCTGGTCGTCGCCGGATTCGCGGCGACGGCCGTCGGAGTCGGTCCGGTGGCGTCGAGCGATTTCGGGCGACGAGTCGGCGCGTGGTTCGAGGCCATCGGCGGCGCGGCCCGCGTCGGGATTATGCTCGCCCTCGGAACGGGCGTCGTCGCCGCCACACTCCGGTTCGGCGTACCCGTCGTGTGGACGCAGAGCGCCGTGTTCGGGTCGATGGTCGCGCTGGACTGCTATATCGTCTACAGAATCCTCGCCCACCGAGCGAAGCGCTGACCGTCGCGTCGGATTCATCCCGAAACGTCCCGTCGGTGCCGCCGGTGGGACTCGCGCAGGAGGCTGACGAGGAGCACCATCGCGAACATCCCGTCGAGACCGATGCTGACGACGGTTCTCCTGTCATACCAGTCTACCATCGAGACGGCGGCCACGGCGAGCAGCGCCACCATCGCGGCCGCGAGGAACGTCTCGCGCTCCCGGATAGGGTCGAAGACGGCGAGAACGGCGGCGACGAGGACCGCACCGTGCGTGGCGTACTCGACGGGCGTCGTCGGCACGTCGAGGACGGCGAACCCGAGAACGACGAACGCGGCGACGAGAAGCCACTCGGCGTCCACGTCCTCCCGGTTCATCGGGGATTTTCGCCGCCCGTTTCGTCGCCGTCCGTAGGCCGGGCGGCCTTCGTCCTCGTCAAACGGCGGCAGACCGGCTTCCTCCCACGCCTGAGTCACGAGGTCGGCCAGTCGGTCGACGCCGATGGTCTCTATCGCGGCGGCGGCCACGCGGGCGCGTTCTTCGGGCGAGCGGTCGTCGGTCGAATCGCCCGACTCGCCGCGTCTCTCGTCGTCGGATTCGGAGGGCACGCGCTCCCGGTTCGTGTCAGACAGCAAAGAAAATTCGGGACGGCGACTGGGACAACGGAATGAGTTACTCGTCCGACCCGACCAGTTTCTCGTACTGCGCGCCGGTCTGTTTCAGCGTCTCCGTCGAGTAGAGGCGCTCGTGGTCGAACGGCAGGTACTCCGAGGCGAGTTCGTCTATCTTCTCGTCGACGGCGTCGGCCTCCCGGCCGTGAATCATCGTGAAGAGGCTGTACGGCCAGTTCTGCTCCGGGCGGCGCGGCCGGTGGTAACAGAGCGTGACGTACGGCAGGCGACCCACCGCTTCCCCCCTCTCGTCGAGTTCGTCGTCGGGGACGTCCCAGACGACCATGCAGTTGGCGTCGAAGCCGGTGACGACGTGGTTGACGACGCAGCCGACGCGCTTGATGCAGCCGTCGTCGAGGAGTCGCCGGACGGCCGCGAGCACGCCCTCCGTACTCGCGTTGATGCCGGACGCGGAGAGCGTCTCCGCGATGTCGCGGTACGGCGTCGCCGAGAGCGGGAAGCCGTCCTGAATCTCGACCAGGAGGGCGGCGTCGAGGGCCGAGAGGTCCCCCGCCGCCTCCTCGGAGATGCGCGTGGCGTTCACGTCCGTCGCCGCGAGGCTCTCGCGGGCGAAGCGGTCGTCGTTGACGACCGGGAATTCGAGGTCGATGTAGTAGTCCGTCAGCATCGGGAGGTTCAACACCTCCAAGCCGGTGCGTTCCTCGATGTCGGCCAGAATCTCGTCGCGCTTCTCGCGGGAGGCGGCGGTGACGACGAACCACATGTTCCACTCGTGGTCCCGCCGGTAGTTGTGGTTCACCTGCCGGTGGTCGTTGATTATCGCCGCCACCTCGGCGAACCGGTCCTCTGGCGCCGAGACGGCCGCCAGCGTCGAACTGCCGATGACGGGGGGGTTCAACACCGCGCCGAACCGCCGGAAGATACCTCGCTCCGAGAGGGTTCGGACGCGCGCGAGCGCCTCGTCCTCGGAGACGCCGAGTTCCTCGCCGACGGCGCGAAACGGACGTTCGACGACCGGGAAACCGCTCTGGTACTCGTCGACGAGGCGCGCGTCCACGGCGTCGAGGTCCGAGCGCCAGTCGTCGGTCAGTGCGCTCATCGTCGACTATGAGGACTCGGTGAACGTACCTATTTCGGGTTCGAGCGGCGATTCAGCTCACGCTAACGTACGACTTTTCACGCGCGCTGTCCAACGTCAGACCATGTCACAGGTACCGGAGCGACGGGAGTTCGGGGAGTGGCCGCTGAAGCGACTCATGACCGAAGTAGTCGGGACGGGAACGAAGTCCGCCGAGGACATGAACCGCGAGCAGGCGACCGAGGCGATGCGGCGCATCCTCGCGGACGAACCGGACCACACGACGCTGGGGGCGTTCTGGCTGGCGAACCGCTGGAAGCACAACGTCGCCGAGGAACTCGCCGCCTACGCCGACGTGATGTGCGAGTACGTCGAGTACGCCGAACCTGACGCCGACCCGGTCGACTGCGGGGCGAACTACGACGGGAAGGGGGAGACCGCCATCCTCGGCGCCGCCGCGGGCATCGTCGCCGCGGGCGCCGGTACGCCCGTCGTCGTCCACTCGGGGGACCGAGTGCCGACGCAGAAGCAGGACGCCTACAAGCACGTCCTCGACGAACTCGGGATTCGAACGGAACTCTCCCCCGAGGAGAGCGCCGACCAGGTGGACGAGACGGGGTTCGGTTTCTACTACCAACCGGCGTTCAACCCCGCGATTCACGACCTGTTCGACCGCCGCGACCAGATGGGCGTGCGGACGTTCGTCAACACCATCGAGACCATCGCCAACCCGGCGAACGCCGACGTCCACCTCGGGAGCTTCTACCACCTCTCCTTCGCGAAGAAGATAGTCGACACCTTCGAGCGCTCGGAGACACTCGGCCCGCGCCGCGTCGTCATGTTCCAGGGGATGGAGGGGTACGACGACATCCGGCCGGGGTACACGAAGGTCGGCGAGTCCACCGACGGCGTGTTCACCGACTTCGAGATAGAGACGGCCGAGTACGGGATGGACTTCGAGACGGAGGACCTCGAGGTGGACCCCGAGGACGTGGCGGGCGACTCCGCGGCGATAACCGAGGACGTCGTCGCCGGCGACCGAGACGACCAGTTCGCCGACGCCGTCGAACTCAACGCGGCGTTCCGCATCTACGCCCGCGAGGACGCCGAGTCGCTGAGCGAGGGCCTGGAGATGGCCCGCGAGAGCCTCGACTCCGGCGCGGCCGAGGCGGTTCTCGAAGACCTGCGGGCGTTCTGAACCGGCGACACAGGCACCGCCACCGCGCTCTCCGCTTCCCGCGCGCTTTTTTGTCCGGACGGCGAGCGACGGGTATGACCTCGTTCGCCGACCTGACGCTGACCGAGATTCGCAGGGACCTCCACCGTCACCCCGAGGCGGGGTGGAAGGAGTTCCGAACCACCGCGCTCGTCGCCGAGGAACTGGACGCCCTGGGCTTCGACCTCTCGCTCGGAGCCGACGCCGTGGACGTCGCGGAGCGACTCGGCGTCCCGGACGACGACGACGTCGCCGCCGCGCGCGAACGCGCGAAGCGCGAGGGCGCCCCCGAGGAGTACCTGGAGTACATGGACGACGTGACCGGTCTCGTCGCCGAGAAGCGCTACGGCGACGGGCCGACGATAGGCGTCCGCGTCGACATCGACGCCCTCGAACGGTCGGAGGCGATGGACGACGACCACCGCCCCGCCCGCGAGGGGTTCGCCAGCACCCACCCCGGCGAGATGCACGCCTGCGGCCACGACGGCCACACCGCCATCGGCGTCGGCATCGCCCGCGCCTTCGACGAGGAGGGGTTCGACGGCACGCTGAAACTGTTCTTCCAACCCGCCGAGGAGGGCGGCCGCGGCGGCAAGCCGATGAGCGAGACCGACCACCTCGACGACGTGGACGCCCTGTTCGCCCTCCACCTCGGCCTCGACGAGGAGACGGGCACCATCGTCGGCGGCTACGACCGGCCGCTGTCGAACGCGAAGATAGACGTGACGTTCGAGGGCGAACCCGCCCACGCCGGCGGCGCGCCGAACGAGGGACGGAACGCCCTGCAGGCGATGAGCACGGCGATTCAGAACCTCTACGCCATCCCGCGGCACGCCGACGGGATGACTCGAATCAACGTGGGCCGGGTCAGCGCCGACAACGCCCAGAACGTCATCTGCGAGGAGGCGCGGATGCGCGTGGAGGTGCGCGGCGGCGACGCCGACCTGAACGACTACATGATGGCGAAGGCCGACCGCGTCGTCGACGCCGCCGCCGACATGCACGAGGTGGAACACGAGACGAGTCTGTACGGCATGACGACGACGTTCGAGAACGACCAGTCGATGGTGGACGCGGTGATGGCGGCCGCCGAGGGGGTCGACGGCGTGGACCAGATCTGCGGGCGGAGTCCGTTCGGCGGCAGCGAGGACGCCTCTTTTCTCATCAGGAAGGTACAGGAGAACGGCGGCGTCGCCGCCTACGTCGGCGTGGGCGCGAGCAACCCCGCGGGTCACCACACCGCCTACTTCGACATCGAGGAGGAGTCGCTGGACATCGCCGTCGACGTGGTGACCGAGTCGATTCGGCGGGTCGCGGGCGACCTTCGCTGACTTACGCCGAGTCCGGCACCAGCACGGACCGGAACCGAACTTCGTTCTCCATCATCGCCCCGTAGGCTTCCTCCGCTTCGTCCAGCGAGAACGTCTCGACCGTCGGCGTCACGTCGCGCAGGGCGCTGAAGTCGAGGGTGTCCTCGGAGGCGTGCGGCGTCCCCGAGGGCCACCCGCCGACGCTCCGCCGTCCGGTGACGAGGGGTTGCACGTCGACCGAGAGCGGTTCGCCGGGCACGGCGATGGTGAGCAGTTTGCCGTCGACGCCGACGCCGTCGGCGATGGAGGACATCGCGTCGGCGCTGGGCGCGGTGGCGAGGACGACCTTCGCGCCGCCCATCGACTGGAGTTCCTCGCCGGCGTCGACCTCGCTGGCGTCGACGAAGTGGTCGGCACCGAGGTCGCGGGCGAGGTCCTCCTTCTCCGGCGACGTGGAGACGGCGACCGTCTCGAACCCGGCGGCGCGGGCGTACTGGATGCCGAGGTGGCCGAGGCCGCCGACGCCCTGCACCGCGACGAGGTCCCCCGGCCGAGCGTCGGAGTTTCTGAGCGAATTGAACGTCGTGATGCCCGCACAGAGGAGGGGCGCGGCGTCGACGGCGTCCAGTTCGTCGGGAATCCGCGCCAGCGCCTCGTGCGGGGCGGTCAGGTACTCGGCGTAGCCGCCGTCGTAGTCGAATCCGGTCACTTTCGCGTTCTCGCAGGCGATGAAGTCGCCGCGGCGGCACGCCTCGCAGGTGAAGCAGTGCCCGCCGTGCCAGCCGACGCCGACTCGCTCCCCCTCTTCCCACTCGGTCACGTCCTCGCCGACGGCGTCGCCGGGCTACGCCCGGCTGCCCGAGGCGCGTAGCGCCTCGCTGTCGACGCGGCCGGCGACTTCGTGGCCGGGGACGCGCGGGTACTCCACGCCGGGCCACTGGCCCTCCTTGACGAACGCGTCGCTGTGGCAGATGCCGCAGGCCTCGACGGCGACTCTGACCTCCTCGGCGTCCGGTTCGGGGACATCTCGCTCGACGACTTCGAACTCCGCTCCGGGCTCCGGAATCTGGACGGCTTTCATCGAACTGAGATAAGGGAGGGACGACCGTAGGAGGTTTGGGCGATTCGCTTACTAGTTCGGTGCGCTACGCGTTCGCTACGCCCCGTCCAGCGGCATCGCAACGCCGACGAGCGTCTGGCCGGCCGTCACCGTCGCCTCGCGACAGACGGAGTAGACGACGCCGGCGCGGTCGGCCGTCGCCTCCTGTAACACCTCGTACGTCGTCGGGTCGTAGACGCGGCCGAGGTGGTCGCCCTCGGCGACGTCCCGACCCAGTTCGGCCTCGGGAGCGGCGTGGAACAGGCCGGAGTCGGCGGCGGTGACGCGCCCGAGGTGGTTCCGGGCCGTCGTCTGCTCGGCCGGGACTTCGGGGTCGCCGGGGAGCATGCCGAGTTCGCGCAGGACGTTGAACACGCCCCGGACGCCCGTCTCGACGGCCGTCTCGACCAACTGCTTGTTGTGCGCGAGTTCGGGCGTGATGGAGGGGATGCCCTCCCGCGTGGCGGCGACGCGGAGCTTCCCGCCGAAGTTGCGCTCGGTCCACTCGGTGTCGGCGTCGTCGCCCGCCGCCTCCGCGAGCAGCAGGTCCGTGCCGAACGCCTCCGCGAGGCGACGGCTCTCGGAATCGCCCTTCAGGTACACCGAGTGAGTCAGCATCTCGGGGCTGCCGGTGTGCAGGTCGACGATGTAGTCCGCCCCGCCGGCGTACTCCCACAGCGCCGCGGCCATCCGCTCGTGCAGCGACCCCTCCGCGTCGCCCGGCCAGACGCGGTTCATGTTCGAGTTGACCGAGTCCAGCGACTCCGGCGTCGTGTAGGAGACGTGGTCGAACGTCAGCGGGTCCGCGACGGGGACGGCGACGAGCGTGCCCGATAGCTCCTCGGAATCGAGTCGCTCGTGGACGCGGCGGAGCGTCTCGGTGCCGTTTATCTCGCGGCCGTGTTGGGCCGCTTGGACGTAGACGGTGGGGCCGCCGTCTCCGTCGGCGTCGCCCGGGTCGTACGTGTGGACCGTCGTCTCCACGTCGATTCCCGAGGGGAGGCGCGCGAGGGTGACCGTCTCGGCGGTGTGCATGTCCGACGGTTGGTGAGGCGGGGCTTTGTAGCTACGGAAAGCGGGGCGCGGTGTTCGCGCTAGCGCTGGCTGTCGCGGAGGACGAACGGGCCGATGGAGAGCGTCCGCTTGGCGACGGTGGCGATGCGGAGCACGTACGACAGGAGGAGAAGGAACGGCAGCACCGAGATGGAGAACGCGAGCATCGTCACCCAGACGATGTTGTCGACGGCGAGGAACGACCCCGTGAACGTCGTGTAGTCGACGAACGCCAGCATGCCGACGGAGACGAGCAGCGCCGGGATGGCGGCGTAGGCGACGAGTTGGGAGAGGCTGGTCAGCGCCCACTGGAAGTACAGCGTCTTCACGTGCTCGCGGGCGGGGCCGAACATGACGAGGGCGTCCCGCAGGTCGTTCAGCGCCGTCCGCGTCTGCTCGTCGACGGCGTCGTTGTGCCGGGCGAGCAGTCGGTCCACCTCGAACACCTTCCGTCCGTAGTTGAAATCCAGCGCCGCCGAGAGGAGGTCGAACGTCCCGAACGTCGCGCCGTGCAGTCTGTCGAGCACCACGTCGGCGTTCTCGGACGCGCTGTCGCAGAACTCCGTCAACTCCTCGGTGGCGTCCTCGTCGTCGATTCGCTCGGTGGCCTCCTTTACGTTCGCGGCCTGAACCTGCGCCGCCGCGACGAGCGCCGAGAGGAGCGCCGAGGGGTCCGCCGGCGCGGAGTTGAGGCCGGTGAGTTCGCGGATGTACTCGCGGGTGTCCATCGCGCCGCTCATCCGCGAGCGCTGGTCGCCGAACGGACCGAGTTCCTGGGAGATGACCACCTGCGTGATGGTGACGACGAGGGTGACGCCGGTGATGGTGGCGCTGGCCATCGTCGAGAAGATGGAGTCCAGCACGTCGCCCGAGCGCACCGTCGTCAGGAACGGCGGGTCGAGCGCGATGCCGCCGATGACGAGGAGGACGAAGAAGAGGGCGGCGAGCACCCCCGTGGCGACGAGGCGGTTGGCCTCCAGGAGTATCCACAGTTTCAGTCGGGACTCGCCCGCCCGTTCGCGCATCGTGTTCGCCGACCCGACCGTCGCGTCGTCGTCCTCGCTCGGGTCGTACGTCCGGTCGAGAATCTCCGAGCGTTCGGTGCCGTCAGTCATGACGCTCCGCGTCGTCGGCCGGTTTCGGCCGTTTGAGGACGAGGTACTTCGTTCCCCCCTCCACGTAGTCGACGCCGCAGACCAGTTCCCAGCCGTCGTCGCCGAGTTCGTTCAACTCCTCGACGGGGTCGGACGCTTCCGCTCTCGCCGACCCGCGGGGCGGGCGGAGCGTGTGGTACTCCCAGCGCGTCGTCTCTTCGGACATACTGTGTACCCGGGATGCAACTGGTATGGCGTTACCGGCCGGCGGGCGACTCACCAACGTTTTCACTCCCCACCGCATCCGAGGAGGTATGAGCAACCCGACTGCGACGCTCCACACGACCCGAGGCGACATCGTCGTCGAACTGTTCGAAGAGCGCGCGCCGCGGACGGTGGAGAACTTCATCGGCCTCGCGACGGGCGAGAAGGAGTGGAAAGACCCCGAGACCGGCGAGGAGCGGACGGACTCGCTGTACGAGGGCACCGTCTTCCACCGCGTCATCAGCGACTTCATGATTCAGGGCGGGGACCCCGAGGGGACCGGCCGCGGCGGCCCCGGCTACCAGTTCGACGACGAGTTCCACGACGAACTGCGCCACGACAGCGCGGGCAAGCTGTCGATGGCCAACAGCGGTCCGAACACGAACGGCTCGCAGTTCTTCATCACCCTCGACGCCCAACCGCACCTCGACGACCGCCACGCCGTCTTCGGCGAGGTCGTCGAGGGGATGGACGTGGTCGAGGAAATCGGGTCGCTCCCGACGGACCGCAACGACAAGCCGATGAAGGACGTCGAAATCGAGTCCGTCGACGTCGACCGATAACCGCTCTCGCCCCCTTCTCGATTCGACGCGCTAACCGACAGCGCAAAGTCCGCCTCTCCGCTAGGTGACCCCATGAGCGACTCCGAAGACGCGGAGAACGCCGACGGGCCACTCCGCCCGAGCGACGTGGGCGACGAGGCGAACGCGCCGCCGATAGACGAGAAGCCCTACAAGATAATCTTCGAGGCGAACAAGTGCTTCGGGGCGGGCCGGTGCGCCGAAGTCGCCGACAACTGGGAGATGGACATGGCGTCGGGGCTCGCCCGGCCGAAGTCGTACTTCATCGGCGAAGAGGAGTTAGACGAGAACGTCCGCGCCGCCGAGGTGTGCCCGGCGAAGAAGGACCGCGGCGTCATCCACGTCATCGACCGGCGGAAGGACGAGGAGATTGCCCCGGACCCGAACGGCGACGGGTCGCTGAGCGTCGACTGGTAGCGTCGCCGTCGATTACTCGTCCAGCGTGACCGTCCCGAGGGGGCCGGCCATGCGCGGGTTGATGCCGGAGATGGTGTGCGGGCGGAAGCCCTGCACCTCGTTCCGGACGCCGAAGCTGTTCTTGAGGTTGTACGCCGGCAGGTGCGGGCGGTCCTCCAGAATCGTCGTGATGGCGTCGGTGTACAACTGTTTGCGCTCCTCGCGGTCCGGGGACTCGCGCGCTTGGTCGAGTTGGTTCATCACCTCGTCGTTCTCGTAGTAACAGCCGTTGGTCGAGCCCTCTTCGGACTCGTGGAACATGTAGTAGAGGTAGCCGTCCGGGTCGACTTCGTCCACCCAGCCGAGCGTGTACATGTTGTAGTCGTCCTCGTTTCCGGTCGCGTACTTGTCGAGGAACGCCCCCCAGTCGAGACGCTGGACGGAGGCGTTCGAGAAGCCCATGCTGTCGAGGGCGTTCGAGACGGTGATACCGATCTGTTCGCGCTTGTCGTCCGGCGGGACGATGATGGTCCAGTCGTAGTCCTTGTCGACGCCGGCCTCCTCCATCAGCTGTTCGGCCTTGTTCTGGTCCTTCTCGTGGGGAATCTGGGACCACTCCTCGCCGGGGAAGCCCCACGACTCGATGAGGCTCTGCGGCAGGGGACTCGTCATGCGGACCCCCGCGGGTTCGACGTAGTTGGAGACGGCCTCGTCCATCGAGACGGCGTAGTCGATGGCCTCGCGCACCTTCTTGTCGGCCGTCGGCCCCTCGTTGCAGTTGAAGGAGAGGTAGTAGTAGCCGAGGCCGCCGCGCTCGGCGACGCTCGCCTCCCCGATTCCCTCGACCGTCGAGTACAGTTTCGGCGGCACCGTCTGGACGATGTGGTTCTCGCCGTTGCGGAGCGTCGTGACTCGGGTGGTGGGCTCCGTGATGGGCGTGAACTCCAGATTCTCTACCTCCGGGAGGGGGTCGCCCCAGTAGTCGTCGTACCGCCGCATGCGGACGTAGCTTCCCTCCTGCCACTCGACGAACTCGTAGGGGCCGCTGCCGACGGGCGCCGAGGTGTTGAACGCCTGCTTGTTCCCCTCGCGGACGGACTTCGGCACGGGATACCACGAGAGTTTGTGACGGAACGGCCCGAACGGGTACTTCAGGTCGAACTGCACCGTCGCCTCGTCGACGACGGTGATGGAGTCTATCATCGTGAACTCCGAGCCGTTCTCCGTCTCCTCGCGGCCCGGCGCGAGGAACGAGTACTTCACGTCCTCGGCGGTGATGGGGTCGCCGTTGTGGAACGTGACGCCGTCCTTCAGCGAGACGACGTACCGCGTGCCGCCTTTGCTCACTTCGGGTTCGCCGTCGGCGAGTTGGGGGGTCAGCGTCGTCCCCTCCTCGTAGGTGTACAGGCCGTCGAACAGCTGCTCGACCACCTGCAACGACGGGATGTCGTTGGCCTTCATCGGGTCGAGGTCCAGCGGCGACTTCGTCTGCGCGAAGTTGAGCGTCTGCCCGCTCGACTCGCCCGCCGACGTCGTCGCCTCCTCCGTCGCCGTGCCTCCGGGCCCCTCCGTCGACGTCGCGGTGCCCGCTTCGGTGCCGTCGCCGCCGTCGCCGCCCGCACAGCCGGCGAACCCCGCGATTCCGGCCGCGCCGATTCCCTGTAGCACCCTCCGCCTCGAACGAGTGTCGCTCTTTTCGGTCATTCTCTCGCGGATTGGCGGATGGGACGTAAAAAACTTGGCGCCAGAAGCGGGAATTTCCACCGTCTCGGACTGCGCCGCGACCGAAAGTAGACGAACGTCGCGGCGGAGCGGGGGGGAGGCGAACGGCTCGACGGTGTCGAACCGACCGACGCCGTCCCCGCGCGGCGGCGAAGCGAAACCATATTGGTGACGGCAGGAAAGTCCCAGACGAGCGGGGGTGGCTGAGCCAGGCCAAAGGCGGCGGACTTAAGATCCGCTCTCGTAGGAGTTCATGGGTTCGAATCCCATCCCCCGCACTCGAATCCGCGAGCGTCAGCGAGCGGTTCGGTTCTCCGGTGGGATTCGAAGCAGGGAGCGCAGCGAACGGAGTGAGCGAAGCGACCGTGGTTCGAATCCATCGCCCGACACGCTCTGTTCCCCACGACCTACGTGTTAGAGCCTCTGACTCCCGTTAGCCGACGCTCGCCGACGTGGTTATCTCCTCTTCGGGCCAACGTATAGGAATGACTACTAGAAACGACCGCCCGCACCGGTACTCCGACGGACAGGGGTTCGGCGACCCGTACGAGGGGTTCGGCCTCGGCGCCGACGGCCCGGTGGCCGACGTGGACCCCGTGGACGACTACGTCCTCGCGGACGTCGTTGAGGAGTCCCAGGTGCGCCCCGACGACGTGGACGTCGCGGCGCTGATAGAAGTGGGAATCGAGTACCTCGCCATCGAGCAGTACGAACAGGCCATCGACTCGTTCGCGCGGGCGGCGTTCTACGCGCCCGAGGAGTCGGCCGCGGCGGCGGAGGCGTGGGTGAGCAAAGGCATCGCGCACGGCGAGTTGAGCGAGTGGGACGAGGCGGCGAGTTCGCACCGCGAGGCGCTTCGCATCGACGCCGACGACGGCCTCTCGGCCGCGGCGGAGACGAACCTCGCGGCGGCGCTGTGGGAGTCCGGCGAGAGCACGGCGCCGTTGGAGCACGCCGAGGCGGCCGTCGAACGCGACCCGCGACTGGCCGAGGCGTGGTACAACCGCGGCTACCTGCTGAACGAACGCGGCCAGCACGAGGAGGCGCTCCGGTGTCTCGATGCGGCCGTCTCGCTCGGCCTGCGGACGGCGTGGGTCGCCGACGAGCGACGCCGGGCGCTGGAAGCGCTGGGGGAGTTCGACCGCGCCGCCGAAGTCGAGGAGCGGGCGCGGAGCGGTCTGGAAACCCGCTCGCTGAACCGTCTCCGCGAGGAGTGACTCGCGCCGCAACTTATTCCCGGCTGGCCTAATTACATCTCATTACACCATGTCGGTGATGCCCGCCAACGAACCCACGCGCTTCGACTACCTCCTCGCGGTGATGGGAGTCAGTCTCGCCTGCGCCGCCGTGTTGGGCGTCCTCTCTTCGGTTCCCGTCCACCTCGCGGCCAGCGCCGGGTCCATCCTCGCCGCGGGCGTCCTCGTTGGCGGGACGCTCGGAGAGTACCTGTAGTTCGGTAACGCCCCGTTCCGCTTCTCGACAGTTACAAAATCGACTCCCCGAGCGCCGTCGGCGTGCGTTTTTCTGCCTTCTGCCGGTATGTATCGACGTCGGAATAGGATGGACGGTACGCTCGGGACGTGAGTATCGTGGGAAAAGGTAGCGCCCGTTCGGGAACAGCCCGAACGGACGCTGCCGCCCTGAATTGGTCCCCGCTGACGCTTCGGCCCTCCAAAGCGAAGCGTCACTTGCAACCATGGCAGGCAACCACTTAAGCGTGCCGCACGCTCGCAAATTCGCCGGTTGCGTGCCCGCTCTCGGGAACGGGTCGAACGGCGGACGCGAGGGGCTTTTGTCCCGTGAACGCCTCCCGAGATTCATGAGCGAACTACCCGACAGGGCGCGGCGCGCCCTCCGCGACCACGACTCCTTCGAGGAGCGAGACGGGTCTGCCTACGAGTGGACCGCGACGGCGTTCGACGGCCGAGTCGACGTCGGAGAGAGAGAAGGGAAGATAACGTTCGACGTGACCGTCCGCGTGCCGATGCTCGGCGACGTCGTGGAAGGGGGAGTGGCGCCCGTCGTCGAGGACGGCTGGTACGAGACGTTCGAGTTGCGCGTCGAGGACGTGGGCGGCGTGACGAAGAAGGAGCGCGAACTCGACGTGGACGTGACCCGCGAGGGGACGTCGGCCGTCGTCAGAACGTCGTTCTCGGACATCAACGAGCGGCGGGGCGTCGAAGACGCCGGCGCCGTCGTCGACTACGTGGAGGGGACGTACGTGCAGGGGATAATTCCGGGCTACGAGTACACCGAACCCGTCGCGGGCCTCATCAACCGCGCGACCGACGCGGCGAACGGCGAAGGGACGCCGCTCTGAGTTCGGCCGGTCTCTAATCCATCGCGATGTACGTCTGGGTGTCCTCGATACCGGACATCTCGTGGATGGACGCGGCTATCTCTTTGACCTGCGCGGTGTCGTCCACGCTCGTCTTGACGATGAAGTCCACGTCGCCGGCGACGATGCTGACGCTCTCGACGCCATCGTGGAGGTTCAGCATCGAGTGTTTCAGCCCGTCCACGTCGCCCGTCGACGCCTTCACCATCACGTAGGCGGTCACCATCTCAGGCACCCCCCGCGGCGGCGGCGACGCCGCTCTCGCCGACGATCAGTTGACGGACCTCCTCGAGCACCTCGAAGTCGGCGAGGACGGCCAGTCGGTCGCCCGTCTCCAGGGAGTCGTCGGTCATCGGGATGCCCATCGGCCGGTCGGCCTTCCCGAACGCTATCACGCGCGCCTGCGCCGGCAGCGCCACCTCCTCGATGGAATAGCCGCGCATGGGGGAGTCGTCGGTGACCGTCATGAGGACGACCTGGAGGTTTTGTGCGATGTCCGCGATGGCGCGGACCGACCCGCCGAGCAGGGCGTTCTTCGCGCCGATGGCGCCGAGTCGCTCGGGGTAGACCACCTCGTCGACCTGGTCGGCGTACTGCTGGTACACCTCCTCGCGGTAGTCCTCGTCCACGCGGAGCACCGTCCGAAGCCCGTGATGCTTGGCGATGGAGCACGCCGCGAAGTTCACGTTCAGGTCGCTCGTGAGCGCTCCGAGAGCGTCGGCGTCGACGAGCCCCGCCCGTTCGAGCACCTCCTCCCGCGAGCCGTCGCCCTCCACGACCTCGAAGTCCGCCTCGCGGGCGCGTTCGGCCCGGTCCTCGTCTATCTCTACGAGCGTCACGTCGTGTCCCTCCTCTCTGAGAACACGGGCCGTTCGAAGCCCGACACGTCCTGACCCAATGATAACGAACCGCATGGGAAAGCGGTACGCCGTCTGAGATGAATAAGCTTCCCCCGCCGGACCGGTCGGCGCAAACGCTATGTCGCGTGCCGTGCACCAGTGTGCCATGGTACACGCCTACATCATGGTGAAGACGGGAGCGGGGGTCTCCGAGACGCTGCTCGACCCGATTCGGGAGTTGGAGACGGTGTCGGAGGCGCACGTCGTCGCGGGCGCGTACGACATCATCGCGGAGGTGGAGTCCGACGAAGTGTACGAGGTCCTTCGGACGGCCTCCAGCGGGATTCAGGGCCTCGACGGCGTCACCGACACGAAGACGTACATCTCGATGGAGGACTGAGCCGAGAGCTGAAGTACGGACCCGCCGAACCGTCGTCTATGTCGCACCTCCCCCGCGCCGCCCGGACGTCGCTGAAGACCGAAGCGTGGACGAGCGCCGGCGCAGCCGCGGTGTTCTTCGTCTTCGGCGGTCTGCACGTCGCGCTGTTCGGGCTGTCGCCGACGACGCTCCTCACCGCCTCGCTCGTCCCGGTTCCGCTCGGCGCACAGTTCGCGCTCGGGCAGAGTTCCCGCCGGGTCGTGGAGGTGATGACGAACCGCGGCGTCCGGTTCCTGTTCACCCTCTCCTTCTCGCTGTCGCTCGTGTTCCTCGCCCTCGGGGGCGCGCCCGGCGTCCGCCTCGGCGTCGTCTCGTTTCTCCTCGGCGTCGGCGCCGGAAACTACTACCTGTACGCCGTCGCGGGCGTCGAGTACGCCGGCGAGGAGGGGGGCGTCTCCGCCGCGTGAACCCCGTCAGCGCTCCAGTTCGTTCGGGTCGTGTCGCGTCAGGAACTCGCGCATCCCCTCCCGCTGAGCCACCACGTCCGGCGGTAGGGTCTCGTAGGCGTGCTCGAACACGTCGTCGGGGTCGGGTTCCGGCAGGTCCTCCACCGTCTCGACGGCCTCGCGGAGTTCCTCGTCGGCCGCCTCGTACGTCGACTCCACGAACGCGTCGTCTATCACGCCCTCCTCGCGCAGGAACTCCTCGACCCGTTCGAGGGGGTCGCGGACGCGCCACTCCGGCAGGTCCGGGTCGTCGTCGCGGTAGGCGCTCGGGTCGTCGGCCGTCGTGTGCGGCCCCCGTCGGTACGTGAGGCTCTCGACGAGGACGGGGCTGCCGTCGCGCGCGTCCGCCAGCGCCTCCGTGACCGTCTCGCGGACGGCGAACGGGTCGTTGCCGTCGACCTGCACGCCCTCGAACCCGTACGCCTCGGCCTTCACGGCGATGGAGTCGCTGGCCGTCTGTCGCTCCCGCGGCAGCGAGATGGCCCAGTCGTTGTTCTCGCAGAAGAAGACGACGGGCGCGTCGAACACGCCCGCGAAGTTCAGCCCCTCGTGGAAGTCGCCCTCCGAGGTGGCGCCGTCGCCGAAGCAGACGAGAATCGCGTGCGGGTCGTCGAGGTACGTCGCCGCCATCCCCGCGCCCGTCGCCAGCGGGATCTGCGTGGCGATGGGGACGGCCTGCGGGAAGACGGGTACGTCGTGGCCCGAGGTGAACTCCGGGTGGCCGCGGCGGAAGGCGAACACGTCGCTCATCGGCACGCCGCGGGCTATCTGGAGGGCGTTCGAGCGGTACGTCGGAAAGAGCACGTCGTCCTCGCGCATCGCGTGCGCGGCGCCCACCTGCGAGGCCTCCTGCCCGCGAAACGGCGGATAGCCGCTCATCCACCCGCGCCGCTGAAGCGCGAGCGCGCGTTCGTCGAAGCGCCGCGTCCGGACCATATCCCGGAACGCGGCGCGCGCGTCCCCCTCGTCGAGCCACGAGTCGGCGAGCGAGCCCTCGCCGATGAGTCGGTGCATGTCGGCCATCTCGCTGTCGTCCGTGATAAACGCCCGCGATTCGCGCGGGCGACCGGTCGTCCCGACCCGGGAGTGTAAAGTTCGCAGGCGCCCTACGTCCGGTATGGTCTCGGTCCTCAACCTCGTGCTGTTCGGTGTGGTGCTGGCCGGCCACACCCTCCTCGCGGCGGTGATGACGCGGTTCTTCCGCATCCGACTGAAGACGCAGTGGGGGTACGTCGTCTACTCGCTGACGCTCATCCCCCTCGCCCTGTTAGTCACGACGCTGGTGTTCACCGGCGTCCTCGGCATCGGGCCGAACCTCGGCGACCCGGTGGCGGCGCTGGCGGTGATGGTCGGCATGCCGCTGGCGCTCGGGTTCACCGTCGACACGCTGTACGTCCCGCCGCCGGAGGAGTACGACCTGCCCGAGACGGGGAACTGAGAGGTCGTTACGCCCGAGTTCAGTTACTCGCGCCCGCGCTCTCGCCCTCGCGGACGAGTCGCTCGACGCTGCGTTCGACCATCTCGACGACGTCCTCCGGGGGTTGGGTCGCGTCGACCCGGACGAAGCGGTGCGGTTCGGCGTCGACGAGTCGCTCGTAGTTCTCCCGCACTCGCGCCAGGAAGGAGGCGCGCTCGAACTTGTTCGTCGCGCCGGCGCGAGCGGCGGCCGTCTCCGGGTCGACGTCGAGGTAGATGGTCGCGTCGGGCGTCCGGGAGAAGGCGGCGTGGATGCCCCGGACGAACTCCAGCGGACGGCGCAGTTCGGAGTCTTCGAGCGACGCCGCCTGATAGGCGAACCGCGAGTCCGAGTAGCGGTCCGAGATGACGAGGTTGCCCTCGGCGAGAGCGGGTCGGACCTTCCGCGAGAGGTGGTCGGCGTGGTCCGCCGTGAAGAGGAACAGCTCCGCGAGCGGGTCGGCGTCCTCGTCGGCCATCGAGCGGTAGACGGCGTCGCCGTACCACGACTCGGTGGGTTCGCGGGTGAACACCGCGTCGGGGTAGACGTCCTGTAGCGCCTCCCAGACGGTGGTCTTCCCGCTCCCGTCCAACCCCTCCAGCGTGATGAGCATGCTTCGGAGTGAACGGTGGGGCGATTAAAACGAACCGAATCCAAGCGATAGCACGGGGGCATCGGTCAGCTCCGAATCCGGACGCGAAATCGAGGGACAACGGGCCCGAGCGGGGGTACATTTACGTCGTATCCGCGACAACTATAGGCGATGAAAGTTCTCGTCGTCGGCGGCAGCGGCTTCATCGGGACGAACCTGTGTCGCGAACTGAAATCGCGGGGACACGAGGTGACGGCCCTCTCGCGGAGTCCGAGCAGCGAGGACCTCCCGGCGGGCGTGAACAAGGCGATGGGGAACGTCACGGCGTACGACTCCATCAAGGAGGCGTTCGAGGGGATGGACGCCGTCTACAACCTCGTCGCCCTCTCGCCGCTGTTCAAACCCAGCGGGGGCAACGAGATGCACGACAAGATTCACCGACAGGGAACCGAGAACGTCGTGCGCGCCGCCGAGAAGCACGAGGTGGACCGGTTCGTCCACATGAGCGCCTTGGGCGCCGACCCGGACGGTCCGACCGCGTACATCCGCGCGAAGGGGCGGGCCGAGGAGATAGTCACCGAGTCCGTCCTCGACTGGACCGTGTTCCGACCCTCGGTGGTGTTCGGCGACGGCGGCGAGTTCGTCTCGTTCACGAAGACGCTCGCGCCCCCGTACGTGAGCGCCCTCCCCGGCGGCGGTAAGACCCGCTTCCAACCCATCTGGGTCGGGGACCTCGTGCCGATGATGAGCGACGCCGTGGAGGACGAGAAGCACGTCGGACAGGTGTACGAAATCGGCGGCCCGGACAAGATGACGCTGGCCGAGATAGCGAGGCTGATCCACGAGTCGGACGGCCGGTCGACCACGATAGTCCCCGTTCCGATGGGACTCGCGAAGATCGGACTCACCGTCGCCGGTTCGGTCCCCGGGTTCCCCATGGGCGCCGACCAGTACCGCTCGCTCAAGTTCGACAACGTCACCGACGACAACGACATCGGCGCCTTCGACTACTCCACCGGCGAACTGACGACGCTCAAGGCGTATCTCAACGACCGGCGCGAACGGTAGCGTCGGTCGCCGTCCGCCCGGTCGGAAAACCGGTCCGTTCGAGCCGTTAACGACACCGAAATGTCGGACTAACGGTGGACGTGTCCGTTCTCTGAACTAGCGCGGGGTCGGAGTGAGAACCCGTGTCGAGGCCGCCCAATCCGCCGTCCTCTGGAGTTATTGTAACATTTTTCAGACATTAATGCAGCGCAAGGTTTATGTTCGTGTTCGTATACCTGACAGTCAATGGTGAGGGGAACGAAGAAACGATGAAGCTCGCAATGATCGGATTCGGGCAGGCCGGGGGAAAGATCGTCGACAAGTTCGTCGAGTACGACAAGCGACACGGGTCCGGTATCGTCCGGGCGGCCGTCGCCGTCAACTCGGCGAAAGCCGACCTGATGGGTCTCGAACACATCCCGCAGGACCAGCGCGTCCTGATCGGGCAGTCCCGCGTGAAGGGCCACGGCGTCGGCGCCGACAACGAACTGGGCGCGGAAATCGCCGAGGAGGACATCGACGAGGTACAGGGTGCCGTCGACAGCATCCCCGTCCACGAGGTGGACGCGTTCCTCGTCGTCTCCGGTCTCGGCGGCGGCACCGGGAGCGGCGGCGCGCCGGTACTGGCGAAGCACCTGAAGCGCATCTACACCGAACCCGTCTACGGAATCGGCGTCCTGCCGGGCGGGGACGAGGGCGGTATCTACACGCTCAACGCCGCGCGGTCGTTCCAGACGTTCGTCCGCGAGGTGGACAACCTCATGGTGTTCGACAACGACTCCTGGCGCAAGACCGGAGAGTCGGTTCAGGGCGGTTACGACGAGATTAACGAGGAGATAGTGACGCGCTTCGGCGTGCTCTTCGGGGCCGGCGAGGTCGAACAGGGGGGCGAGGTCGCAGAGAGCGTCGTCGACTCCTCGGAGATCATCAACACCCTCGCGGGCGGCGGCGTCTCCACGGTCGGCTACGCCTCCGAGACCGTCGAGGAGAAGAGTTCGGGCGGCGGACTCCTCTCGCGCATCACGGGCGGGGGCGAGGACGAGCAGATAGACACCGCCCACACGACCAACCGCATCACGTCGCTGGTTCGGAAGGCCGCGCTCGGCCGCCTCACGCTCCCCTGCGAGATAGAGGGCACCGAACGCGCGCTGTTGGTGATGGCCGGTCCGCCGGAGCACCTCAACCGGAAAGGCATAGAGCGCGGGCGGAAGTGGATCGAAGAGCAGACCGGCAGCATGGAGGTCCGCGGCGGGGACTACCCCATCCGCAACTCCGGCAAAGTCGCGTCGGTCATCCTGCTGTCGGGCGTCACGAACGTGCCCCGCATCAAGGAACTCCAGCAGGTCGCCATCGAGGCGCAGGAGAACATCGACGAGATCAGACAGGAGAGCGACCAGAACTTGGAGAACTTAGTCAACGATGACGAAGACGAGTTGGAGTCGCTGTTCTAAGCTCGCCCTCGCGGCGCTGGTCGTCCTCGTGACCGCGGCGGCCCCCGCGGCCGCCGTCTCGGTCGGCGGGGACGACGTGCCCGAGGAGGCGCAGGTCGGCTCGAAGGTCACCGCGTCGGTGACGCTCGACGAACTGTACAAGAACCCGCAGTTGGAGTCGTGGACGCTCGCCGGTTCGACCGAGTTAGAGGACGTGACGTGGACCGTCACCTACTACGACCAGACCGGCGCGAAGGTCGGACAGGAGTCCTTCGACGGGCAGAACTTCAGCGGCGCGAACGTCGCCGCCGCCGACGGCACGAGCGAGGTGGAAGTGAGCGTCTCGGGCACCGCGCCCGAGGTGGAGTCGTACACGTACGACCCCGCCCAGTCGTTCGCGGTGCTGAGCCTCGAACAGACCCGCGCGGGCGGGTCGACGAACGACATCGACTCGTGGTCGGCGCACCACTTCACCGAGGAGAGCGGCGACGCGCGGGACGCCCTCGACGAGGCGCGGGCCGCCGTCGCCGACTCGGGCTCCGAGGAGGCACGGAGCACGTTCGAGAAGGCCGTCAGCGCCTTCGAGAGCGGGAACAGCTTCGGTCTGGCGACCGACCTGGCGGCCGACGCCGAGTCGCAGGCACAGCAGGCCCAGCAGTCGAGCCAGACGATGCAGATGGCCATCTACGCCGGCGGCGGGCTTCTCGCCCTCGGCGCCGTGGTGGGCGGCGTCTTCTACTGGCGCTCCCAGCAGTCCGGCTACGACAAACTGGGCTGACGCCCGGTCCGACCCGCGGCCGGACCGCTCTGTTCTTTGTTCCGGCCGACGCGGATGCAGTTATGCAGGTCGTCGTCCCGTACGCGACGCGTGACCCGAAGAGCCGCCTCGCCGGCGTCCTCGACGCCGACGAGCGCCGGGCGTTCGCCCGAGCGATGCGCGCGGACGTCGTCGACGCCGTCCGCGACGCGGGCGGCGAGCCGACGCTCCTGACGACCGCACCGCCGAGAGACGCGGGCGGCGGCGCCGAGAGGACCGACGGCGTCCCCGTCGTCGTCGACGACAGACCGCTCACGGACGCCGTGAACGACGCGCTCCCGGACGAACCCGGCGAGGCGGTGGCCGTCGTCATGGCCGACCTCGCCCTGGCGACGGCCGCGCCGCTGTCTCGGCTGTTCGAGACGGCCGGTGACGTCGCCATCGCGCCGGGACGAGGCGGGGGCACGAACGCCTTGGTCGTCCGCCACCCGGACTTCCGCGTCGACTACCACGGCGCGTCCTACCGCGACCACCGCCGAATCGCGGCCGACGCCGGCCTCTCGGTCGGCGTCGTCGACTCGATGCGGTTGGCGACGGACGTCGACGAACCCGACGACATCGCCGAGGTTTTCCTCCACGGCGAGGGACGGGCGCGCGAGTGGCTCGCGGACGCCGGCTTCGAGGTGGTCCTCCGGGAGGGACGCGTCGGCGTCGCCCGGTCGGACTGACGGCCGGCAGAAATATCAACTCAAGCACAGAACGTGGTCGGTGCGCGACGCGTCGGGTGTGCCGGGCGCCGGTACGAACGGGGAACGGCGCGTCGCGCGCGGCGCCTCGTCCGCGCGTGCGGACGGCGTCGTCGCAGGTGTCCGCCGCGGACTCGCCCGCGGCGTTCCGTCGGTTCGCGCGTCGCTCGGTCGCCGAGGCGGCGGGTCTCCCCGGAAGTGACACCCTTTTGTGCGTCGGCCGCGCACGCGGAATCGTGTTCCCCGCGGCCGAGAAATACGGCATCGAACTCGAACCCGGCGACGCCGACGTCGAGCGACTGCTCGCCGCGACGCCCGAGGACGTCTCCGCGGCGTCCGAACTCACGTTCTCTCGGAACGTCTTCCTCCCGCTGACCACGGCCTGTCGCTACACCTGCACCTACTGCACCTACTACGACGTGCCCGGGGAGGCGACGCTCATGTCGCCCGAAGACGTCCGCGAGACGCTTCGGCTCGGCGCCGACGCGGGCTGTACGGAGGCGCTTTTCACCTTCGGCGACGAACCCGACGAGCGCTACACGGCGATTCACGACCAGTTGGCCGAGTGGGGCTACGACGACGTGCTCGACTACCTCGTCGACTGCTGCGAGATGGCGATGGAGGAGGGTCTCTTGGCCCATTCGAACCCCGGCGACCTCTCCGAGGCCCAGTTCGAGCGCCTCGCCCCCGTCAACGCGAGCATGGGCGTCATGCTGGAGACGACGGCGGACGTGAGAGCCCACTCCGGCGGGCGGCGGAAGACGCCCGGTCAGCGGCTCAACACCCTCCGCGCGGCGGGCGAAGTCGGCGTCCCGTTCACCACCGGCCTCCTGGTCGGCATCGGCGAGACGTGGCGCGACCGCGCGGAGAGCCTCCTGGCCATCCGCGAACTGCACGAGCGCTACGACCACGTGCAGGAGGTCATCGTCCAGAACGTCGTCCCGAACGAGCGCTCCGACTTCGAGACGCCCTCCGTCGAGACGATGCGCCGCGTCGTCGCCATGGCGCGCGTCGCCCTGCCCGAGGAGATATCCGTGCAGGTCCCGCCGAACCTCTCGCCGACGCGCGACCTCTTGGACTGCGGCGTCGACGACCTGGGCGGCGTCTCCCCGGTCACCGACGACTACGTCAACCCCGACTATGCGTGGCCCGCGCTGGAGGAACTCCGAGATATCGCCGACGGCGCCGGCGTCCCCCTGTACGAGCGCCTGCCGGTCTACGAGCGCTACCTCCCGGAGCGACACCGCCGCACCGGCTTCGACGGCGTCGAGACGGACCGCTCGTGGCTCTCCGGCCGGGTCGAGCGCGCGATGGGCGCCGACGACGTGCACGGGGAGCGCTACCGCGGCGTCGCCCGCCGAGACGGGCCGCTAGCGGTCGGGTCGGCGGACTGAGAAGAGAACTCGCGAGGCGGGCTACCGTCTGAAGAGCGAGAGAACGGCCAGTACGGCGGTCAGCACCGGCGGGACGGGGAGGTTTATCCGTCCGGACAGCTGCGGAATCCGCTTTCTGGCGAGCGCGTAGACGACGCCGACGGCGAGCGTGGCGGCCGCGAACCCACGGACGGCGTCGCCGAAGACGACGACGCCCGGAACGAGGAGGACGGCGGTCAGCGCCAGGTCCTCGGGCGCGCCGTCGTATCTGGCCCACCGCTTCGGCGCGACCCACCGCTCGCGCGAGCGGAGGTAGACCCCCCGGTCGGTCGCCGCCTCCCACGGTCGGGCCTCCGAACTCCCGCCCGCGAGGTCCAACAGCGGATGCAGCGCCGCCGAGACGAAGAACGTCGTGACGGCGACGGTCGGCGCCGACGGCGCGACGACGGCCGCGAACGCGGTCAGGACGGCGAGCAGGGCGTACGCCTCGACGGCGTGCAGCGTGCGCCGGTGTTCGCCCGCCACCATGTCGAGGTCGGGAAACACGCTGCCCGCGACGGCGGCGGCGACGACGACGGGAGCGAACTCCGGCGCGAGGAGGGCGACGGGCGCGGCGAGGGCCACGCCGGCCGCGACGTGCGTCGGCGCCATCACGGCGCGCTCACCGCCGGGTGCGCGCGATGCGTCTCGAATCGGTTCATTCGTCAGAACTGTTCGGCACGGAGGCATAGCTCTTGCGCGTCGGCGCCGACCGCTCCCGATTTAGATGCCGAACACGTCGGGGACGCGCCGGCGAAAGAGCGTGTACGTCGCCGCGACGAGGAGGCCGATTCCGACGACGACCCGGACCGGGCCGTCGAAGAGGTACGCGACCGGCAGCGAGAAGGCGAGCGTGAGCAGGAAATCCTCCGGGGCGCCGTCGTAGCGGACGACGTGACGCGGCGCCAGCCACCGCTTCGCCGGGTGCAGGTACACCGCGCGGGACGACGTGCGCTCCCACGGCCGGAGTTCGTCGCTGGCGCCGAACCAGTCGGAGGCGGCGTGCAGACCCGCGCCGAGGAGGAACGTCGCCGCGGCGACGGTTAGCGCGGAGGGAACGAGGGCGGCGACGACGGCGGCCGCGACGCCCGCGAGCGAGGCGTAGACGGGGAAGTGGAGCGTCTTGCGGTGCGTCCCGACGAACAGGTCGACGTCGGGCGCGATGCCGCCGAGGAGCGCCCCTGCGAGCGCCGGCGCGGCGAACTGCGGCGCGAGGAGCGACGCCGGCGCGCCGAAGAGGAGGAGCGCCGCGGCCGCGTGGGTCGTCACCATCATGGGGAGAGAGGAGGGGCGGCGCGTACTTCAGGCTGCGCCCGTCGGCGCCGCTCGCCGGTGGGTCGGAGAGTCGAAGAGTCGGAGGATGGGGGAAACTCAGTCGTCCGCGGGGGCGGGGCTGTCGCCGCCGTCTCCGGAGTCCGAACCCGAACCGGAGAGCATCGGCGTCCCGTCCGCACGGGGGCCGAGCGTCGGGCCGTGCGGGCCGTCGTCGGGGTCGAGCGGCCGCATCTGTCGGTAGTCGGTCGAGCGCTCGACCGGCGGGCGCCCGATGGCCGACACCATGTCCACGTAGTCGTCGAACGAGCGGTACTCGCCGTAGCCGCCGCCCGCGCGCTTCGTTATCTCCTCCGAGAGGATGGTGCCCATGAAGTCGTTCGCGCCGCAGTTGAGCAGTTTCAGCCCCTTCGCGTTGCCGTACTTCACCCACGAGGACTGCACGTTGTCCACGTTGTCGAGGAAGAGGCGCGCGACGGCGACCATCAGTTCGTCCTCGGCGTCGGAGGCGCCCTCGGTGACGAGTCCGCGCTCGTACAGCGGCGTGTTCTGGTGGACGAACGACAGGGGGACGAACTCAGTGATGCCGCCCGTGCGGTCCTGTAAGTCCCGAATCACCTTCAGGTGTTGCACGCGGTGGGCGGCGTTCTCGACGTGGCCGTACATGATGGTCGCGGTGACGTCGAGGCCGGCGGCGACGGCGCCCTCCATCCCCGCGACCCACTCCTCGGTGGATATCTTCCCCGGACAGATGACGTCGCGCACTTCGGGGACGAGAATCTCCGCGGCGGTGCCGGGCGCCGAGGAGAGGCCCGCGGCCTTCAGTTCCCGATACACCTCCTCGTAGGACCAGTCGGTGCCGCGGCGGGCGTGGTAGGCCTCCTCCGGCGTCATCGAGTGGAGGTGGGCGCCGCCGACGGACATCGCGCGCATCTGGTCGACGTACGCGCCGGGGTCCTTGTCGTACGCCTCCGGCGGCTTGTAGTCCACCTCGGCGTACGGGTTCTCGTACCCCTCCAGTATCTCGCGGTGCTCCTCGTTCAGGACGAACGCGGGGTGCAGGCCCGAGACGGAGGTCACCTCGTAGATGCCGGTGTCGAGGGCGTCCTCGACGACGTCGCGCGACTCCGCTGGCGTCTTCGTGAACCCGGTGTGTTCGCCCTCGTGGTCGGACTCGAACTGGTGGGCGGTGTTCTTGAAGTTGCAGAACAGACAGCCCGTGTTGCAGGCCGTCGTGACGTTGTTGTTGATGTTGGCGACGAAGGTCACGTCGTCGCCGACCACCTCGGCGCGCCGGCGGTCCGCGGCTTCCAGCACCTGCTCTTTGCGCCGGAGGTCGATGCCCGTCCGGTCCGTCCCCGTCGTCATCAGTTCGACGCCGTCGGCGACGGCGAGTCGGTCGCCGGCGCGCGCCTTCGCCAGGGCGTTCTCGAACGACTGGTCGGTGTCGGGAACGCGGTCGAACTCGACCTCGTCTCCGCTCGGTACCGGCGCGTCGGTCATACGCACGACCACCGCGCCGGCGCACAAAAGTGGGGCGGTAGCGGTCACCCGGGGGACCGAAGACGCCCCGGCGGAACGGCTCTCGCGCCGTCCCCCCGGCCCGCCGACGAGTGCTGTCACCCGTCGCTCGCGGTTTATCTCCTGGGCGCGCGTCTAGAGCGCCATGTCCGACAACTCGGTCGTCGACGCGGAACGGAGCGGAACCGACTTCTGGGTCAGCGCCCTCCTCGGCGCGGTGGTGAGCGTCGTCACCTCCTTCGTCCCGCTCTCCCCCGTCCTCGGCGGGGGGGTTGCCGGCTACCTGCACGCCGGGTCGCGCGAGGACGGCCTCCGCGTCGGCGCCGTCTCGGGCGCCATCGCCGCGATTCCCGTCGTCCTCCTCGTCGCTCTCGTCTTCGGCGGCCTCGGGTTCTTCACCATCGTGGAGGACGCGTTCCGCGCGACGGTGTTCTTCGCGGGCCTCCTGTTCGTCGTGACGCTCATCGTCGTGGCGCTCTCGGCCGGGTTGTCCGCCGTGGGCGGCTACCTCGGCGTCTACGTGCGCGAGGAGACTCGAGACGGAGACGGCGCCCGCCGCCGCGGCGAGAGCGTCGAGGGGAACGCCGACGCGGACACCACCTTCTGAGGGGCCGACGCCCCGTCCGTTCGGTTGTTCGGTTCGCTGTTCTTCGCGTCCCTATCTGACCCGCGTCCCCTCTCGCGTCGGACGCGCCTCCTCCATGCCGGGCATCCGCGACTGCACCGCGTCGACGAGGGCCGGGAGGGTCTCCGCCGCGTCGCCGCGGACGAGGTAGTCCGCGAGGCCGTCGTTGACCGTCTCCGCCGCGTCGAAGACGGCGAGTTCCCCTCGCTCGGCCGCCTCGACGGGGAGCGACGCCGCGGGTTCGACCGTCATCGACGACCCGACGACGAGGAGCACGTCGCTCTCCCAGGCGAGACGGCGCGCCGACCCGTAGGCCGCCTCCGAGAGGTCCTCACCGTAGAGGACCACGTCCGGTCGGAGGTGGCCCTCACAGCCGTATTCGGGACACGACGGCGGCGCGTCGCCGGCGCGAACCCCGTCGAGGGCCTCTTCGGTCGGCACCGCCTCGCCGCACGCCGCGCAGACCGACCGCGACGCGTCGCCGTGCAGTTCGACGAGTCGCTCCGTCCCCGCCTCGCGGTGGAGGCCGTCGGTGTTCTGCGTCACGACGGCGTCGACGACGCCGAGTTCCTCCAACCACGCGAGCGCGCGGTGGGCCTCGTTCGGACCGGAGACGTCGCCGAACATCCGGTCGTGCAGTTCGAGGCGGTCCTCCCAGAACCCCCGCGGGTCGCGCTCGAAGCGCTCGATCGTGAACGACTCGACGTCGAACTCGGTTCCCCAGATTCCCCCGTCGCCCCGGAACGTCGGGACGCCGGACGCGGCGCTCGCGCCCGCGCCGGTCAGCACGGTCACCCCATCGGCCGCGACCAGCGTCTCCGCCAGTTCGGCCACCTGTTCGTCCATAGACGTTCCTCGTATCCGAAGTGTAAAAACTTCACGCTGACATTAATTCTGTAGTATGTGACTTTAATGATACACGTACGTGTTTACATCGGGCGCCGAATCGATGGGAGTAGGCACGAGAGTGGAAGGATTCTTGTGAGAGGCCGACCGCACCTCTCGCATGACCAGCGTGAAGGAGTTCCGCGTGGAGGCGGAGCCGACGGCGACGGAACCGGGACGCGGCCGGTTCGTGTTCACCGACCAGTACTCGGTGTTCGACTGGGGGGAGATGCCCGACCACGTCCCGGGGAAGGGGGCGTCGCTCTGCACGATGGGGGCGTTCAACTTCGAGCTTCTGGACGTCAACCACATCCCGACGCACTACCTCGGGGTGCGCGAGGACGGCGAGGTGAAGGACCTCGGCGACTGCGAGTCGCCGCCGACGGAGATGGTCATCGAACTCACGCAGGTGCCCGACCTACCGTACGAAGGCGGGAGCTACGACTACGGCGCCTACCACGCCGAGGCGGGCGAGAACTACCTGATTCCGCTCGAAATCGTCTTCCGCAACACCGTCCCCGTCGGGTCCAGCCTCCGCAGTCGGGGCTCGCCGCGCGACTACGGACTGGACGCCGACGTGTGGCCCGAGGGCGTCGTCGACCTCCCGGAACCGGTCGTCGAGTTCTCCACGAAGTACGAGGAACAGGACCGCTATCTCGACCGCGAGGAGGCGGAGTCGATCGCCGGGGCCGCCGAACTGGATAGATTAGAGGAACTCGCCCTCGCCGTCAACCACGTCCTGAACGAACGCGCCGAGCGCGCGGGGTTCGCCCACGAGGACGGGAAGATAGAGTGTCTGTACCACGACGGCGCGATAAAAGTCGCCGACGTGGTCGGCACGTTCGACGAGAACCGCTTCTCCTACGACGGACAGGAGGTCTCGAAAGAGGTCGTCCGCCAGTACTACAAGAAGACCGACCCCGACTGGGTGGCCGCCGTCGCCGACGCGAAGGAGCGAGCGGTCGAGGAGGGGGTCGCCGACTGGCGGTCGCTCTGCGAGGAGTCGCCCGACCCGCTCCCGGCCGCCGTCGTCACCGGCGTCTCGGAACTGTACGCCGCGGGGACGAACGCGTACACCGGGTCCGAGTGGTTCGACGCGCCGCCGGTCGCGGACGCGGTCGACCGCGTGCGGAACCTGTAACGCCGCGGCGGTCGATTTTTCGGGTCGTGTCAGAAGAGAGGCCGTCGAGCTAGTCGTCGGACGGTTCGGGCGTCGTCTCCGCTTCGTCGGCCTCCTCGCCGTCGTCGCCGGCATCGCCGTCGGTCCCGCCGTCCGTTCCGTCGAGCGCGCGCGCGAGCCCGTCTACCGGTCGGTCCGGGTTCGCCGCGACGGCCTCGTCGGTCGCCCCGAGTTGGTACGCCGGGGCGTCGGCGTCCTCGCGGAGGCTGGTGCGGCCGCGGTGGACGCTCACGGCGTTGTCGAGGTGGAGGTTGACCGCCTCGAGCAGGGCGTCGGCTTCGAGCGGTTGGCCGAGCGACTTTATCTCCTCGATGGAGGCGTCGTCGGGCACGTCGAACGCCCGTTGGGTGATGATGGGGCCCTGATCGAGGTCCGTCGTCACGTAGTGGGCGGTGACGCCCGCGATGCGGACCCCCTCCTCTTTCGCCTGCCGGTAGGCGGCCGCGCCGGGGAACGCCGGGAGCAGGGAGGGATGGATGTTGATGATGCGGTCCTCGTAGCGGAACACCACGTTCGGCCCGAGGATACGCATGTAGCGCGCGAGGACGACGAGGTCCGCGTCGTACTGGTCCAAGCGCTCTACGAGTTCGTCCTCGTCGGGCGACCCCTTCTCGTCGCCGACGTCGTGGAACGGCACGTCGTAGTGCTCGGCGAGGGGTCGCAGGTCGCTGCGGTTGGCGATGACGACCGATATCTCCGCGTCGAGGTCGTCGTTCGCCCACGCCTCGAACAGCGCTTCGAGGCAGTGGCTCTCCCGGGTGGCGAGGACGGCGATCTGTTTGGTTCCCCGGTCGGAGGGGAACCGAACCTGCACGTCGACGCCGAGGTCGTCTCCGAGGTCGTGCAGGGCCTCCCGGAGGGTGTCTTTCGTGCAGACCATCCCCGACGTGTCCGCGTTCAACGTCATCCGGAAGACGCCGTCGCGGACGGCCTGATCGAGGTCCTCGACGTTGATTCCGCGCTCGAACAGCAGGGTGGTGAAGTTGGCGATGAGTCCGGTCTTGTCCCCTCCGATGACCGTGATCTCGGTGAGTTCTGTCATCGCTGCCACCTCCGACTGCCGTGCTGCGGAGTCATCGACGGAGGGAGACGACCGGCGGTGAAAAGGATGTCCATCCGCGCAACGATTGGCTCTTTGTATATCTGCTGACAGTTACGAGCGATACAGGGTCGTCCGATTCGACGCGTCGGGCGATGCACACATTCGTGCACACCAAACGCAGTCCAAAACTGCTTTTACGCACGACCGCGCACCACGAACCGATGACGACCTACACCGCCACGGTGACGGTCCGCCTGAAGCGGGGCGTCCTCGACCCGGAAGCCGAGACGACGAAGCGGGCGCTCGAACGCCTCGGGTTCGAGTTGGAGGCGCTCCGCTCGGCCGACCAGTTCGAGGTGGACGTGGACGCGGCGTCGGCGTCCGACGCCGAGGACCGGGCCGACGAGATGGCCCAGCGACTCCTCGCCAACCCGACGATCCACGACTACGACGTCGACGTGACGGAGGCGTAGATGGCCGTCGCACCTGCGACGACCCCCGTCGAGGCCTCGCACGGAGGTATGTCTCGATGACGGTCGCCGCCTTCACCCCGCCCGTCGAGGCCGCACACGGAGGTGCGTCCCGGTGACGGTCGCGCTTGCGACGACGACTGTCGAAGCCCCGCACGGAGGCGGGTCCCGATGACAGTCGCCGTCGTCCAGTTCGGCGGGTCGAACTGCGACCGCGACGCCGTCCGCGCCCTCGAACACCTCGGAATCGACGCCGAACGCGTCTGGCACGAGGACGGTCTCCCCGAAGACGCGACCGGCGTCATGCTCCCCGGCGGATTCTCCTACGGCGACTACCTCCGCGCGGGCGCGATGGCCGCCCGGTCGCCGATCATGCACGAGGTCCGCGAGGCGGCGGCGGCCGGAACGCCCGTGCTCGGCGTCTGCAACGGCGCGCAGGTCGGCTGTGAGTCCGGCCTCACCGAGGGCGCCTTCACGACGAACGAGAGCGCTCGCTTCCAGTGTGAATCCGTCCACCTGCGCGTGGAGAACGCCGGGACGCCGTGGACGGCCGCCTACGAGGAGGGCGAGGTAATCGAACTCCCCATCGCGCACGGCGAGGGGCGTTTCGAGGTGAGCGAAGAGCGATACGAGACGCTGGTCGAGGAGGACCGCGTCCTGTTCCGCTACTGCGACGCCGAGGGGAACGTCACGCCCGAGGCGAACCCGAACGGGTCGCGCGGCAACGTGGCGGGGATTCGCGGGGAGTCCGAGAGCGTCGGCGTGCTGATGCCGCACCCCGAGCGCGCGTCGCTCTCCGACCTGAACGGCAGCACCGACGGCGCGGGCGTGCTCCGCGGATTCGACCGCGTCTGAGCCGGGAGCGGTCGCTCGAAGGCGCGAGGTCCCGAAAATCGAGGCGCCGCGACGCCGCGTCGCGTTGTGTGGCGTTGCGTCGCGTCACCGATGTATCGTCGACGTCGAACCGCGGTCCGCGGTGTCCGTCTCCGACCCCATGAGCGAAACAAACCGTTCTATCGGCGTGAATCAGGTCGGTTACCGGTCGACCGCGTGCGGGTCGCTCGTGGCTATCCATCCGTCGGGGTTGTCGTCCTCGCGGATTTCGAGCCAGCCGTCGGCGTAGTACACCGTCTTGTACGTTGTTGTCATAGTGAGGCGCGACGCCGCTCGGGCGCGCGGGAACGCTTCCGATGGCTTCGCCGCGCCTATCTCCGAAGAGGGCGGACACCACCCTTACTATCCACAGCCTTCGGGGAGCGTAACCGGCGGTTACGAGGAGTATGGGTCCGCATAGAGCGGGTTTTCGAACCCCTAACGCCTCTCGCTCAGCGCGCCAGCGGCATCGCGTAGGACGTCTCCTCGGCCATCACGACGTCCCACGTCCCCTCGCAGTCGCAGGACACCTGCGAGAACACCGCGGGGTCCTGCCGCAGGTCGAAGTCCTTGATGGCCTTCTGCACCAGGTCGTCGCAGTCGCCGCAGTTGTGCGCGCCGCGGTCGGAGCCGTGACCGACGGGGTCGGAGACGACGATTGCGTCGACGTCCGCGGTCGATTCGAGCACCTCGGCGACCGACCAGAGCCACGGCGGACGGTAGCCGCCCTGGAAGTAGAGTTCGTCTACCATGGTGTAGCGCTGGACGTTCGTCGGGTTCATCGAGACGGTGTGGCAGTGCTCGACCCCGGCGCACCGGCGAATAGAGGATTCCATGTCCTCGACTGCCTCGGATTCCGAGAGGAACGGCGGCTTCATCAGGAGGTACGCCTTCACGCCCGCGCCGACGGCGCCCGCCTCCGCGCAGGCGTCCTCGAAGTCCGAGAAGTCGAAGTACTTGTTCACGCAGTCGTGGCGCACGCGGTCGGTCGCCGTCTCCAACCCCACCGCGACGTCGGTTTCGAGCCCCTGCGAGGTGAAATCCTCCAGTCGTTCCCGTTCGACGAAGTCGGGCAGCGACTCGACGACGATTCGCTCCCGGTCGCCGAACGTCTCGGCGATGGCGCGGCGCGTCTCCGCGCCGACCTCTCGCTCGTCGAGGAAGCTCCCGGAGGTGTATATCTTGATGAGGTCGGCCTCTTCGTCGGAGTTCTCCGCCTCGTGGTCCAGACACACCTGTATCTGGTCCATCAGCGCCTCGTGGGCGACGCTGCCGCCTTCGACGGACTCGGCGACGTAGCCGCACATCGTGCATCCGCCCGCCCGCGCCCAGCGACAGCCGCCGGTGTTGAGGATGATGGTGAGAGACTGTTTCACGCCGTCCGGCGTGTTGTCCTCGTCCAACCAAACGCGCGTGGGTTCGTGCGGGTCGTACGTGCGGTCCTTGCGCGAGCGAATCTCGCGCATCACTTCGTTGTGGGCGTCCATGCCCTTCCCCCGCTCGTACACCTCGGGGCTCGGCTGACTCATTACCGGTGGTATCCGACCGGCGCGTAAATCCGCTTCGCCTGCCGGCGCGAGAAAGCGTCTTGTCGCTCCGTTCCGAACCTCGCGTATGCCAACTCGTCGCAGACTCCTCGCAGCGCTCGCCGCCGCCGGAAGCGCCGGTGTCGCCGGATGCGACGGCCTCGGCGGCGGTCGAGCGACGACGCGACGGACGACGGCCGAACCGACCGACGGGGGCGTCGAAACCGGATCGGAGACCGGCGGGCCGTCGGTCGGTGCGGTCCCCGACGAGGAGTCGTCGCTCCCCTACCGCGCCGACGACGACGCCGAGAACGTCGAGCGACCGCTGGGTCTGGTCGTGCGGAACGTCGGCTCGGAGACGCGGTTCGCCACCGTCGTCGTGAGTCGGGGCGCGAAGACGCTGTTCGTCGACAGCGCCGAGTACGCCCCCGAGGGGACCGACCGCACGCGGCGCTACCCGAGCGTCGTCGCCCGGCGCGGCGTCTACGACGTGTTCGCCGAGACGGCCGACGGCGCGACGGGGCGCGGGACGCTCCGCGTCGACGGCGTCCACGCCGACGCGACGGTGGAACTCGACGGCGAGGTGCGCGTCCGGCAGGCCGTCCGCTGCGCGCCCGACTGCGGGCCGGTCTCCGTCGGCGGCGACGCCCGACCGTTCGGTAACCCTCGGTGGCCCGAAGTGGACGCGTGGGCGGGGTACGGCGTCACCGTCGCCAACGCCGGTGCCGAACAAAGGGAGGTCCGAGTCGAGTTCGAGATAGACGGTCGGACCGCGCTGGACTACCGCTACCGCCCGCCCCCCGGCAGCGTCCTCACGTTTCCAACGGTGCCGCCGCTCAGACGCCTTCGCGTCGCCGTCGAGGCGGCCGGCGACCGGTGGAGCGGGCGGGTGGACGAGGACCGGAACGTCGCCCTCCCTCTCGCCGCCGACGCCGACGGCGTGCGAATCGACGCGTGGCCCGACGCGGGCGCGGACCTTCGGTTCCGGAACGAGGGCGGGCGGCGGGTCGCCGGCGTCGTCCTCCGACGGGACGGCGAACGCGCGGCCGCCTGGTCGTCGGACCTCTCGCCCGGGGAGACGGCGACGGTGGACGGCTTCGTCCCCGGACCCGGCCTCTACCGCGCGGAGATGTCGCTCGGCGGGGACGGGGAGGGGAGCGGGGAGTCGGTGACGAACGTCCGGACGCTCGTCGTCACCCGCCGAAGCACGCTCCTCGTGCGCGCCCGCGAGGGAATCGACGCCTTCCTCGTGCGGTAGCGTCGCTCGGCGACCCGCGTTCCGCGTTCGCGACGCACTTTTCTCCGCACCGCCGAACCCCTTCCCATGGGACGCACGCCGACCAGACGCGCCCTCCTCGGGACGCTGGCGACGCTCGGAGCGGCGGGGCTGGCGGGGTGCAACGCGCTGTTCGACGACGGCGAGAGCGACGGAACGCGGCGCGAGGACGGAACGGAGAGCGGAAGCGAGGGGTCCGGAGGCGCGGCGGACCGAACGTCGGCGTCGGCGGGGACGACGGCCGCGACGGCGTCGTTCGAGCAGACCGTCTCGCTGGGCAACCCGCACGCGACGGCGGGGTACGTCACCGTCGCCGTCGAGTCCCCCGCCGGGGAGACGGCGTTCGTGGAGAGCCTCGAACTGGCGCCCGGCGAGCGCCGGCCCGTCGTCGCGCGACTGCCGGCTCCGGGGCCGTACCGCGTCGTCGCGGAGGCCGTCGACGGGAGGCGGGGGACGTTCGAGTGGGACGCCGAGGAGCGACTCGACGGCCTCTCGCTGACGCTGTCGGCGGAGGGGTTCGAGTTCTGGCGAACCGCCGTCTGCCGCGGCGCCTGTCGCCTCGCCTCGGGGGGCGGAGAGGACGAGGGAGGCCCGCCGCTGACCGGGAGCGGCGTCGGGCGGTGGTACGCGCCCGCCAGCCTCGTCCTCCGAAATCCCGCGTCGGCGGCGCGGACGGCGCGCGTGGGCGTCGAACTCGACGGTCGGACGGTCCTCGCGGCGACCTACGACGCGCCGGCGCGGACGCAGGTGGAGATACCCGTCACCTACCGGACCGGGGAGTACCGGGTCCGCGTCGACATCGACGGCGACGGCGACAGCGACGGCGAGACGCTGACGCGGCCGTGGTCCGTGCCGGACCAACCGAGCCTGTTCGTCGACCTCGAAGGGCGGACGACCGGGTGCGGACCGGCCAACTCCGAACTCGTCGTGTTGAACGCCGACGACGAACCCCACGCGGTGAGCGTCGCCGTCGAGTCCGGGGGAGACGAGACGCTGTTCGCGGAGCGCTGGGACCTCGCCCCCGACGAACGGGCCAGCGTCGTCCCCGTCGAGGACTCCGGCCGGTACGGCCTGCGCGTGCGCGTCGACGACGGCGACCCCTTCTACTCGTCGTGGTGGTCGTGCCCGCCGCGCGGTCCGGCCACCGTCATCGTCGACGCCACCGGGGGCGCGTCGGTGAGTCAGTCGCGGTTGTAAGTAGCTACCGGCAGAACGCACAACCGCGTCGGCGGTCGAACACGCCCATGGGCTATCGCACGACCCTCGGTTGGTCTCTCATCACGTCCGGTATCGTCACCCTCCTCCTCGCGGTGCTCCCGGGGAGTTCGCTGTTCTGGGGAATCCTGCTGTTGGTGGTCGGAATCGCCGTGTTCTTCGTCCGCCGGTAGGCGGGGTCGCCAGCGCCCGCGGCGGCCGTTTCGAGTCAGACGACGAAGCGGAGGAGCCACAGCGTCGCCATGCCGGCGGCGATGGTGGCGAAGACGTCCTCCGTGACCCACGCGGCGCCCGCCGCGACGATGCCCGCGAGAAGTCGCTCGTTGCCGACGGCGACGGAGAAGCCCCGTGAGAGGGAGACGGCGACGGGCGAGAGGTCGGCCGAGCCGTCGACGACCACCAGCGAGGGGACGACGAGGGCGGCGAACACCGCGGGCGGGACGAACCGGAGCGCCTGCGTCACCCGCGGCGGCACCGACTCGACGCGGCCGAACAGGTAGACGAACGACCCGCGGACGGCGAACGTGGCGAGGCCGACGGCGACGGCGACGCCCCAGACGGCGACCGGACCGTACTCGGTGGGCATCAGTCCCCCGCCTCCTCGGGCGTCTCCGGGTCGCCGTCGCTCCCGTCGTCTGCGTCCCCGTCACCTCCGCCGCCCGCCGCGGAGACGGCGACGCCGGCGAGGACGCCCGCGACGGCGCCGACGACGAGCGAGAGGTTGTACGGCAGCCCCGGGCTTCCGCCCACGGTGACGACGTCGCCCGCGACGGCCACGCCGCCGCCGACGACGGCCGCCGCGAGGGTCGGTCGGGTCGAGACGGCGGGGACGAGAAGACCCAAGAACACGAGGGGGACGGCGAACTCCAACCCCCACGACTCGGGCACGTTCGCGCCCGCGACCACCCCGGCGACCAGCGACGCCTGCCAGACGACCCACAGCCACCCCCCGGCGGCGACGAAGTACCGGAAGCGCGCCGTCGAATCCGGGTCCGCCTCGCGGTACCACGAGACGGCGAGCGCGTAGGCCTGGTCCGTGAGGAGGTACGAGGAGAGCGTCTTCCGGCGCGAGTCGAACGGCCGGAAGTACGGTGCGATGGACGCCGAGAACATCAGGAGCCGGAGGTTGATGACGACGCCCGTGAGGACGGCCACGGCCAGCGTCGCGTTCCGGCCCAGGAGGTCGACGACGGCCAACTGCGAGGCGCCCGCGAAGGCGAGGAAGGAGAATCCGACCGCCTGCGCCGGCGAGAGGCCCGCCTTGACGGAAGCGACGCCCGTGATCAGTCCGAACGGTACGATGCCGACCGCGACGGGAGTCGCGTCGCGGACGCCGCGTCGGACCGCGGGCGGGACGTGAGAGACGGGCACGGCTACCCCTCGTCGCCGTCCGACCAAACCGCTACCGCTTCCGGCACGGACGACCGTCGGCGAACGCGGTCCTTTCGGGCCGAGGCGCGGGTTGCCGGACGCAACAGCATTTTACGCGAGACGGAGTTAGCGACTACGAGCACTGACTGAGTGGTCAGTCAACCCGATTATGACAGAAACACGCATCTACGACTCGTACACGCATCGCGGAGGAGGGTCCCCGTAGTGGGCATCACCGACGTCGACCGACGCATCCTCGCGCTCGGAGTCGCGCGGATGGCCGACTCGCTGGGCAACTCCTTCCTGATCGTCGTCCTGCCGCTGTACATCACGAGCGGCGTCGTCGGCGGCGGGACGTTCGGCCTCGCGCCGGCGCTCGTCACGGGCATCATCCTCTCGGCGTACGGCTTCTTCAACAGCGCCCTCCAGCCGTTCGTCGGCAAACTCTCCGACCGGACGGGCAAGCGGCGGATATTCGTCGTCGTCGGACTGCTCGTGCTCACGGTGGCGAACTTCGCGTACTCGCTGGTCGACAGCTACGGCGCGATTCTCCTCATTCGCCTCGGACAGGGTCTCGGCGTCGCGTTCACGATTCCGGCCACCGTCGCCCTGGTGAACGAACTGGCGGCCGACACCGCCCGCGGGGAGTCGATGGGGACGTTCAACACGTTCCGGATGGTCGGGTTCGGCCTGGGCCCCGTCGTCGCGGGCGCCGTCATCAACCGCGGTCCCTACCGGGTGTTCGGTCGGGCGCTGACCGGGTTCGAGGCGGCCTTCTACGTGGCGACGGTGAGCGCCCTCCTCGGCGCGGTGCTCGTCACCCTGCTCGTCTCGGACCCCGAGGTGAGCGAGGAGGAGGAGGCCAGCGCCGGCGAGGACCTGAACATCGCCGTCCGCGACCACGTCGGCGACAACCTGCTCGACCCCGTGTTCACGCTCGGGTTGGCCTCGCTGTTCATCGCCATCGGCATCGCGCTGCTCGAACCGCTCCAGACGCAGGTCAACAGCGCGCTCGGACAGAGCGCGACCATGTTCGGTATCGAGTTCGCCTCGTTCACGCTGGCGCAGGTACTCCTGCAGCGACCTATCGGGATGTGGAGCGACGAGTACGGGCGGAGGCCGTTCATCCTCGCCGGCCTGCTGCTGTTGATTCCGGCGACGTTCGTGGAGGGCTTCGTCGTGACGCCGCTCGGCATGGTCGTCGCCCGCTTCGTGCAGGGCGTCGCCGGCGCGGCGGTGCTCGCCCCGGCGATGGCGCTGGCGGGCGATATCGCCGCCGGGCGGAGTTCCGGGACGACGATGTCCGTGCTGACGATGTCGTTCGGTCTCGGCGTCGCCATCGGCCCCCTGTCGGCGGGCTACCTCTCGGGCGTCGAACTCCCGGTCGGTCAGCCGTACGCGACGCCGTTCGTCTTCGGCGCGCTACTCGCTCTCGTCGGGTTCGTCCTCGTGTACACGCAGGTCGAAGAGACCGTGCAGGCGAACGCCTCGCCCGACTCCGGACCCAGTCCGTCATCGAGCGACTGACCTCCTTTCGGAGCGCCCCAGGACCGACCCGCTCTTCTCGGCCGAGATGCCGTTCGATATCGCGCTATGGAGTTCACGGTTGTCGAGCGAGAGCGACGAAGGAGGGCAGAGAGGTGACGGACCGAAAGCGTCCTTCGGACTGACCCGCGTACCCGGCCGAATCGGTCGATAGCGTCGACAGTCGGTCCCCGACCCCCGACGGCGCGGAACAGGCGGGGTCAGTCTGAAGCGCGGCGGACTCGACGGCGAACCGACGACTCGCGTCGTTCGGACGGCTTTCGGCCCTTTCGGACCTCTCCTCCTCGACGTCGACGGATTCGGAGGCCATCGGCGGTCGGCGGGATAAACCAGCTCCCGCGATATCAAACCGCGCGACGCGGGAGAGGCGCGGCTTCGCGCTGGCCGTCGGTCGAGAGGAGACGGGCGAGGAGAGAAAGCGAGCGATTCGCCTGCGGGGCGAGTGTGGGTTCAGCGTTCGGCAAACGGTTTTCGAGCCGCCCTACCGACCGACGACGACGACTTCGCGTATCTCCATCGCCGTCTCGAACTCCTCCCGGCGGCCGCGGTTCGACCCGACGCGGAGGAGTTGTTGTTCGTGCGCGCGGCGGAGCGCGTCCGCCGCTTCGGCCTCGATTTCGAGTTCGGCGCCGAGTTCGGCCCAGTGGCCGCGCGGGACGAGAAAGAGGGCGCGGGCGTCGTCGGCGTGGACGCACTCGAACCGCCGGTCGTAATCGTCGAACCGCGGGCCGAGAGCGGCCTGTGCGCGGCGCACGAGGGGGACGAGTCTGTCGGGCGTGACGTTCGCCCGCCCCCCGGCGAGGATGAGCACGTCGCCGTCCAGCGGGAGCGACTCCATCATCACCGTCGGGTGCCCCGCACACCTCGCGCGGCGCGGGGGAGACGGACGCCGAGGCGGCGCCCGTCCTCGAATCCGGTCGCCCCGTCTCTCTCACGGGCGCCGTCGGGCCGCGCTCTCGGCGTCGCTCGCACCGCGAACGCGGCCCCGAGGCGACCGCTCCCTGCCACCATGCGTATCGATTGACTCCGCCGCACAAAAAGGTGGACGCGCTCCGTCCAGCGCGCTCCGAACCCCGGACCGCGGTCCTCCCCGATTCAGTCGGAGCGAGCCGTCTTCAACTGGGTCGCCACAAGCGCGTCGAAGTCCACGTCGTCGGTCCGATACTGGTCGCGCTGTGAGAGGACGACGCGCCCTTTCTCGGTGATGGCGTACAGTCCGGAGTTCTGCGCGGGTCCGATGCGCCCGACGAGGTCGTAGTCGGCCAACACCGGCAGTCGGGTGTTGATGTACGAACGGTCCCGGTCGAGAATGTGCGAGAGGTTCACTGCCGTGTTTCGCTTCCCGTCGGAGAGGGCGCGGAGGATATCGAAATCCGTGGGAACTGCCAGTTTCATGCCTCGGTTTCGCTTTCTGTTGCGGAGGTAAATACTAACTGTCTCTCCGTTCGTCGGACGACCGTCTGACGGCTCATCTCTCCGGTTCTGTACGCCGTATCGGCATAAAACCAAACGCACGTATATTCAGGTGGTTGTCGGCGAGGCCGACCCATCGGGCCGGAGACGCCTCCGAGACGGCGAAAGGACTCAACAGGCCTCGGGTGCTACACCCTCGTAATGACTCGTCGTCAAGACGATGGATTCGTCGCGTTCTTCCGGCGGTACACGAAGACGTCGCTGCACACCGTCTCGACGGCGGCGCTCACGGCGTTCGGGATGCTGACGTTCGTCAACCGGGCGTTCGCCGCCGTCGCCATCGCGGCGTACGTCCTCCCGCCGATAATCCAGTACTTCAGGCGGCCGGATTTGGGGCGGGAAGCGGAAGAGAGCGACGAGAGCGAGGGCGAGCGAACGGACGCGACGGGCGGGGAGGCGAACGGAACCGGAACCGCGGGCCGAACGGAGGCCGCGGACGAAACGGGGGCCGCCGGGGGAGGCGCGGGGGCCGAAGCGGTCGAATCTCCCCGTTCGGCCGATTCGACCGACTCCGTAAACTCGACCGATTCGACCGAACCCGCCGACTCCGAAGCGGAGGCCGCAGGGGAGGCCGAGTCGGGTGACGACGAGGAGGCATCTCCGGAACCCGAGTGGGTCGTCGCCGACGCGCCGACGGACGGAGACCTGTTCGACGCCGTCGTGACCGGAACGGGGGCGTACGCCGCCGGCGAGGATGGCGTCGTCGTCCGCGAGGCGGGCGGCGGGAGTCGAGACGGGCCCGAGTGGGAAGTCGTCCTCGAAGACGGCCCCGGCGCGGCGTCGAACGACCTCACCGGCGTCGACGCCGTCGCGGGCGGCGGCGTCTGGGTCGCCGGCGAGAGCGGCGCAGTCGGACGAATCGACCCCGAATCCGGCCGGCACGTCGACTTCTCCGCCCCCGACGACGACACGAACGACGTCGCGGCCGTCGCCGCCGCCGAGGCCGGCGGAACCGAGACGGTCCTCCTCGCGGACGGGTCCGGGCAGGTCCGCCGCGGCCGCTACCGCGACGGCGACGTGGCGTGGGAGTCGTCGACCAAGCCGGGCAGCGGGTCCAGTATCGTCGGCGTCGAACTCCGCGGCGAGGAAGGGTACGTCTGCGACAGCAACGACGGCGTGTTCCGGACGGACGACGCCGGCCGGACGTTCGAGTCGCTCGACTTCGAGGGTGCGAACGGCACCCTCACGGACGTGACCGCCGGCGGCGACGTCCCCCTCCTCAGCGACGACGACGGCGCGCTCCACCGGTACGACGGGTCGCGGTGGACGCCGGAACGGCTCTCGGAGGACCCGATACTGGCGGTGGCCGTCTCGGGAACGAGCGGCGTCGCCGCCGGGGAGGACGCCGTGTACGAGCGGTTCGGCGCCGGGTGGGAACGAGCGTCGCCGCCCGCCGTCGAGTCGCTGTCGGGCGTCGCGTGCGACGGGTCGACGGCCGTCGTCGTCGGCGAGGCGGGGACGGTGCTCGAACGGCGGACGGCGTGAAGTAGAGCGCGAAGAGAGAGAGACCGGTTCGACGGCCGGACTCCGAGCGTTCCGCTCGTCGTGCGAAAAACGAGAAACCGAGAGGTGAGTCGTCGCGTTACTCGCGTCGGGCGGCGACGAACGCGACGGCGACGAGCGCCAGCACCGCGACGACGAGGCCGAATCCGGGGATGCCCGTCGAAGTCGTTCGCTCTTCGGTGACGGGCTGCTCAGTCGTCTGCCGTTCGGTGGTGGATTGCTCGGTCGTCGATTCGGAGGTCGTCGGCTCGGGACTCGACGGCTCTTCGGTGGTCGTCACCGAGTCGACGGGCGTCTCCGTCCCATCGCCGGATTCTCCGGCCGTATCGGAGGAATCGCCGGCCGACGAACTGTCGCCGGACGAGGAACCGCCGGACGAGTATCTGTCGTCGTCGTCGTCGCCGTTCTCGTCTCGCCCGTCGTCGGACGAGATGGTCACTTCGACGTCCAGCCGTTCGGAACTCCCGCTCGCGAAGGACGTGGTCTCTGACTCGCCGCTCACCTCGACGGTGAGCGTCTCCCCGGCGTCGCCCTCGTCGGCGGGGAACTTGATCTCGTAGTAGCCGTCGGCGTTGGTCGTCGCGGCGTGGCTGTTCCCGTCAGCGTCGGTCACCGTGACGCTCGCGCCTTCGACGGGGTCGCCGTCCTGATCGGTGACCGTACCGAACACCTCGTGCGGGGGGCTCGGGACGGCGGCAGCGGTCGCCGGAGCGACCACCAAGAGCGCTACGATGGCGAGTGTGAGGTACCGGAGGCCGTTCGTCTGTCGCGTGATTTGTGTCATTGTAATGGATTATGTGAAATATGGGTGGGAAGCGGGCTGTTCAGTTCTGGGCGTACTCGGAGGCCGTGTAGACCTCGTCGTCCTCGACGAAGACCCAGTACGCGTGGCCGGGAGCGAAGTCGCTCGCGACGTCGTAGCCGTAGGAACCGGCGACGTTCTGCTCCCAGACGTTGGTCGATTCGCTCTGACCGATCGTACCGAGGGCCTGAATCTGCGACTGCGAGCCCTCCTGCCAGTGGCCGATCAGGTTCCAGCCCTCTTCGAGGTGCTGCGCGCTCGGCGTGGCGTCTTCGGCGGTCGTGCCGGGCTTCTCGTTCCGGACCGTCACGTCGACCGTCGCGTCGGCGTCGGTCGTGACGATGTAGCCCTGGCCGCCCTCGAGTTCCGCGAAGTCCTGCTCGTCGCCGGGCTTCTCGGGGTTGTAGGTGAGCCACTCGCCGTCGTCGTACGTCATGATCGTCATGTCGGCGAATTCGGAGCTCGCGATGTCGAGCGAGCCGAACTCGGCCGGGACGGAGACGAAGTTGACGCCCTTCTTCAGGTCGTACTCGTGCGTGTCGAGCGTGGTCCAGGAGTGGGGGTCGACGAGGTCGCCGCCGGGGGCGGTGGTCACGACGTTCTTCGTGTTCTCGGTGTGGTCGTAGCGTTCGAAGACGCCGCCGGTCACCGAGAGCGACGGGGCATCACCGGTCGCAACGATGCCCGGAAGGTAGACGTACACGACGCCTTCGTCCTGCCGGGAGTCGTCGTTATCGAGATTCGTCATACTCTCACCAGCGAGTTTGATCCCCGGGGAACTGACGGAGACGGGTTCGTCGAACTGAATCGAGACGTTGGTTCGCGTGCCGTTAGCGTCGACGATTTCGGCGTCAACGACGCTGGGCGCCTTCGTGTCGACGACCACGGAGTCGGTGTCGGCGACCACTCCGCCGTGCGGTTCGGACCCACCGACGGCCGTCACGTTCGAGAGCGTCGCGTTGAACTTGCCGTCACGCGGGACGGTGTAGGTGTACGTGTACGTGTACGTGTAGGCGGACTGTACTTTCTCCGCGCTGGAGTCGAACTGCGACTGATTGAGCCGGACGCCGGCCGCGATCTCGTCGTCCTTCGCGGACTCGGCGAGGTTCTGCTCGCTCTGGAGACCGATGTCGAAGCTCTTCAGTTCCTCGTCGGCTGTGACTTTGACCGTGGTCACGTTACCGGACGCGGAGATGTCGACCCCGCTGGTGACGGGAATCGTGTCGTTCAGGAGCGGGTCCGAGACGGCGTTACCGGCGACGTCGGACGCCGCGGTGAGGTTCGCGCTGTAGGGCGTCTCCTCGTTACCGATCTCGTAGGAACCCTCGTAGAGGTGGTCCGTGCTGTCGGATTCGGTCCACGAGGTGACCGTCCCGAGTTCCTGGTTCAAACCGTCTCGGATGCTGACTTCGATGGAGTTCGTGTCGAGCGTCTCGTTCACGTGGAACGTGACGTTGACGAATCCATCGGTCTGGTGAGCCTCGAGGAAGTCGAACGAAGGCGCGTTCGTGTCGACGGTGAGCGAGTTCGAATCGAACACGTCCTTGTTGCCGACGTTGTCGGTGACCGTCACCGAGACGTTCTGTTCGCCTTCGATCGCCGATTCGTCGACCGTGAAGGTCGCGCTGTAGACGCCCGGTTCGTCGGTTTCGGTCATGGTGACCGCACTGTTGTTGAACTGCGTCACGTCGACGTCGACGGACGCGACGTCCGTCTGACCGGAGACGTTCGTGGTGACGGTGACGGTGTCGCCGACAGTGACCACCGAGTCGCCGTCCTCGGCTTCGAGCGTCACGCCCGATACGTTCGGCGCCGCCGTGTCGACGGTGAAGCTCTTCGTGGACTCGTTGTTGCTGTTCTCGGCGGTGTCATTGACTTCGAGTCGGACCGTGTACTCACCGGCCGTGTTCGGGGCGAAGACACCCTGCGTCACCGTCGTGCCGTTGCTCGCGTCGTACGAGCCGAACTGTTCGGTCGAGTTCTCAACGATGAGACGAGCGGAATCGTAGTTCACGTCGTTCGCGTTGTAGGTTACCTCGATCGTGTCACCGGCGGCGACGACCGTCTCGTTCAGCGATTCGATGGACGCCGTGTCGATGGAGTTGTCGATGGTGTACGTCACATCGGAACTGCTCTGGGAGTTCCCAGAGGTGTCGATTGCTATCGCAGTGATAGTGTAGCTGCCTTCACTGCCGATACTGCTGCTGTCGTAGGTCCACACGCCGCTCTGAGCGTCGTACGTCGTCGCACCGACGACCGTACCCGTACTCGTGAATTCACCACCGTTCCACGTTTTGCTTCCATTAGCGATTCTCAGTTCAACCGCCTCAATGTCGCTGGCGGAGGCCGTCCCCGAAATCGCGTCTTGAGACTGGACGACATCGTTCTCGGAAGGAGACTCAACACTCACAGATGGAGCGGTGGTGTCCTTGTCGAAAGTCTGCTCTGCCGTGAAACCGGACGAGTTCTCGTTACCGGCGTCGTCGGTGAGTTTCGCCGCAGCCGTGAGTTGGCCGTCGTAGAGGCTGTGGAGGTCGACGGTGAACGAAACCGACTCGCTACCATCGGTATCGACGGTGTCGGTCACTTCACCGGTGTCTTCATCGGTGACTCTGAGCGTCACCGTACCCGACTCGGGCACGGAGTCGAAGTTCACATTGATGTCGACGACCGATTTGTTGGCCGAGTTTATTGGTGTCTTCGTCTGGACCGTGATCGAACTCGGGCTAATCGGGTCGACTGCGTCGACAGAGGCATCGATGCTCTGCGCGCTGGCCGTCGTGTCCGCATCGTTACCCGCGGCGTCCTGTAGTGTGCCGCCCGAGATGTCGCCGAGCGTCAGCTTACCCTCGTCTCCGTCGCTCACATCGTAGCTGAACACGAGTTGGGTGGAACCGGACCCACTGGCGTAGTTCGCGTCGCCCGAGACGTCTCCGAGGTCGAGTGTCGGCGTACCGTCGGTGGTATCGACGGTAACTGCCTCGTCGTAGGTCACCGTGACCTCGATGGTCTCGCCAGCGACGTAGACGCCGTCTTCGTCCGTCGAGACGACGGAAGCACCGTCGATGGATGGGGCGACGGCGTCGACAGACACGTCGATGCCCTGCGCGTCGGTCGTCGTGTCTGCGTTGTTGTTTGCGGCGTCTATTATCGCGCCGCCGTTGAGTTTGATCTCGCCGAGCGTCAGTTCAGTCTCATCTCCCTCCTGAACGGTGTACTCGAAGACGACTTTGTTCGAGTCGGTACTGACGTAGGACGCTTCGGTGCCCGGAGCGATTTCGAGCGTCGGCGTGCCGTCGGTGGTATCGACGGTAACTGCCTCGTCGTAGGTCACCGTGACCTGGACGGTTTCGTCCTTGACGTAGATACCGTCCTCGTTCGCGTCCGTCGAGGTGACAGACGTTTCGATAATGGATGGCCCGACGCCGTCGACATCGAGCGTGCCGGTTTTGTCAGATTCTGAAACAAGGAACGACGAGATGTCAGCGTTTCCATTGTTGGTATTTCCGTCTTCCTCGATTACTGCGATGGTGAAGCTTGCATCCGTGCTAGCGAAGATTTCAGGGAGCGAATCGGGAGTAAACGAGATAGCGCCCGTTGGATCGAATTCCCCATCAGAGGTTCCGACGATCTCGTCGTTTTCGATTGTGCCGCTGTTGTCGGAGTCAACTCCGAAGATAACGTCGTTAGTTGCAGTACTTACGCTCAACGAGACGGATTCGCCCGGCTGGGCGAGTTCTGGAGAAACGTTGAGTTCTGACGCCGCCGCCGCACTCCCCGCGAATGCCACCGACCCCCCGATGACGGAAAGCATCACGAGTGCCGCGAGCGTCACGGCGCGGACTTGGTTTTGGTCTAATCTCTGCTTAAACATGGTATATATCTGCATGCGCTCCCGCCGGCCATCCTCATATCCCCCCTTGTACGGTCGTCAGTGACCGACGGGACCAGTAGATCAGCGGCGCCGGTCGCACATACCAATAGTATATCCTAATGAGTAGATAAACTGATGCTGCAATTTCAATACCAGTAGATTGACACCACTAACCCAACCGCGGGAGAGATTAATCGCCCGCCGGAGCGGTTGCGAGACGGAAGAACGGCTGTGAGTTCGACCCGACTACGAACGCTAACAGAAGTCGTTCGCGGAACTGGTTAAAAAGGGATACTGCGTCCCGACACGGTCGAATTCGGAAGTCGACCCGTGCTACCCGCTCGGAACCTCGTCGTCCGACGGACTCAGTTCGGCGGTCAAGAGGTCCTCGAAGTCCGCCTCGGAGCGTCGGTAGTCTTCGCGGTGGTCGAGTGCGGCCCGTCCCCTCTCGGTTATCTCGTAGAGTCCCGACCGAGGGGCCGGCCCGACCCGCGCGAGGAGGCGGTAGTCCGCCAGTACCGGGAGTCGCGTGTTGATGCACGAGCGGTCCCGGCCGATGATGTACGCGAGGTTCGCCGCGCTGTTCCGGCGGCCGTCCGAGAGGGCCTCTAAGATGTCGAAATCGGTCGGGAGGGACAGCTTCACGTCCGGATATACCCGTATAGACATATAAGCGTGTTATTCACACACTCACACACTCGTGCGAGAGTGGTCACATCCGAGTCGGGCGCACCCGCGAACCGCTACTTCTCCTCGACGTGCCGCACCTCGACGGCCACTCCCCGAGAACTCTCGGCCATCTCGGCGCCGAACATCTCCGCGCGGCCGACGGCGAACGCCTTCGGTCCCTCGACGACCACTTCGTCGCCGACGCGGATGTCGTCGTCCGCGTCCACGACGCCCGGCGCGAGGACGCTGCCGTGCGGCGCGAAGTTGTCGATTTCGACGCGCTTGGTCGGCGCGTCCGACTCGCTCCAGACGCGGGCGCCTTCGAGGGTGAAGGAGAGGACGCCGTACTGCGGCACCATCGTCGCCAACTGCTCGCCCGCCTCGTTCCAGACCTGCAGTTTGGGGTAGCGGCTGTTCATCTCGATGTCCGCGTCGGCGAACAGGTCGTCGCCCGCCCCGTCGCCGAACTGGAAGTCGGCGATGGCGCTCACGGTGTTGTGCTCTCGCTCGCGCTTCGAGTACTTCAGTTCGCCCTGTAAGGTGGACATGAGGTTCGCCAAGGAGTCCGTCGTCGTCGGGTGGTCCTCGACGGTGTACTCGAACGGCACATCGACGCGTTCGTCGACGCGTTCGCAGATGTCGCGGTAGCCGTCGCCGGGGACGTGCGCGATAACGCGCGGGTAGTCGTTGCGTTCGAGATACCGTCGAAGGACGGTGGCGACGAATCCCTTCTCGTCCTCGGACCACCGGCCCGTCACCACCGAGTCGTAGTGCTGGGCGGGGTAGGTGAGTTCCAACTCGGAGGGAACGACGCCGATGGGCGAGGTCATGGAGGCCATATGCGCGCGGAACTGGACGGCGTCGTGGAACTGCGAGTGGCTCTGGGACTCGCTGTACGGTTTGGTGGCCGAACAGGGGACGAGGACGAGGGGGTTGTCGAAGCGGTTCCGGTACCGCGTCGTCACTCGCTCGGCGAAGCGCTGAATCTCGACGCGGCGAATCGTATCGGAGGAGGCGGCCGATATCTCGGAGTTGCGGACCACGGGCGTCCGCTCTTCGAGGTAGCCGTACTGCTGGTCGAACTCGCGGAAGGCGGCCGTGAGCCACTGGTCGTGGCGGGCCTGCCCCTCGATGTAGTCGCGCAGGCGGCCGTCCCGAATCCGTCGGCGGACCGTCGCGAGTTCGGCGCGCAGGACGTTCACGTTGTGCGCGGCGCAGTCCTCGCGGGTGAACTCCTCGCGGGGGACACGGCACGCCTCGCAGGTGCAGGGCAGTTCCTCCAAGTCCTCGAGGAAGTACTCGCTCTCGGTGGTGAGGTACATCCCCTGTCGGCCCTTCACGCGGGCGAGTTTGGCGTCCACGAGGTCGACGCCGGCGTAGGCGAGCGTCGAGACGTTGCGCGGGGTGGCGACGCCCGAGAGGTACAGCGCCGTGTCGGCCGGGAGCGCCGCCTTGGCCCCGATAATCGCCTCGCGGAACGCCGCGGCGTGGCCGACGAACCCGCCCGCGTCCGAGAGGATGTAGGCGTCCGCACCGGCGTCGGCGGCCGTCTCCGAGGAGACGACCGACGCGCTCGGGTACTCGACGTCCGGCGGGTCGACGGCGAACGACTCCTGCACTCGTTCGTCGGTGCCGGCGGGGAACGAGCGATGCGGCAGCACCGTGAGCACGTCCTCGGAGCCCTCGGGGAGCGTTCGCTCGGCGGTCCAGAGACTGCCCGCGTCCGCGGTCACCTCGTCGGCGAGGGCGGGCGTCGTCACGGACTCCGCGAGGCGGAGTTCGCCGAGTCGGGCGGCCCCGTCGCGCCCGTGAATCTCGAAGTAGTCGGTCATACCTCGCGTTCGGCAACGGAGGGTGAACTATCTTCCCTTCTCCGAACGGGACCCGCGGCCGCCCTCGTCTCGACGCGGCACGTCTCCGGTCTCGGGTGTCCGATGTCCGTCGGGTGCTACCGTGCGCCGGACTAGCATTTGTTACCCGCACGCGCGTGTACAGACTACCCCATTACCCCATCGCTCGCCACGAACGGACGTTCGGGGACGCGTCCGAGCGTCACGACCGGGCGTGTCGAGGCGCCGCGCCGACCCCCTCTCTTTTGCGAGTTCCGGACCAACCGCTCCCCATGAGACGTACCGGTCCCTGGTCGGTCGACGAGACGACGACGTTTCTCGGGTCCGCGACCGTTCCGATTCGGCTGGCGTGCCGGACGCCCGACGGCGGCCTCTGGATGCTCTCGCTGTGGTACCAGTGGGTCGGCGGCGACGAACCCGAACTGTGCTGTGCGACGGGCGCGGACGCCGACGTGGTGCGATACCTCCGGGCGAACGACGAGGTGGCCTTCGAGGTGTCGACGAACGACCCGCCCTACCGCGGCGTCCGGGGGCGCGGGACGGCGACCGTCGAACCCGACGAGGGGAAGACGCTGCTCCGGAGTCTGCTGGAGCGATATCTCGGCGGTACCGACAACGAACTCGGCGCGTTCCTGTTGGACGAGGGGAGAGAAGAGGTTCGGATTCGAATCTCGCCCGAGCGCCTGCACTCGTGGGACTTCACCGACCGGATGCGGGACGTGACAGCCGAGGCGGACGCGCCGACGCCGAGTCGACCGCGCGGGCCGGACTGACAGCGAAACCGGGACCGAACCCGCGGCGCGGGGAACGCGGTCGCGAGCGGCGTCGCCGCTCGGCGGGTGATAGTCAAAAAATCGGAAGTCGGAGTCCCGCGTCTCGCTCAGTCGCGCCGGACCGCGAGGAGGGCCGCCGCGAGGAGGGCGACGACGGCGACGGCGACGCCGAATCCGGGCGTGCTTCCGTCGGTGCCCGTCGCCTCGCCGCCGTTCGTCTCCGTCTCCGAGGTCATCTCGGTATCGGTCATCTCGGAGGTGTCCGTGGCCATCTCCGTCTGAGTCATCTCCATCTCGGTACCCGAACCCATCTCCGTTCCGGTGCCCGACATCTCGCCGGAGAGGGACGCCTCCGCCGTGGCGACGACCGGACCGCCGCGGGCGACGTACGGCCCGTCGGCCTCGCCCTCGCTGGTGACGAAGTCGTACGCCTCGTTTCCGTTCGTGTCCACGTGCGCCATCGGGACGATGGTCGTCGTCTCCTCTAAGGGCGCGGAGAGTTCGACGGTGACGTTCTCGTGCGTGCCGGGCGCGAGGTACGCGGAGGTGCCGCGGACGCTGTCGAAGACGGCGCCCTCCGTCACCGAGGCGTCGTGGACCGTCACGAATCCGCCGTTCGCCAGCGTCACGGAGTCTACCGTGACCGCATCGCCGTCGGTCGTCTGGTTCGAGACGGTGACGACGGCGTTCACCGAGACGCGCGCGGTGTCGACGACGGCCTCACCGTCGGCCGTGTACGGGCCGTCCGCCTCGGGGAAGGTGTACTCCTCGTCGCCGTCGGTGTCCATGTGCGCCATCGGGACGAGCGTCTGCGAGGCGCGAATCGGTTCGTCGAACGTCACGGTGACGTTCTCGTGGACGCCGGGTTCGAGGTACTCCGAGGTACCGAGGATGCTACCCTCGACTTCGCCGGCGAACAGCGACGCGTCGTGGACGGTGACGAATCCGCCCTCCGAGAGTTCCACGCGGTCGACGACGACGCTGTGCCCGTCGGAGGCCTGCGGCATCATGTGGACGTCGGCGGAGACGGTCACGTCGGCCTGCGCGACGACGGGTTCACCGTCGGCCGTGTACGGGCCGTCCGCCTCGCCTTGGCTCTCGGGGAAGGTGTACTCCTCGTTGCCGTCCGAATCCACGTGCGCCATCGGAACCAGCGTCGCGGACTCGTTCAGCGGCGCGTCCAGGGAGACGCGAACGTCCCGGTGCAGACCGGGTGCGAGGTACTCGGAGGTGCCGCGGATGCTCTCGAAGACGGCGCCCTCGGTAACGGAGGCGTCGTGAACCGTCACGAACCCGCCCTCGGGCAGGAACGCGCTGTCGACGACGACGGACTGCCCGCCGGTCGACTGCGCGGCGAACGTCACGTTCGCCGTCTCCGAGGGCGTCACCTCGGCGGTGTCGACGACGGCCTCACCGTCGACCGTGTACGGGCCGTCGGTCTCCCCCTCGCTCTCGGGGAAGGTGTACTCCATGTCACCGTCCGAGTCCACGTGCGCCATCGGGACGAGGGTGGCGTCCTCCTCGACGGGCGCGTCGAGCGAAACGCGGACGTTCTCGTGGACGCCGGGGGCGAGATACTCGGAGGTGCCGCGGATGCTCTCGAAGACGGCACCCTCCGTGACGCTCGCGTCGTGAACCGTCACGAACCCGCCCTCCGAGAGTTCCACGCGGTCCACGACGACGGAGGCGCCGTCGGTGGGTTGGTCGCTCATCGACACCGTCGCGGCGACGGTGACGTTCGCCTGCGAGACGACGGGTTCACCGTCGGCGGTGTACGGCCCGTCGGTCTCGCCGTTGTCGGCGACGAAGTCGTAGACGCGGTCGCCGTCGGTGTCGAGGTGCGGCATGGCGACGAACGCGCCCGACTCGGTCAGGGGTTCGTCGAGGTGGACGGTGACGTTCTCGTGCGTCCCCGCGTCGAGGTACGCGGAGGTGCCGACGACGCTCCCGAGGACGTTGCCCTCGGTGACGCTCGCGTCGTGAATCGTCACGAACCCGCCCTCCGAGAGCGTCACGCTCTCGACGACGACGGTGGACCCGCCGGACGGTTGGGCGGCGAACGATACTGTCGCGTCGGACGACTGCTGTGCCGCCGCGCCCGCCGGGACGCCCCCGACGAGAACGACCAGCGCCGCGAACACTGCTAATGCGCGTTGCATACCCCAACCGGCGGACGATATTTAAAAGAAGATTTTCCGGACTCTCACCCAAATCCCTCCCCCTTCCGACCGTTTTCCGGTGTCAGAAGGACCGACGAAGCGTCTCCGCGGCCGAGAGTCGTCGAGAGAAACGCGGCATCCGGCGGAAAGGAAGAGCGGACGGGGAAAACGGAGGGGGCTGGCGGAGCGGAGTCGGCGCGTCAGTCGAACGTAATCCACGCGAGGAAGACGAGGCCGGCCGTCTCGAAGACGTGCAGGAGCATCATCAGTCGCCAGACGATGACGGGGACGGCGGTGCTGAACCACCCCGAGAGCGTCGGGTCGACGAGGTACATGTACAGCGCCAGGGCGTTCTGCGCGATGAGGAACGAGGCGAAGATGAGCAGACCCAGCGGGTGCTTCGATCGGAACTGGAGGTAGTTGCGGCCCCAGACGTACGCGAGCGCCAGCAGTAACAGGATGTTGACTGCTGAGGCGGCGCGCGCGACGTCAACCCAGATGCTCATTCGTTCTCCCTAGCCGGTTGCCGTTTAAATACACTTTCCCAAATCTGACCATGTTCACTCCATCCCCTCCAGAATCTCCTCTATCGTCTCCCAGTTCGACTGCGCCCGCGGGGAGGGCAGGTAGACGGCCCCGTAGTCGTCTCCGCTCCGTTGGACGACGTCGTTGTCCATCAGCACGTCGAGGTGGTGTCTGACCGTCTTGTAATCGAGGTCCAACTCCTCGGCGAGTTGGTTCGCGTTGCGAGGCCGTTCGTCGAGCGTCCGGAGGATGCGCGCGCGGTTCGCTCCGCCGCGCGTCCCCGTCAGCACGTACCACAAGACGGCCTCCATTGTCCCTCATAACTCGCGCACACCACCTAAGCCCACCGAAGATGTCGGAGAGGGTGAGAATCCGGCGCAAAGAGGGCCTCAGACCGTCTCGTCGGCGTCGTCGGGGGATGCGCCGTCGGGAGACACCCCGTCGAGCGGTTCCAGTTCGACGCCGTCGGGAACGCGGGCGAGGGCCGTCTCGGGCCACCCGTCGTGGGCGAGGACGAACTCGGTTTCGGGGTTCGCCTCGGCCAGTCGCGCGACGCCCTCCGCGGCCGCCTCGCGGGCGGCGCGGTCGGTCCGCTCGGGCACCTGCGCGGTGAGCGGGTACGTCTCCGAGAGGGCGCGCGGGAACGGGCCGAACGGCGGGAGGACGCGCCACGCCGCGTCGAAGCGGTCGCCCGTCGGCGCCCCGCCCTGCGTGAGCAGCACCGTTCCCGAGACGTCCAACCGGTCGAGTCTGTCGCGGTGGCGGCGCACCTCCGGGCGGCGGGCGCTCTCTCCGGAGAGGTAGAAGAACGACCCCTTCGAGACGGGGTCCTCGCGTTCGAGTTGGTCGGCGTGGTCGAGGAGGGCGCGGTAGCCGTCGAGCATCGCCGGGTGCGACCGGGCGCGCTCTTCGACCAGTTCGAGCAGGTTCCCCGACCGGATGGCCTGCTTCACGCGCCGGAGTTCCTCGAAGGAGACGTGGAGGTTGTGTTCGGCGAGGAGTCGCTCCTGCTCCTCCCCCTCGGCCGCGCGCAGGTCGTTCGGCGAGTGCTCGGCGCAGATGGGGCACGAACAGGGCAGGTAGTCGAGGTCCTCGAGGTGTTCGGTGCCGCGGACGGTGAGGTAGCGACCGTCGCGGGCGTAGAGGGCGTAGGCGGCCGAGTCGAACAGGTCGCAGCCCATCGCCACGGCGAGGGCGAACATCATCGGGTGGCCCGCGCCGAACAGGTGGACGGGCGCGTCGCGGCCGAGTCCGCGCTTTGCGCCCGCCACCGCGTCGACCATGTCGTCGTAGCGGTAGGCGTTCATCAGGGGGACGACGGCGCCGACGGGGAACACGTCCAACTCCGTCGCGTACGCCGTCCGGCCCGCCTCCTCGCGCAGGTCGGGGTACGTCGACCCCTGCACGGGCGCGTTGACCAGCATCTCGCCCGTATCCACCGCCTCGGCGTCGCGCAGGGCCTCCTCGGTGACCGCGAGTTCCTCTTCGGCTTGCTCCCGGGAGACGTCCGGCGGCGTCGGGATGTCGACGGGCGTGCCGATATCGGTCCCGATGTCGTACTGGAACTCCAGAATCTCGCGGGTCGTCACGGAAATCTCGCCGTACTCGGCGAGTTGGAACGACCCCGAGTCGGTGACGATTGCGCCGTCGAAGCCGAGCATCTCGTGGAGGCCGGTTTCGAGGGCCTCCTCGCGCAGGTCGTCGTTCTTGTGGATGATGTAGGAGTTCGTGATGAGAATCTGCGCCCCGAACTCGCTCTCGAGGCGCGCGGGCGACACCGTGACGATGTTGGGGTTGACGACCGGCATCAGGGCCGGCGTCTCGACCGTCACGCCCGCGCGGGGGACGTCGAGTTCGCCGATTCGGCCGGCGGCGTCCCCGTCGCGTATCTCGAAGTGGTCGCGCATGGTCGGGCTTTCCCGCCGGCGTTGCTAAGGGTTGCGTTCGGCCGGCCGTCACCGCCGGGCGAAGGGTCGCGTTCGGCGGGCCGTCCTCCCGAACGAACGTTCAAGTCACAGAAAGAACAACTCCGCGTCGTGCCCTCCGACGCCGCAGGCGCGCGTCCGCAGTCGGCCGAGACCGAGTGGCCGCGAGTCGAGTCGTTTCGAATCAAGGACGGCCGCTGTCTCGTCGACGACACCTACCTCCACGTCGAGTCCTCGTACTGGGGCTACTACCGGAACCTCTACGAGGACTACTGGTCGGCGGGGTGGTTCGGGAAAGTCGCTTTCCTGTCGGTGACGTTCGTCGTGCCGTACGGACTGTGGTCGCTCGCGCGTCTGCTCCGCGACCCGTTCGGCTGGCCGGCGCTCGCCGCGTTCGGTGCCATCGCGCTCATCGCTCTCTTCGGTATCTATCGCCGCGTCGTTCGGGGATACACCGCCGCGAGTCGCATTCCGTTAGCGGACGTGCGCGTCGTGGAGACCAATCGCGGGATGAAAGGGCTCACACAACCCCGCCTGCTCGTGGTGTACGACGCCGACGGCGCGACGCGAAGGCGGTATCTGGCGCTCCCGTCGCTGTACGCGACCGACGGCGAGGAGCGGTTCAGGGAGGCGAGGCGGGTGCTCGGGCGGGCGGGTCTGCGGGTGGAGTGAGGTCGGCGAAAGACCCGGCGCTCAGCCGAACAGCAACGCCGCCTGCTGTTGCATCTCCCCGCCGAAGCGCACGAAGAGGTAGAGCCCCGAGAACAGCGTCGCGTTGTACGCGCCGTGGGTCAGGGCGGGGACGACGATGTTGTCCGAGAGTTCGTAGACGGCGCCGAAGACGAGCGTCGGGAGGACGAGCACCGCGATGCTGATGAGGCGCGCGGAGGGGGCGCCCGACAGCGAGAAGTAGTGGATGGACGCGAAGATGAGGCTCGCGACCGGAATCGCCACGACCGCCGGGAACCGCTCGCGGATGCGGTTCTGGACGACGCCGCGGTAGAGCAGTTCCTCGCCGGGGCCGATGAGCAGGAACGACGCCGGGATGAGCAACAGCAGCACCTCGGGGTTCTCCATACCGATCTGCGCGGCGTTGTTCGTCCCGCCCTCGGCGCCGACCGAGGAGATGACGACCGCCGCGGAGAACGCCAGTCCCAAGGCGAGGAAGTAGCCGCCGACCACGTAGGCGACCTCGCGGAGCGACGGCACGCGGACGCCGACGTAGGAGATGTCGAAGTCGCGGTACCACAGATAGAGGAGGGCGACGCCGCCGAACCCGACGCCCGTCGCCAGCGCCAACGAGATGACGATGCTCAGGACGGGGGTTATCGGGACGCCGGCGAGGGTCAAGGCGAGGCCGGCCGCGAGCACGAGTATCGAACCGACGGCGATGCCGAGACCGGCCAAGAGGACGGCGACGAGGAGCGCCCGGACGCGGGCGCGGAGCGAGCGTGCGTCCGAGTCCGGCGAGACGGAGGACCCGGACGAGGACGTTCGTGGGTCAGTGGACACAGCGGACGTTGGGTTTCCGCGGGCAAAACGATTCGTGCTCCGGTGACGGTCTCACGACTCGGTCAGCGCCAGCGCTCGGCGAGTTCGTATCTGAGGACGCCGGCGAGCGTGCGGCCGTCGCGCAGGTCGCCGTCCAGCGCCGCCGCCAGCAGGTCGTCGTACGCCTCGACGGCGACCCGGATGCTCTCGTTGAAGTCGAGATTCCGTTCGCCCGTCGGTTCGCACTCGCGCGCGACGAAGTGGTGGTGGACGCTGTTCAGGAGGCCGTTGGAGGGTTCGACGGCGCCGAGATACTCCATCGACCCGGCCTCGTAACCCGTCTCCTCTTCGAGTTCGCGCCGCGCGGCGGCCCCGACGTCGTCGTCGTCGGGTTCGAGCGACCCCGCGGGCAGGCCGCGGTTCACCCGACCGACCGCCTGGCGCCACTCCTCGACGAGCACCACGTCGCCGTCGGGGGTGAAGGGGAGAATCACGGCCGCCGCGGGTTCGTCCACGTAGTGAAAGTCCGTCTCGGTGCCGTCGGGGAGCGTCACCTCGTCCCGCCGGACGTCGAACCCGGGGCAGGAGTAGTCGATTTCGGTGTCGGTCGTCTCCCACGTCAGGTCCTCGTCGGCGTCCGCGTCGCGTTCCATACGCCGTCTCCGACCGGGCGCCGCAAAAAGCCGCGGGACGCCGGTCTCGGGAATCCCGACTATCGGTCCCTGACGATTAGCACGGCGCCCGCCAACGCCAGCACGACGGAGACGAGCGTGATGGCGACGTGGAGTTCGGTGAACCAGAAGGGCGTCTGCAGTCCGGTCTGGAACACCACGAGGAGCAGCGAGAGAACGGGGATATCCCCGCTCCCGCCGTCGCTCGCCGCGCGGTCGAAGGCGTACCGCTGGCCGCCGACCGTCTCGCCCTCGGGGAGCCGTTCGGCCTCGTAGGGCACCTCCGGCGTCCCGTAGCTCCACACCGTCTCGCCGGACTCGTTCACCTCGACGATGCGCTGGTTCAGCGAGTCGGTGATGAGCGTGTTCCCGTTCTCCAAGCGGTCGGCGTCGCGGGGCCAACTGAACTCGACGCCCTCGGCCTCGTAGAGGCTCCACGCCGGCTCCCACGCGCCCGTCGACTCGTTGCGGTGGAGTTCGACGACGCGGTCGTTGTGGCTGTCGGCGACGAGAACCGAGCCGTTACCCAGCCACTGCGGGTTGTGCTGCTGGCGGAGCAGTTGCGGGTCGCCCATGCCGTCCCCGTTCTCGTCCTCGTTGATGACCTCCACGACCCCCTCGCCGCGTTCGATGATGACGAGTTGGTGGGCGTTCCGCACCGAGACGAGATAGCGGTCCTCGCCGATGACGTCCACGTCGTTGATGTGGAGCCAGTCGGTCCGCGTCGGGTCGTCCGGCGCGTCGTACATCGAACTCGCGTTCCACTGCCAGGTCACCTCGCCGTTCCGCACGGTGAACACGCGCTCGTACTCCATGTCGGTCACGAGGTACTCGCCGGAGTCGAGTCGCTCGACGTCGTGCACCTCGCTGTTCCCCCGCGTCCGCACGGGGAAGGAGTACTCGTAGACGATGTCGGCCCCGCTATCGGTCGGGTCGAGGATGCGGAACCCGGTGTGCGTGCACGGCGAGTCGTACGGGCCGCACTCCTCGTAGCCGGAGTCCATGAACCCCGCCATGACGCTGCCGTTGTCGAGCATCGTCACGTCGAAGTAGCTGTCAGTCTCCGCGGCCCGCCACTGCATCTCGCGGCCGTCGAGGAGGTACACCGACCCCCGTTCGTGGAGGCCGGGGCCGCCGCCTTGCGACCCCACGAGCGTCTGTCGGGTGCCGTCGCCTGTCCCGTCGCCGGCGCCGCCGACGTTCGGTGCGAGGGCGGCGCTGACGACGAGCGAGGAGACGAGGAGCGCGACGCCGAGGACGACGAGCGCCGTCCCGGTCCGCCGCGACGTGTCCGGGCGTAGTCCGGTCATCGGTTACCGGTGACTGGACCCACGGCGACGAAAAGCGTTCGGTCCGTCGGCCGCCTCCGAGGGGCGGTCAGTCGCGCGCCGCTTTCAGTTCGAGCGTGTAGCCGAACGGGTCGGTGACGTAGACAGCGGGGGCGACACCCGTCGCGCCGAGCGGTTCCAGTTCGCGGTCGACGTCGACGCCCGCCTCGTCCAGTTGGGATTTCAGCTCCTCGATGCCGGCGTCGACGCGGAGGGCGAGGTGGTCGAACCCGTCCCCCGCCGACGCCTCGAACGACTCGTCGGGTTGGAGGTGAAGGACGGCGCCGGGCGCGAGGCGCACGGAGAAGAAGGGCTTGTCGCCCGACTCGTACAACTCGCGGTTCTCTATCGCCAGTCCCAGTCGGTCGCGGTAGAACTCGACCGCGGCCTCGACGCCGTCGGCCGGGATGTGGAGGTTCGCGTGGTCTATCTCGGTGACGTCCATACGGGGACGGACGGCCCCGAGCGACGTAGGTTCCGGGGGCGGCGGCCGCACAGGAGAAAAGATTATAGCCCGTTCGGCGGTTCTCTCACGACAACCGATATGTCTCGACTCGCCCGCGCGTCCGCCGCCGAACCGTCCGCGCCGACGCCGCGAGCGAGCGCGTAGATGTTCGTCGGCCACGAGTTCCTCGCGTTCGCCCTCGCCGGCGCCGGCGCTCGATTCGTCGGGAGCGACGCGCGCACCGCCCTCGCCGCGGGGTTCGTCGCCGCCCTCTGCGCGCTTCTCCCCGACCTCGACGTCGCCTACGGGTTCGCGACGTACCTGCTCGCCGTCGGGCGCGGGGCGCCCCTCTCCTGGGAGGCGTTCTGGGTCGTCGCCAACGGCGTCCACCGGGTCGTCACGCACCCCCTGCCCGTCGGCGCCGCCGCGGCGTGTTGCTTCGCGGCCGCCGCCGCGACCGGCCGCGTCCGCGACGCGCGGGCCGACGCCGGCGCCGTCCCCGCGACGGCCGCCGTCGCTCTCGCCGTCGGCGCTCTCCTCGTCTCCTCGCTCGTCGTCCCGGCGGTGGCCCGAGTCGCCGGCGATGCCTCGGCCGTCGTCGCCGTCGTCTACCTCGCCACCGCCGGCCTCGCCGGTCTCGCCGTCGCCCGGCGCACCGTCGCGCCGGTGGCCGTCCTCGCCGCCGCCGCGGGCGTCGGCTTCCTCTCGCACCCCTTCGGCGACGTCTTCATGGCCGCGCCGCCGCCGTTGCTCTCGCCGTTCGCCGCCTCGCCGCTGACCGGTCGGGTGACGTTCGCGTCCGACCAGACGCTGAACCTCCTCGGCGTTCTCTTCGTCGAGGCGGCGACGGTGTGGGCGGGCTTTCTCGTCTTCCTCCGCCTGACCGACCGCCGCCTGCGCGACGCGTTCGCGGGATGGGCCGTCCTCGGCGTCGGCTACGCGCCCGCGGCGTTCCTGCTCCCGCGGCCGACGATGGTGGACGCGCACGTCCTCGGGTTCACCGTCGTCCCCCTCGCCGTCGTCGTCGGCGCGACGGCCGCCGAGTGGGGGACCGGGTCGCGGGCCGACCGCGCGGTGCGCGGCCTCGCGACCGGACTGGCGACGCTGACCGTGGCCGCGGGGGCGTACCTGCTCGCGTACCTGCTCGCGTGAGGGCCGGCGCGACGACGAAACGGCGAAACAGGAAAGCGGGGGCGACGCGAACCGCGGACGATGAGCGAGACGCCCGGACCCCTGCCGTCCGTCCGTCGGGCGACCCTCCACGGCTACGTCACGGTGTTGCTCGGGACGCTGCTGGTCGCGTTCGGCGCGCTGTCGGGGCCCGCAGTCGGTCGGCCGACCGCCGAGTTCGGCGGTATCGTTCTCGGCATCCTCGCGGTCGGAAGCGGTGTCGTCGGCCACATCAGACCGGAGCGGTTTCCCCGCGGAACCGAGTCCGCACCGACGTCCCTGTATCTCCTCGCCGGCGTCGCCACGGTGGCGTTCGCGTTCGCGATGGTCTCTCTGTCGTCCGGCTGACTCGGGCGAATCGGCGGAAAATCAGAGCGAGACGCCGTCGAGGTCGGACTCCAACCCGTCGACGTGGTCGTTGTACGACTCGACGAACGCCGCGAAGTCGCCGACGAGGCGGCGCACGTCCGGCGCGGCGGGCGGTTCGTACTGCGAGAGGAGGTAGACACCCCCCTCGCCGCCGACCCGGAGGTACGACGCCCGGTCCACGTCGCGCTTCAGTTCCCAGCGGGTGCCCGAGACGGTGGTCGCGAAGGTGCCGTAGTCGGTGCCGTCGTAGCGGTGCAACTGGACGGCCATCTCGTCGCACACCTCCCGAATCCGGCCGACCACCCGGTCGCGTTCCGCGACGACGGCGTCCGTCCCGCGGGGGTCCGGGAAGTCGGTGGACACGTCGTCGAGGACGCCGGACAGGGAGTCGACGTGGTCGTTGTACGACTCGACGAACGCCTCGTAGTCCCGCATCGCCGTCGCCAGTTCCGTCGGGTCCGGCGGGCGTTTCGTCGAGACGACGTACGTATCGACGCCGCCCCGCCCCTCGAAGCGGAGGTACTGGAGGGCGCCGCCCTCGTACTTGAGCGTCCACGCCCCCCGTTCGGTCTTGAACGAGCGCTGTCCGTAGTCGCCGCCCTGGAGGAGGGCGAGTTCGCGCGCGATGCGGCCGGCGTGGGACTCGACGGCGGCGACCACCTCGTCGCGTCGCTCGGCGACGGCGTCGGCGTCCGCGACGTCGAAGTCTATCCCCTCAGTCATTCGTGTCGGGGGAGGGCAGCGACGGGGATAACGCCTCTGAACGGCGGCGTCGGCGGAGCGTCGGCGGGGGCCGACGGCGAAAGACGGGGACCGAAAAGAAGTGGAATCGAGATGTTCGCGGGAAGGGAGGGCCTCAGTCGACGATGAACTGGGTCGCCACCTCCAGGACCTCCGCCCGGCCGAGGGCCTCGTCGACCACGTTCGGGAACGGACTCATCCCGTTCAGGTAGTTGATGAACGCCGCGTGACGGGCCTCGACGCTGTGGACGCCGAGCGCCGCCGAGAGGATGTCGTCGTCGCCGATGTAGGGTGCCGCGCCCGCGTAGGCGGCGACGCCCGTGTTCTCCAGCGCCTGCGCCGTCTGGAGGAACGCCGTCGGGTCGTCGGTGACCATCGTGTCGAACTCGTACTCGGCCTTCTCGACGGGCGTGCCGCCGAGGTCCTCGATGACCGACTCGAGCGTCTCGACGTGCGCGGCCTCGTGCTCGCCGATCTGGGTTAGCTGGTGGTAGATGGGTTCGCGGACGCCGTAGGGGAGCGGCTCGAACATATCCGCGGAGATGATCGTATCCTTGCTGTAGTAGCCGCCGAGCGACTTCAGGTTCTGCTGGTAGAACGCGTCTTCGAGGTGTTCGAGGGTGAGCGCGTAGTTCAGCACGTCGACGTCCCAGATGCCGGAGCCGGCTATCTCGCTCGCTCCCTCGGAGTCCTCGCTCGACTTCTCGTCGCTCATCTCCTCGCCCTTTCCGTTCCCGTTGCCCTCGTGGTCGGCCGCCACGCCCGAGGTGCCGAACGCCAGCGCGCCGATTCCCGCCGCGGTCGAACCCGCGAGGAACCCGCGCCGCGAGGTGACCGCTTCTTGGACCGACTCTACGCCCGAATCGAACGGCGACCCGTTCGTTCCGCCTTCCGTGTTGTCTTCGTTCGTCATCAGTAATCACGCGCCGAAGCGCACCTGCAACTGCGCCTGTCGCTTAAATGAGGATTTTCCGAACTCCCACCCAAATTCGTACTTAGTCATGCTGTACGAAATAAACTCGGGAGAGTAACTCTCTCCTTCGAGAGTGACAGCGCGACGGGAGTGATGCGCCGGCGCGTCCGTCCGTCGACGGGGACCTTCGCCCCGCGTGATTCATAGGCGTCCGTCCCGAACCGGCGGACGGTTATGGGACGCGGTGGTTCGGGGCCTGACACGTCCCGGTCGAGACGGCGGTTCCTCCGGCGGGTCGGCGCGGGGACGGCTTCGACGCTCGTCGCTCTGAGCGGGTGCGGTCGACCCGACGCCGGACCGCGGCCCCCGGCGACGGAGACGGAGACGCCCGCCCCGGATACCGCCACCCCGACGGCGACGACGGCGGAACCCGAGCCGTCCCCCCTTCTCGACGTCCGCGGCGCGGTGTACTTCCCCTCTCGGACGTTCAACCAGTATCAGGCGTGGGAGCAATACGACCCCGAGGAGACGGTTCGGGACCTCTCGTACGCCCGGTCGGTCAACCTGAACGCCCTCCGGACGCTCGTCAGCTACGAGTACTGGCGGGACAGCCCCGAGGAGTCCCGGCGGAAACTCGATCACCTGTTCGCGGCGGCCGCCGAGCGGGGAATCCGGGTGCTCCCGGTGCTGTTCGAGAGCATCGGCGAGGAGCCGACTTCCGAGAACCTCCACGACCGGGACGTCCTGCGCAACGGCGCGATTCGGTCCCCCTCGCACGAGGTCATCCGGAACGAGAGCGAGTGGACCGGCCCCCACCAGTTCGTCCGGTGGTTCGTCGGGCGGTACGGCGACCACGACGGCCTCCTCGCCGTCGAAGTGATGAACGAACCCGGCGAGTGGGACGACCGGGTCCGGTTCTGCCGGGCGATGCTGCAGGCGGCCCGCGGCGCCGACCCGGACGCGCCGCTCACGATGGGCAGCGTCGGTCTCTCCAACAACCTTCAGTACGACGACCCGCCGCTCGACGTCTTCCAGTTCCACTACAACCTCCCGCCGACGACGGCGCACATGGAGGCGGCGCTGGCGGAGGCGTCCCGGCTATCGCGGGAGACGGAGACGCCGGTGTGGCTGACCGAGTGGCAGCGCACCCGTCAGGAACCTCCGGACGTGCTCGTCCCCAACTACTCCTCGCTGGCGGCGACGGTGCGCGACGGCGACGTCGCCGGCGACTTCTTCTGGCAGTTGATGCTCAAGCCGGCGTACGGCTACGTCCAGCGGGCGAAGGGGCGCCTCAACGGGCTGTTTTACGAGGACGGCTGGGTGTACTCCGCGGACGACGCGCGGGCCGTCGCGGGCGAGGACGGCGAGTGGAACAGCCGTCAGACGTGGCCCGAGTGGGCGCGGGAGCTCCGCCGGAGCGACGAGTGAGGCGGCGGCGCGGAGTGGAGTAGAGTCGACTCGCGAACGCTTCGCGTCGCTCACGGGCTTCGCCCGTTCGCTCCGAGACGGCTTGCCGCTCGCTTCGCTCGCGTTTTCCCGTCTCGCTCCGCTCGTCGGTGAGAATGCGGGAGAAGTGGGCCGCCGTGACTGCCGTCACGGGCCGCCGCTCACGGCGTTCGCGGCGACGGCGCAGATTGCGAACTCGGGAAGACGCAGCGCGAACGAAGTGAGCGACCGTCTTCCCCGCTCGAATCTGCTCGGCGTATTTTTCGCACCCCACTACGGACACTCGTCGCTGCCGCTCCTCGTGTTGCGGAGTGGGGTGAAAATGGGCCGGCGCAGATTCGAACTGCGGTTACGGCCACCCGAAGGCCGAAGGATACCAAGCTACCCCACCGGCCCGCACCTCGAACTGAGTCCTGCGGCGCGTTTAACAGTTGTGATTCGCGGTGTCGTCAGTACGTCGTGAAACCCGCCGTGTCGAGGTAGTTGTGGACGACGGTGACGGCGTGGTCCGCGTGCAGCACCTCCGGACCGAGGCGGACTCGCTCGTCGGCGGCGTCGGCGAGGAGGGCGGCCTCCTCGTCGGTGAAGTCGCGGTGGTCCGAGAGGACGAACACCGGATTTTCGGGGGGTTCCACGTCGACCACCGGGTCGCCCGACTCGTGGAGTTCGACGACGGTCCCCTCTTCGGCGACGGCGTCGAGCGTCGACTCGAACCCCATCCGGCGGAGAGTCACGCCGGGACTGGCCTCCGCGGGCATGTGGCCGATGGCCTCCTCTCGGACCTCCAACGCGCCGCGTATCAGCGCCGCCGTGCTCCGCTCGTCGGGGTTGAGGCGCCGCACCTCCGCGCCGTCGAAGCGGACGGTGTACTCGTCGCCGAGGACCAGGTGGACGCGGACCGACTCCCGAATCGCGTGCGAGAGGAAGAACGCGGAGTTGACGCACCGGCACAGGACGTCGAGGCGTCCCGCCGCCCCCGCCAAGTCGTTCAGCGAGAACTCGGCGGTCGTCGGGGCGTCGTGACCGATGATGACGAACTGTCGCATACGGGGTCGTCCCGCCGGGCGCCTAAGGCTCTGTCCTCTCGCCTCGGAGTGGAAGAGACCCTCGACCACCGACCGGTAACGATAACGAACGATGTGGAGAGACCGAACCGAACGAACGCGGAGAAGGGAGTCAGCGAAGAACACACACGAGCTGTTCCTCCGGATACTAATGCGGAATAGTGGTAAAACACCGAACCAAGTGGCAGTTTGCCAACATACTTTCAATCGTAACTGTATTTTGAGAAAAAAGCCGTTTCCGAGCGATTCACCCGGGTTAGAACAAGATTTGCCTGTACCGGAGAACATTCGTTAGGTATTTACCCGGCCAGTTGGTGAGTCTGGGTATCCATCGGCATAAGGTGTACTAACTCATGTCAGACAAACATAGAACCTTTCACAGCAAACTGAACCGCCGTCGCGTTCTCCAGGGACTCGGTGGCGTAGGCATCGCGGGTCTCGCCGGCTGCGCGGGCGGCTCCGACAGCGAGACGGAGGGCCAGAGCGGAACCGGCACCGGCGGCGGGAGCGCCACGGAGGACGAGAGCACGGACGGCGGAAGCTCCGGGTCCGGCGGAAGCCTCCGCATGGCGCTCGTCAAGAGCCCCATCGAGTTCGACCCCATCGTCCTCAACGACGTTCCCTCCTCGCAGGTCGTCGACCGGGTCGTCGAGGGCCTCTACACGTACGACGAGGGCACCGGGGTCGTCCCGCTCCTCGCCGACGGCGAACCGACCGTCGAGAACGGCGGGCAGCGCTACACGGTGACGATTCAGGACGGCGCGACGTTCTCGAACGGCGACCCCGTCACGGCGAGCGACGTGAAGTACTCCTTCGAGGCGCCGGTCGACGAGCAGACCCCGAACGCCTCCGAGGTGAACATGGTCGACTCCATCACCGCGGTGGACGAGAAGACGGTGCAGTTCGACCTCCAGTACCCGTTCGCGGCGTTCATGAACACGCTGACGTGGTACGTCGTCCCGCAGTCCGTCCGCGAGGAGGACACCGACGCGTTCAACACGGGCGACGCGCTCGTGGGGTCCGGTCCGTTCGTCTTCGAGGAGTGGCAGGAGGGCAACTTCGTCCGCCTGTCGGCCAACGGGGAGTACTGGGGCGACCCGCAGCCGAACCTCTCGGAAATCGAGTTCGTTCCGGTCGAGGAGGCGACGACGCGGGTGACGACGCTCCGCAACGGCGAGAACGACGTCATCGAGGAGATTCCGCCGCAGCAGTACACGACGGTCCGGAACAGCATCTCCGACGCGAGCATCAGCGAAGTGCCCGGTATCGGCTACTTCTACGCGGCGTTCAACTGCAACGAGGGGCCGACGACGGACCCGCTGGTCCGCGAAGGTATCGACTACGCCTTCGATATGGACCAGGCGGTCAGCAACTACGTCGAACCGACGGGCGTCCGCCAGTACAGTCCGCTGCCGAGCGCCGTCGCGGAGGACTGGGGTTTCCCGGTCGACCAGTGGAGCCAGATTCCGCGCTCGAAGGACGTCGACCAGACGAAGGCGCTGTTCGACGAGGCCGGCGTGCCGGACGACTACTCGTTCCGCATCATCGTGCCGCCGGACGACAAGCGCCAACAGATCGGTATCACCATCTCGAACGGCCTGCAGGAGGCCGGTTGGGACGCGAGCGTCCAGCGCCTCGACTGGGGCGCGTTCCTCGAACAGTATCTCACCGGGAACGAGGACGACTACAACGTCTACACGCTCGGCTGGTCCGGGACGCCCGACCCCGACGCGTTCACCTACTACATGTTCGGAGCGACCGAGGACACCCTCGGAGTCACCGACGGGACGTTCTACCACGATTCGAGCGAGCAGGCGGCGACCGCCACGGAGAAGTTCGTCGAAGCGCGGAGAACGAACGACCAGGCGACGCGGAAGCAGCTCTACACGGAGGGCATCACGACGGTGCTCGAAGACCGCGCGCACCTGCCAGCCTACAACCTCAAGAACAGCTTCGGTGTGAAAGACTACGTCAGCGACTGGCACGCGCACCCGGTGAGCAGCTTCACACTCGCGACCGACTACAACAACGTCTCCGTCAACCAACAGTAAAGCGCCGATACGGAGGCCGAGACGCCATATTTATGTACGAACCAACCGCTACCCGACGTTCAGATACCTACATGAACACAACTCCGCGTGTGGTCTGACGATGGGACGCCTGCGCTACACCATCAGTCGACTGCTCCAATCCGTCCCCGTGATAGTCGGTGTGATCACCATCACGTTCTTCCTCACCGACGCGATTCCGGGCGACCCCGTATCGATCATGCTCGGCCCGTCGCCGAGCGCACAGCAGGCCGCCGCCATCCGAGCGAAGTTCGGACTCGACCAGCCGCTCTACGTCAGGTATTTCAACTACCTGTTCGACGTACTTCGGCTGGACCTCGGGACGAGCCTCTACTACCAGGTGCCGGTCACGCAGAAGATCATGGAGCGGCTGCCGGTGACGATGTACCTCCTGCTCGCCAGCTTCACGTTCGCGCTGGTGACCGCCGTTCCGCTCGGCATCGTCTCGGCGAAGCGCCGCAACCAGCCGACGGACCACATCTCGCGGGTCGTGGCGCTGTTCGGCGTCAGCACCCCCTCGTTCTGGATCGGTCTGATGCTGATCATCGTCTTCTCGTTCTGGCTGGGCTGGCTGCCGGCGACGAACATCATCCTCCCGTGGACCGGCCCCGCGAACGTGGACGGGGCGAGCAACCAGATAGAGGTGATAATCGAATCGCTCCGGCACCTCGTCATGCCGATGATAACGCTGGGGACGCTCCAGATGGCGGCGTTCACCCGTATCGAGCGCTCCTCGATGCTCGAGGTGCTCGGCGAGGAGTACGTGAAGCTCGCGCGGGCCTACGGCGTCAGCGAGAGCAAAATCGTGCGCAAACACGCCTTCCGGAACGCGCAACTGCCCCTCATCACGCTGGTCGGCCTCCAGTTGACGAGCGCGCTGGGCGGGGCGGTGCTGACGGAGACGGTCTTCTCCATCAACGGGATGGGCCGTCTCATCATCACGGCCATCCAGAATCAGGATTTCCAGCTCGTGATGGGGACGACGCTAGTGTTCGGACTGGCGTTCGTCATCGGCGTCATCATCACGGACCTCTCGTACGCGTACGTCGACCCGCGCGTCTCCTTCGACGGGGGTGAGTGACGCATGGCGACACAAACCGGAACGAACCTCGACGCGGACGAGAGCGGCCCCGAACAGCCCGAAGCGCGGGTCGGTCTGCGGTACACGCTCTCGCAGGTGAGGCGCGACCCGACGGCGCTCGTCGGACTCGGAATCATCGTCGTCATGAGCGTCGTCGCATTCATCGGGTTCGTCGACGGCGTTCTCTTCGACTTCCTCGGCGGCTTCGAGGCGTTCGCCAACATGGGCGTCCACCAGTACGTGCTGGCGGAGACGTTCTGGATCAACCCGGCGAACGACCCGAGCAACGCGCAGATACTCCGTCCCCCGGTGTACCTGACGAACCAGGTATACCCCGAGACGCCCGGCACGTGGGCGCACCCGCTCGGCACCGACCACCGCGGGCGCGACATCCTCGTCCGCCTGTTCTACGGCACGCGCATCGCCATCACCGTCGGCATCGTCTCGACGGGTATCGCGCTGGTGCTCGGGACGCTCGTCGGCGCCGTCGCCGGCTACTACGGCGGTTGGATCGACGACGCCCTCATGCGCGGCTCCGAGACGCTGTACGCCATTCCGTTCCTCATCCTCGTCATCGCGTTCATGACCGCGTTCGGACGGCGACTCTCGTACGCGATGATCGGCATCGGCATCGCGACCATCCCGACGTTCGCCCGCCTCATCCGCTCGCGCGTGCTCTCGGTGCGCGAGGAGGACTTCATCGAGGCGGCGCGCGCCGCCGGGGTGCGCGACCGGAACATCATCCTGCGGCACGTCGTCCCGAACAGCTTCGCGCCCGTCCTCGTGCAGGCGACGCTCCAGATCGGCGTCAACATCCTCATCATCGCCGGTCTGTCGTTCCTCGGCTACGGCGCGCAGCCGCCGACGCCGTCGTGGGGACAGATGCTCTCGAACTCCCGGCAGTACATGCTGCCGAACGCGTGGTTCAGCATCTGGCCCGGCATCGCTATCCTGATCACCGTCGTCGGCTTCAACCTCATCGGTGACGGCCTGCGCGACGCACTCGACCCCCGGATAAACAACTGAATGAGCGAACCGATACTCAAAGTCGAAAATCTGAAGACGCAGTTCTTCACCGAGGAGGGGACCGTCCGCGCGGTCGACGGCATCTCCTTCGAGGTGAACGAAGGGGAACTCGTCGGCCTCGTGGGCGAGTCCGGCGCGGGCAAGTCCGTGGCGACGAGTTCGATCATGCGGCTCGTCGAAGACCCCGGCGAAATCGTCGGCGGCACGGTGACGTACAAAGGCAAGAAACTCGTCGACTTCGAGGAGGGACCGGACGGCGAACTCCGGCGCTCCCCGGAGATGCTGTCGAACGAGGAGATGCGCAAGCAGATCCGCGGCAAGGAGATAGCCATCATCTTCCAGGACCCGATGGAGGCGCTGAACCCCGTGTTCAAGGTCGGCTCGCAGCTCCGCGAGTTCATCGAGATAAACCGCGACGTGAGCGGGAAGGAGGCCAAGCGCATCGCCGTCGACATGCTCCGGGAGGTGGGTATCCCCGAACCCGAGAAGCGCTACGACAGCTACCCCCACCAGTTCTCCGGCGGGATGCGCCAGCGCGTCATCATCGCGATGGCGCTGGCGTGCGAACCCGACCTCATCATCGCCGACGAACCGACGACGGCGCTCGACGTGACCGTCGAGGGGCAGATTCTGGACCTCGTCGAGGAACTCCAGCAGAAGTACAACACCTCGTTCGTCTGGGTCACCCACGACCTCGGCGTCGTCGCGGAGATATGCGACCGCGTGAACGTGATGTACCTCGGCGAGATAATCGAGCAGGCCGACGTGGACGACCTGTTCCACAAGACGCGCCATCCGTACACGGAGGCGCTGTTGGACTCCATCCCGCGGCCCGACCAGTCGGTCGACGAACTGAACCCGATAACGGGCGTCATGCCCGAGGCCATCAACCCGCCGTCGGGCTGTCGGTTCCACACCCGCTGTCCCGACGCCCGGACCGTCTGCAGGGAGGTCCACCCCGAGTATCAAGACGTGAGCGACGCCGACGAGGCGACGCACATGGTCTCCTGCGTGAAGTACGAGAACGTCGGCTACGACGACGCCGAACCCCTCGAAACGGAGGCGACCGGCGCGTTCAGCGGCGGTCTCGTGGAAGCGCGGGGTGACGGACAGTGAGTCGCGGGATGGTCACGGGGAGCGACGACGACATCGACTTCGGCGAGACGCTCCTCCGCGTCGAGGGACTCACCAAGTACTTCAGTCAGGGCAGCGGCCTCGTCGCCAGCCTGTTCAACGACGAGGAGGTCAAAGCGGTCGACGACGTCTCCTTCGACATCGCGAAGGGCGAGACGCTGGGTCTCGTCGGCGAGTCGGGGTGCGGGAAGTCGACCCTCGCGCGGACGATTCTGCGCCTGCTCGAACCGACCGACGGCGCGGTGTGGTTCAAGGGCGACGACCTCGCGGAGATGAGCGGCGAGGAGCTCCGCTCGATGCGCGAGAACATCCAGATGATCTTCCAGGACCCCCAGTCCTCCCTGGACCCGCGGATGAAAGTCGGCCCCATCGTCGAGGAACCGATGAAAGCCCACGGCCTCTACAAGGGCGAACGCGAGAAGCGGGCGCGGATGCTCCTGGAGAAGGTCGGTCTCGACCCCCAGCACTACAACCGCTACCCCCACCAGTTCTCCGGCGGGCAGCGCCAGCGGGTCAACCTCGCACGCGCGCTGGCGGTCAACCCGGACTTCATCGTCTGCGACGAACCCACTTCGGCGCTCGACGCCTCGATTCAGGCGCAGGTGCTGAACACGATGCGGGACCTCCAAGAGGAGTTCGGGCTGACGTACCTGTTCATCAGTCACGACCTGAGCGTCATCCGGCACATCTCCGACCGCGTGGCCGTGATGTACCTCGGGCAGTTGGTCGAACTGGCGGAGACCGAGGAACTGTTCGAGAACCCCCAACACCCCTACACCGAGGCGCTCCTCCAGTCGATTCCGGTGCCCGACCCGCGGGCGGGCGGCCAGCGGGGCGTCCTCGAAGGCGACGTGCCCTCGCCCATCGACCCGCCCTCGGGATGTCGGTTCCGGACGCGCTGTCCGCGGCTCATCGCCCCCGAGGAGTACGACCTCTCGGCGGCCGAGTGGCGGCGGGTGCGGGCGTTCATGCGCGAGACCGAGCGCCGCACGTTCGAGGCCGACGGCGAGGCGTCGCTCCGCAACGAGTTCTTCCCGGACGGGACGCCCGACGGCGAGGCGGGGTCGCTCGTGGAGACGAGCGTCGACGACGTGCTGAACGGCGACTGGGACGCGGCCGAGGAGCGACTCACGGAGGCGTTCGCCGAGCAGAGCATCTGCGCCCGTGAGGTGCCCTCCTACGAGGTCGAACCGGTCCACGGCGACGGCGTCCACTACGCCGCCTGCCACCTCCACAACGACGACGTGGCGGGCAGCGTCGACGCCGACTGAGCGGTCTTCGGTCACTGATTTTCCGCGTCGACTGCTCGGCCCCGCCGGCGGCCTCAGCGCTCGATTCGAATCGTCGTCGCGTCGGCGGGCCGGTTCCCCTCGAGGGCGAGGTACGCACCCACCTCGTGGGTGCCGGGGTCGGGTTCGACCCACCGGGTCGCCGCACCGTCGGCGCCGACGCGTTTGAACAGGCCGTCCCACGTCCGCGTGAGCACCTTCCGCTCGCCGCCGCGGAAGGTGAGCTTCGAGGGCGACTCCGAGACGTAGACGCGTTCGTCGCTGGCCTCCAACTCGCCGTCGACGGTCCACCCCCACAGGCGGCGCGTCGGCGTCGTCACGCTCACGGGGAGGGGGAGGCGGTTCTCGATGACGACGGTGAGTTCCACCGGATCGCCGGGCGCGTACGTCTCGCGGTCGGTCCGCACGGCGACGAAGAGTCCTCTTCTAACCAAGGCTTGCGGGACGAACTTTCCGAGGGCGGCGGCGACGGGGCTCTTCGTCTCGTCGAACCCGTGGCGGTCCCGCGGTCTCACGTCGCGTCCGTCGGTCGGCATCTGTCGGCCTCCGTAGGCGTGCGCGCCGTTTACCTCCGTCGGTCGTCCGGTCGCCCGGTCGCCGGCGCGAGACGTTATGCCGTCCCGCCCCCGACGGTCCGCATGGACCGACGCGAACTCCTCGCGTTCGCCGGCCTCTGCGGCCTCGGAGCGACGAGCGGGTGTCTCGGGTACACCGTCGTCGAATCGGATGCCGTGACCGACCGCCGCGTCCGCATCGCCGAGTTGGAGGCGAAACTGCGGGCGCGGGACGAGGAGATAGCGTCGCTGAACGCGGAACTCGACGCGCTCCGGGACCGGGTCGCGGGACCGGAGGTGAACCTCGTCCGCGCCGTCGAGTCGTGGTCGCGCGCCGGCGACGTGGTGACCGAACAGACCGACCGCGTGGCGGGCGGGACGCTCATCGCGGCGGTGAGCTACGACTACCCCGTCCACCCGGCGGGCGGCGGGACGGGTCGGGCCGACGCCACCGTGCGGGTCGAACTGCGGCGCGGGGGCGACGCCGTCCGCGAGGCGGAGACGCGGGTCCGTATCACGCTCGACCGGGACCAGACGCTCGCGGAGAGTCCGCTCGAACTCGACGTCTCGGACCTCGACGCCGGGGCGTACGCGCTGGCGGCGCGCGTCGTCGACAACGTGACCGGACTGTCGTCGCCGACGGCCGAGACGACGGTCGAACTCGGCTGAGCGCCGTCGCAGCGGTCTCCCCCGGCCGCTCACTCGCGCCGCCGACGGAGCGCGTACGCCGACAGGGCCGCGCCGCCGGCGGCGCCCGCGAGGAGGTTGGGCACGTCGACGGCCCGGCGGACGCGCGCCGGCGATATCGACCCGCGTTCGCGGAGGCTCCCCTCCTCGTCGGCGCTTTCGGGAACCGACGCGACGTACTCGCGCACCTCGCCGGGGGCGATGTCGGCGGTCACGGCGCCGTCCAGAAGCGACCCGTCGAGTCCGGCGGCCTCGGCGGTCAACTCGTACGTCGCCGCCCGCTTGCCGACGACGGAGACGCGGTAGTCGCCGGCGGGGGCGTCGTAGCGGTAGCGCGTGCCGTACACGTCGCTCCGACTCCGGTCCATCATCTCGGCGCGGTTGCGCCCCACGGCCGTCCCGTCGGGAGCGACGACGGAGAGGCCGACGTTCGGCGAGGAGACGGTGAAGCGGACGGCGCGTTCGAGCAGGTGCGAGAAGTCACCGTCGTCGGTCCGCCGCGGGGCGGTCACGTCGGCGTCGGCGCGGATGGCCCGGTCCCAGCGGTTGAACACGAGGCTGTCGAACTCGGCGTGGTTCGCGAGCGGTCTGTCGGCGCCCGGAATCACCTTCAGCCGTCGGCGGTACCGCGGGCGGTAGGAACTCGCGGGGACGTTCGGGTTGTACACGTCGAGCAGCGTCGCGTTCCCCCGTTCGGCGTAGTCGTAGACGAGCACCTGATGGGAGAGGCGCGTGGCGGTGTCGACGAGCGTCACGCCCGCCGTCCCGAAGGCGTCCACCGTCGCGGTCAGCGCCGCGAGTTCGGCGGCGTGGTCTATCTCTTTCGGACGAAGCATCCGGCGTCGCCCAAGCCACGAGTGCACGTCGAGCAACTGCGTCGACTGGTACTCGTCGATGCGGGTGCCGACGGTGCCGCCCTCGTCGCGGGCCACGGGCACCTCCGGCGTCCGAAGTTCGGCCGCGTGCTCGACCGAATCGGGGAGCGCGTTCGGGTCCTCGAAGAACTCCTGCGCGGCGAACGTCATCCCGTAGCAGTGGCCGTCCGTCGAGGACAACTGCGCGGCGGCGACGCGAATCTGCGAGGCGACGAGGCCGACGAGGGCGTCCGGCAGGCGGGCGACGGGCGTGCCGAACAGGTCGGCGAACGGTCCCCGCCAGTCGAGGCGGACGCACTCTCTGACCTCCTCGTCGGCCAGTTTGCGGTGGTCGTGGCCGGGGTAGGCCCGTTCGCTCCCGCGCCAGTTCCGGAACCCGAACCCGTGGACGGAGGGGTCGAACCCCTCCTCGGCGTCGGCGGCCGCGACGGCGGGCGCCGCGGCGAGACCGACCGCCCCCGCGCCGACGGACGCGAGGAACCGCCGCCGTCCCATCTTCGTCATCGCACGCTACTGTAGTCGGAGCGAACTTGACTGTTTCCCGGAGCGTCGCCGCCGGCGAAATATCTAACTCCGTCGACAGTAACCGCCGCTCGGATGGTTGCCCGGCGAGGGGCGACGCGGGACCCGCGCGCGTCGTAGCGGGGTTCAGACGTCGATTGTCGGGACGCCGCCGCCGTCCACGCGGTAGGTCGACCCGGAGACGTAGGAGGCGAGGTCGGAGACGAGGAAGGCGACGACGGGCGCCACCTCCTCGGGTTCGGCCACCCGGTCGAACTGGAGGGCGGGCTTTTCCTCCTCCAAGAATGCCCGTTCGGCCTCTTCGACGGAGATGTCCCGTTCGTCGGCTATCTCCTCGAACATCGCCTGCACGAGGGGGGTCCGCGTCGTCGTCGGCGCGACGGCGTTCACGCGGACGCCCTCGCCCAGATAGGCCTTCGAGAGGTTCTGTGTCAGGTTGATTATCGCCGCCTTCGAGGCGTTGTACTGCGGCATCTTGTCGTGCGGCATCAGGCCGGCGTCGGAGGCGACGTTGACGACGCTGCCGCCGTCGCCTTCTTTCAGGTAGGGGAGCGCCGCCTTCGTGACCCGCATCGTCCCGAAGAGGTTCGTGTCGATGACCGTGCGCCACTCCTCCTCGGGGACCGCGTCGAGTTTCTCGAAACTGCCGGTCGTGCCGGCGTTGTTCACGAGCACGTCGATACCGCCGAACTCCTCTACCGTCTCCTCGACCAGTTCCTCCACGTCGTCGGGGTCGGTCACGTCCACCTGCGCGGTGAGGACGTCGCCGTCCATCTCGGCCGCCGCGCCTTCCAGTTCGTCTTCGCCGCGGGCGCAGATGCAGACGTCGGCGCCCTCCGCGGCGAACGTCTCCGCGATGGCCTTCCCGATTCCCTTGCTCCCGCCGGTGACGATAGCGACTCGGTCGTCGATAGCGAGGTCCACGGGCGCGCTTCGGGCGTGAGCGGAAAGAGGATTGTCGCCGCGGAAGGCGCGTCCGCGTTCGGTTCGCGTGCGGCGTTGGAATTCGCATTCGTGATCGTGCGGGCCGTAGTGGGCCGGAGGCGGCAGAAGCGGCGGAAGCGGCGGAAGTGCCGGATCCGGCTCAGTCGGTCAGACCGTAGCCGCGCTTGAACAGGACGACGTTCAGCGCCGTCACCCCGAGGGTGAGAGCGGTGAGGACGGCCAAGGAGGCGTTCGGGTCCACCTCGCTGACGCCGAGGAAGCCGTAGCGGACGCCGTTGACCATGTATATCATCGGGTTCAGGAGCGACACCTGCTGGACCGTCGCCGGCAGTTCACCCAGCGAGTAGAAGACGCCGCCGAAGAACACCAGCGGTCGCAGGATGAACTGGTTCATCATCGTCAGGTCGTCGAAGTCGTCGGCCCACAGGCCGCCGACGACGCCGAACCCGGCGAACAGCAGGGTGATGACGAGCATGAACGCGACGAGGTAGAGGGGGTTTTCGACGCCGACGGTGGTGAAGAACGCGCCGATGACGGCGACGAGAGCGCCGACGACGACGCCGCGGGCCGCCGAGGAGAGGACGAACGCGCCGACCATCGACCGGTAGGAGAGCGGCGAGGTGAGCACCTCCTCGATGTAGCGGTTCCACCGGCCGTGGAAGATGGAGAAGGAGGCGTTCTCGAAGGCGTTCGACACCGCGCCGAGGACGATGAGACCGGGGAGAATGAAGAGGATGTACGGCACCCCCGCTATCTCGTTGATGCGTTCGCCGAGGATGACGCCGAACACCGAGAAGTACAGCACGTTCGTGATAAAGGGCGGGACGAACGTGTTGCGCGGGCGGCGGATAAATCGGAGAACCTCGCGCTTGAGGAGGGCGTAGAAGCCCGTGCGCTCGGCGTTCATCTGCTCGCCTCCGCCGTCGCGCGGTCCTCTTCGGTTCTCGTCATCTCGACGAACACCTCTTCGAGCGAGGTGCGCGAGATTTCGAGGTCGACTATCTCGTGGCCGGCGCTATCGAGGCGGCGGACGAGTTCGGGGGCGACGAGGCCGCCCTCGCGGGCGGTGACGACGAGGCGCGCCCCGTCGAGTTCGACGGCCTCCACGCGGTCGTCCTCGGCGGCGAAGTCGGGGACCGCCGTGGGAGCGTTCCGCAGGGTGACGATTACGTCGTCGGTGCCGCGGTCCATCAGGTCCTCGGGGCTCGCAACCTCCACGACGCGCCCGGAGTCGAGGATGGCCACCTCGTCGCAGAGGCGTTCGGCCTCCTCGATGTAGTGGGTCGTCAGCAGGATGGTCGTCCCCGAGTCGTTCAGTTCGGTGATGGTCTCCCACAGTTCGCGGCGGAGTTGCACGTCGACGCCCGCCGTCGGTTCGTCGAGGATGAGGAGGTCCGGGTCGGTGATGAGGGCGCGCGCGAGGACGAAGCGGCGCTTCATCCCGCCGGAGAGCCAGTCGAACCGCGTGTCGCGCTTGTCGTAGATGCCGACGCGCTTGAGCACCTCGTCGGCGCGTTCGGCGGCCTCTTCCTCCGAGACGCCGTGGTAGCCCGCCTTGTGTTCGAGCACCTCGCGGATGGGGAAGAAGCGGTCGACGTTGAACTCCTGCGGCGCGAGGCCGATGCTGTCGCGCGCCTCGCGGTAGTCGTCCTCCACGTCGTAGCCGAACACCTCCGCGCGGCCGCCGGACTTGCGGACGAGGCCGACGAGGACGTTGATGAACGTCGTCTTCCCCGCGCCGTTCGGACCGAGGAGGCCGAAAAAGGACCCCTCGGGGACGTCGAGGTCGACGCCGTCGAGCGCCTGCACGTCGCCGTAGGACTTCCGTAAATCGCGTATCGTTATCGCAGAAGACATCGGATACCGAAGGTCGGCGACTGCGCGGATTAAGCGCACCGACCGCGGAACCGGGTGAGAGACGCTGGCACGGGCGGCGGCCGAGGATACGGTCGTCCGCAGTGTCCTAGAATGTGCACTAGCCTCACTCTTATCTGTATTAGGAGATAACCCGAGCTAAAGAATATTAACACTATCAATCATTATGTTTATTTAGGAGACTGAAGACGGAGCAGACGAGGTGACACAGGATGGCAGTACCCGGCGCAGTACGCGCCCACCGCCCCGCGTTCCGTCAGCAGAACCGCTCGACGAGCAGCCCCGACCCACCGATACGAGACAGATGACGACACCCACGACCCGACGCACGACTGGAACGATGACCCGAAACTACCCGAACAACGAGGAGAACATGGACGCCCCGTTGGTCCCCTTCATCGCCGACCCGACCGACCGGACGGAATCGACGTCGACGGAGACGGAAGCGCCCGGGAAGACCGGCGAGGACGACATCGGCGGTCTGCGCCGAGACATCGCCGCCCTCCGGACGCAACTGGAACGACTGGAGACCCGCATGGAACGGGAGGACCGGCGATGAGCGATCCCTACGAGCGCACGACGGGCGCCGACGTGTTCACCCGCGACGTCGACAACGAGTCCGCCCGGGAGTTCCGCCGGATGCTCGACGAGCAGAACTTCGTCTTCGCGCCGGGCATCTACCACGCCCTCGACGCCCGACTGGCCGAACTCGCCGGCCTCGACGCGGCGTACATGAGCGGCTACTCGACCGTTCTCGGTCAGTTCGGCTTCCCGGACCTGGAGATGGTGACGATGACCGAGATGGTCGAGAACGCGAAGCGAATCGTCGAGGCGACGGACCTGCCGGTCATCGCGGACTGCGACACCGGCTACGGCGGCGTCCACAACGTCCGCCGCGCCGTCCGCGAGTACGAGAAGGCCGGCGTCGCCGCGATTCACATCGAGGACCAGACGACGCCGAAGCGCTGTGGCCACATCGCCGGCAAGCAAATCGTCTCGCGCGATAAGGCGCGCGCCCGGTTCGAGGCGGCCGTCGACGCCAAGCAGTCCGAGGACACGTTCGTCATCGCCCGGACGGACGCCTACGGCTCCTCGAACGGCGACTGGGAGGAGCACTTGGAGCGCGGGCGCATCTACGCCGACGCCGGCGTCGACATGGTCTGGCCCGAGATGCCCGACCCCTCGCGCGAGGACGCCGTCGAGTACGCCGAGACCATCCACGAGACCCACCCCGACCTGAAGTTGGCGTTCAACTACTCCTCGTCGTTCGCGTGGTCCGAAGAGGAGGACCCGCTCACGTTCGAGGAACTGGGCGACCTCGGCTACGAGTACATCTTCATCACGCTGTTCGGCCTGCACTCGGGCGCCCACAGCGTCTACGAGGACTTCCGGAACCTCGCGGAGAACGACGAGACGGGGCAGATGGAACTGGAGGAGCGGTATCTCGGGCACCCGACCGAATCGCACCACGAACTCGCGTTCGTCTCCGACTACCAGGAGACGGAGATGGAGTTCGACCGCGAGGCGCGCGAGCGAATCGAGAGCTCCGAGGGCTTCTCGGAGGAAGAGAGCACCCCCATCGAGAGCGACGACTGACGATGAGCGAGCAATCGACGCGGACGACGGACGAGCGGAGTACCGACATCCAGCCGACGATGCGGCGGAGCCAACTGGCGACGCCCGGCAGCGACGAGACGATGGTGCAGAAGGCGCCGCAGTCGGGCGCCGACGAGGCGTTCTTGGACCTCGAAGACGCCGTCGCCCCCGGCGAGAAGGTGGACGCCCGCGAGACGGTCATAGAGGGTTTACAGGACGGCGACTGGTCGGAGACGCGGGCCTGCTTCCGGATGAACGGCGTCGACACCGAGTGGTGGTACGACGACGTCATCGAGGTCGTCGGCGCGGCCGGCGGGTCGGTCGACACCATCATGGTGCCGATGTGCCACGACGCCTCGACGGTGCAGACGGTCGACAACCTGCTCACGCAGGTGGAGGTCAACGAGGGCCTGCCCGAGGGCGACATCGGGCTCCAGTGTCAGATCGAGTCCGCGTCGGGCATGACGAACGTCGCGGAGATAGCCCGCGCCTCGGACCGCACGGAATCGCTCGTGTTCGGACCGGGCGACTACACCGCCAGCGTCGGCGCGGCGGGCCTGACCATCGGGTCCGGCGGCGACTACCCCGGCCACTACTGGCACTACCAACTGGCCCGCATCGCCCACGCCGCGAAGGCCGAGGGATTGCAGGTCATCGACGGGCCGTACGCCGAAATCGAGGACCCGGAAGGATTCAGAGAATCCTGTCGGAACGCGAGCCTCCTCGGCTGTGACGGCAAGTGGGCCGTCCACCCGAGCCAGATCGAAATCGCCAACGAGACGTTCGCGCCCGACCGCGAGGAGGCCGAACGCGCCCAACGCATCGTCGAGGCCTACGCCGAGGCGACGGCGCAGGGGAAGGGCGCCGTCTCCGTCGACGGGGAGATGGTCGACGAGGCGACGAACAAGATGGCGCGGCGACTCGTCGCCCGCGCGGAGGCCGCCGGGGTGCTCTGAGCCGCGGTAGCTCGTAGCACACCTGAAAAAACATTAAGTAGAACTACCCCGTCTGCCGAATCGAGTCCCGCGACCCGCGGGCAGAGGAACCGATGCTCCGTCACACCGCCACTCGTCGTCCGACTTCGATGGTAGCCGCAGGTGCGGCCGCCGCAGTCGGCGACGAGGGTAAGTGGAGCATCGGAATCGACGCGGGGTTCTCCGGCGACGGTTCCGAGAATCCCCTCCTCTGCGTCCGGTCCGCGCTCGGCGCGTGAAGTCGCGCCGCGCGGGCGGGGTCCGGGAAACCGGCTTCGTCTCCGTGTGACTCACCCGAGACGACGCCGGCCCGTCCCTTTCTCGCGCGGCCGACCACGCTCCGAGTGCCCACCGTCGCGTCCGCGAATCCGACGCGGCGCGACCGACCGGACCGCTCCCGTGTCGGCACTCGACGCCTCGTCACGGCGGACGAGGCGGGAGGCGCGTTCGACCCGCGCCGGGAGCCTATGGCAATCAGTCCTGCCAGTCCGGAGGCACAGCAAGCAGAAAACGAACACGTCGTCCGCGCGTCGCTGACGGTCCTCGTCACGCGGAACGCGGACGGCGACTTGGAGGAGGGCGTCCGCGCCCGCCTCGCCGCCGTCGACTGCGTCGTCGGCGTGGACCGCGCCGACGTGAGCGGTTTACGACCCGCGCTGAACGACTTACGCGTGCAGGTCGACGCCGCCCTGCGCGTCAGCGGTCCGGCCGACGCGGCGGCCGTCGCCGCGGCCCTCGAATCGGGTTTCGGCGTCAAGGACGTGCGGGAGGTGGAACTCGAATAGGGTTCGACCCCCCGCTTCGGCCCTCCCTTCGTTTCCGACTCCCCAGCGAACGCTCAAGTTCCTCCGTCGCCACTCTCTCCCGTGAGTTCCTCAGACGCCGCGAACGCCGACGCCGCCCCGTTCGTCGTAAGCGGACCGGTGGCGGACGCCGCGGACCCCGAAGCCGAGGCCCTCGCGCGCCTCCGGCGCGTGAGTTACTACATGGACAGCGCGATACCGGTTCCGGGGACGGACTGGCGAATCGGTCTGGACCCGATACTGGGACTACTCCCCGTCGCGGGCGACCTGCCGGCGGCGGCCGTCTCGGCGTACATCGTCGCGGAGGCCGCCGCACTCGGCGCGCCGCGGGAGACGGTGGCTCGGATGGTGGGAAACCTCGTCGTCGACGCCGTCTTCGGGTCGATTCCGCTCGTCGGCGACGCGTTCGACGCGGCGTGGAAGGCGAACCGGCGGAACGTCCGCCTGTTCGAGGCGCGGCGCGCCGACCCATCGGGGGCCGAACGCGACGGGCGGGTGCTCGCCGTCGCGGGCCTCCTCCTGTTCTGCCTCGTCGTCGCCCTCGGCGCGGGCGTCGCTCTCACCTCGTGGTGGCTCCTCTCTCAGGTCGTCTGAAAGGGGAAGACAGAAACGCGGTCCACGTCATCACCCGGTATGAGCATCTTGGAGGACGCGCGCGAGGTGGCCGCGCAGAGTCCCGTCTGCGACCCGTGTCTGGGACGCGTCTTCGCCGACCGGAGTTTCGGGCTGACGAACGCCGAACGGGGCCGGAGCCTCCGGGTCGCCGCCGCCCTCGAAGACGACGAGGAACCCGAGGACGTACCGCGGGAGGACTGCTGGGTGTGCGAGGGGGCGTGCGCCCGGTTCGACGAGTGGGCCGAACGCTGCGCCGACGCCGTCGAGGGCGTCGAGTTCGACACCTATCAGGTCGGGACGCGCCCCCCGCCGCTGGTCGAGGAGAACGAAGTACTCCTCCGCGAGGGGGCCGGACTCGCCGAGGACGCGGGCGAACTCTTCAAATCGGAGTTCAACCGCGAGGTGGGCAAGCGGTTCGGCCGACTCACGGAGACGGAGGTGGAGTTCGGCCGCCCGGACGTGCAGTTCCTCCTCGACATCGACGCCGACGCGGTGGAAGTCGAGATAAACTCCACGTTCGTCTACGGCCGCTACCGCAAACTCGAACGCGACATCCCGCAGACCGAGTGGCCGTGTAACAAGTGTCACGGAACGGGCTACCTCGGGAAACAGCCCTGCGACAAGTGCGACGGGACGGGCTACATGTACCAAGAGAGCGTCGAAGGTCTGACCGCTCCCGTCGTGATGGACGTGATGGACGGCACCGACGCGAAGTTCCACGGCGCCGGCCGGGAGGACGTCGACGCCCTGATGGTCGGGACGGGCCGCCCGTTCGTCGTCGAAATCATGGAACCGCGCCGCCGCGACGTGGACGTGGAGCGTCTGGAGGGCGACATCAACGCCTTCGCGGAGGGGAAAGTCGAAGTCGAGGGCCTCCGCCTCGCCGCCTACGACATGGTCGAACGCGTGAAGGAACTGAACGCCTCGAAGCGCTACCGCGCCGAAGTCGAGTTCGGCGACGACGTCTCCGAGGACGAACTCACGGACGCCCTCGCCGAACTCGACGGGGCGACCATCGAACAGTACACGCCGAACCGCGTCGACCACCGCCGGGCGGCGCTCACCCGGACCCGCGAGGTGTTCGAGGCGACGGGCGACTGGCAGGACGAACGGCACGCCACCGTCGAGGTGCACGGCGCCGGCGGCCTCTACATCAAGGAACTCGTCTCCGGCGACGAGGGGCGCACGGAACCGAGTCTGGCGGGCCTCCTCGGCGTCGACGCGGAGGTGACGGCGCTGGACGTGACGGGCGTCTACGGCACCGACGAGGAGTTCGAGAACGAGTCGTTCTTCCGCGACGACCCGCGGTAGGCGGTCCGTCCGTAACCCATCAGTAGACCGACGGACCGAGGATTTACCAGTCTCCGACCGCGCCTACGAGTGAGAGCAGATACCATGTGTCACCACTACGAGTCGAATCCGGAGTGGGAAGCGCTCGTCGAGAAGCGCCTGCGCGCGGAGTTCGAGGAGGCCGACGACCCGGAGGAGTCGCCGGGGCGTGCCGGGCCGCCGTTGGCGGACGACTGAGCGCCCGTCGATTTTTTCGGCCGACGACGACCGCAACCGCTTAGTCGCCGCTGTCCGCCGAGAGAGGTATGACAGACGGGTCGCCCGCCCTCGTCGGCAGCGACGAGGCGGGGAAGGGACCGGTGCTCGGGCCGATGGTCGCCGCGGCGGTGCGCGCCGACGCCGACGCCCTGCCGGGCGGTATCGACGACTCCAAGCGCCTCGCGGCGCGCCGGCGCGAGGAGATAGCCGCGACGCTCCGGGACCGGGAGGGGGTCGAGATAGGCGTCGCGTTCGTCGAACCCGAGCGAATCGACCGGCCGGACACCGACATGAACGCGCTGACCGTCGCCGCGCACGTCGAGGCCCTCGCCGCCGTCGCGCGCGGGGGCGACGAGGTGGTGACGGACGCGGGCGACGTGGACGAGTCGCGGTTCGGGCGGCGCGTCCGGACGGGCGTCGAGGAGGCGGGCGTCGCCGTCTCCGTCACCGCCGAACACCGCGCGGACGAGACGTACCCGCACGTCGGCGCGGCGAGCGTCGTCGCGAAGGTGGAGCGAGACGCCCGGATGGCGGCCGTCGGCGAGGCGTTCGCGGCGTACGGCCCCGTCGGGAGCGGTTATCCGAGCGACCCGACGACGAGGGAGTTCCTCAGGACGTACGTCGGCGAGACGGGCGAGTTACCGGACTGCGCGCGCGCCTCGTGGTCGACGTGCGACGACGTGTTGGCGGCGGCGGCGCAGTCGTCGCTGGCCGACTTTTGATCGCGAGAGAACGGGTCGAGGAGGGGAGGAAGAGCAGGACCGCTCAGCGCATCTCGTCCAGCGAGACGTACGACTCCCGCTTGGCGGAGACCCACGTCGTGACGCGTTCCTCGTCGTCGGCGTGGAGGGGGTAGATCGTACATTCGTCGGACTCGTCGTCGTACTCGACGACGGTGGAGACCAACGTCTCCGAGGCGGTTGCTGCGTGCGGGGCATCTGCATCGTCCGTCAGGGGGGCATCGGTTGACATAGTGTACGTGTCCCGTTGTCTACGTCGTCTCCCGCGCGAGCGGGCAACTACGGTCCGTGTCGCTGTACAGTTTACAGTACGTGCGCCCGTGCAGTTAAATGGCAGCCTACAGGATTAGGGCGGCGTCGGCGCGAAAATAGACGGACGGTGTCGGGGTCGTCGAAACCGCCGCGAACGGCGGAGAGTAACGCTCCGTGACAGGAACCGCGACCTCAGCGGTCGATAGTCGTCAGCGACCGGAGGATGTCCCCGTAGGCCGGGCGGGTGACGAGGACGCCGACGAGGACGCCGAGGATGGTGAAGATGGCGAAGCCCTGCAGGTCGCCGAGCGACAGCACCGCCAGCGGCGACATCGCCACGATGGTCGTCGCCGCGGCGGCGCCGATGACCCAGAACGCCTTGCGGAAGCGCGACTGGAAGATGCGGCGCGAGGACACTTCGCCCTCGGCCATCACCTCGTCGGCGATGATGATGAGGTCGTCCACCCCCGTCCCGATGACGGCGATGAAGCCGGCGATGACCGAGAGGTCGAGGGGGTAGCCGATGGCCGCCGCGGCCCCGAGGAGGATGACCACCTCGGAGAGCGCGGTGACGATCATCGGCGCGGCCACCTTCACGTCGCTGTAGCGGACGAAGACGACGCCGCTGACCGCCAGCACCGCGACGATGCCGGTGATGAGCGAGTCGAACTTGAAGCTCTCACCCTGACTCGGCGAGACGTAGGAGGTGGTGCCGCCGTCCTGACCCGAGAGGTCGAGTTGCGCCGGGAGCGCGCCGGCGCGGAGGTTGATGGCGACCTGCTGGGCCTCGGAGGTGTTGCGGGCGGTCAGGACGAACTCCGGGCTGTTCGCCCACTCGCCGCTCTGCATGCTGCCCGCGAGACCCCCGTCCATCCCGAACGCGTTGACGACGTCGCCGTCGACGACGAGGAGGAGGCACGGTTGCGTGCTGTTGGGGTTCTGGTCGTACGTGCAGGAGGTGCCGCCGGGTTGTGCGATTCCCGTTCTGACCAGCGACTGCTGGAGTTCGGGGGCCACGGAGGATTTGATGGTGACCGGCACGGAGGGACTCGAGCCCTGCTCCTGCACGGAGCCGATGGTCTGGAAGTCGTTCTGCTGGAGGACGACCTCCGAGCGGTAGGTCGTCGACCCGTTCTCCTCGACGGGGTAGTACGCCTGGACGACGACGGTCCCGCGTTCGGAGACGAGTTGGCGGACCTCGCTCGTGTCGCGGTTCGGCACCTCGACGCGGATGAAGTGCTGGCCCGTCGCGGTCGTCACCTGCTGGACCGACCCCCCGGAGAGGCCGGCCTGGTTGATCTTGTCGGTGAGGATGCGGACGACCTCCTCGCGCGTCGCCGCGGTGACGCCGTCGCGGACCGTCTCGAAGCCGTAGCCCGACGACTGGAGGGCGTTCCGGAACTCCTCTTGCGTGACGTTCTCGGCCGTGACTTCGACCGTCGTGGTGTTGGCCGACTGGCGGGCGATGACGTCGGTCACCGTGGCGTCTTCGAGGTTGGAGGCGACGGTCTGTTCGACCACCCGCGGTTGGTCGCCGCCGAACTGGACCCCCTCGGCGGTCACGCCGACGAGGGGCGCGCGGATGCGCGTCCCGCCGGAGAGTTCGAGGCCGAACTGGAGGTTCGTCGGTCCGGTGTCGGTGGCGTTGCCGACGGCGCCCGACCCGGAGTCCCCGCCGATCGTCGGCGAGAACAGCGCGAACGTGGAGACGAGGAGGAAGACGACGAGGAGGGCGACCCGCCAGTTGTCCCGGAGGCCCGCCATCACCGACGCACCCCCTCGAACTTGTACCAGCGAAGCAGGCTGAGGTTGAGCATGTAGGTGTTCATCAGGTCGGCGGCGAGACCGAACACGAGGACGGTCCCGATGGCCGCGAGCAGTTGGATGCCGAACAGCGTCGCCGTGACGGTCATGACGATCATCGCGGCGATGGAGGTGAGCGTCATCGTCACCCCGGTCCGCATCGCGCGGTACGTCGACTCGTAGAAGTCTCCGGAGCGCCGGAGGATGTGGTTGTTCAGGAGGATGTCCGAGTCCACCGAGTACCCGATGAGCATCAGGAGGGCGGCGACCGTCCCCAGGGAGAGTTGGATGCCGAGGAGATTCATCAGAGCGACGGGGATGACGATGTCGGAGAACGCCGAGATGACGACGGCGATGGAGGGGACGAACGTGCGGAACATGGCGAAGACGAGAACGCTCATGCCGAGGAAGGCGACGGCGACGCCGCCGAGGGCGAGCAGTTGCGTGTCACCGCCGAAACTGGCCGACACCGAGGAGACGGAGCGGACCTCGAAGCCCGCTTGCTCGGCCTGCTGGGACAGCGTGTTCGCGTCCGTGCCGGCGTCCGGCCCCGACGCCGAGTCCGACTGGAACGTCACGATGTACAGTCCGCTCTCGGCCGGGACGGACTGGACGGAGGCGGGTTCGGCGTCGAACGCCTCTTGAATCTGTTCCTGCGCGTCGCCGGAGCCGTCGACGACGACCTGAATCTCCGTCCCGCCGGTGAAGGCGATACCCTGGTTGACGGGAACGCCCGTCATGACGTACCACCCGCCGATGACGAGGAGCGCGACCGCCGACACCGCCAGGGGGACCGCGGCGAGTTGGCGATTCGTGTACCGGGTGTAATCTACCTCCGGTACCGTGAAGTCGACCATGCGTGGCGTTCGTCACGGTCCCCGAATAAGCCTTCTTATACGCCCCCACTCGTCGACGGCCGGTACGCGGTCCGTGCGACCGTGAGACGTTTTGACTCGGAGGGCGTACCGAGGCGCATGGACGACGGCAGCGCGAACGCGACGGCGGCACCGAAAGAGCACGGCGAGGCCCGGCGGGTCGTCATCTCCTATCCGGACGACCTCAGCGCGTGGGCGCGCGACCAACTGGAGACAGACCGCTTCCGCCTCTACCTCCGGCGAGTGCTGGAGGACCTGACGCCGGGCGAGACGTGGGAGGAGTTCGTCGACGTGGGCTGTTGCGGCAACTCACTAGACGTCCCCCTCCGCATCGAGTCCGTCGACGGCGCCGAGCGGATGGGCCCCGACACCGAAGTCGAGTACGCGACGCGCGAGAGCGAACCCGGCGAGGTGGAAGGCGGGTGGCGGGTCCAGAGCGCCGACGGGCCGACGCCGACGAGCGGGAAGGAACGGGGAAAACGCGAGGAGCGCGGGGAGGGGTCGTAGTCGGTCTCAGGCGAGAGCGCCGTTCGTCAGGTCGAGGACGATGCCCGCGATGCCGAGGACGAACAGGACGACGAGCGACCAGAACCACAGGTCGCTGTCGGCGATTCGTTGAATTCCGTCGTCCGTCGTTCCCCGAGAGGCGCTCCGAGCGAGCGTCACCAGCACGAACAGGCCGAACGCCGCGAACACGACGCCGAACAGGGTGACGCCTTCGGTGAGGAACTCGACGACGCTGTCGACGACGAGCGCCAGCGCGTACAGTCCCATGCAGACGACCACGACGCGTTCTCTGTCCATACGGGGCCTCGTCGCCGGACGACGATAGCTCTTGGGCGGCCGAGGACTCAGAGAAAGCGGAAGACGGCGCCGACGGCGAGGAGGACGATTGCGACCGTCTGCGGCCAGAAGAACCAGTCCCGCTCCGCGAGGCTCCGGAGGCCGTACTTCCCGTCCCCGTGGCGCAGGTTCCAGGCGCCGGACGCCACGAGCAGCAGTCCGCCGAACGCGGACAGCGCCCCGCCGAGGGAGAACCCTCGGGTGCCCATCGTCCACGCGCCGGCGAGGAGGTAGAGGGCGCCGACGCACGTGTACTGGATCACCAACGCTCGCACTCGGTCCATGAGAGGGGGTTCGGGCGGACGGTATAACAGACCACCGTCCGGCGGCGCCGAATCGGTGGGACGGCGAAGCCGCGTCCGCGCGACGCCCGCGCCGGGGACGGGGTCAGGGCATGTACCGGACGACGACGACGCCGGGGGCGGTCCGAATCTCGACGCGGTTCACGCCGAGGCGGGCCGCCCGCGACAGCGTGTTCTCCGCGTCGTCGGCCACGTCGGCGGCCGCCTGGTCGGTCTCCTCTTCGGGTACGGTGATGACGTGAATCTCCCCCGTCCCCGCGCGCTCCTTCCGGGTGAGTTCGCCCGTCGGTTGCGACGCGGCGACGTCGCGGGAGTCCGCCGTCGGCGACTCGCCGGACAGTTCGATGGTGAGCCCCCACCGCGACTCGATGTCGACGAGTTGGTAGGAGACGTTCATCGGCGGGTCGGGGGCGACGACGCCCGTGACGGCGTCGTGGCGTTCGACGCCGGGGTTCGACGACAGCGTGTGCACCTGCCCGGTGTCGACGTTCTTCAGCACCGCGGAATCCTCGTCGGCGGCGGTCACGAGGAACGTCCCCTCGACTCGCTCGTCGCCGCCGCTGTCGGTCCGCCCCGCGTCGCCGAACGGTTCGTCTCCGCCGACTCCGTCGTCCTCGGTCATCCCCTCCGAGTAGGCGCGGCGACCACTTCGGGGTTTCGTCACGGCCCCGGCGGCGCGTCTCTCCAGAGGAGTTATCGCCGTCGCCGCGGACGCCTCCGGTATGCCTCCGCTGTGGCGACTGACGCGGACCGGACCGGCGCGGCGACTGTACGAGACGTCGAAGCGCGCCGGTATCACGGGGACGCGGATGTACCAGTACGTCGCCGACCCGACGGACGGGAGAGGCGCCGACGGCGACGTCGACGGCGTGCGGTTCGAGGTCCGACGCCCGGAGGAGGCGGGCGAGGAGTACGACGCCTTCGCCGAACTTCTGCCCGAAGAGCGGGTGCTCTGCGCGCTGGACGGCGGGGAGATAGCGGGCTACCTGTTCGTCAGCGTCGACGCGGCCCACCGCGTCCACCCCCTCGAAGAGACGCTCCGGTTCGACGGCGCGTACGTCCGGCGGGTGTTCGTCCGACCCGACCGTCGGAACCGCGGTATCGCCACCGCGCTGGTGTCGCGGGCGCGCGACTGGGCGCGGGAACGCGACGCGGCGGCCGTCCACGCCCTCGTCGCCCTCGACAACGCCCCATCGCGGTGGACGTTCGAGGCGAACGGCTTCGAACCGCGCCACGAACACGTCTACTACCGCCTCTTCTGCCTCTCTCGCCGGTCGATAGACCCCTTGGAACCGGAACGGAGCGCTCGGGAGCCAGGAGTAGATATATAGATTTCTTTTTAGTATATATTCTCAGGTTAAATTTATACTCCTGCGGTCGGGTGGAGTGAGTAGAGCCATGTCGAACGAAGGACGGTCGGCGCGCGGGTGGGCGGAGCGACTCGACGCGCGGGCGCGGCGGGTCGTCGAGTCCTCGACGGGGGAGAACATGATTCGGCACCTGAGCGTCGCCGACTGGCTGAGCCTCGCGGCCCTGTTCTGGGCGTGGGTCGGCGCGGTGCTGTTCGTACAGGGGGAACCGAACTGGGGTATCCTCGCCGTCCTCGTCGGGTTCGTCTTCGACAAACTCGACGGCTACTACGCCCGCGAGTACGGGTCGCCGTCGGCGTTCGGACGGCGGGTCGACTCCTTCATCGACGTCTTCACCTATCTCGTCTCCGCCGCCCTGCTCTACCACGTGGCGATGCGGCCGAACTGGGTGGCCAGCGCCGTCGTCGGCTTCGTCGTCCTCATGTTCGGCGGCCTCCGCCTCGTCCGGCACAACGACGAGGGGTTCGTCGGCGACGGAGAGGGGGAGGAGAAAGCGGGAACGAGCTACTACCGCGGGACGACGGTGGTTCACACCCACCTTGTCGTCCTCGCGAACTACTTCCTCCTCCAGTTCGTCCCCGTCTGGAACGGCTGGCTCGCCGGCCTCACGATTGTCGCCGTCTGTCCGCTCATGACCTCGGAGTACCGGGCGCAGAAGACGGAGGACGCCCACCTGCAGGTCGCGGTCGGCGGCGCCGTCGCCGTCGGCCTCTGTCTCGCCTTGGAGTTCGGCCCGCTCTGAGATGCGGACGCGACTGTTCGCGTCCGCGGCGGCCCGCCGGGCGGCGCTCGTCCGACTCGGCCTCCTCGCCGCCGTCGTCGCCGCCGCCGCCCTCGCCGTCCGCGCGTACGCCCCGTTCCTCCTCGACCCAGAGTGGATACGGTCGGCGGTGGCCGGCCTCGGCCCGTACGCCGCCCCGGCGTTCGTGCTCGTACAGGCGCTCCAGGTGATCTTCGCGCCGATTCCGGGACAGGCGCTCGGCGTCGTCGGCGGCTACCTGTTCGGCGTCGCGGCCGGGACGGCCTACAGCATGCTCGGCGTCCTCGCCGGGAGCGCCGTCGTGTTCGCCCTCGCGCGGCGGTACGGCCGCCCGTTCGTCGAACGGGTCGTCGCCGACGACGTTCTCGACCGCTTCGACGCCTTCGCCGAGAGTCACGGCGTCGTCGGCCTCTTCGTCGTCTTCCTCCTGCCGACGTTCCCCGACGACGCCGTCTGCGCGCTGGCCGGTCTGACGGGGATTCGCCTGCGAACTTTCCTCGCCCTCGTCCTCGTCGGCCGCCTCCCGACGTTCGTCCTCGTCGCCCTCGCCGGCGACGAGTTCGCCTCCGGTCGGGCGGCGGTGGCCTTCGGCGTCCTCGCCGCCGTCGCCCTGCTCTCGGCGGTGGTCTACCTCGCCCGCCGCCGGACCTCGGAGTCCGACCCCGCGTGAGTCGGGTCGGACGCCCCGTCGAACGCCGCGGGCCGCGGACGAGGCTCAGCCTCGGACTACTCGACGGACACCGCCGCCTCGGCCGTCACGGCGACGCCGTCGCGCGTCTTTCCGAAGAGCCGTCCGACGCCGTCGCCGTCCTCGAAGCCGGCCTCTTCGACCCGGAAGAGCGCGATGCGCTCGTCGAGGCCGTCGCCGTGCGAGTCGCCGTACACGCGCTCGACGGTCGCCCCTCGACCCTGGTCGACCTCCGTTCGCGGGCCGAACCGGAGCGTGCCCGCGTCGAGGTCGGCGACGTGTACGTCTTCGGTCGATCTGAGCTCGACTGGGAGATACCCCTCGGCCGGAAGCGGGTCGGGACTGACCTCGATATCGAGGTCCAACGCGCGCGGCGTCGGCAGGGAGCGCAGCGTTATCGGCGGCACGAGGAAGTTCCCCCGCCGGGTGGCGAGGATGTACTCCTGAATCCCGTGCGCGTCGAGTTCCGCTTCGACCTCGGGGACCGGGTCGTGGCGAACGCTACCGTCGGGTGAGCTGAACGCTATCTCGTTCATCGCCCGCCGGGTCGTGACCATGTCCTCGTTGAAGCGCATCAGCGCGAGGAAGTGCAGGGCCGAGTTGGGCGGTATCGACCGCTCGTCGGGGGCCATCTCGTCGGCGTTCGGCAGGTCCGCTCCGGTCCCGTCCAGGGAGTTGAAGTCGCGGCGGAGGAGCAACGGTTCCAACCGACCGCATCGCTCGCCGTCGCCGACGCGGGTGCCGTGGTCGATACGGGCGCGCGCGAGCTTCTGAGCGTGCCCGATGACGTTTCCCTCGTCGACGGCCGCCTCCAACCCCTCTTCGCCGCCCGATTCGATGACCTCCTTGACCGCGCGCGCGGCGTCGATAGTCTCCCGCGCCACGTCGGACTCCGCGTCGTCGTCCCGCATGGGATACCCGCCGGGGTCGCTTCGGTCTCCGAGTTTCCGCCCGGTCACGCCGGTGTTTTCGAGGTCGTGACGCGGGCTGAACATCCGGGTCCGACGGGAGGTGAGGCTGTCACCGTACCAGGTGATAAGGTCCACCTCCAACCGGGAGAGGTGTTGGACGGTCCCTTGAGCGAACTGCCCCGGCGGTCGGGCCTCGCCGTCGTCGAACCGCTGGTCGTGGACGAGCGTCACGTTCTCCTCCTGGTTCGCGTTGTCCTCGAAGGACGACCGGAAACCCATCGTGAGCTGTGCGTCCTCGGGTATGTCCTCGTTGGGGTTGCCGAACCCCTCGTGGGCCCGGACCGCCTCGGTGTCGTCGCCGGCGACGCCGACGCCGACGAACCCGGTTCGGCGGTCGGGGTAGGCTTCGGGCTTCTCGAAGAGTCCCTCGAACGTATGAGCGATTTCGACCTCCTCGAGTTCCTCGCAGTTGCCCCACAGCGCTTCCTCGGCCGCGAGGATGTTCGTCACGTTGTCGCTGGCGAGGTCGACGAAGAGGTCGTACGGTTCGAGTTGCGGGTCCTCGAACGCCTCGTACGTCCCCGGGGTCCGCTTGACCATCGCGTCCGTCGACGCCCGGTTATCGAGGAGGCGGGCACCGCTCGGAAGCGCGTCGTCGAACCGGTCCCAGTAGGGTTGCCCGTAGCTGACGGTGAAGAGCAGTCCGCGGTCGCTCCACTCGAACGCCTCCTCCAGTTGCGAGAGCGCACCCTCCATCTCGGCCCGGTCCGCGGGCGACGGCTCCCCCGCGCCTCGGTAGTTCAGACACAGGAGTACGTGGAAGTCGACCCCCGCCGGGGACGTATCGGAATCGGTCAGAAACCGGTTCCAGGCGTGCTGTCTGTTGTCGCGCTCGGCTGCGGTCGCGGGCGCGGCTCCGGCGGTACCGGAGAACCCGACGACGGCACCGGACGTCGCTAACGCGCTCGCTCCGCCGATGAGGAGGGCCGATTTCATGAACTCCCGACGCGCGACGCCCTCGTCCGTTCGTTCGCCCCGTTCCTCGTCGCCGCCACCGCCCGCCGCGTGACTACATGGCATAGACCCTTCGATGACAAAGGTGGACATAACTATTTCTTAAGAAACCACCTATGTATGGACCTCTAGCTAATAAAAATGAGACTATCGTCCGATAAAGGGCCGATGTTCGGAAGTTCTCCCGCCGCATCGAGTCGGGGAGTCGCCGAACCCGAGTCCGCACCCCGCTCCGGGTCTCGCCGCTCGCGAGCGACGAGACAGATTCGATGGGACGAGCGGGCGGAGCGAGAGCGGCGACCCGCGCCGGACTCAGCCGAACAGTTTGTGCGCGGCGGCGACCAGCAGCGCGCCGCAGAGCGGAACGACCCACGAGAGCGCCTGCGGAATCGCGTAGAGGAGCGCCACGAACGGCGCGAACACCCCCGACGGCGCGGGACGCGTCACCGTCTCGCCGTCCAGCACGAACGTCTCGGGCATCGAGGCGACGACGCCCAAGTAGAGGGAGAACAAGAAGAGGTAGCCGGCGACGGCCAGCGCCACCTCGTACCGCGGCGTCGACTCGATGTCGCGTCGGTAGCGGCGGGCGACGGCCAGCGTCGGGGCGACGGCCGGGAGGACGACGAGGAGGCCGACGACGATGAAGAAGGCGCGAGAGAGCGTCAGCGACCCGCCCTGCACCGCCGCCGTCCGGCCGAGGAGGACGACGATGGCGGCGACGACGAACAGCGAGACGAGCGCGACGGCGAGGGCGCTGCACAGGACGTACGACTTGAACAGGAGCGACCGACTGCGGCGGAAAGCGTAGGGAAAGGCCCCGAAGACGCCGTTGTAACCCGTTGCCATCGTCGGAGGTTAGGGGCGGCGACTCTTGAGCGAACCGGTCTCGTTCGTTGTACGGGATTCAGGTGAACGGGTGAGTGTCGAATCCGGCGCAGACGCTACGACTGAGAACGCTACGAAAGCCCCCGCTCGCTCGGGTCCCGGGACTCGCTGTGCTCCTCGTCGCTCACTGCGTTCGCTCCTGCGGTGCTTGCTTCGTCCGGGTTCCCCGAGCGAGCGGCCCCTTTCATTCCCGCCCGACGGCGGCCGGACGGGCCACACTGGGCGGGATTGAAAGGGACGGTGCGCTGGACGACGGCGGGCGAAGCAAGCACCGAGTGAGTGAAACGAGCGAGGCGCACAGCGAGCCCCCCGAGTCCAGCGTGTCGGGGCTTTCGTGGTGTTATCGTCACTGACCGTTCCGTAACGGACGCGACCAGCGACTCCCGACAATACCCATCTTTTTGCCCGCCCCCGTCGGGCGTTCAGGTATGCGAGTAGACCTCGGTAACGCGCTCTCGACGACGCCCGGCGTCTCGGAGTCGTCGCTCGAACGGTTGGACGAACAGGTGGCGGCGGCGCACGAAACCATCGAGGAAGGGAGAGAGAACGCCGAACACGGCTACGCCGCGCTGAACCTTCCCGACACCGCCGACCCCGACGCGATTCGGTCGGCCGTCGAACCGTTCGACGCCCCCGAGGCCGTCGTCACCGTCGGCATCGGCGGGAGCGCCCTCGGCGCGGCGACGCTCTCCTCGGCGCTGGCGGAGCCCTCGGACCCCGACGCCTACTACCTCGACAACGTCGACCCAGAGCGCGTCACGCGCCTGCTGTCGACGCTGGACCTCTCGGAGACGGTGGTCAACGTCGTCTCGCGGTCGGGCACGACGGCGGAGACGCTGTCGAACTTCCTCGTCGTCCGGGAGGCGATGGACGACGCCGGCGTCGACTGGACCGACCGGACGTTCGTGACCACCGGCGAGGAGGGCAATCTCAGAAACCTGGCCGAGAAACACGACCTGCCCTCGCTGCCGGTTCCGGACGGGGTACCGGGTCGGTTCTCCGCGCTGTCGACGGTCGGACTGGCGGTGGCGGCGATTCAGGGACACGACCTGGACGCTCTCCTCGCCGGCGCCCGCGCGGAGTCCGAACGGCTCTCGGGGTCGCTGTTCGAGTCGCCCGCCTACGCCTACGGCGCCGCGTCGTACGCACTGGCCAACCGGGGCGCGCTGACGAACGCGATGATGCCCTACGCCGAGGACTTGGAGTACTTCGCCGAGTGGTTCGCGCAACTGTGGGCCGAGAGCCTGGGGAAGGACGGACTGGGCCAGACGCCCGCGCGCGCCCTCGGCGCGACGGACCAACACTCCCAACTGCAACTCTACCGCGCCGGCCCGCGCGACAAACTCGTGACGCTCGTTCGACCGACTGAGCGCGCGGACCGCGGAATCCCGGAGACGGACTTAGAGGGTCTCTCCTACCTCGGCGGGTCGTCGCTCGGGGAACTCTTGGATGCCGAGTTCGAGGCGACGGAGGCGAGTCTCGCCGCCGCGGGCGTTCCGAACGTGCGCGTCGAGATAGACGCGGTGGACGAACGCGGACTGGGCGAACTGCTGTACGGGATGGAGGCCGCGTGCGTGCTGTACGGCGAACTCGCCGGCGTCTCGACGTTCACCCAACCCGCCGTCGAGTGGGGCAAGCGCGCCGCGCGGGGACTGCTCGGCGGCGGCGACTTCGAGGAGGCCGACGCGGTGTCCGAGAAGACGAGCCTCGTCGTCGAGTAGCCGTCGGGCCGGAAACGAAAAACGAGAGCCGGGACCGGCACCCCTATCCGCCGCCGCCGCCTATCGAGGGCAACGAAATGGCATCCGACGTCTCCTCGTCCTCGCGGTCGGACCTCCGGACGGCCCTCCGCACGTTCGGCGGCGTCGTCGTCGTCGTACTCCTCGTCCTCGTCTGCGCCACGATATTCGTCTCGTTCGGGACGGCCCTCCTCCGGGCCGTCGGCGTCGACCCCAGCGGGGCGCTCGGAACGGCGCTGGTCAGCGCCTCCCAGTTCGTCGGCTTCGGCGTCGCCGCCGTCGGCTACCTCACGGTGACCGAACAGTGGGACCTGATATATCGTCGGCTCCCGACCGGACGCGACCTGAAGTGGGCGGCCGTCGGGTTCGGGGTCCTCTTCGGTCTCTATCTGCTCATCAGTTTCGGGCTCACGCAGTTGGGCGTCGACACCGGCGATAGCGCCGTCGCGGCGACGGCGGAGGGCCAGCCGATTCTGTTCCTCTACTACATCCCCGTCACCCTCCTCCTCGTCGCGCCGATGGAGGAACTCGTCTTCCGCGGAGCGGTGCAGGGGCTGTTCCGCCGCGAGTACGGCGTCCCGTTCGCCATCGCGGCGTCGAGCGCGGTGTTCGCGTCCATCCACTTCACCTCCTTCACGGGCGAGGGGGCGCTGGTGTCGCTCGTCGTCGTCCTCGTCCTCGGGGGGGTGCTCGGCCTGATTTACGAGAAGAGCGAGAGCCTGCTCGTGCCCGTCGCCGCCCACGGCCTCTACAACACCGTCCAGTTCGTCGCCAGTTACGCGCTGGCGGTGGGGCTGATTTCGGGGTAGTCGGGGAGGTTCTCGGAGGGAGCCGCACCGCTCGGCGGCGTGAAAAACGAAGAATCGCACCGCGTCGCGCCGCGTCTTACGCGGGGTTCTTTCGCGCGAGGTCGCTGCCGCAGATGGGACAGCGCTCCTTCTTCTCGTCGAACTCGCGGCCGCAGCCCTGACACTGGAACCGCCAGTCGCGTTGCTCCTCGATACCGTCCTGCGCGATGGCGTTCACGGACACGTTGACCCGTTCGGCGACGTTCTGCATCGCGTAGTCGTCGGTGACGAGGGTGGCGTCGAGTTCGAAGGCGGCCGCGAGGAGGCGGATGTCGGTGTCCGAGAGCGTCTCCCGGTCGCCCGTCTCGCCGGCGGCGCGGCGAATCTTCTCGACGGTGCCCGACGCCGGGATGTGGACGTGCATCCCCGCCCCCTCCATCGCGTCGAATCGGAAGGAGGCCTCTCCCTCCAACTCCTCTGCAACGAGGGGGATAGAGGCCGTCTGGTCGTCGGTGTGATACTCGTGGATGAACGCGGAAGAGTCGAGAACCTGCATCGGCACTGTGTCTGTATTGCTCCTTATCGCTGGACGACGATGTAGTCTTTTACGGCTTGAACGCTGGAGACGGGAACGCGGAAGCGCCCGTCTTCGTCCCGGTCGAAGGGAATCTTCTCGGAGCGGACCTCCTCGTGCGGCGAGACGAGCAGGTCGTGCAGCGTCCCGGTCTTCAGATTCATCGTGATGTTGTACAGCATCCCGAGTTCCGTCCCGTCGGCCCCCATGACGGCCTTCCCGGAGAGGTTCTCGGCGAGTACGTCGGCCATGACCGGAGATATTCGACCACGGTTACATAAGTGCCACGGGGTCCGTCCGACGGCCGTCGGACGACACGGTCGGGGGAGCGCCGGCGCCCCCTCCTCCTTTCGATGTCGGGCGGAACCCGCATCCGATGGGTCTGTCGCCGGGGGTCGCCGCCGGCCGTCGACGGAAGCGCCGGAACGCGATTCGGCCGAAATCGGCGGACTCCCCGTGTCTCGCGTTCACGCGCGTCCCGACGTGACGATGGACTTAACTTCGACGCCACCCGCCTATCGGTACGAACTTCTCGGAGTGACTCTTCATGTCTGACACCGACGCCGACGCTGACGCCCCTCCCGCAACCGAATCGAACGCACTCCGGACGCCCATCGTCGCCGTTCTCGGGCACGTCGACCACGGCAAGACGACGCTGCTCGACAAGATACGCGGCTCGGCGGTCTCGGAGGGCGAAGCGGGCGCCATCACCCAGCACATCGGCGCCACGGCGGTCCCGCTCGAAACCGTCTCGCAGATGGCCGGGAGCCTCGTGAAACCGGAGGACTTCGACCTGCCCGGACTCCTGTTCATCGACACCCCGGGGCACCACTCGTTCTCGACGCTCCGGTCGCGCGGTGGCGCCCTCGCCGACATCGCCATCGTCGTCGTCGACGTGAACGACGGCTTCCAACCGCAGACGCTCGAAGCCCTCGACATCCTCAAGCGCACGGGCACGCCGTTCGTCGTCGCCGCGAACAAGATAGACACGACGCCCGGATGGAACCCGCAGGACGGGTCGCCCATCCAAGGGAGCTACGAGAGCCAATCCGACAGCGCCCGCGGGCGTCTGGACGAGAACCTCTACGAGATAATCGGGAACCTCTCCGACGAGGGGTTCTCCGCGGACCTCTACTGGCGCGTCCAGAACTTCCAGAAGAACGTCGGCGTCGTCCCCCTCTCGGCGATGACCGGCGAGGGCATCCCGGACCTCCTCGCCGTCCTGATGGGTCTCTCCCAGCGCTACATGAAAGAGGAGATGGAGATAGACATCTCCGGCCCCGGCGCGGGGACGGTCCTCGAAGTGAAGGAGGAGCGCGGGTTCGGCGCGACGGTGGACGTGGTACTGTACGACGGGAGCGTCCGGGAGGACGACACCATCGTCGTCGGCGGCGTCAACGGCCCCATCGTCACCGAGGTGCGCGCCCTCCTGCAACCCCGCCCGAACGCCGAGATTCGGACCGAGAAGCGGTTCGACAAGGTCGACGAGGTGCGCGCCGCGGCCGGGATAAAGATAGCCGCGCCGGACCTCGACGACGCGATGGCGGGCGCGCCCATCCGGGTCGTCCGCGATCGCTCCGAAGAGGACGTCATCGACGATGTCACCTCCGAACTGGCCGAGATAGAGGTCGACACGGCCGACGAGGGCGTCGTCGTCAAGGCCGACACCCTCGGCAGTCTGGAGGCGATGGCGAACGCGCTGAAGGAGGCGGAGGTGCCCATCCTCCGCGCCGAGGTGGGCGATATCGCACCGCGCGACGTGGCCGTCGCGTCGACGGCCCGCGAGATGGAGCACAAAGTCATCCTCGGGTTCAACGTCGACGTCCTGCCGAACGCCGAGGACGAACTCGACACCAGCGACGTGCGCCTGTTCGAGGACGACGTGATATATCAGCTCATCGAGGAGTACGAGGGCTTCGTCGACGAGCGACAGCGCGCACAGCAGGAGACGGTGCTGGACAAGATCATCCGGCCGTGCCGCTTCCGCATCCTCGAAGACCACGTCTTCCGGCAGTCCGGCCCCGCCGTCGTCGGCGTCGAGGTGCTGTCGGGCACGCTGAAGAACAACACGAACGTCGCCAAGTGGGAGGGGAGCAAGCCCACCCGCGTCGGCCAACTCTCGGGCATCCAAGAGCAGGGCGAGGACGTCTCGGAGGTCCGCGCCGGCAACCGCGTCTCCATCGCCATCGACGGTCCCACCGTCGGCCGGCAGATAGACGAGGGCGACGAACTGTGGACCGAACTCCCCGAGAAGCACGCGAAGATACTCGAACAGGAACTCTCCGACGAGATTCCGGCCGACGAACTCGAAGCGCTGACCGGTTACCTGGACAAACACCGCCAGCGCGACCCCTTCTGGGGCAAGTAGCGGGCATCGCTTCGGCGGTCACCCGCGTCGTCGACGGTAGCTTTTTTGCGAATTGTCGTCGTTCCTTAGCCGTGTCCTCGTCGAATCGCTCGCGCCGGAGAAGACGACTGAAAGCCGCCGGCTCGCTCGCTCTCGTCCTCGGTCTCGCACTCGCGCGGGAGCGCTTGGTGCCCGCCGGTTCGACGCTCGATATCGGTCTCACCCTCTTCGGAACGGCGGTGCTGGTCGCCGTTTTCGCGAGTCTGGTCGTCGGACTTCGGCGGGGACGGTTACCGTGGTGAACGGGAGAGCGAACGCTCCGAGCCGACGTACCCTCTGGTGTCGACAGTCCGATTCGGAGTAACCTTTGGGACGAATCCGCCAGTAACGAGTCGCGGAGGCGAGTACGATGCGCGTCAGGAAAACCCCGACTGGCGAGACGGTCGGACCGCTTCTCGAATCGCGCTACGACTGGCTCCTAACGACGGTACCGCTTCCGATGCTCCTCGGGACCGTCGGCGCGGCGGCCGCCGGCGTCCCCGCCGCGGTCGGCGTCGGCGCCGGGGGACTTCCCTCGGCGGCGATGCTGGCGTACGCGCTGTTCGCGGACCCGCCGCTCTCGGAGTAGGTGCGGAGAACGGTCGAAACCGTGCGGCGCGGAACCGAAGAAACGTCTTACCGAGCGGTCGGCGTCAGGTCGTCGCCGACGGCGCTCATCACCTGGAACGCCGCCGAGGCGGCGAGGCCGCGAGCGACTTCGTCGCGGTCGTCGTCGGTGAGCCCCGACTCCAGGTCCTCCTCGTCCGGGGTGAAGCCGGCGCTGATGGGCCGACCGACCGGCGGGTGGACGGCGACGGTGGCCTGCGGCCCGTTCGACCCGTACGAGAGCTCCGAGCCCACGGCGTAACCCTCCGGGAGGTACGTCTGCGTGCGCGAGACGATGCCGGCGACGGCCTCGCGGAGGTGCCGTACCTCCGACGCCGAGAGTTCCGATTCCTCGGGGCGACCCGCGTCCACCACACCGGGTGCGCCCGCGTAGGGGTTGTTTCCGTTCATAAGGATGAGTCGTAGAGCCTACGGGAACGCGAAAGATAAAGCCGTCGGAGGAACCGAGAACCGCCGTCGTCGGAAAGGGCCAGCGTTCAGAGGATGGGTTCGCTCCGCCCGTAGGCGGCGAGGGCGACGGCGGTGGTGTACCCCTCGCCGTCGTTCTCGGCGGTCGCCAGCGAGACGCGTTCGTCCTCGAAGTCCCACTCGCGGAGGCCGCGGCCCGCGTCGAGACCCTCTTTGACTGCGCGGCGGACCGCGTCGGGGTTCTCGCCGGACGCCTCGTAGAACAGGCCCGGACCGGGACCGGTCGTCCAGCCGAGACCCGCCGAGACGGTGCCGACGCCGCCGGTGGTCGCCCGCGCCTCGACGACGGTGAGTCGGTTGCCCGCCGGGCCGAGGTCCGGGGCGACGTCGACCGCTTCCACCGTCGCCCCGGCGGGGATGACCGAGGAGACGGGGACGAGGTTGTAGTTGTGGACGTTGGCCGCCGCGAGGGCGGCGTCGTAGGACGCCATCTTCGTGGGGGCGGTGCCCGCGCCGCGGACGACGTAGATGGTGCTCATCGTCGGAGAACGGCGCCGCGGAGAATAAGGGGTTACGGAACGTCCGCCGGTGCAGAACCGCAGACCGCGGAAGCGGCGCGGCCGGCGAGGTGCCCCTCGGGCGTCTCGCTCGGAGTCGGCGTCAGTACTGGTAGTCGGTGAAGCCCGGAATCGACGTCGATTCCTCGGCGTCGCGGAGTTTCTCGAGGGCGTCGTCGAAGTCCTCGCGGCGGACCTCGGTTCGCTCGTCGCGAATGGCGTACATCCCCGCCTCCGTCGTCAGCGAGGCGATGTCCGCGCCGGAGTAGCCGTCGAGTTCCTCGGCGAGTTCCTCGAAGTCCACGCCGTCGGCGACGTTCATGTTCTGGGTGTGAATCTCGAGAATCTTCACGCGACCCTCGTGGCCGGGGTTCGGCACCTCGATGAGGCGGTCGAAGCGGCCCGGTCGGAGGATGGCCTCGTCGAGCATGTCGAAGCGGTTCGTCGCCGCGATGATGCGGATTTCGCCCCTGTCGTCGAAGCCGTCCATCTCGGACAGGAGTTGCATCATCGTCCGCTGAACCTCGGCGTCGCCGGACGTCTTCGAGTCCGTGCGTTTCGAGGCGACGGCGTCTATCTCGTCGATGAAGATGACGGCGGGTTCGCGGTCGGCCGCGAGTTCGAAGAGGTCGCGGACGAGGCGGGAACCCTCGCCGATGAACTTCCGGACGAGTTCGGAGCCGGCCATCTTGATGAACGTCGCGTCCGTCTCGTTGGCGACGGCCTTCGCCAGCATCGTCTTCCCGGTGCCCGGCGGACCGTGCAGGAGGACGCCGGACGGCGGTTCGACGCCGACCTTCTCGAACATCTCGGGGTTCGTGAGGGGGTCCTCGACGGCTTCTCGGACCTCGCGGACCTGCTCGTCGATGCCGCCGATGTCGTCGTACGTCACGTCGGGCGAGGCGTCGACCTCCATCGCCTGCGCGCGGGAGTCCGTCTCGTCGTCGAGGACGGACTGGATGGCGAAGGAGTCGTTGATGGCCACCCGGTCGCCGGCCTCCACCTGCGATTCGAGGTGGGGGGAGGTGTCGGTGAGGACCTCCTGGTTGTTGCCGTGTTGCTTGATGACGACGCCGTCGTCGGTGACCTCTTCGACCGTCGCGATGTACAGAGAGGAGGTCTTCAGCGTCTCGTTGCGACGCTTCAGTTGGTCGACCTCGTCCTGCAGGTCGTCCCGACGGTCTGTCGCCTCCGAGAGGCGGTCGTCGAGTTCTCGGTTGACCTCCGTGAGACGCTCGAAGTGCTGTCTGAGCGCAGACAACCGTTCGGCGTCCGACATCTCGGGGTCGAGGTCGAGCCGAGGGCGTTCGGGAAGCGAGGGGCTTCTAGACATCTGCTACCGAGGCTTGGAGGTGCGCGTAAATGTGCCTTTGGGTACCCCGGCGGTTTTGTGACCGCCCGTCTCCGGGTGCGAACGGCCGAAACCGGCAAGTGGCGCCTCAGTCGGACGAGTCGACGCGCCGGAATCGAAGTTCGAACGCGCTACCCGTCGGGTCGCGCGGCCGGTAGCGCACCGACCCCCCGTAGAACGCCAGCAGTCGGTCGACGAAAAAGAGGCTGAGCCCCTGTCCGTGTCTGAGTTGGGACTCCTCGGTGCGGCCGAACAGGTACTCCGAGCGGTCGGCGTCGATACCCGGTCCGTCGTCCTCGACGGTCAGCGTCGCCTCCGCGTCCGTCGCCGCCGCCGACACCCACACGGTGGCCTCCTCGTCGTCGTTGTACTCGACGGCGTTCTCCACGACGGCGCCGACGGCCCGGGGAAGCGCCTCGTCCGCGAGCACCCAGAGGGGACTGTCGGGGAGGTCGAGGTGGAAGGTGACCTCGTCGTCGCACGCCGCGTGCGTTATCGGGGTCTCGTTCCGGATTTCGTCGACGACCGTCTCCACCGTCTCTCCGAGGTCCACGGGAGCGAGCACCGACGAGGAGCGTTCGAGGAGTTCGTGTAGGTCGCGGGCCGTCTCGGCCCGTTCGAGCAGTCGGTCGACGCGCCGTATCGCCCGGTCGACGAGTTCGCGCTCCGCGGGCGGGACGGCGTCCCGCACCGTCGAGAGCACGCCGCCGACGACGTTCGCGTCGTTCCGGACGTTGTGTCTGAGCACCCGGTTCAGCACGCTGACCGTCTGCTCGCTCCGACGGCGCTCCGAGAGGTCGATGAAGATGCCCGTGTAGCCGACCAGTTCGCCGTCGTCGACGAGCGGAAACGTCGTCCCGCGACCGTAGACGCGTTCCCCCGACTTCGTGACCGCCTCCAACTCCCCCTCCCACGGTTCGCCGGCGGCGAGGCGGGCGGTCATCGACTCGTACACCTCGGGGTCGTTCACGAGAAACATCGGGAGGGTCCCCAGCATCTCCTCGCGGGAGTAGCCGGTGAACTCCAGACAGGCCTGATTCACGTCGACGATGGCGAAGGACTCGTCGGTCACCACCGTCGGGTTGGGCGTTTCGTGGAGTATCAACGGATACACTTCTGGCGGTGGCGAGTTCATATCACGGTTCGGACCTATCGAGGACCGAACGTATGGAGGCGATAGAGCCGAATCTATCTTTCGGTGGAACCGACGCGTTCGCCCTGATAGCTCCCGTCGTACACGTCGTCGTGATTCGCGCGCGCGAGGACCAGTTGGGCGACGCGCGCGCCGGGTTCGAGTTCGACGTCGTAGTGGACCTGTAGCAATCCTTCGCCGCGGCCTTCGTAGCCTGCATCCCAGACAGCCGTGTTGAGCATGCAGGAGTTGCGCATGAGCGACGACCGGGGGTAGAGGAAGCCGACGTGACCCTCGGGGATGGTTATCGTCTCGGCGTACTGGAGGACGTACCCGCCCGGCGGGAGGGCGTAGACGCCGTCCGCGAGCGAGACGGACTCGCGCTCACCGATTCGCTTCCCGTCGACGCCGAGTCGTCCCGGCGCGACCTGTTCGAGCACCGACTCCAGCGTCAGGTCGACGCCGTTCGGTTGCACCTGCGAGTCGGCCGTCGGTTCAACGTGGTCGGCCACGAACGCGCCCGAGCGGAACATACCGAGGGACGTTCGAGGAGACGCAAAGCGCTGTCGTTCCGATTTCGGGACGGAGAACCGGACGGGCGGGCGACCGGCACCCGAGTCACCCCATCAGGGGGGCTATCTCCGCGTCGAGGTAGTCGATGCACCACTCCAGGTCGTCCATCGTCGCCGTCTCGCCGCCCCGGTCGATGGAGACGATGAATCCCGTCTTCTTCGGGAGCGACTTCGTCCACGCGAGGACCCACGAGTCGTCGAACACGCGGACGAACGCCCGCAGTCGACCCGCCTTGAACGCCCCCTCGGCGGTCCGACCGCTCAACTGGTGGACGATTGTGTCGTCGACGATGGACTGGCTCTCGCCGGAGTCGTACAGTTCGCGCATGTCCTCCCGCATCCGCACCTCGTGTTCCGTCGCCCCGTACTCGGTGACCACCCGCAGGTCGCCGCCGACCCGGGCGCCGATGTCGTCCCACGCTTTTTCCACGAGCGAACCGTCCATGAGCGCCGAATCGCGAGCGGAGATATCAGAGCTTTCGCTCCTCGGCGCGTCCGTCGGTCGGTTCGGTAGGGACCGTGCGGAGGACGGCGGCTACCCGACTGCTCCGCCGCGACGACGGCGCCGAGGGGGATTTCGACGGCGAGAAACGCTCGCGGCGTCGAGCCGCGATTGCACGCCGGCGCGCACGTCCATCAGTGTCTAAAGAAGATTGAGATATGCGTATAAGGGTCATACCTCCGACCTCAAACACGCGGGATTTATAATCGTAGACAGTCGAAATCAGGACGATATGGGACAGACGCTTACGGAGAAAATTCTCGACGATCACCTCGTCGAAGGGGAACTCGAACCCGGAGAGGAGATCGGAATCGAGATCGATCAGGTCCTCACGCAGGACACCACGGGTACGATGGTCTGGCTCCAGTTCGAGGCGCTCGAACTCGACGAAGTCCAGACGGAACTGGCGGCGCAGTACTGCGACCACCAGACCTACCAGTTCGACTTCAAGAACACCGACGACCACCGCTTCCTCCGGTCGGCGGCGGGCACGTACGGCGCGCACTTCTCGCGCCCCGGCAACGGCATCTGTCACAACGTCCACAAGGAGAACTTCGCCGCGCCCGGCAAGACGCTCCTCGGGTCGGACTCGCACACGCCGACGCCCGGCGGCCTCGGCGAACTCGCCATCGGCGCCGGCGGCCTCGACATCTCCGTCGCCATGGGCGGCGGCGCCTACTACGTCGAGATGCCCGAAGTCGTCAACATCCGCCTCGAAGGTGAGCTTCCCGAGTGGGCCACCGCGAAGGACGTCATCCTCGAGATGCTCCGTCAGCTTTCGGTGAAGGGCGGCGTCGGCAAGGTGTTCGAGTACACCGGTCCCGGCGCGGACTCGCTGACCGTCCCCGAGCGGACGACCATCACCAACATGGGCACGGAACTCGGCGCCACCTCGTCCATCTTCGGCACGGACGAGAAGACGAAGGACTACCTCGCCCGGCAGGACCGCGAGGACGAGTACGTCGAGCTTTCGCCCGACGAGGACGCCGAGTACGCCGACGAGATTACCATCGACCTCTCGGACCTCGAACCGCTCATCGCCAAGCCGTCGATGCCGGACAACGTCGTCCCCGTCCGCGAAGTCGCGGGCGAGTCGGTCGACCAGGTCATCGTCGGTTCCTGTACGAACGGCGGCTACGAGGACATCCTCCCGGCCGCGAAGATGCTCGAGGACCGCGAGGTCAACAAGAAGACCGAGATGATCGTCGCGCCCGGTTCGAAGCAGGCCTCCGAGATTCTCGCGCGGCAGGGCTGGACCGCCGAGATGATGGCCGCCGGGGTCAACTTCTCCGAGGCGACGTGCGGCGCCTGCATCGGCATCGGTCACGTCCCCGCCTCCGACTCCGTCTCGCTGCGGACGTTCAACCGAAACTTCGAGGGTCGCTCCGGTATCGAGGACGACAACGTCTACCTCTGCTCGCCGGAGGTCGCCGCCGCCGCGGCGCTGAAGGGCGAAATCGTCGACCCGCGCGACCTCGCCGACGAACTCGGCGACCTCGAAGCGCCGGGCATCGAACTGCCCGACAAGTACGACGGCTCGAAGGCCGACCTCATCTCGCCCGACGAGGCCGTCGACGACGAACTCATCAAGGGGCCGAACATCGGCAACGCGCCCATCGGCGAGCCCCTCGAGGCGGACATCCGCGGTGAGGCCCTCCTGAAGATGGAGGACAACATCACCACGGACCACATCATCCCGGCCACCTCGGACATCCTCAAGTTCCGCTCGAACATCGAGAAGCTCTCGGAGTTCACGCTCTCGCGCGTCGACGACACGTTCGCACAGCGCGCGATGGACGCCGACGGCGGCGTCCTCGTCGCCGGCGAGAACTACGGACAGGGCTCCTCGCGCGAGCACGCCGCCATGTGCCCGCAGTACCTCGGCATCGAGGCCGTGCTGGCGCAGTCGTTCGCCCGCATCCACAAGGCGAACCTGTTCAACTTCGGCATCCTGCCGCTCGCCATCGACGACGAGACCTACGAGAAGATAGAGCAGGGCGACGACGTCGAAGTCGTCACCGACGTCGCCGAGGCCGTCAGCGCCGGCGAGGACGAGTTCACCGTCCGCGTGAACGACGACTGGGAGGCCACCGCGACGCTCAACGCCTCCGAACGCGAGCGCCGCATCCTCGCGGCCGGCGGCAAGCTCCGCCTCACGAAGGAGCAGTACGCCGACGAGGGCGGCAGCGGCGCGACGCCCGCCGACGACTGAGCGGAGCCGACCCGACGCGAATCCGAATCCGATTTTCGTTTTTTCGACGCCGTCGCCCCGACAGTGGCGCCGCCGTCCAGCGACTTCGGTTGCGACCGCGACTCGGCCGGCGCGAGCGACCACCGCACTTTTGCGCACACCGCGCGAACAGGTAGAGAGTGAGCGAGGGAACTCCGGACGCGGGACGCGGGGCGGCCGACCGGTCGTCGGAGACCGAGAGCGACGCCGACGCGTCGGCGAGCGACCCGCTGGCGGACGTGACGGTCCGCGACGCGGAGCGCGCGGACCTGCTCGACGTGCTCCGCATCGAGAAGCGCTGTTTCACGGAACCGTGGCCGTACGCGGCGTTCGAGTCGTTTCTCAACGAACCGGGTTTCCTCGTCGCCGACCGCGAGGGGAGCGTCCTCGGGTACGTCGTCGCCGACGTGATGCCGAACCACGGCCGGGATATCGGCCACGTCAAGGACCTCGCCGTCGCGCCGGAGGCGCGCGGCCTCGGCCTCGGACGACGCCTCCTCCAACGGGGGCTGCTGGCGCTGTCGTTCGCGGGGGCCGCCGTCGTCAAACTGGAGGTCCGCGTCGGAAACAACTCGGCGCTATCGCTGTACCGGAGCGCCGGGTTCGACTCCGCCCGGCGGGTCCCGTCCTACTACGCCGACGGCGAGGACGCCTACCTCATGGTGCTCGACCTGAGCGAGTGGGGCGGGGGCGGCTGAGACCCTCGACCGCACGCGCTCTCGTAGTTCTCGTTCTCCTTCTCCTTTTCCCTCCGATTCCACTCGCACGCTCCGACTCCGTCCTGCGACAAGGTCATGTCGCTCGGTCGCACAGTACCTCCCAGTGAGCGATTCGTACACCGTCTGCGTCGTCGGCGCCCTCCCCGAGGCGTTCGACGTCGACGGCTTCGAGTCGGGGTTCGACGTCGTGACGCTGAAGTACGGTCTCGACCCGGCCGCCGCCTCGTTCGACAGCACGGTCGACTGCGTGCTCGCGTCGCGAGGCGCGGTCACGGCGACGTTCGACCCGGCGTCCGTCGCCGCGCCCGTCCTGCTTATCGCCGAGGACGACGACGGACTCGCCGAGATAGCCCTCTCGGTCGGCGTCGCGGACTACCTCGCCGTCCGCGGGACGGAGGCGGAGGCGACGTGGCTGGCGTACCGCGTCCGGACGGCCGCGGACTCCTACCGCACCGACCGAAAGCGCGCGCGCCTGGACAGACAGCAGCAGGCGCTGTCGGACCTCGGAGCGTTCGCCCTCTCCGGGCCGGCCCGCGAGGAGGTGTTCGACGAGACGGTCCGCTGTGTCTCCGAGGCCCTCGGCGTCGACAGGGTGGCGCTGTTCCGCTCGCGCGCCGAACGGGGCGACCTGTCGGTCGTCGCCGCGGAGGGGTGGCCGCAGGCGTACGTCGGCGGCGTCGCCGTCGGTCTCGACTCCGGACCGGGACGAGCGCTCGCGGAGCGCCGCTCCGTCGTGGAGAACGACCTGTCCGGCGGGGCGACGGCGCTGACGGCGAACTTCGACGCGCGGAGCGAGTTGAACGTCGTCGTCGGCGGCGCCAACGAGCCGTGGGGCGTACTCTCGGTCCACAGCCCCTCGCCCGGCGCGTTCGACGAGACGGACGCGCGCTTCGTCGAGAACGTCGCAGCGCTCATCGCCGCCGTGCTCGAACGGGAGACGTTGCGGACGACGCTGGAGGAGACGTTCGTGCGGATGGACCAGGGGTTGCTCGGCGTCGACGAGGAGTGGCGCGTCACCTACGCGAACCCGGAGGCCGAGCGACTGCTGGACCGCGCGCGGCGCGACCTGGTGGGCGAGCAGTTGTGGGAGGTGTTCGGCGAGGAGTCCGAACCGCTCCGTGACCGGTACGAGAAGGCGCTGCGGACGGGCGAGAAGGCGTCCTTCGAGTGGTACTACCCGCCGCACGACCGGTGGTACGAGATGGAGGCGTACCCCTCCTCGGCCGGCCTCTCCATCTACTTCGCCGACGTGACCGACCGGGTCGAACGCGAGATGGAACTGCTGCGCTACGAGCGGATGGTCGAGGCGGCCACCGACGGCGTCTACGCCCTCGACGCGGACCAGTACGTCGTGCAGGCCAACGAGGCGTTCGCGGAGATGTTCGACTGGGACCCGGAGGAACTCATCGGGACGCACGCCTCGGAACTCATCGGCGCGGTGGCGGCCGAAGCGGGAGCGCAAGTCCGGCGGGAGGCCGGGGAGACGAGCGAGCCCCAGCGGATGGAGTTCGAGGTCGAACTCGACGGCGGCGGCGAGATGTGGGTGGAGACCCACTTCTCGGCCATCGTCGAGGAGGAGACGGGACAGTTCGTCGGCACCGTCGGCGTCACCCGCGACGTGACCGACCGACGGCACCGCGAGCGCTCGCTCACGACGCTGCACGAGTGGACGCGCGAAATCGCGCAGGCCGAGGACGCCGGCGACGTGGTCGACCGCGCGCTAGAGGCCAGCCACGAACTGTTCGAGCCGTGCCGCGCGGCGTTCTTCGACTACGAGGCCGCGGCGCGGCGACTCGTCCGGCGCGAGGGGTCCGACCGCCTGCACGGGCGCGAGTCGGTCGACCCCGGCGAGGACCCCTGTTGGGTCGCCTTCACCGAGGAGCGGACGACCCGGACGGAGGCGGAGGGGGACGTCGTCGAGTTCGCGCCGGTCGGCCAGTACGGCGTCCTCGCCGTCGAGCGCACCGCCGAGTCGACCCCGCTCGAAACCGACAGGGAGGTGCTCAGACTGCTGGCGGCGACGACGAGCGAACTGCTCGGGAGCGTCGAAGCGAAGGAGGCGCTCCGGGACCGAGACCAGCGCCTCGGCCAGCAGAACGAGCGGCTGACGCAACTGAACCGCATCAACCGGACGGTGCGGGGGGTGACCCGCTCGGTCGTCCACGCGGCGACGATGGAGGAGGCGACGGCGCGGGCGTGCGAGCGACTCGTCGAGGCCGAACCGTACCAGTTCGCGTGGCTCTGCGAGTACCGCGAGTCGGCCGCCGAGGACGAACCGTCGATAACGCCCGTGACGACGGCGGGCGTCGAGGACGGCTACGCGGCCCGTCTGCCGGAGGTAGCGCGGACGACGCCGTTCCCCGAGTTGCTCTCGCAGGTCGCCTCGACGGGCCGCCGCGCCGTCGTCGACGACGTGCTGAACGACCCCGCGTGGGAACCGCACCGGCGCGACGCGCTTTCGCGGGGGTTCCGGTCGCTCGCCGTCGTCCCGGCCGGCGAGGACAGACTCCTCGTGGTCCACGGCACGCGCCCGGAGACGTTCGTCGGCGAGGACGGCGACGTGCTCGTCGAGTTGGGCGAGACGCTCGGCGCCGTCATCGACCAACTGGGCCGGTCCCGCCCCGTCTTCGGCAACCAGCAGACGGAGGTCGAGTTGGAGATACGCGACGACCGGCAGTTCCTCATCCGCCTCTCGGAGGCGACGGGGCACCCGGCGACGGTGACGGGGGTTGTCCCGACGACGGAGGGGGAGTACCGGGCGTTCGTCCGCACCGTCGCGCCCCGAGAGGCGGCGGCGGAAGCGCTCCCCGCGGGCACCGTCGTCCGCGAACTGACCGACGAGGACGACGAGGAGCACCTCTACGAGATACGACCCTCCGACACGACGCCGTTCGAGACGCTGTACGCGGAGCGGGGGAGACTCCACGAGATGCGGGCCGACGGCGGCGTCTGCACGGTGACGCTGACGATTCCCTCCGACGTGAGCGTCCGGTCGGTGGTGGAGGCGTTCGACGCCGTCCACCCGGGGACGTCGCTCGCCGCTCGGCGGACCGTGACCGAGACGCCGGAAACGAGACAGGGCTTCCGCGCCCGCCTCGACGAGGTGTGGACCGAGCGTCAGCGCGAGGCCATCTCGGCCGCCCTCCACGGCGGCCTCTACCAGTGGCCGCGGAAGACGTCCGTCTCGACGCTCGCGGAGGCGTTCGACATCTCCTCTCCGACGTTCCAGTACCACCTGCGGGCGGCCGAGCGGAAACTGCTCGAACTCGTGTTGGAGTGAGCGTCGAAGGCGTGGTACTATTCGAATAGGGTCGTCACGAGCGCGCACTATACTGTAGTAGTGACGAAGACTATTACCCGAGAACCGAACAGTAAGATGTCGGCGTGGGGGCCGACGAGAGAACCATGGATGACGCAATGACACACGAGGCGGAACCGAAACTGAACGAAACGTCCAAGATAGTCGTCGAGCACGACTGGGACGGAGGGGACTGCCTCGCAGTCACGATTGCCCGCGCCGCCGCCGAGGCGTGGACCGGAAACCCGGACGACGCCATGACGCTCCCGCCCGTCGGGAGCGTCGTCGACCCCGACGCACTGGAGTCGCTGTTCGCGCCGACGCGCAACCGCGGTCGCCCCGCGACGGACGGCGGTCACCCGACCGCCGACGAAGGCGCGTCGCCGTCCCGCGTGCGCTTCACGTACGTGGGCTACAACGTCACGATATCCGAGGACGGCGTCGTCGTCGTCGAGGACCCGACCTCGGCGGGCGAAGCCTGATTCGGGTTCGCGTCCCCACCCGCTGACGCTCTGGGGGGAGCACGGGGGAAAGAAGGGAAAGGGGGGAACACGGCCGGGCATTCGACCAATCGACCGCACGACCCTTGTACCGCGATACCCAACCGACGAGCATGGGCTACGCGTGTCCCGTCTGCGACGTGCCGCAACAGGACGGAGAACACTTAGCGAACCACATGGCGTTCACCGCGATGACCTACGGCGACGACCACGAGTCGTGGTTGGACGAACACGTGCCCGAGTGGTCGTCGTCCGGACCTGCGGAACTCGCCCCGGAGGTGGCGGAACTCGCCGAGGAGGCGCCCTACGACACGGTGTTCGAGGACACCGTCCACGACCACGCCGGGCACGCGCACGACGGCGACTCGCTGTTCGAGGAGGGGAGCGCGGGCGCCGGCGCGACCGACCGCGTCGACGCCGCCGACGCCCGAGAGCGCGGCGCCGGAGCGCTCGACGCCGAGGCGCAGGCGGTCCTCGACGAGGCGCGGGAGATGACCCGCGAGATGCTCGGCGAGGGGGACGACGACGACGACGACGGCGAATCGGCGGACGACGGGTCGTCGGACGACGCCGGTTCGTGAGGACCGCCGGTACCGACGAGCGGTCTCGACCGGTGTCGGCGATTCCGTCCTTCTCGGCTTACGGCGCCCGATAACGGGGCCGAACTGTTCTCGAGCACGGCGGAGACCCACTCGAAAGGAGTCGGGTCGTCTGCCGGACGATACAAGCGGGTGGGCTCGCTACGGGCGGTACCGATGAAACGACGCGCCGGAGCGCTCACAGCGGGCATCGTCTTGGTCTTCCTCAGCGCCGTCGCCGTCGACGCCGGCGCTCTCACGGTTCTGGGTCCGCCGACCGCGATTCAGCTCGGCGCGCTCGACCGTCTGACGGAACTCGTTCGGGGTCTCGACCGGTTCCTCGAAGCCGTCCTCGACCTCCTGCGGACGCTCACCAGACTGTTCGGTGAGGGCGGGGACTGAGCCGGTCGGGGCGTGGAAACGGGACCGGACGTGGGCGCGCCGACCGAAAGCGGTTCCACTTCTCGGACGGATTCGACGAACATGGAGACAGAGGGTTCGTTCGCACCCGAGACGGAGGCGGAGGCGCGCGCGGCGTTCGAGTCGGCCGGCCCGACCGCACGGCAGGTCGTCCGCGAGGCGGCCAGGGCGATGTCGTTCGACCGCGAGGAGTACCGAGAGCGCGTCACGGGCGACGTGGTGGAGACGGCACGGAACGTGCTGTTCGCCGACCGACTGTGCGTGCGGGTCGGCACGCGCGAGGAGTTCGACGCGTGGGCCGATGAGCACCCCGAGTACGAGGTGACGGAGGCGGGCAGTCCGAACGTCGAGCGCGTCGTCTGGCACGCCGCCCCCTTCGCGAAGGAAGCCGTCGCCGCGACGTACCAGAACGAACGAGAGGCGGCCGTCGGCACGCTTCGCAGACAGGCGTTCTCGCGGCTCTACCGGCCGCGGTTCGAAGACGGGGGCGACGACGAGAGGGAGGAGAGAGACACGGAATCCGCGGACGGACCGGGAGCGGAACCCGAGGAGACCGGTCCGGAGAGTTAAGCCGCGAGCGACCGCACCGTCGCACGATGAACGGAGACGGACGCCGACACGAGGAGTTGCCCGACCCGGAGTGGCCCGTCCTGGAGACCGAAGTCGAGTACGAGACGGGGTGGTTCACCGGCGGTTACGACCTCGTCGAGCAACCGAACGGGAGCACGAAGCGCTACTACTGGGCGGAACTCGCCTCGGCCGTCGTCGTCGTCGCCGTGCAGGACGGGCAGATGGTGTTCGTCGAGCAGTACCGCCCGACGGTCCGGGAGACGCAGTTGGAACTGCCCGCCGGCATCGTCGAGGGCGGGGAGTCGTACACGCAGGCGGCCGAGCGCGAACTCCGCGAGGAGACGGGGTTCGAGGCGTCGAGCAGTTCGCTCGTCGAGGAGTTCTGGTGTTCGACGGGGCTGCTCCGCCATCGCCGCGCGTTCGTGTTCTGCGAGGGCCTCTCGCCCGTCGGCCGCGAGTTGGACGACAACGAGTTCCTGTCGGTCCGGTCGGTACCCGTCGAGGAGGCCCTCGACGTGGCGCGGGCGGACCCGACGAACGACGCGACGGTGGAGGGCGTCCTCCTCGCGCGCGAGGACGGACTGCTGTAGTCGACATCCGCCACCCGCACGCTTATCTCCCGGCGTCCGCTCCCCCCTGACGTGGACGACGAGATAGACCCCGCGGAAGTCGAATCGCTGCTCGACGGCGCGGACGCCCCGCGCGTCGTGGACATCCGGTCGCCGGAGACGTTCGACCGGGGTCACATCCCCGGCAGCGAGAACGTGCCGTTCGCGGAGTTGCCGGACCGCGTCGCCGACTTCGAGGGCGAAGAGCGCATCGTCACCGTCTGCCCGCACGGGAAGGCGAGCGTGCAGGCCGCCCGCCTCATCGGGTCGTACGAGGGGACCGCCGACGCCCGCGTCGAGAGCATGCGCGGCGGCCTCGAAGCGTGGGAGGGACCGCTCGACGCAGCCGAATCCGACGACGAGGCCGGAGCAGACGGTGAGGCGACGTCCGCCGACGAGGGGCCGGACGCGCCGTTCTGACCGTCTTCGAGGAGAGTCACGAGAAGCGCGGCTCGCGGCGCGAAAAAACGGAGAATCGGAACGCTCGGAGTAGTCGAGGGTGAACGGTCAGGCGACGTTGAAGCCCTTGTTGCGGAGGAAGTCCTCCACGCGGCCGGTGTGATTGCCCTGGAGTTCGATGGAACCGTCCTCCACCGTCCCGCCGCAGGCGAACTTCGACTTCAGGTCGGAGGACAAACTGTCCATATCGACGTCTCGCGGGTCGAACCCTTCGATGACCGTTACCTCTTTTCCGTAGCGGCGCTCGTCGATGCGGATGGTGATCTCCTGGGACTCTTTGGCGACGTCCTCGCAGACGCAGAGTTCCTCAGGGAGCCCGCACGTCGAGCAGACTTCCGACATTACAATCTGAACGTACAAGATGGGGATATTAAACAGTATCGGGAGTCCGCCTCGCGCGCACACTCGTCCCAGCAGGCGATTTCGGCCGTTCCACGAGGGCAACGCCGGCCGTGGCGAACGGTCGGGGTTCGACTCCCCGCTCAGCGGAACAGTCGGCCGACGACCGGCGTCGACTCGCGCACGAGTCTCGTCACGACGGCCGCGGCGTCGTCCGCCTCCGCGCGCGAGACGCCGTCGCCGTAGCGGGCGCGCTCGTAGGCCTCGCCGACCCGGACCGCCTCGCCGTCGAGGCCGACCCGGGAGAGCGAGCGGAGGTACGCACGCGGCGTCTCGCCGGTCCGTCGCGGGCGGTACTCCCGTTCGAGCAGGTACTCCAGCCGTCGGTACGCGCGGACCGCGTCGTCCTCGGGCGTCTCCCCGCCGCCGCCGTACCGGAGCCACAGCGCCCGGTACGCGCGGTCGGTGAGGCCCGCCCGCCGCGCGCCGGCGACCAGTCCGACGACGGCGACGAGACCGACGACGAGCGTCCGCCGCGGCGGCAGGTCGGGAATCGGCGACCCGCCGCCGTCGGCGGTGGTCGTCGCGCCGACGCCGGGAATCGACCCGTCGCCCGGCGTCACGACGCCGCCGGGGGCGACGGCGCTCGACTCGGCCGACGTACCGCTCTCGTCGGCGGCGCCATCGCTCGTCTCGGGCGTCGGCGTCGGGGTGGGCGTCGGCGTCGCCGTCTCCTCGGAGGACTCCACGTCGACGCCGGTCTGGCCGCTCTGTCTGGCCTCCGCGAGGCGGGCGCTCTCGGCCGTCTCGCGGGGACCGCTCGGCGTCGGGTCGAAGCGGACCCAGCCCACGTCCTCGAAGTACACCTGCACCCACGCGTGCGCGTCGAGGCCGCGGACGACGTACTCGTCCTCGGCGACCTGCTGTCCCGTCGTGTAGCCCGTGACGAGTCGCGCGGGCACGTCCTGCGCCCTGAGCATGGCGACCATCGTCGTCGCGTAGTAGGTGCAGTAGCCCGCGTCCATCTCGAAGAGGAACGAGTCGGCGATGTCGCCCGAGGGCTCCGGCACCGACAGCGAGTAGCGCTTCTCCGATTCGAGGTACTCCTCGACGGCGACGGCCTTGTCGTAGGCGTTGTCCTCGCCGCCGGCGACCTGCGCGGCCCGCTCTCGCACCCGGTCGGAGGTGCTGTCGGGGAGTTGCAGGTAGCGCTCCTCTATCTCGTCGGGGTAGTCGGTGCCGGAGCGGCGCAGTTGCTCGGTCGTGTGCAGGGGCATCTCGCTGGTGACGCGGTAGGAGTTGCCCAGCCGTAGCGGCGCCGTCGGGCGGATGTTACCCTGCGTCGTCACCTCGGCGTCGGAGGCGATTGGGCCCTGAAGGTCGACGGGCTTCCACGCCGCCGGGACGATGGACAGAGAGCCCTCCGCGGTGACCTGCTGCTCGACGGTCCGGGAGGCGCCGGGCGGCCCGCGCAACCGCCCCTCGTAGGGGTTGGCGTTACCAGTCCTGACCCAGCCGTCGCCGGTGTAGCGGTCGTACGCGGCCGTCTGCCAGTAGGAGGGCCGGTCGCTCTCGACGGTGAAACGCACCTGCGGGGAGAGTCGGATGCTGCCGACGACGTTCAGTCGGTCCTGCGCGTCGACGAGGCTCCCCTCGACGGTGGGCGACCCGCGGTTCGGAAGCAGGGGCGCGGCGCCCGCGCCGGGGACGACTGACACCGTCGCCGAGAGCACGATCATCGCCGCCAGCACCATCGTCAACACGTCCAACTGGGCGACGCCCGCGTCGTAGCGGTCGAGCGTCGCGGCCGCGACGGCCACCGCGCCGCCGGCGACGCCGACGAGCGTGGTCACCTGCCCCGCGTCGCCCGTGAGGACGAACAGGCCGAGGGCGACGCCGCCGACGACGACGGCCCCGACGTAGCGGCGGCGGACGGCGAGATACCACGATAGGAACACCGGCCCCGGCGCGACGGCCATCGCCCAGACGCCCGCCCCCGTGAGACGCAGGATGGAGAGCCCGGTGAGCAGCGCGACGGTGTCCGAGAGGAGGCGGTCGGGCGTCAGCAGTTGAATCTGGCTCTGCGGTAGCGCCAGCACGTAGACGGCGAACCCGCCGGCGAGGAGGGCGCCGGTGACGGCGACGGCCGTCCGGACGCCGACGAGAGAGCCGACGACGGTGGCGAGGACGAGCGACCCGAGGACGACGACGAGCAGTCGCGAGCGGCCCCCCACCACGTTCGTGACGTAGAGCAGGACGCTCACGTACGACCACGTGAGGACGAGGACGCCGAGCAGGGCGACGGCGCGCGGGGCGGCCTCGGAGTCGCGGAGGCCGTCGAACCGGCCGGCGGTCTCGGGTCCGGGTTCGGCGCTCACGCGACCGCCTCCTCGGACCGCTCGTCGGCCGACTCCGCGGCGGGGGGCGTCCGTCGCCCGTCGGGGTCGACGGAGGGGGCCGACTCATCGACGACGAGGCGGTCGAACGTCGTCTCGGTGTCGCCGAAGCGGACGTGAGTGGCCGACTCGTTCGCTCGGACGACCACGTCCGCCCCCTCGTCGGGAACGGGGCCGGCCTCGGCGCGGGCGAGGTGTCCGAGCAGGGGGGCGTCGTCGCCCGCCGCCGCCTCGACGACGCCGGAGGGCGTCGACAGCGTGACGGGCACGCCCGACCTGACGAAGGCGAGACAGAGCGTCGCCGCGGCCTCGGCCATCTCGTCGTCGGCGCCGCGCGCGCCGCCGGCGGCGATGCGAATCGCGGAGGCGTCCGACTCGGCGACGAACTCCTTGACGATGAGGTCGCCGCGCTTCGCCGAGGATTTCCAGTGCACGTCGCGCAGGGAGTCCCCGCGGACGTACTCGCGGAGCCTGTCGAACTCCTCGCGGCGCGAGGAGAACTCGGCGTCGTGCAGCGCCCAGAGGTCGTTGCGGGCCCCGGACGAGAGGCGGCGGACGCGGGGGAACACCAACACGGCGTCGGTGCCCGAGGCGACGAGTTCCCGTTCGGCCAACCCGAGCACGTCGGTGGCGACGACGGCGACGGGGCCGAGTCGGTGCTCGCCGCGCGAGCGGTAGGTCACCTCGTAGGAGACGGGGTCGCCGCCGACGAGGGCGTCCGCCTCGGCGTCGCCGTCGACGCCGGGCGGGAGCGAGTCGACGACGCGCGCCGGGTACGGGCGGTCGACGTCGAACGAGAGCGTGACCTCCCCCGTCTCGTCGGGGAAGCCGTCGGCGGGGAGCGTCCGCTCGACCGTCGGCGTCGCGGCGAGGCGGACCTGTAGGAGGGCGGCCGCGAGGGCGACGCCGGTCGGCAGGACGAGGGCGTTGAGCGCGCGCGGCCCGAAGCGGAGACCGAGGGCGAAGCCGACGGCGACCACGGCGCAGACCGCGTACCCGCGTCGAGTCAACCGCATCGCGCTACTCGACCGCCACCGCGTCGAGGGCGCGGTCGACGACCGACGCGCCGGTGTCGTCGCCGTCGGTGCGGACGCGGTGCGCCCAGACGCTCGGCGCCTCGGCCTGCACGTCGTCGGGGACGACGTAGTCGCGGCCCTCGAAGACGGCGCGGGCCTGCGCGGCGCGGACGAGGGCGATGGCGCCGCGGGGACTCGCGCCGAGTTGGGCGTGCTGGCGCGTGTAGCCCGCGAGGCGCGACACGTAGGCGCGGACGGGTTCGCGGACGGTCACCTGCGAGACGGTCCGGCGAGCCTGCAGTACGTCCTCGGTGGAGGCGACGGGGTCCAGCGAGTCGATGGGGTGGTCGCCGGTGACCCGGCCGAGCAGTTCCGTCTCGTCGGCTTCGGAGGGGTAGCCCAGTCGTATCTTCTTCATGAAGCGGTCTATCTCGGCGATGGGCAGTTCGTACGTTCGACCCGGTTCCACGTCGTTCTGCGTGGCGATGACCGTGAACGGGTTCGGCACCTCTCGGGTCGTCCCGTCGACGGTCACCTGCTCTTCTTCCATCACTTCGAGGAGGGAGGCCTGCGTCTTCGGCGGCGCGCGGTTTATCTCGTCGCCGAGGACGACGTTGGCGAAGACGGGTCCCCGCTGGAACTCGAACTCGCGGGTCTGCTGGTTGAACACGCTCACCCCGGTCACGTCGGAGGGGAGGAGGTCCGGCGTGAACTGCACGCGTTTGAACGACCCGCCGAGCGACACCGCGACGGACCGCGCGAGCATCGTCTTCCCCACGCCCGGCACGTCCTCCAAGAGCAAGTGACCCCGAGCGAGAACGGCGATGAGAATGTTTTCGATGGCGTCCCGTTGGCCGACGATGACGCGTTCGACGTTCTCCGTGATCCGGGTCGCGAGGTCGGCGGCGTCCTCGACCGGGAGCGGAGAGATGGCTGTTGCCTCCGGTTTCGAGTCAGGTACTGCGTCTGCGTCGGTCATGTATCAGGGGTTGAGAAGGCGGTCGAATCGGCGGCGGAACTCTCGCATCCCCGTGAAAGTCCCCGACACCGATTCGCACGCACACGGACACGGGTAGGGACCGGGCGCACGTAACTTTGCTGGGTGTGACCGGTTCGCTCGCCGGTCGCGTCGGCTTCCCGTCCGCTTTTGTCCGTCGGTCGCCCTCTACGGGACATGGAACACGCGGACGGGACGGAGACGTCGGACCCGGAGGCGTCGACGGGGAGCGACCGCGACCCCGGCCCCGATTCGGCGGACGGGCGGGACGACGCCCCGCGACCGGAGGGACCGCCGCGCACGATGCTCGGCGCCCGCGAGGAACTCACGCCGATGCTGTCGCAGTATCTCGACCTCTGCGAAGCCCACCCCGACGCGGTCGTCATGTTTCAGGTGGGCGACTTCTACGAGGCGTTCTGCGAGGCCGCAGAAGAGGTGGCCCGCGTCTGCGAGGTGACGCTGACCAAGCGCGAGGACTCGACGGGGACGTACCCGATGGCGGGCATCCCCATCGACAACGCGGCGTCGTACCTCGAAGCCCTCCTCGACGCCGGGTACCGCGTCGCCATCGCGGACCAAGTCGAAGAGGCCTCCGAGGCGTCGGGACTGGTGGACCGCGCGGTGACGCAGGTCATCACCCCCGGCACCGTCGTCGACGAGGAACTGCTCTCCGGGGCGACGGCGACGTACCTCGGCGCGGTGGCCGGGTCCGGCGAGGAGACGGCGCTGGCGACGGTGGACGTCTCGACGGGCGAGTGCCAGGTGACGAGCGGCACGGAGAGGCGAATGAGCGAGGAACTGGACCGCCTCGCGCCCGCGGAACTGCTCCGCGCCCCCGACGCGCCCGACTTCGAACTCGGCTTCGAGACGATGGCGACCGACGCCGACCCCGGAACCTTCGAGGCCGACGCCGCCCGCGAGACGCTCTCGGCGTACGTCGCCGCGCCCGACTCGGTCGTCGGGAGCGAGGCGGAACTGCGCGCCGTCGGCGGCCTCCTCGACTACGCGGAGTACACGCAGGGCGACGACGGCCCCCTCGAATACGTCTCGCGCGTCCGCCGCTACGACCCCGAGCGGTCGCTGCAACTCGACGCGACGGCCATCCGGAGCCTCGAACTGTTCGAGTCGCGGAGTCCGCGGTCCGGGGACACCCTCGTGGAGGTGTTGGACGAGACGGCCTGCGCCCTCGGCCGGCGGCGACTCGCCTCGTGGCTCCGCCGGCCGTCGGTCGACGAGGGGGAGATTCGGCGGCGACACGACGCCGTCGCGGAACTCCTCGACCGGCCGATGGCCCGCGAGACGGTGCGGGAGCATCTCTCCGAGGTGTACGACCTCGAACGCCTCGTCTCGCGGGTCTCGCGCGAACGCGCGAACGCCCGCGACCTGCGCGCGTTGAAGAACACGCTGGACGCCGTCCCGGAGGTGAAGGCGGCGCTCTCCGAGGTGGAGAGCGACCCCCTCCGGGACCTGCGCGACTCGCTGGACGAACTCGCGGACGTGCGCGAGTTGGTGGGGGAAGCGATTCGTCCCGACCCGCCGCAGGAGATAACGGAGGGCGGCGTGGTCCGGGAGGGGTTCGACGACGAACTCGACGAGGTGCGCGCCACCGAACGCGAGGGGCGCGAGTGGGTGTCGGCCCTCGAGGAACGGGAGCGAGAGCGGACCGGTATCGACTCGCTGGACGTGGGGTACACGCAGGTCCACGGTTACTACATCGAGGTGACGAACCCGAACCTCGACCGGGTGCCGGACGACTACACCCGTCGGCAGACCCTGAAGAACTCCGAGCGCTTCTACACGCCGGAGTTGAAGCGCCGCGAGGACGAGATTCTCTCCGCCTCGGAGCGCGCGGACGCCCTGGAGTACGAGGTGTTCGCCGAAGTCCGCGCCGACGTGGCCGAGGAGGTCGAACGCCTCCAGACGCTCGCGGACTCGCTGGCGACACTGGACGTGCTGACGACGTTCGCCGCCGTGGCCGCCGCGAACGGCTACGTGCGTCCCGAGATGGGCGCCGACAGCGTGGAGATAGAGGCGGGGCGGCACCCCGTCGTCGAGCGCACGCGGTCGGAGTTCGTGCCGAACCCGGCGGAGTTCTCGGCGGGTCACGTCGCGGTCATCACCGGGCCGAACATGAGCGGGAAGTCGACGTACATGCGGCAGGTGGCGCTGATAGCCGTCCTCGCGCAGGCCGGGAGTTTCGTCCCCGCGAGAGCGGCCCGCCTCCCGATTCTGGACAGAATCTTCACCCGCGTCGGCGCCTCCGACGACATCGCGGGCGGCCAGTCGACGTTCATGCGCGAGATGGCCGAGTTGACCGACATCCTCCACAACGCCACCGAGGATTCGCTGGTCCTCCTCGACGAGGTGGGGCGGGGGACGTCGACGACGGACGGCCTCGCCATCGCCCGCGCGACGACGGAGTTCGTCCACGACGAGGTGGGCGCGACGACGCTGTTCGCCACGCACTACCACGACCTCACGGAACTGGTCGAGGACCTGCCGGACGCGTTCAACCTCCACTTCACCGTCGAGAAGGCGGAAGGAGAGGACGGAAATCCGGACGTGACGTTCCTGCACCGCGTCGCCGACGGCGCCTCCTCGTCGTCGTACGGCGTCGAGGTGGCCGAACTGGCGGGCGTACCGCCGGCGGTGGTCGAACGCGCCCGCGAGTACGTCCGGGAGAGCGGCGCGATACCGGCCGACGCGAACGGCGGCGAAGGACCCGACGAGGCGGAGATGCGGACATCCTCGGACGATGCCCCGGCCGGCGAAAGCGATACCTCCGCCGACGCCCAAGCGCCGACGAACGGCCGGGCCTCCGAAGGCACCCTCGCCGCCTACGTCGACGGCATCGAGTCCGACGAGGGGGCCGAGGGGACGACGACCACCGGCGCGGAAGCCGACGTGCTGGCGGAACTCCGCGAACTGGACGTCGCCCAGACGACGCCGCTGGAGGCCCTGAACGCCCTCGACGACCTGAAACAGAGACTTGACGAGAGAGACCGAAACCGAGACTGAGGCGGAACCCGGCGAGCGAGTCCGCGCGCTTGACGAGGAGACGGTGGCGAGCATCGCCGCCGGCGAAGTCGTCACGCGCCCGGAGGACGTCGTCGTGGAACTCGTGGAGAACGCCCTCGACGCGGGCGCCTCGCGGATAGCGGTGACCGTCGTCGGCGACGGGACGCCCCTGCTCCGCGTCCGCGACGACGGCCGCGGGATGAGCGAGGCGGACGCCGCCCGCGCCGTCGACCGGCACACGACGAGCAAACTCGGCGACGCCGCGGACCTGCGGACGGTGTCGACGCTCGGTTTCCGCGGCGAGGCGCTCCCGAGCGTCGCCGCGGCGGGGACGCTCGAACTCGTGACGAACGACGGCGGCGCGCGCGGGACGCGCGTGCTCGTGAGCGGCGGCGAGAAGCGCGTCGAACCGGCGGGGCGGGCGCGGGGGACGACCGTCGAGGTGCGGGACCTGTTCGCCGACACGCCCGCCCGCCGGCGGTCGCTCGCCTCCTCGCGCGCCGAGTTCGCCCGCGTTTCCGACGCCGTCTCCCGCTACGCCCTCGCCCGCCCGGACGTGGCGTTCTCGCTGGTCCACGAGACAGAAGGGGAGTCGGGGCCGTCGGACGGCCGCCGCGGCCGCGAGGTGTTCTCCACGTCCGGCAGCGGCGACTACGCCGACGCCGTCCTCGGCGTCTACGACCGCGACGTGGCCGGGCGGAGCACCGCGTTCGAGTCCGAGCGGACGGTCGAGGACGACGGCGAGTCCGCGACCGTTCGCGTCGAGGGCCTCCTCGCGCACCCCTCGGTCACCCGCGCTCGCCGCGACCACGTGTACACCGCGGTGAACGGCCGCGCGTTCCCCTCCGAGACGCTCCGCCGCGCCGTCGTCGCGGGCTACGGCGACCTGTTGCCCGACGGCCGCGCGCCCGTCGCCGTCGTCTCCCTGTCGCTCCCCGCCCACTGGTGCGACCACAACGTCCACCCGGCTAAGCGCGAAGTGCGCCTCCGCGCGCACCGGGCGGTCGAAGACGCCGTCCGAGAGTCGGTGCGCGACGCCCTCTCGACGGCCGATTTGCGCCGGAGCGAGGAGGTTGCGATGGACCTCGATTCGACGTTAGAACCCGTCGACGGCGAGGAGTCCAGATTCGACGACGTGCGCGTCATCGGCCGGTTTCGAGAGCTGTACCTGCTCTGCGAGGCCGACGACGACCTGCTGGTGATAGACCAGCACGCCGCCCACGAACGGGTGAACTACGAGCGCCTGCGGGCGGCGCGGGACGGCGACGGCGGGGACTCGGAGTCGCCCGCGTCGGCCGACGTCGACCCGCCGGCGACGGTGTCGCTGTCCCCCGCGCAGGCCGCCGCGGCCGACGAGTGGCGCGACGAACTCGCCCGACTCGGCTTCGCCGTCGAACCGTTCGGCGGCGGTACCGTCCGGGTGAGCGCCGTCCCCGCGCCGATGGGTCGGGCCGCCGCGCCGGAGAGCGTCCGCGACGCCCTCGACGCGCTCAGAGGCGGGGAGACGCCCGCGGACGCCACCGAGGGGCTGTTGAAGGACCTCGCCTGTCACCCGTCGCTGAAGGCCGGCGACGAACTCGGCATCGAGGAGGCAACGCGACTGGTCGAGCGACTCGGCGCCTGTGAGACGCCGTACGCCTGCCCGCACGGCCGGCCGACGGTGCTCTCGATAGAGGAGGAGACGTTCGTCCGCGGGTTCGAGCGGCGTTCGACGCGGATGGAGTGAGAGAGCCGTCGGGTCAGCGGTCCGCCGCCTCGGTCGGGTGACCCCAGCCGAACTCGCGGCGGAGGCGTCCCCAGCCGCCCCACCAGACGAGCCAGTACCCGAGAACGCCACCGAGCGTCACGAAGAGGAGGTACGAGCCGACGCCGAGAAGCGGACGCTCGGCGGGGGCCACCCGCCTCACCACTCCTTGCACTCTTCGCACACCTGCCCGCCGTCGTCGAGCCATAGCCGATGAACCGTCTCGCCGCAGGCGGCGCAGGCGACGCCGTCGGGGTCCCAGCGGTAGGTGCCGACCGCGGGGTCGACCGCGTCGGTCGTCGGCGCGGCCGACTCGGTCGCCGCCGAATCGGGCGTCGTCCCCGAGTCGTCGCCGGCATCTCCGCCGGCCCCGTCCGCTCGGTCCGCCGAGTCCGCCTTCGAGTCGTCGCCCTCGGTGGGGTCCGAACCGTCGCTCTCCTCGCCCTCTCCGCCGCCCACGAAGTCGTCCAGCGAGCGGTCTCGTGTCACGTCTCGAAGGAGCGGACGCCCGGCCTTAGCCGTACCGACGGGCGGACGGGACTCCGACGTCGACGGCGGGCGCACGCGAACCCTCAACACACAAGTACGGGGACGCCAAACGGGGCGTATGGTCACAGTCATCGACTTCGTCGTGGAGTTGCTCCTCAGCGTCCTCGACCTCGTGACGACGTTCCTCTTCGACATCTTCCTGTCGGGCGACCCGCTCACCGCGCTCTCGTTCCTGATTGGCGCGGCGTTCGTCGGCGTCTCGAGCCTCGTCTTCGGTTACCTCGTCCTCGGCGCGGCGGTGAACGCCGTCACGGGTCTCGGTTCGAGCGCTACCGACGACGCGCGGCCGAAGCAGCGAGTCTGATCGCCTCGTCGGGGTCCGGCCCGAGAGGCGACCCGACGACCACCCCGTCGGCGCGGTCGAACACCGACGCCATCCGGTCGGCGACTTCCTCTTCGGTGCCGGCCATCGCGAAGGCGTCTATCATCGCGGGCGTCACGAGGCCGAACGCCTCGGAGAACTCGCCCGCAGAGATCTTTTCACCGATATCCTCCGCGAGCGAGGCGTCTATCCCGTGTCTGTCGAGCACCGGCGGCGCCGCTCCGGCGGTGATGAAGGCCACCGGCGGGCGGGCCGCCTCTCTCGCCGCCTCGCGGTCGGGTCCGACGCTCACGCTGGCGTACGCGAGGAGTTCGAACGCGCCGCGGGAGTCGGGTCGGTCCTCGATTCCCTCCTCGACTCTGTCTCTGGCCCACGCCACGTCGTCCGGGTGCGAGCCGTTGAACAGCAGACCGTCCGCGTGCTTGCCCGCCATCCGGCACATGTGCGGCCCCTCGCCGCCGACGTAGACGGGTATCTCGCCGGGTACCTCGAAGTTCACGCCCGCGTCGTTCGCCTCGAACGTCCCGTCGTGGCTGACGCGCTCGCCGTCCCAGATGCGCTGTGCGACTTTGAACGCCTCCAGCACCGAGCGCAGGCCGCGTTCGTCGTCGATACCGAGATTCCGGAGAGTGGATTTGTCCCCCGGGCCGATGCCGAAGGCGGCGCGGCCCTCGGAGAGTTCCGCGACGGTGGCCGTCTTCGTCGCCAGCGTGACCGGGTGCATCTCGTAGGGGTTGGCGACGCCGGGTCCGAGCCGAATCGATGCCGTCTCGCCCGCGAGGCGCGCGAGGACGGCGAACGGGTCGCGGTTGTTGTAGTGACAGGAGACGAACGCCGCGTCGTAGCCCGCCTCCTCGGCGAGGACGCCGCGGCGGACGACTTCGGGAACCGGGTGTTCGGGCGTCAGTTCGACGCCGAGGGTGGGAGCGCCGGCGTCACCGCCACCGTCGCCGTCGCCGTCGGTATCCTCACGCATCGTCGTGCTCCCAGGCGCGCACGGCCTGCCGGACGAAATCGCCCTCTATCTCCCGGTAGAGGTTGTCGCTGCCGTCGTGGTCGCCCCACTCGAAGTCCCGAACGACGACGACGGGCGTGCCGCCGTCGCCCTCGCCGGCGAGGAGGTTCGCGGCCGCGGCGAGTTCGTCGACGACACTCTCGACGGTTACGCCGAGTTCGCGGCCGTCGCGGTCCGTCTCCCCGCGCCAGTCTCTGGACGCCTTCATGCCGGCCCACCCGAGGGCGACGCCGCGTTGCCCGTGACGGAACGGCCGTCCGCAGGTGTCGGTGACGATAACCCGCTCGGCGGGCAGGCCCGCGCGGAGTCGCTCGGCGCTCTCGGAGGGTCGCTTCGGCAGGAGCAACAGGTCGCTGCCGGCGACGTTCGAGCGGTCGATGCCGGCGTTGACGCCGACGTGGCCGAAGCGCGTCTCGGTGAGGAGGAAGGGCGACTCCATCAACAGGTCGACGCTCTCCTCCAACACGGCCTGCGCGAAGCGCGGGTCCTTCTCCTCGCCGGTCGATTCCTCCAAGTCGGCGGCTATCTCGCGGGCGCGGGGGCCGGCGGGGAAGTCCTCCAAGTCGAACAGTCGCCCCTCGGCCTTCGAGACGACCGTCGAGGCGACGCAGACGACGTCCTCTTCGCGTAACTCGACCCGGTCGCGAATCGTCGCCGCGAGGTCGTCGCCCGGCCGGACCTCCGGCACGTCGGGGACGGCGAACAGTTCCATGCTCGTCGGTCGGCGCGGGGACGTAAAAAGCGGACAGATGTTGGTGAGTGCGGCCGGTTCCTCCGACGCCGTCGGTTCCGTTGGAATCTGTCGAATCCGACACGAACCGCGTGCTGAGCAGAGAGGATGCGTTCAGCGCGGAACGGAGTTCAATGCGACAGAGAGCGGTCGAGTTCCTCGTCGAGGAACCGACCGACGTCGGCGACTTCTTCGTCCAGCGCGTCCGTGTCGAGTTCGTCGAACGACGTTACCTCGACGGCCGACGTCGCACGTGAGCGATCCAGCCGCCACGTCCCGACGACGACGCCGTCGCGAACGATGGTCGGCCTGATTATCCCCGCTCCCGGCCACACATCCGTCCGGTGGGCTTCTGGAACGGGGCGGTTCGCCGCGGCGTACCCGAGCAGATACGTGTCGTACGCGGGGAGGAGTCGGAGGTCGCCGGTCGCACCTGGTGGCTCGGCGGAGCCATCGACGGTAGTCAGCATCTCGGCGTCCCCCACGGTCACGGTGACGCTTTCGGCCTCCTCCCATCCGAGTCGGGCATCCCGCTTTCCGAGGCCGGTCCACGCGACGAAGTCGTCGAGGGTCGCCGGGCCGTAGGCGGCGAGGTACCGCTCAGCCAACCGAACGAGCGCCGCCTCGCGGTCGAACCCCGGTGGCGGAATCTCGACGTCGAGGACATCGTACGCCACGGCCCCGTCGATAGGCGCAACCTCGCGGATGATGCCCCTGAGTGCGGCTCTTCGTATCAGGAAGTTCGGAGACTGACTCGACGGGTCGATGTCGATACCGGAATCGACGAGTTCGGCTGCTACCTCGTCGCGGGTCATCGGCCCCGCATCGTCGAGTAGTCGACCGAGCGTGGCGACGGCTGTCTCCACTCCCCCCTTGTCCAGTCCCGCTTCCTCCAAGCGTTTCGGCTCCGGTCCCCGTTCGGCGAAGTGCGGACCGAACAACGACAGCAACCACGGGAGGTCCTCCGCCGCGATCAGATGCAGTGTGCCCCGCATGCTCCACGTCCGAATCACTTCGTCGTGCAGTTCCGACTCGACGGCTTCGGCGTCGAGAGTTCTCGCACGTGGCCGTATCGACAACGCGGCCGAGCGAGGGTCCTGTGCCTGAATCCCGCACACCCGCTTCACGACGGCAGCGGCGGAGTCCGCGTCCCCGTCCAGTCCGTTCGCCGCCGCCCGCAAGCGCCACGCTTCCGCGTCGGTGTGGGTACGCATGACGCCGATACGACACGGTGAGTATTCATCTGCTCGGCGACTGGGGCATTCTGAGAGGCGGTTACAGGCCCGATTTGCTACGCTCGCGCTCGGTATCCATCAGACCGTGCATATACTGTTTGATGACTGCCAGTACTGGCGTGACCGATACAGAGGATGTATTCAGCACGCCATTACGATTCGTTTCACGCTTCTCATTGTGAAACAGCCGTTCAGTGGAGACGTGCGAGTGTATCAGCGTGTTCAGTCGAAGGGGCTGGTCGAAACAGATATGCTCGTGCCATCTCACTTTCATCTTATGAACCAGTCCTCCTCTGAGACACACTTGTTGCTAGGCACTGGCGAGCGAGCGCGGGCACTCCGATTATTTGGGGTTGCACTCATTGGGACCCCGTGGCTACTGTCCATTGACCCGGCTCGTCGAATCGTCTCACTGGAGGCGACACTGGCGGCCATCGGATTGGGGGTGGCTCTCGGAATCGTGGCAGCTGTCGGACTGGTCGACGTGGACCTCCGAGACGTGAACGATGTGACGGCGTCGGTTGTCGCGCTCGGCTGTATTTGCGTGGTAACCATAGCAGTGTGGCTGCTTGTCCCCCAACAGTATATTGGGGCAGTCATTCAGTTTTCACTCGCGTTCACATGGGCAGTGCCAGTGACGCAACTGCTCTATCACCACTACCGTACCCCCAAATCCAGCTAAGTCACGTCGATTTCTCTGCTTCACCCACGTTCTCTACTGAACGATTTCGACATCTACGTTCCCATGCTGGCACGGTTCAAGATTCGCGCTCTCACTGTAGCACGGCCACAGAAGCCTCACCAAAGGTTGTCAGAAGCGCCGTGACCGACTCAGAGGCTGTATTCAGCGCCGAGGGTTCGTTTATCCCGTCCTCTTTACGCTGAACTAACCGCTGAGTAGCGCCTGCGTAGTGAGCGATTACTCAGCGAAAAAGAGGTCACGTATACTTCGACTGCTGACCGACCCAGAACCCGAACAGCATCACGAGAAACAGGATCATCACCGGAATCCAGAACCCTAAGCTGGTGAACAGTCCGAGAAAGGATATGTCTGGATACAGGATTGCAATTCCACCGGGTGTTACAAGTAACAGCGTTGCTGCAGTGATGAGCATAAATTTGGGGTACGAATCCATCTTTGATTTACGTCATGTCCGTTCGTGATTAGAAGGTAGTACCGATGGTCTATTACGCCACACAACAGACTCCTCGGTACCACTTGACGGAACTAATATGTTCTGTGAGAGATAAATGTTGGAAATGGTCGACGCAGGAATTACACTGTTCTACGGCGTGCTCGCCCTGCAACTACCTATCGGAGTTCTCATGTTCTTTGACGCGAAGCGGCTGAAGCTCAAAAACCCGGAGAAGTACTGGTTGGGAGTGGTTATCCCCGCAGTAGGGTTCGTCGTAGTACTCTACTATCTCTCAGAGCGAAAGAATCTCCCGAAGGAGGAAGCGGACGGTACCACCTAGAATCCTCTGTTCGAGATACACTCTGTTCTGAGCGATTCGATTCTCTTACAACAGGCCCGAGCCCGTGACCGATTCGCGCCTTCTATTTAGCACGTCCACAGTAACCACACCGAAAACTGTCAGAAGCGTCGTGACCGACTCAGAGGGTGTATTCAGCAAGTCGTCGTTCGCTCGCTTGGTCACCAAGCGAAGTATTTTCAAAACCGACACTATTTATCAAACTGTGTCCCCCTCGCGTCGTGCGTTCCTCACCGGTTTGAGCTCCAGCCTCCTCGCCGTCGCAGGTTGTACCTCCCCTTTCCAGCGCTCTCAAACCCGTCTCGGAGAGATTGTCCTGTTGAATATGGACGATGAGAGTCATACAGTTCGAGTACAGATTCAGTCCTCAGGCGAGACGCTCTACAGCTTGAGCGAAGAGATGCCGCCATCGGACGAGGAACAGCCCATCATTACTTCCGAGGATGGGCTGCCGACTGGACGCAGAAAATACACCGTCTCGGCTACTCTCGATGGAGGGGAAGATTCGATAGCGAGAACGTATCCAACCAAAGGTGGTGATTGTTACTCAGTGACCGTTCGCGTTGGGATGGATGGACGATTCAGGGATATGCCGTCCGAATCACAGTTCGAAGGGTGCAGTCAGTAGTGGTCTGTGAGTAGCGATGCTCCCCGGCCCGTTACAGCGATAGTCCACTGACCGATTCGCGCCCTCTATTCAGCACACCCGCAAGCACCTCACCGGACACTGTCAGAAAGAGGGCGTCGAGTACAGAGGATGTATTCAGCACGCCACTGCGATTCGTGTCACCCCGTTGGTTGCGAAACAGCCGTGCAGTAGAAAGGCGCGGGTGTCTCAGACCTTTTCGCTCGAATTTCCCCAACTGAGTCCATGCCTTCGGAGTGCTACTGCGATGAACACGAATCCGAGTAGCAGGAATAACCAAGTGACACCGTCGCTGAAACCCGACTCAGCGAGATAGTTACTGGAAACCAGAAGCTCGACGACACCTCCAGCAGCGGTGCACGTCCCCGAACACCCCCAGTAGTTGAGTTCGTTCGTCCGGATGTACTGGCCGACTGTCCCAGCAAGGCAGAGCAATCCGCCCAGTATGAGGAGTCCAATCCAGAGTGCAGAGTCAGCCATCATCCATGTATAGAACGTCAGATAGAAAATTACTTCCGGTTGATATGATAAAACCGCAGTCCGTTCTGAGCGATTTGGCAAGCTCTTCCAAGGAAAACTAGTGACCGACTCGCGCTGTGAGTTCAGCACGACCCTAGAAACCCCACCGAACGCTGTCAGAAAAGCCGTGCAAGACTTAGAGGGTGTATTCAGCACGGCACTGCGGTTTGTTTCACGCTTCTCGTTGTGAAACAGGCGTTCAGTAGAGACGTGCGAATTGACTGTTGACTAATCGCCATCCAACCGCTTCTTAGAGCAATTGATCGGATGAGTATACCGGCTAAATACGCCGAAATATGCACTAATCAGCTATTCTGTAATAACAGGCTATACCTGTCGGCTCTTCCTTCGCCAGCATACGCATGGGAGAAGCCACAGGAGATGGTATCCGGGAGGCTGTCTCTAAAAACATCCTACATTATTACATATACAAGTCGACCAAAGCGGTCGAATTCTATCGACCCATCATGTACCTCTTCTTTTTGGCTCAGGGGCTTTCGTTCACTCAGATTTCCATTCTGGAGGTGCTCTACAATCTGACGACGTTGTTCGGAGAGATACCGACTGGCTACATCGGCGACCGCGTTGGACGACGCAACAGTCTCCTCATCGGGACGTCACTCATATCACTGACACTCCTCGGTATCGGTCTGTCGAACTCGTTTCTTCCGCTGGCAGGCCTCTACGTCTGCTGGTCACTGGGCTACAACTTCCGCTCCGGGAGCGAAGACGCGTGGCTCTACGACACACTCACCGACGACCTCTCCGAAGACGAGTTCGCCCACGTTCGGGGGCGAGGAGAATCGGCGGCGTTGGCCGTTGGAGCCGGTGCGGCGATTCTCGGCGGGTATCTCGGCAGCATCGACCTCTCGTATCCCTGGTTCGTCGCAGCGGGCGTGACGAGTCTCGGGGTCGTGGTACTGCTCACGCTTGACGAACCCCAGACGTACAAGGAAACCGCGACTGAGGAGTTGAGCCTCCGTCGAACGGTCCGTATCGTGAGAACGGTCCTCGGTCGTCGCCGTTTGCGGTCGTTCCTGCTCTACTACTATGTTCTGTACGCCGCGGTCACCTACCTCGTATTCGTCTTTCTCCAGCCGATCTTCGAGACCGTCGTTCTCGACCTTGGAATCCAGCAATCGCAGGTTGAAGCCCTGCTGGGGTGGTTCTATGCGGCGTACAGCCTCGTTGGTGCGATGCTCAACTACTACACGGGAAGGATCAGAGAGACGATCGGACTACAAACGTGGTTTCTCGTCCTCCCGTTCGCCGTCGGTGGCGCGTTGATCGGGATGTACTTCCTCCCGGTGCTTGCCCTCCCGACGTTCCTTCTGATTCGAGGAGTCTCGGACGTCACCCGATCGTTCGCTGGGCAGTACATCAATGACCGTGTGGAGACGCTCGGTCGCGCCACCGTTCTAAGTGCGATGGCGATGGTCAGCGGCCTCGCAGTCGTCCCGTTTCAACTCGGAAGCGGCGTCATATCCGACGCCGTCTCTCCGCTGTTCGCACTGGGTGTCGGTGGTATCGTTCTCGTCGTTGGGGCAACGGCCATCCTTCTCTGGGAGGCTCCTATCGGCGACGAATCAATCCAACACTAAGCTCCGCATAGCCAGTTCACTTCAGTAGGTCCCGACTGGATAGATAGTAGCTCAGAGCACCACGGGCAAAACGCAGCTCGAATACTAAATATACACTCTCTATTCAGCACATCCCAATACACTGTCATGAGATGAGAATGTCAACGGACTCAACGTGCCAGCAGACGTTCTAAGCACTGTTTCGTTCTCACGCTGATGTCTCTTGCTTTGTAATCGCGGTCGACGAGTCGAGCCGTCTCGCGAATACTCTCCGGACGTTCACTGGCGACGATGTCCAGGTGTTGGAGATTCAACCGACGCATGAGTCGTTCGACGTCGTTAAGATCCTCGAAGTTGAGGATAAACGCTGCCTCCTGCTCGTCGAACTCTTCTCCATCTTCCGCCCGACGGAGTCGTTCGCGAGCGGCTCGCTGGTTATTCTCGCGCTGTCCGTACGTGATTTTGAGTGTATTCGTGGTAGTGAAGGGGCCCGTGCGGACTTTTCACTCCCCCCGTCCAAGGCACGGTATGGACGACATTCAAATCGACGACGTGGACCGGGGCATCCTGCACCAACTCCAACTTAACGCCCGTCAGACCGATACGGAGATCGCCGAGAAGGTGGATGTGACCTCCACGACGGTCCGGAATCGCCTCGACAAACTCGAGGGCGGGGGCGTGATCCGGGGCTATCGCCCCGAGATCAACTACGAGCAAGCGGGCTACCCCCTCCACGTCATGTTTGTCTGCACGGTCAATCCGAATAAGCTGGAATCAATGACCGAACAGATCCTCGACGTTCGCGGTGTGGTGACCACCCGCGATTTGCTTGGGGGCGAACGGAATGTCCACGTCGAAGTCGTCGCCGACACGGTCGGGGAGATCGAAGAGATCCGCAACGAACTAGCGGACTTAGGCTTGACTATCAACAGTTCTGAGATCATCTCCGAGACGCGGGTCCAGCCATGGGACCACTTCTATCCACGGCCGGACCCCGGCGCGCGCCAGGACGACGACATCGACGACGGGTCTGTCACCAATCAAGGATAATCGAGGATCGCTTGGAATTTTCAAATCTATCCGGGGCCCATATGCTCTAAGTTCCCATTTGAGTTTGGATATATCAATAGATAATTGAATTAGGTTGAATTTTCAAAATATATCGCTCGTCTAGATAAACGGGCTTATTCGTTAGCTCGTCCTTGCCACAGTATGGCCCAGGCAACCGAGGCGGTAACCAATACTTTCAGCATATTGTCGAATCCCGTTCGTCGGTACGTCCTGTACTACCTCGACGAGCAGGAGACTCCCGTCTCCCTCAACTGCCTCGCCACTCGGGTTGCCACTTGGCACATCGACTGCGACCCGGACGCCGTTGACGACGCCACCCTCACCGAGATGCGTACAGCCCTGTATCACATTCATCTGCCCAAATTCTCCGAGGCAGACTATCTCGCGTGGAATACGGGCTCCCGCACGATTCGGCGGGGATCCAGCTTCGACGACAACGCGTCATTGTTCCGGTTGGTGACCGACCATGAAGACGTACTGCCCGCGGGAGGGTCGTAACCCATGAGCCGGCTCCACACGTGGCTCTCCCGACTCAGTAGGCGCACACAGGCCGAGACACTGCCCACTCGCGACGACTCCGAGGACGAAGTCACCACGGCCCTGTTTTCGTGCCCTGTCTGCGAGAAGACGTACATTAGCAAAGCGATGGACGCCTGCTCGAAGTGTGGAGAGTCAGTCACCCAAATCCCGTCCGAGCGTGAATTAGCCCCCTCGACCATTCGGCCATGACAGGACAACATAATGACGGATGAGCAACGTAAAGCCGAGACGGTGAGTCTGCTGCAGGACCTTGGACTCAAGGAGTACGAGGCGCGGAGTTTCCTGGCGTTGACCCGACTCTCGACGGGGACCGCCAAGGAAATCAGCGAGATCTCCGAGGTCCCTCGAACTCGGGTGTACGACGCCGTCCGAGTGCTGGAGTCAAAGGGGCTGGTGGAAGTACGGCATTCGAACCCCCAGCAGTTTCGCGCGGTCAGCATCGAGGAAGCAACCGCGATCTTGCGTCAGCAGTACGACACGCGGATCGACACCCTTCAGTCACACCTCGAAGCGCTCGATCTCCAACCGGAGGTCGACGACAACGACCGAATGCAGGAGGTATGGACGATGTCCGGCCACGGTGGCATCGAGGCCCGGACACACAATCTGCTGGCGGACGCCGAATCGGAGATCGTCCTGCTGGTCGTCGAGGAGGAACTCCTGACGGAGGCGTTGTACGGGCTGCTCAACGGCGCAGTCGACCGCGGTGTCGACGTGACCATCGGTGGCGAAACGGACGCGATCATCGCCAAACTCGATACCGAGATCCCATCCGTGAAGGTGTTCGAAACCGACCTGGACTGGCTCCTAGGGCCCGCGAGCGACGACGAGATTGCCATCAGCCGCCTGCTGTTGGTCGACCGCACGACGTTGCTGGTCAGTTCCTTTTACCCGGACGCCGACTACGACGACTCACATGAGCAGGCGATCTTCGCCAACGGTCTAGAGAACGGTATCGTCGTCCTCCTTCGTCGGATCATCTCCTCGGGTCTGCTCCCCGTGGCGAACCCGGTGAGGTAGCCAGTCAGCGGTTCCCGGGCCAGACTGCGCGAACAGAGTGATGACTACAGGCCCTGTTCTGAGCGATGCGATTCTCTCACAGCAGGTGCCGAGTCCGTGACCGATTCGCGCTCTCTATGCAGCACGCCCGCAAAAACCTCACCGAGCGCTGTCAGAAGTGTCGTAACCGATTCAGACCATCAATCGGGCACTGTTTATCTACTTCTTCGGTAGTGAAGTCCCTGTTCAAGTTGTTCCCAAGCAAGACAGCAGTGTCAACTTCCTCAGATATATTTGGCCAAGGTTTGATAGACGTCTATGGAGCGATTGTATATCTACAGTGGTGCTCTTGCAGTAATTGGGTTTTCTATTGGGCTTCCGGCGGCGCTATCGGTTCTCTCTGGTGACCATAGTATTCCAATTTTGCTTATGACCGTTGGCGGGGCTGGGATGACTATTGTGGCTGGCTATGAATCACTGCAAAGAGACCCTGATAGCTTTGAGATCTCCGCTAGTCTCCTCTTTGCGCTGATTGCGGCCGCCTGTCTGAGTGTTCTCGGTACTGCTCTTTCCCTCCTGTGACCGATTCGCGCCCTCTATGCAGCATGGCCCAGAAACCTCACCGAACACTGTCAGAAAGAGCGTGCTGAGTATAGAGCATCAATCGGGCACCACTTATCCTACTTCTTCGGTAGTGAAGTCCTGTCCGAGTTGTCCCAAGCAAGACAGCAGTGTCAACTTCCTCAGATATATTTGGCCAAGGTTTGATTAGACGTCTATGGAACGATTGTATATCTACAGCGGTGCTCTTGCAGTAATTGGACTTTCTATTGGGCTTCCAGCGGCGCTATCGGTTCTCTCTGGCGACCATAGTATTCCGCTCTTGCTTATGACCGTTGGTGGGGCCGGGATGACTATTGTGGCTGGCTATGAATCACTGCAAAGAGACCCTGATAGCTTTGAGATCTCCGCTAGTCTCCTCTTTGCGCTGATTGCGGCTGCCTGTCTGAGTGTTCTCGGTACTGCTCTTTCTCTCCTATGACCGACTCGCGCCCTCTATGCAGCACGCCCACAGCAATCTCACCGAACGCTGTCAGAAGCGTCGTGACCGACTCAGAGGGTGTATTCAGCAGGGCACTGCGAGTCGTTTCACGCCGTTGGTTGCGAAGCAACCGTCCAGTAGAGAAATGCGAACTTAGTAGGTTGATTTCCGAGTGAGTGGGTCTATCTCTGAACCAGAGAACTCTCGGGGTAGCCTGCTCGCCGCCGCGCAACCTGTCGCTCATCCTCTGTCAAGCGGAACTGTTCCAACTCGTCTTCGAGCGAGCCAAGCGCCCTGCGACGTTCTTGATGTGCTTCGAGGAAGTTCGCAATATTCTTCGCCGCCATATCTTTGAGTTCACCACTCAGGAGTGACCCGTTTCGATACTCGCGTGCAAGCCGTTCTACCTGCTCATCATTTTCTTCAAAGAAGTAGTACAGGAACTGATACGAGACATCTACCTCGGGATTTCCTCCCTGCTCTCGATGTGCTTTGAGACTCGTCTGCCCACCAGAATAAGCATGGGTGCGGATTTTGTTGAAGACCGTCTCTCGATCGTCTGAGAGAAGGATACTCGGTGCATCGTCGGACGAACTCATCTTCCCCGGCCCTTCGAGACTTGGGAGAAACTTCGAGAGCAAGGCACCGGGCTTGGCCACATCGTACCGTTCCTTGGCCGCGATGTCCCGACAGACTCGAACGTGGGGGTCTTGATCAACCGCAATCGGGACGAGCGTCGGATGGCGACCCTCCACAAGTTGCGGGAGGAGGAGGTGTGTGGCTTGGACAGCAGGGTAGAACGAGAGACCGATATTCTCGGGTTCTCCGTATGTTGCGTCCACGGTCGCTTGCGTCACTTCCTTGGCAAACGCGGTCGCTAGAGGGTACACCACGTCCGCGTCCGCCGTGTCTACGACGATTCGGGTTCGTTCGGGGTTGAACCCGACTGCGAGAAGGTCAAGGAGGTTTTCGCGGGTGTAGCCGCTGATTTCCTCCAGCGACTTGTCTTTGAGAAAGTACTTCTCGTCGTCGGAGAACGGGATGTAGACGAGAGTTCCTGTCTGGTTTTGTAGATACTTAGCGAAGTAGAATGGGAAGATGTGACCGATGTGCATCGGCCCTGAGGGGCCACGTCCCGTCACGATGGAATGAAGCTTGTCTTCGTTGGCGGCATCAAGGAATGGGTCTACGTCACGCTCTGCATAGAACACGCTACGGCGCACGAGCGGATGGCCGGGGTCAGGAAACTTAGCCCTCTGCTCGGCAGTGAGGGCATCAGCCCCGAACATGTCTATGAGTCGGTCGTAGTCGATGTCGCCTTCGACGGCGTATGGCGTTACGGTGAAGTCGTCTTCTGCTGGCATGTGTGTTTGATGATTGCAGTCACTTAGGAGGCGATGCGATTGAGAAAGCGAGTGAGCATCGCGACCGAATCCGCCGGGTTAAGCCCGTCTGACCCTAAGCCGCGCTACTGTCCACTTCCCGATACACGTGCCAACGCCAGCAATTGGCGTGGGAAGTAGACACCATATTGACATCGACAAGATTGCACTGCTTATAGGTTCTGTTTCCCTCATATCTCGAAATACCACTCCTCCGGCAGTCATTCAGCAAACTTCGGTGGGCGATACGTACGTCGTTCTGAGCGATTCGCTTCTCTCACAGCAGGTGCCGAGTCCGTGGCCGATTCGCGCTCTCTATTCGGCACGGCACTGCGATTCGTTTCACGCCGTTGGTTGCGAAACAGCGGTCCAGTAGAGAAATGCGCAACGAGCATCCGCGAGCGACCGGAGGGAGCGAGCGATTCTCCGACGAAGCCGTCGAAGACGGCGGAGTCGGCCCTTTTTGGTCCAGATTTTTGCGGGGTTCACGAGACGCCTCCCGTCTCGTCAGCCAGGAGAACGTTCCGCGTTCTCGCGAGAGCGGTGCGCCGCAGGCGCACTCGGCGAAGTAAAAAGGTGCCCTCTATTCAGCATAAGCACGAAAGCCTACTCGGTATTCGACAACGGTGAGAGCATCCACCTCTTCGTGGAAGATCAAGCGTTTTCGTCGATCCACTCGCAGAACGCATCGAAGTCGTGTGCTCCGGCGCTTTCGGCGATACTTCGGAGCGTTCCGGTACGGAGTTCGCTGTGTAACGGGACAGTCACTTGTCGACGGTCCTCTTCGTTCGTCGGGTGTTCGTAGTACAGTTGAGCGTGGTCACCGGTCGTTCGTCGCCACTCGAACCCGCCGACGTTGACCAGCACCGTTACGACCTCCATTCCGGAGAACGTTCGCCTTCCCATCGATCAGTCGAGGACATCTGGCGGTGCCTGGTCGCCGGTGGTGTTGTCCTCGGGGTCGATTCCCAGCGAACGGAGTTCCTCGTCCGTCGGTTCGTGGCCACGCTCCCCGGTATGGACTGCGACGGCGTCGTCCAGGTTTTCCAGTGCCTCCGTTCTAGACGCTCCCTGCGTCGTCACGCCCGTATCGACGTCGTTCGCGATCCACCAGCCATCCTCTTGCCAGAGACGTATCTCGCCATCGTTGGCGTCGCCGTTCTGAGTCGAACTGGCCATCGTACTTCTAGTAACCCGATGAGCCGTATAAGCGTTCGGCAGACCACTCTCAGACGAGATGGAAACGTGGGTTCTCTGAGACGGTTTTCACGCTCCAGTGAACACAATTGACCGACTTGCGCCCTCTATTCAGCATGCTCGCAGAAACCCCACCGAACGCTGTCAGAAGCGTCGTGACAGATTCAGAGAGTGTATTCAGCACAGAGGACTCCTCTATTCTGTTGTATTCCCGCTAAACTAACTGCTGAGTAGCGCCTGCGAGTGTAACAGCAGTTAATTGGTCGTCGAGATTTTCATCGTCCAATCTCACACAAATGATATATTGTTGGCAACTTGTAGTAGGAATATGGTGCTATCTCTCCGCGTCCGTACCCCTCCTGAGATATGGCGATTTGCGCTCTTCGGTGCAATTGCCTCGTTACCTGTCACCGCCCTTCTGAATTGGTTACCGAACTCTGAGGCGACCATTGGCGGTGGTATCATGATATTCGGAGCGTTCATCGCAGGAACCATCGCTGCAATCCGCTCGTCAGACCCCGGTGCTGCTGGCCTCCGAACTGGCTTCGTCGCTGGCCTCGTTGGACTGGTCATCTCCATGGTAACGGTTGGCACAGCAGTGAGACGGCCGCTACTTGGAATCGTATTCTGTGGGCTACTACTGTGCGTTTCTTCACTGTTCGGGCTCGGATTCGGTCGTGCCGGTGGGTGGGTGGCGACCAAGCTGTCTCTCGATAGTCGACGAAGCTGAACGTATCAGAGCAATTCGACGACAGGCCGTCAGACAGGACGCCTGTTCTGAGCAAGCCGACTCGCTTATACTGGATACCGAGCCCATGGCCGATTCGCGCCCGCTATGCAGCACGCCCACAGCAACCTCACTGAAGGCGGTCAAGAGCGACGTGCTGAATGGAGAGGGTGAGTTCAGCACTTACGGACACCACATTAGTGACCATTCTAACTCACGGGTTGAACTAATTTACCACGGTGATTTCCCGTACTGTCCCCGGTAATACGCCCTCACAAAGAATGCAACCATCAAGATTACACCGACAACTGTGAGTCCTTTGTCTAGCAAAGAACCATCTGGAACTAGGTAAAAGCGGAAAACCATGATAAGCGCTACGAGAGTAACTAAAACACCACTTTTCCATCGACGAGCAATCAATGATGAGGTGTTCAACAAAGGCACTGTAGGATATTAACAGCGGTTGACAATAAGTCGATTGGATAGTGACCGACTCGCGCTCTCTATTCAGCACGTACACAGAAACCTCGCCAAACACTGTCAGGAGTGGCGTAGCCGAGACAGAGGGTGTATTCAGCACGCGGAGGTATCTCATTTCCTTAACTGGCGATAGATAACTGGCGAATTGGTGTGCAAGCGTATCAGTGTGCGAAATGTATATTGTCAACCAGAAATAACAATCACTATGCGGGAATTGCTCATATCCCTCTACCGACGCAATGAGTTGTTCTGGGTGGGGCTATTCATACTCTGTTTCGGGTTGCTAACCCCAGAATCTCTCCGATTCGGGTGGCTACATATCTCAAGCTGGCTCGTTAACTCTGGTGGGGGTCTTCTACTGGCGAGTGTATTCGTCGGGGTCTACAGGTTCTTCGGAACGTCACAGCGATTCGCACAGTAAGGCCTCGGCACCGAGCGGTTCTCTCGTACTGAGCACTGTGCCAGTGACCGATTCGCGCCCTCTATGCAGCACGACCTCAGCGAACTATCAACGACCGAGAATTCAACGGATCTGAACCGCTGAACCCGCACGGAACGGGTTCCGCCCGACGAGTTCACCCGTGATGCAGCGTCACGGAAACGTCCGACCCCTCGACGGTCAGCCGGTACATCGTCGTCTCGGCGGCCGGTTCGGCCCCCGTCGCGCTCCCGGGGTTGAGCAGGCGGACGCCGTCGACGAACTCGTCCATCACGTCGTGGGTGTGCCCGCAGATGCCGACGGCGTCCGACCCGCCCGCCTCGCGGACCGCCTCGACGACGCGTTCGCGGTAGCCCTCCAGCGACCCGGACCCGTGGGTGACGACGAAGCGCACGTCCTCGACGTCGAGCGTCGCCGTCTCGGGGAGGTCGAACCCGCGCGGGTCGATGTTGCCGACGACGGCCGTGAGGTTCGCCTCGCCGCCGGCGAGTTCGACCACTCGGTCGTACGCCTCCGCGGAGTCGAAGTCGCCCGCGTGGACGACGTGGTCGGCCTCGCGGATGCGCTCTTCGACCCACTCCGGGATGCGCTCCTCGCGTGAGGGGACGTGCGTGTCGCTGACGACGGCGAGGTCCACGGACATGCGAGGAGGTACGCCCGTCGACCCAAAAACCGTTGTCCCGAGGGACGTAGGGTGTGACATGGACCACGTCGTCACCTGCTTCGTCAGAAACCGCGGTGAGGTGCTTCTCACCCGCCGCAGCGACAGGGCCGAGACGTACGCCGGCCGCTGGGCGGGCGTCTCGGGCTACGTCGAGGAGGACAACGAGGAGGCCGAGTTCGACGCCCGGCGGGAACTGCGCGAGGAGACGGGATTCGGTGGCACGAGCCTCCGCCTCGTCAGAATCGGCGAGACGCTCGCCGTCGACGACGAGGAGGGGTCGTTCGTCGTCCACCCCTTCCTGTTCGAGTCGACGACCCGCGAGGTGCGGCCGAACGAGGAACTCGCCGCGGTGGAGTGGGCCGACCCGACGGCGATACGCGACCGAGAGACCGTCCCCCGCCTCTGGGAGACGTGGCGCCGCGTCGCGCCGCGCGTCGACGACGTGCGGGAGGACCGGACGAACGGGTCGGCGTGGATATCCGCACGGGCGCTGGAAGTGCTACGGGACGCCGCCGTCGACGCCGACGACTGGGAGTCGGTCGCCGCGGTGGGGCGCGAACTCCGCGACGCGCGCCCGAGCATGGCCGCCGTCGCGAACCGCGTGAACCGCGTCCTCGCGACGGCCGAGCGACGCCCGGAAGCCGTCGCCGCCGCCGCGGTCCGGGCGCTCTCGGCGGCGCACGCAGCGAACGAGGCGTCCTCCGCGACGCTGGTCGACCGCCTCCGCGACGCCGGCGCGACGGGCGTGGCGACGCTCTCGCGGTCGGGAACCGTCTGCGAGTGCCTCCGCGAGTTCGGCCCGGACTCGGTCCTCGTCGCGGAGTCCCGTCCCGAACGCGAGGGCGTCGACGTCGCGGAGGCGATGGCCGAGGAGACGGCGGCGGCGGTGACGCTGACCACCGAGGCGGCGTTCCCGGCGGCGCTGGCGGACGGGAGCGTCGCCCCGGACGCCGTCGTCGTCGGCGCGGACGCGGTGCTCCCCGACGGGAGCGTCGTCAACAAGACGGGGACGACGGGGTTGGCCTTGGCCGCGCGGGAGGCGGGCGTCCCCGTCTACGTCGTCGCCGCGCGCGACAAGGTCCGACCGACGGGCGACGAGCGAGTAGTGACCGAGTCGTCGCCGGCGGAGGCGGTGTACGACGGCGAGGAGGACGTGGACGTGTTCGCGCCGACGTTCGAACGGGTGCCCGGCCGACTCGTGGACGGCCTCGCCACCGAGGACGGACTGCTCGACGGCGACGACGCGCGCCGGGTCGCCGCCGAGCACGCCGAACACGCGGCGTGGGACGGGCGAGGCGGGAGCGGGGAGTGACCGGAGGGCGACGGGGGGACGGCGCGCGGCAGACGGTGGGCGACGGAGGGCGCCGGCCCGAACGCGGATGCGGGTCGGCCGCGGGAGCGACGATGGCAAGCGTGAAATGCGGCGGTCCGCTAGCGAGAGACGGGCGACAGTGACGAGGGTTACCCCCACCGAGCCCCGTGTGACGAGGCAGTTAACGCCCGAGTCGCCCTTCCGAGACGGACTTCGTCCGGCACCCGACGAGACCGAGAGCCGTCTGTGCGTTCGTAACGGTTCACCGCCGAGAACGGCCGTTAACGGCGGCGTAAAACGAAACAGTGTGAAACACAACGGTTTTCGAGAAATGGTCGCGATGCTTTAAGACGCTCGCGGCCCGGCGAGGAGGCGTGAGCGAGCACGACCCGAGTTCGGACGAGGGCGTAGGGGTACTGCTCGTCGACGACGACCCGGCGTTCGTGGAGGCGGCGGCGACGTTCGTCGCCCGCCACCTCCCGGAAGCGCGGACGCACACCGCCGGGTCGCCGGCCGACGCGCGCGAGTTCATGGCGTCGCGCGGCGACGACGTCGACTGCGTCGTCAGCGACTACGACATGACCAGAGAGAACGGCGTCGACCTCCTCCGGAGCCTCCGGGAGGAGCGTCCGGACCTCCCGTTCATCCTCTTCACCGGGAAGGGGTCCGAGGAGGTGGCGAGCGAGGCGTTCCGCGCGGGCGCGACGGACTACCTGAAAAAGGAGATGGGCACCGAGCAGTTCGAGGTGCTCGCCCGGCGAGTCGACCAGTCAATCACCGGCGCGCGCGTCGCGCGCGAGGCGGCGCGGGACCGACGACTGCTCGACGCCGCCTTCGACGCCGTGGACGACCCGCTCTACGCGTTCGACACCGACGGGCGGTTCCTCCGCTGGAACGACGCGCTGGTGGCGCAGACCGGCTACTCCGACGAGGAGGTGGCCGAGATGCACCCGACGGAGTTCTTCGAGGGGGCGGACAGAGAGCGCGTCGCCGCGGCCATCGACGCCGTGGTCGCGTCGGGCGAGGAGGCGACCGTCGAGGCGTCGGTCCGGACAAAGGAGGGCGGCAGTCGCCGGTACCAGTTCACCGGGTTGCTCGTCGTCGACGGGGCGGGCGACCCGTTCGCCGTCTGCGGCGTCGGCCGCGAGCGCTCGGACCGCGACGGAGTCGAAGAACTCGGAGCCGTCCTCGGCCGCCTCGGCGTCCCGGCTTTCGGCGTCGACGCCGGCGGGACGCTGACCGGCGCGAACGCCGCCTGCGAACCGCTCGGAATCGACGACGACGACGCCGGTGCGTCCGCGTGGTCCGTCCTGCCGTGGGACACCGACTCCCCCCTCGCGGAGGCGGTGGCCGAGGCCGTCGAGACCGGCGCGCCGGTCGAGACGACGGTGACGCTCCCCGACGGGGAGTCCGCGAGGGCGACGTGCGACCCCTCGCCGGCGGGGGCGTCCGTCCGCGTCTCCGTCGCCGGCGTCGGCGCCGCGGACGCGTCGACCGCGCGGAACTGAGTCTCCTCCCTCAGCTGACGAACTTCAGGAGGTCGTCGCGCTTCTGCTCGTGGAAGTGAGTGCGCAAGGCCTCTTCGAGGGCGTCGAGGTTCCCCCGCTTCGCGCTGATGGGCGCGACCACGTCCGACCACTGCTTCCACGGCGGCATCAGTCCGAGTCGATCGCAGAGGTCGTTCAGGCGCTCGTCCCTGTCGTCGACTTTGTCCATCTTGTTCACCGCGACGACGACGGGGATTCCGAGTTCGCGCAGGAAGTGAAACATCTCCACGTCGTGCGGTATCTCGTCGGGGCCGGAGTGTCTGTCGATGATGTCGACGACGCTCTTGCCGTCGACGACGAGGACGCCCGCGAGGATGTCGTCGGCGTTCCCCTCGATGTACTGTACGATGTCGGTCTTTATCTCCTCGCGGCGGTCTTCCTCGACGCCGGACATGAACCCGAACCCCGGCAGGTCGGTGAACATGAAGTCGTCGCCGGCCCAGTCGAAGTGGTTCGGCTGCCGGGTCACGCCGGGTTTCTTGCCCGTCGTGAACTTCGAGTGACCCGTCAGTTCCCGCATCAGCGTCGACTTGCCGACGTTAGAGCGCCCGACGAGGACGACCTCCTGTCGGTCCGGGCGGTCTTCGAACATGTGCGAGGACACGCTGTCGCGGGGGTTAACGCTGGCGTTGCGGTCCGTCGGAGTCGGGCGAACCCGTCCGCGGCGCCGGAGCGACCCGTCACCCCGACTGCGACCCCAGCTCCGACCGTGGCCGCCGCACCACGAGCACCGGTCCGACCGACTCCGCCGCGACGCGTTCCGTCACGTCTCCGAACGGGAACGACCGGAGCGAGGGCGCCTGCTCGCCCATCACGATGGCGTCGTGGTCGGGAACCGCGTCGAGGAGCGCCTCTAAGGGACTCGCGTCCTCGGCGACTCTCGTCGTCGCCGCGATGCCGGCGGCGTCAAGTCGCTCGGCCGTCTCCGAGAGCGGTGTCGCCCCGTCGTCGCCGATCGACCCTTCGGAGATCATGTTCCGTGTTCGCAATAAGCAGTTGTAAGGCTACTCCCCGTTCGACGACGGCGCCGGTTCCGAGAGGCGGGAGAGGGACAGAGAGGGGGGGGGGAACGTCTGCCGGAGACCAGAGACGTACTAGTACGCGGCCCCGCAATCGGTGGCATGGAGAAGCAGGAGCTTCGAGAGCGAATCTGGGACGAACTAGAGAAGAGTGGGGAATCTCGTTTTCCATATCCTCCGCACGGTAGAATCCCCAATTTCAACGGCGCGGACGAGGCGGCGGAGCGATTGGCGGCGAACGAGGCGTGGCAGAACGCGGACGTGATCAAGTCCAACCCCGACTCCCCGCAACTTCCCGTGCGGCGGGCGGCGCTTCGACAGGGGAAGACCATCTACATGGCGGTTCCTCGGCTGCGAGACGAGAAGTGTTTCCTTCGATTGGATCCGACCGAAGTCGAGGACGTCGACCACGCGACGACCATCGGCGGGTCGTCGGAAGTCGGCGTGCCGGTCGGACCCGACGAGATGGAACCGGTCGACCTCATCGTGTCGGGGAGCGTCGCGGTGAACGAGGAAGGCGCGCGAGTCGGGAAGGGAGAGGGATACAGCGACCTGGAGTTCGCCATCCTTCGAGAGTTCGGACTGGTCGACGACGAGACGACCACGGTCACGACGCTCCACGAGACGCAGTTCGTCGACGAGGCGATTCCGACGACGCCGCAGGACGTGCCTATCGAGTGGGTGTTCACGCCGGAGCGGTCGGTTCGGACCGAGGCGTCCGCGCGGAAACCCTCGGGAATCGCGTGGGAGGAGGTGACCGACGAGCGGATGGCGGAGATACCGATTCTGGAACGTCTGAGGGGCGAATAGCGCCGTATTCGTCGAATCGTATCTCCCGAACGCCCTCCGAGCCTCCGCGCGGCGATTGGTCGTCCTTCCGACATGACCGAACCCGTGAAAAACACTTATCCGACTCTCTGGTGACAGAATGGCATGCGTTCGCACACCACGGGGTACGGTGGGTCGAACCGCGTTCGAACACCGCATCGTCGCTCGGTACCGGAGGTGAGACGGCATGAGCGGCGCTGAGAAGGGGCGGTTCGCGGAGTTCCGCGAGGAGATAGACCCCGTCGTCTTCCTGTTCGGCGCGTTGCTGACGGTGGGCGTCATCGTCGCGTTCTTCGTCAGTCCGAATGCGGTCGAGAGCGGCATCTCGTCGCTGAACGACACGCTGCTCGGGATGTTCAACTGGGCGCTCCTGCTCATCGTGTTCCTCGTCGTCGTCTTCCTCCTGTTCCTCATCGTCGGTCCGTGGGGAGCGATCAAACTCGGCGACGAATCCCCGGAGTACAGCTTCTTCTCCTTCTTCTCGATGATCTACTCCGCGGGCTTCGCGGCCGGCGTGGTGTTCTGGGGGCCGACCGAGGCGCTCTTCTACTACGCGAACCCCTCGCCGCTGTTCGGGGGCGTCGAAGGGAGTTCGGCGGAGGCGATGACCATCGCCGTCCAGCAGACCATGTTCCACTGGGCGCTCCCCCAACTGGCCGTGTTCACCATCATGGGAATCGCCATCGGCTACTTCGCGTACAACTACGAGAACGTCCCGTTGCGCGTCTCCTCGGCGCTGACGCCAATCATCGGCGCGGACAACCTCGACGGCACGGCGGCGAAAGTCGTCGACATCCTCGCCGTCTTCGCGACCATCGGCGGGGTGGCGACCTCTCTGGGTTTCATCGGCAGTCAGTTCGTCACCGGACTGGACTACCAGTGGGGAATCAGCATGGGGAACCTCGGCATCCTCCTCGTGGTGACGTTCATGACGCTCCTGTTCACCACGTCGATGGTGCTCGGTGTCGACAAGGGCATCCGCCGGCTCTCGAACTTCAACATGATTCTCTTCGTCGTCCTCATGGTGGCGACGTTCCTCGTCGGCCCGACGCTGTTCCTACTGTTGCTCGGTACGCAGGCGTTCGGCGGGATGGTCACGGACTTCGTCTCCATGAGCCTCTTCACCGGGGCGGGACCCATGGGGGCCGGGAACCCGGAGGCCACGAACTGGATGAACGCGTGGACGGTGTTCTACTGGGCGTGGGCGCTCTCGTGGTCGCCGTTCGCGGGCCTGTTCATCGCCCGCATCTCCAAGGGCCGCACCGTCCGCGAAGTCGCGTTCACCGGCATCGTCGCCACGTCGGCGGCGACCATCCCGTGGTTCACCTTCGTCGGCGGCACCGCGGTCTGGGCGCAGCACAACGGCATCGCGGACTTCGGTGCGGTCATCGCCGGCGAGGCGGGCGCGGAGGTGTCCGGCTTCATCCTCTTCGAGGCGTTGCAGTTCACGCTGAACATCGGCGGCGCTTCGATGACGTTCCCCGTGGGCACGCTTCTGATGTACATGTTCCTCGTCCTCGTGACGACGTTCTTCGTCACCTCGGCGGACTCCTCGACGCTCGCCGTCTCGATGATGACGACCGGAGGCAAGGCGCGGCCGTCGACCATCAACCGCATCTTCTGGGGCGTCGTCCTCGGACTGACCGCGGCGATACTGATGATCCTCGGCGGCACGGGGAGTGCGAACACGCTCCAGCAGGCGGCGATAATCACGGGCACGCCGTTCGCATTCGTCTGCCTCCTCGCCCTGCTCTCGCTGATACGGGACTTCGGGTCGAACTACGGTCGCGTGCTCCTGCAGGAGGAGACCGTCCTCACGGGGTCGAGTCGGAAGCGCACGTCTGACTCCCCGAGTCCCGGCGACCCGGCCGAATCGGACGACGACTGAAGCGCCGCCGGCGGACCGAAGCGAGCGGACCCTGTTTTATTCTCTCGGCGTTTCGGAGCGGAAGCGACTCGCGCCCGAGGAGTTCCCGCCGGCGCGCGGAACCGGCACGGTCCGCGAGGGCGTTCCCGACCGCACCCGCGGCCACCCGTCGCGCCAGTCCAGTCGGTCGAGCATGGGGACGCGTCGGGGGACGTCGCCGTTCCCCGTCCACGGGTTCGAGCGCTCGTAGGCGTGATAGAGGAGCCAATCGTCGCCGGCGTGGTCGCGCACGACGGCGTTGTGGCCGGGGCCGGCGAACGCGTCGTCGCCGCGGAGGACGGTCGTCCCCGACGCCTCCGTCAGCGGCGTCCCCTTCCGGTTCCGATACGGTCCGCGGAGCGACTCGGACCGACCGACGACGACGTGGTAGGTGCTCTCCGCGCCGGCGCAGCAGGTGCCGCGCGACCCGAAGAAGTAGTAGCGGCCGTCCCGCTTCACGAGGAACGGCGCTTCGACGCCGTCGCCGGCTATCCGAAACGGGTCCGAGTCGTCCGCGACCGAGAGGCCGTCCCGCGCGAGGCGGACGCCGTAGATACCCCGCTTGCTCCCCCAGAACAGGAACGACGTCCCGCCCTCGCGGACGAGGCAGGGGTCGATGGAGTTCGGCACGCCGATTCCGTCGCTCCTGAGCAGTTCGCCGCGGTCCTCGAACGGTCCCCTCGGCGACGGCGAGACGGCGACGCCGATGCCGGGGTTGGGGTCGCCGAACCGCGCGTACGAGTAGTAGAGGACGTACCGACCGTCGAAGCGGGCGACGTCCGGCGCCCACAGCCCCAACCCGTCGGCGTCCCGCCAGTCGGGCATCGACGCGAGCGCCGCGCCGGCGTCCGACCAGTTCACGAGGTCGGTCGACCGGGCGATAGGAATCAGCCGCGAGGACTCGCGCGCGCCGCCCCACGGGTGGTACGTCGCGTAGGCGTAGAAGGCGTCGTCGGCCTCGACGACTGTGGGGTCCGCGAACACCTTCTCGAACACCGGGTTCCGGTACGTCGCGTCCGCGTCCTCGCTCGCGCCGTCGCCGTTCTCGCTCGCTCCCGTCGAGCGTGCGGACGTCGCACCGGAGCGTTCGGGCGTAGCGCCGTCGAGACAACCGCCGCTCGCGGCGGCGACGGCGGCGAGGAACGCCCGGCGGTCGACGGTGCGGTGCACGAACCCGCGTAGCGGCGCGTCGGCAATGAACCCGGCGCGGACCGTCGAGACCGTCCGTCGCAGGCCGACGGGGTTTTTGCACGCCGCTCGGAACGTTCGTCCGTGCGACTCGTACAGGTGATGGTGCCGACCGGCAAGCGCGACACGATCCTGCAGACGTTGGACGAGGAGGGCATCGACTACGCCGTCTCCGACGAGACGAGCGGACGCGGCTACACGGCGCTGGTCTCCTTTCCGCTCCCGGCGCAGGCCGTCGAACCGGTGCTGGAGGAACTGCGCGAGGTGGGCATCGAACGCGACGCTTACACCGTGGTCGTGGACGCCGAGACGGTCGTCTCCAAGCGGTTTCAGGACCTCGAAGAGAAGTACGAGGAGGAGAACGGGGACTCCGACCGTATCGCCCGCGAGGAACTCGCCGCCAACGCCAACGAGCTGGCGCCGCCGTTCCCCTCCTTTCTCCTCATGACCATCGTGAGCGCGGTGGTCGCCACCGCGGGCGTCCTCCTCGACTCGCCGGCCGTCGTCGTCGGGTCGATGGTCATCGCCCCCCTCGTCGGTCCGGCGATGTCGGCCAGCGTCGGCACGGTCATCGACGACCGCGAGATGGCGCTGCAGGGAATAAAACTGCAGGCCATCGGCGTCGCCGTCGCCATCGCGGCGGCCGCCGTCTTCGCCACGCTGTTGCGCGTGCTGGGCATCGTCCCGATGACGGCCGAGGAGGTGTTCGCACTCGGGGAGGTACACGAGCGACTCGCGCCGGACGTGCTGTCGCTCGTCATCGCCCTCGGCGCGGGCGCCGCGGGCGCCGCGGCCATCTCGTCGGGCGTCTCGGCCGCCCTCGTCGGCGTCATGATCGCCGCGGCGTTGGTACCGCCCATCGCCGTCGTCGGCGTCGCCCTCGCGTGGGGCCACCCCGTCGCGATGCTGGGGCCGTTCGTCCTGGTCCTCGTGAACATCCTCTCCATCAACTTCGTCGCCCTGATGGTGCTGTGGCAGATGGGCTACCGTCCGCAACTGTGGTTCCGCGAGGACGAGGCGCGGTCGGCGACGGTGTCGCGGGTGGCGACTATCGGCGCCATCCTCCTCCTCCTGTCGTCGGTCCTCGTCGGCGTCAGCTACGGCACCTACCGCACCACCACGTTCGAGCAGGACGCGCAGAGCGCCATCGTGAGCGAACTTCCGGAGGACGCCTCGCTCGTATCGATGAACGTCGAGTACGAGGGGTTCCCGTTCCAGACGCCGAGTCGGGTCGTGGTCACCGTCGGCTACCCTCCGGGCGGTAATCCGCCGGTCCTCGGCGACGATATCCGCCCGGTCATCGACGAACTCGCCCCCGAACCGCTCGGACCGCTCGGGAGCCGCGACGTGACCGTCGAGGTGCGGTACATCGCCGTCGACGACCCCTGAGCGCCCGAGAGCGAGACCGCCTCAGGAGACTGAAAGAGTTCTTTGCGACTACGTCGGCTTGATGTTCCGAGCCGACGTGTAAGAGGTATGCAACGTAGATTCAACGCGTTCGTTCTCCCGTTCGCCGTCGCCGCACTCGTCCTGACGGCCGGCTGTCTCGCACCCCTGCAAGTCGGCGGAACCGGCTCCGCGAATCAGGTCTCGGAGGCCGACTCCGGCCGCAGCATCAGCGTCTCCGGAAACGGCGAAGTGACCGCGGACGCCGACCTCGCCGTCGTCACCGTCGCCGTCACCGCCACGGCGTCCTCGGCCGACGAGGCCCGCGGACAGGTGGCCGACGACGCAGAGCGGATGCGACAGGCGCTCCGCGACGCCGGCGTCCCCGACGACGCCGTGTCGACCGCCTACTTCCGCGTCGGCCCGCAGTACGACTACAGCGGGCAGGAGCGCAACATGACCGGCTACCAGGCCGTCCACGCCTACACCGTCGAAGTCGCCCCCGACGAGGCGGGCGAGGTGATAGACGTCGCCGTCGGCAACGGCGCCAGCGAGGTCCAGCAGGTCACGTTCACGCTCACCGACGAGACGCGCGCCGACCTCCGCGAGGAGGCCTTGAACGCCGCGATGGACGCGGCCCGCACCGACGCCGACACGCTGGCCGAGGCGGCCGACCTCTCCATCACGGGCGTCCGCTCCGTCTCCACGACGGGCGGCTACCAACCCGTCGACACCCGCGTCGCCTACGAGAGCGCCGACTCGGCCGGCGGGAGCACCTCCTTCGAACCCGGCCCGGTGACGGTGACCGCGACGGTCAGCGTCACCTACGACGCCGAGTAACCGACGTACCGGCGTTCGGGTTCTCTTACTCGGTCACCAGACTCTCCCCTCGGAGAACCACCGCCGACGCGAACGTGACGAGCAGAACGAAGAGAGCGACGTCTCGGAGCGACCGGAGCGCCACGCCCTCCGCGGGCAGGGCGAGCAGCGTCTCCCAGCGGATGACGACGGCCCACAGGACGCAGAACCCCGAGAGAGCGACGACTTCGCCCCACGTTCGCAGTCGCTCAGAGGGTGACGGAAATCGGCCCTTCATGCCGGACGGACCCGCTCTGAGAGCCGCGGTCGTCTCCGTGACTCGGTCGACACGACGCTCATTCCCGCCGTGACGGCGGGATGTCGGGCGTCCAGTCGACGGCGGCGACGGCGGCATCGAGGACGTCCTCGACGCCCTCGTCCGTCTCCACGCTCATGTAGTAGTCCGCCTCCGCGTCCCTCGAGCGGTCGCTCTTGTTGCAGACGGTGAGCACGGGCACGTCTCGCTCCGCGAACCGCGCCTCGACGGCGTCGCGGAGTTCCTCCTGCGCGTCGAGCGGGTAGCCGCAGGCGCCGCTGGCGTCGACGACGAACAGGACGGCGTCCGCGAGGTGTTCGAGGGCGCTGACGGCCTGCTTCTCGATGTCGTTTCGGTCCTCCTCGGGTCGGTCGAGGAGGCCGGGCGTGTCGATGATCTGATAGCGGACCCGGTCGCGCTCGAAGTGGCCTATCTGGACGCCCTTCGTCGTGAACGGGTAGCGCGCGATTTCGTTCGACGCGCGGGTGACGCGGTTGACGAACGACGACTTGCCGACGTTCGGGTAGCCGGCGACGACGATGGCCGGTTCGTCGGGGCGGATGTCGGGCAGGTCCTTCAGCGAGTCGCGCGCCTCGCCGATGCGGAGCAGGTCGCCTTCGATTTCCTCGACGATGTCCGCCATGCGGGCGAACGCCTGCTTGCGGTGTTTCCGCGCCGTCTCGGGGTCGGAGTTGCGTATCTTCGAGTGGTACTCGCGGCGTATCTCGCCGATCTGTCGGCTCGCCCACGTCACCTCCGAGAGGCTCTGTCGGAGCAGGTCGACGTCCACGATGGCGTCGGCGAGTTCGTAGTAGAACGGGTCGACGGTGCCGAAGTCGGGCCACTCGGTGACGACGTTCTCGAGGTTGTCCGAGAGGATGGAGGAGGCCGTCTGGAGCATCGACTCCTGGGCCTCCAACCCGGACTTCGCCCGGCCGGACCGGGCCGCGCGCGAGAACGCCTTGTCGAGAAGTTCCTCCGACCGCGGCGTCGTCGGGAGGGACTCGAAAATCATGCTACCCACTATTCGTCCGAACCGTAAAAGCGCGTCCGTTCGGCGCTCGCGCGCCAGTACGTGACACTCGCGGCGGCGGGCGACCGACCGGAATCGGTCCGGGAGTCACCCGCGGACGCGAGGCTTTTGGCCGCGAGACGTCTACCCGAGCCCATGAACACGGACTGGCGCGCCGTCGGTGTCGGCTTCCTCCTGATACTGGTCGCGGGCGCCGTCGGCCTCACGGTGCCGGTGCTCGGACAGATAGGCGCGGGCCTCGTCGGCGGGTTCGCCGCGGGCTACCTCGCCGGCGGGAGCCTCGGCGACGGCGCGTGGAACGGCCTCCTCGCGGGGTCCATCTCCGGAATCGTCCTCACGCTCCTCCTGAGCCTCCTCGGCGGCGTCCTCGGACTGGCCGCCGGCCCCCTCGGGGCGTTCCTCGGCGGCGCGGGCGTCCTCGTCGTCGGCCTGTTCGTCACCCTCCTGTTCGCCGTCGACAGCGCGATAGCGGGCGCGGTGGGCGCGTGGCTGAAAGGTCGTTGAGGAGGACGGGAGCGACGCCGGGGAGTTACTCGGACTCCCCGCGCTCCAGATACTCCCGCTGAATCTCGACTACCTCCGCCGAGTCCGCGCAGTCGGCGTACCGCCGGAGGGGTTCCTCGTTCAGTTCCAAGAAGGTGTGACCCCACGTGAACTTCGAGAGCAGGGCCTCGGCGCGGTCCTCGCGGCCGAAGATGCACAGCGCCGCGGCGAGAGCCTCCACCGTGGTTAGCTGCATCGGTCGCCCGAAGTTGACCGGGTTGCCGGCGACTAAGTAGGGGAGCGCCCGGTGCTCGCCCGGAAGGGAGAACATCGCCTCGCCCGCCGACTCCCACGAGCAGTCGAGGGCGACGACGTTTTTTACCCCCGAATCGGCCGGCGAGAGCGCGCGCTCGGCGTGCGGGTTGAGCACGACGCCGTACGGCGTCGCCCGGTCCGAGCGGTGGAGTTCCGCGAGGTCGAACTTCGAGAGCTTCCGGGCCGTGCACTTCTCCGGGTCGTCGTCGCCCTCGTAGCGGACGTGCACCCCGTACTCGGTCGAATCCGTCTTCGTGTCCGCGGTCACGTCCGCCGGGAGGGGTCGCGCCGACAAAAGCGGTTCGTCGCGCCGCCGGGCCGCCAGGACGGGCCCGACTCGCCCCCCGCGCCCCGCGACCGAAGGACCGAGGGGTCTCGGGGCCGAGGACGACGTATGGACGGGCAGAACCCCGCGGACGCCGGACGCGAGACCGACGGAGACGAAACCGACGGCGGACCGAGCGGCGGCGAGGCGGTCGTCCGCGGCTACTACGAAGCCATCGACGCCGGCGACTACGACCGACTCGCGTCGCTGCTCGCCCCCGAGTTCGTCCACGACCGGCCCGACCGGACGCTGTCAGACCGCGAGGCGTTCGTCTCCTTCATGCGCGAGGACCGACCCGAGAAGGACACGACGCACGACGTGACGGCGGTGTACCGCGGCGTCGACGCGGACGCCGAGGAGTGGGTCGCCCGCGGCCGACTCGTCGGCGCCGACGGGCGCGTCCGCTTCGAGTTCGTGGACGCGTTCTCCCTCGTCGACGACGGGGTGACGCGTATCGAGACGTTCGCCCGCGAGGGGTGACGGTGGCCCGATTCAGTCGTCCGTTCTGACCGCGACGACCCCCTCGGAGTCGATGCGCACCAGGCGGTCGTCGATACAGAACCGGACGACGAGTTCGACGCCCGCCTCGCGGGCCGAGGCGAGCAGTCGTTCGGCCTCCTCGGTGTCGACGCCGCGGACGCGCGTCGGTCGTCGGCCGTCGAAGTCGAGCGCCGTCGTCAGCGTCGCGTCGAGTTCGTCCGAGCGGTCGAAGCGGTGGCGACCGACCGCGCGCCACGCCGCGTCGTCGTCGGGTGCGGTCGTCTCGGTCGCCGCCTCGCGGTCGGGGGCGGGGGAGGGAGCGGGGACCGAGTCGCGTTCGCGTCTCTCCTCTCCCGCGTCCGTCGTCGGCATCAGCGCCCACCTCTCGAAGCGGGACGAGTCGCGTTCATCGTGGTTTTCACCACCCGCCGAGGGGTCAAATAGGGGACCGGCGCTGAGCGCGGATACAACCGAATATCCGCCGTTTTACGGGCTAAATACGCGGTTAAACGGACGGGTAGGTGGTCGTGGGGGGATACCCGTTCGCCCGAATCAGTCGCGCTTGCCCGCGCCGACCGCCGACTCGCCGACCGGTTCGTGCCCCTCGATGGTCTCCAGACCGCCCATGTACGGTCGGAGCGCCTCCGGCACCTCGACGGTGCCGTCGTCGTTCTGGTAGTACTCCAGGATGGCGACGACGACGCGCGGGACGGCGAGGCCCGACCCGTTCAGCGTGTGGAGGTACTCCGCCGACTCGTGTCGCTCCGGGCGGTAGCGCAGGCCCGCGCGGCGCGCCTGGAAGTCCTCGAAGTTCGACACCGACGACACCTCCAGCCACCGGCCGCCCTCCTCGGGTCCGTCGTCCATATCGTCGCCGGGCGCCCACACCTCGATGTCGTACTTCTTCGCCTGCGTGAATCCGAGGTCGCCCGTGCACATCTCCAGGATGCGGTAGGGGAGTCCGAGGCGGCGGAGCACCTCCTCGGCGTCGTCCAGCAGTTCGTCGAAGCGCTCGTAGGACTCCTCCGGGCGGACGAAGTTGACCATCTCCACCTTGTTGAACTGGTGGACGCGGACGATTCCTCTGGTCTCGGTGCCGTGCTCGCCCGCCTCGCGCCGGAAGTTCGGCGTGTACGCCTGGTGTTTCACCGGCAGGTCGTCGTCGAGCAGAATCTCGTCGCGGTACATGTTCGTCACCGGCACCTCCGCGGTGGGGAGGAGCCACAGGTCCTCGTCGTCCCACTCCTCCTCGTTGGACTCGCCGATGCGGTAGGCGTCGTCGGTGAACTTCGGGAACTGGCCGGTGCCGACCATCGACCGCGAATTGACCGGAATCGGGGGGAAGACGTCGACGTAGCCCTGTTCGCGGTGGACGTCCATCATGAACTGAATGAGGGCGTGTTCGAGGCGCGCCCCGTCGCCCTTCGCGAAGTAGAAACCGCCGCCGGTCACCTTCGCGCCGCGCTCGAAGTCCAGGATGTCCAGGTCCTCGCCGATGTCGTAGTGGGGAGTCACCGAGTCGGGCAACGTGCGCAGGTCGTCGAACCCCTCGCGGCGGCGCTCGACGTTGTCGTCCTCGTCGTCGCCGACGGGCACGTCCTCGTGGGGAATCTGCGGGAGTTCGAGCAGTTTCTCCTCCAACTCGGCTTCGAGTTCGTCCGCGCGCGACTCCACCTCGCCCAACTCCGATTTCAACTCCTGGGAGCGCTCGATGGCCTCCTGTGCCTCCTCTTCTTTTCCCGCGGCCTTCAGGTCGCCTATCTTCGAGGACGTCTCGTTGCGCTCGTGCCGCAGGTCGTCGCCCTCCTGTTTCAGCGACCGCCACTCCTCGTCCACTTCGAGGACGCGGTCTAAGTCCACGTCCTCGATGCCCTTGTTCCGGAGCGCCTCCCGAACCGTCTCCGGGTTCTCGCGGAGGAACTGTCTGCTAATCATTGCGCAGTGCTACTGATGGACGCGCAAAAACCGTGTCGCATCCGTGGCACTCGGCGGGGGGCGCGGGCGACGGAGCGCCGATTCGGGTGGCCCGGATGCGCGACGACTGCCGAATCGTCCGCGCGGGCGGGACTGAAACGGGCCGCGGTGTCGACGACGGCGGCCGACGAAAGGACCGCAGGCGCGAACGAGCGGAGCGAAGTGAGCGACGAGGACCGCAGCGAGGCCCCCGAGTCGACATCGCGGGGGCTTTCGGGGTGTTCTCGTCTCCGAGCGCGGTTTCGGAACCGACTCGACAGCCGACCGATAGCCAGGAGCCGAACGCTTTTCATCGCGCGCGTCGGCCATCCGCCATGGCAATCGGCGACGTTTCGGCGGTGCCCGGCGCGGCGGACCTCTACTACGTCGACACCGGGATGTACGACACCGAGCGGTACGGCTCGGTGTACATCCTCGACGCCGAACGACCGGCGTTCGTCGACACCGGCATCGGGACGAACCGGGAGTTCCTCCTCGACGCCCTCGACGAACTCGACATCGCCCGCGAGGACGTGGCGTACGTCCTGCCGACGCACGTCCACCTCGACCACGCGGGCGGCGCGGGCTACCTCGCCAAGGCGTGCCCGAACGCGACGGTGCTGACACACGAAATCGGCGTTCCGCACCTCGTCGACCCCGAGCGGTTGGTGGAGGGGACGAAGGCCGCCGTCGGCCGGCAGTGGGAGTACTACGTCGAACCGAAACCCGTCCCCGAGGACCGCGTCGAACCGCTGAGCGACGGCGACGAAATCGACCTCGGCGACCGAACGCTGTCGGTGATCGAAGCGCCGGGGCACGCCCCCCATCAGACGATGTTCCTCGATTCGGCCGACGACGTGCTGTTCACCGGCGACGCGGCGGGCATCTACGTCCCGCAGAAAGGGGAAGTCAGGCAGACGTCTCCGCCCTCGCAGTTCGACTTGGAGAAGTGCCTGGCGGACGTGCGGACCATCGAGAACATCGAACCCGCGGTGCTCTGCTTCGGCCACTTCGGCCCCGCCGACTACGACGAGGCGCTGATGGAGTCGTACAAGCGGACGCTCGTGGAGTGGGTCGAGGCTATCCGGCAGAAGCGCGAGGAACTCGGCGACGACGACGCCGTCGTCGAACACTTCGCCGAACACACGCAGATGGCCGAGGTGTGGGGCGACCGGAAGGCGAGCGAGGAGGAGAAACTGAACGCGCGCGGCGTCCTCGGCTATCTGGACTATCAGGCGAAACAGAAGTAGAGCAGCCACCGCCGGCGACGAGCGCCCGCCCCGCGCCACGAAGGTATATTCTTTTAAATTGTGAACGAATACACTGTTGTATGAACTGGCGGGACTCCGAAGCGACCTTCGAGGACGAGGTCGTCGGCGACGGGACGCTGGCGCGGATGTTCGAGGACAGCGCGGCCCGGAACGCCGGCGAACCCGCTCAGCGGTACAAGGGCGGCATCTACGGCCGCTCGCTCGTGAACGCGGGCGTCGTTCCCGCGGCGCCGGACGGCGACTTCGCGACGCTGACGTACGGCGAGATGCGCGGAATCGTCCGGAACCTCGCCGCCGGCTTCCGGGAACTCGGCGTCGGGGACGGGACGCGCGTCGGGATGCTCTCGCACACCCGGATGGAGTGGGCGCAGTGCGACTTCGCCCTTCTCGCGGCCGGCGGCGTCGTCACCACCGTCTACACCTCCTCCTCGGAGCGGCAGGTGGAGTACCTCCTCTCGGACCCCGAGGCGTCGGGCGTCGTCGTAGAGAACGCCGACCTGCTCCGGCGCGTCCTCGCCGTCGAGGACGAACTCGACTTGGAGTTCATCGTCCTCCTCGACGACCCCGCGGACGGGAGCGGGATGGGCGGCGCCGTCCGCGACCGACCGGACGTCTACACGCTCGGCGAACTGCACGAGGCGGGCGCGGCGGCGTTCGACGAGGGGGCGTACGAGTCGTGGGTCGACGGGTCCGACCCGGACGACCTCGCCTCGCTCATCTACACCTCCGGGACGACGGGGCGGCCGAAGGGCGTGAAGCTCACCCACCGCAACTTCCGCTCGAACGTGAACCAGTGCTACAGGCGGTTCGGCCCCCGACCCGACAAGGACGACGACGTGCCGGTCATCTCGACGGGGTCGACGACGCTGTCGTTCCTGCCGCTGGCGCACGTCTTCGAGCGTCTCGCCGGCCACTTCATGATGTTCGCGGCGGGCGCCTGCGTCGCCTACGCGGAGAGCCCCGACACCCTCCGCGAGGACTTCCGACTCGTCGAACCGACGACGGGGACGAGCGTCCCGCGCGTCTACGAGAAACTGTACGACGCGATTCGGACGCAGGCGAGCGAGTCGGGGGCGAAAAAGCGCATCTTCGAGTGGGCCGTCGACGTCGGCCGGGAGTACCACGAGGCGGACGCGCCCGGCGTCCTCCTGACGGCGAAACACCGGGTGGCGGACCGACTCGTCTTCGAGCAGGTCCGGGAGGCGCTCGGCGGTCGCATCGACTTCTTCATCAGCGGCGGCGGCAGCCTCTCGCCGGAGCTGTGCGCGCTGTATCACGGGATGGGACTCCCCATCTTGGAGGGGTACGGCCTCACCGAGACGTCGCCCGTCATCACCGTCAACCCGCCCGAGGAGCCGAAGGTAGGAACCATCGGCCCGCCGGTGGTCGACGTCGACGTGAAACTGGACGACGCCGTCGTCGGCGACGTGACGGGCGCGGCGGGCGGCGAGGTGGGCGAACTGCTCGTGAAGGGACCGAACGTCACCGAGGGCTACTGGAACCGCCCGGAGGAGACCGAGGCCGCGTTCGAGGAGGGGTGGTTCCGCACGGGCGACGTGGTGGAGCTCCGGCCGGACGGCTACGTCGCCTTCCGCGAACGCGCCAAGCAGATTCTCGTGCTCTCGACGGGCAAGAACGTCGCTCCCGGCCCCATCGAGGACGCCTTCGCCTCCAGCGACGTCGTCGAGCAGTGCATGGTGCTCGGCGACGGCCGCAAGTTCGTCTCGGCGCTCGTCGTGCCGAACGTCGAGGGCGTCCGCGAGTGGGCCGCCCGCGAGGGGTACGACCTACCGGACGACCTGCGCTCGCTGTGCCGGGACGACCGGGTCCGCGACCGGACTCAATCGGAGGTCGACGCGGTGAACGAGCGCTTCGAGCCCTACGAACGCATCAAGCAGTTCCGGCTGGTGCCCGAGGAGTTCACCGAGCACAACGACCTGATGACGCCGACGATGAAGAAGAAGCGCCGCAACATCCTCGACCGCTACGCCGATCAGATCGAGATGCTCTACGACGCGGACGCCGCCGCGGGGGGCGACCGCTGACGCCCGTCCCCACCCGCCTCCGCTTCCCGCCATTTCCCGCGCGCTCGTTCGGGTTTTACCCGGAAAAGAGAGTCGCGAATCTGTGCTTTTATGCGCGTCCGTTACTTTCACCGACGTACATGGAGGAGTCATAGTGGCCGCGGGTTCTAATCTCATCTACATCGTCGCGGCCATCATCGGCATCGGCGTCGTCTCGCAGATTCTCTCCGACCGCTTCCAGATCCCGAGCGTGCTCTTTCTCATCGCGTCGGGCATCGTGCTCGGACCGGAGGTGCTCGGCGTCGTCAACCCCGACTCCTTCGGCGGCGGTCTCTCGGCCATCGTCGGCCTCTCGGTCGCCATCATCGTCTTCGAGGGGGCCTTTCACCTGCGCATCCAGAAGCTCAGGGAGGCGCCCGCGGCGACAATTCGCGTCATCACCGTCGGCGCGATGATAGCGCTCCTCGGGACGGCCGCGGCGATACACTTCCTCCTCGGGTCGCCGTGGCCCGTGTCGTTCCTCATCGGCGCGTTGCTCGTCGCCACGGGACCGACGGTCATCGCCCCCATCCTCGAGGTCGTCCCGGCGCGGGACCGCGTCGAGGCGCTGTTGGAGACGGAGGGTATCGTCAACGACGTGACGGCGGCCATCCTCGCCGTCGTCATCTTCGAGACCATCGTCGCGGACGTCACCGAACCGGGGGCGGTCCTCACGCTGTTCGCCGAACGCCTCGGCATCGGCGTCGTCGTCGGCGCCGTCGTCGCCGCGGCGATGGTCTACGGGCTCCGGTACGTGGATCTCTCGCCCGGCAACGCCCCGCAGAACGCGCGTCTGCTCGTCCTCGCGGGGGCGCTCGTCGCCTACGGCGCCGCCGACTTCATCGCCACCGAGGCGGGCATCGCCGCCGTCGCCACGGCCGGCGTCCTCCTCGGCAACGCCGACATCCCCTACGAGGAGGACATCTCGGCGTTCAAGGGCGACGTGACGCTCATCGTCCTCTCGTTCGTCTTCATCGCCTTGGCGGCGCTGTTGGACTTCGAGACGCTCGTCCGACTGGGCCTCGGCGGCCTCGGCGTCGTCGCCGTCGTCGCCCTCGTGCTCCGGCCCCTCCTCATGTTCCTGTCGACGCGGGGCGACCGGTTCACGACGGGCGAGAAGTGGTTCATGAGCCTCGTCGGCCCGCGGGGTATCATCCCCGCGTCCGTGGCGACGCTGTTCGCCATCCAACTGCGGGCGGAAGGCCTGACGCAGGCCGCCGACACCCTCGTCGGCACCGTCTTCCTCGTCATCCTCGTGACCGTCGTCTTCGAGGGCGGCCTCGCGAGACAGATAGCGGAATACCTCGACGTCATCCCAATGCGTGTACTCATCGTCGGAGGCGGTAAGGTGGGCCGGACGCTCGCCGAACGCCTCGAAGACCGCGGAGAGAACGTAGTGCTCATCGAACACGACCCGGACATCATCCAGATCGCGCGCAACGCGGGCCACACCGTCCATCAGGGGGACGGCACCGACACCGACGTGTTGCGCTCGGCGGGGGCGGGCAACGCGAAGATAGTCGTCGCCGCCACCGGCGACGACGACGTGAACCTCCTGGTCGCCCAACTGGCGAACTCGAAGTTCGACCCCGAGACCATCATCGCCCGGGCGAACAACCCGAACAACGTCGACGCCTTCGAGGAACTCGGCGTGCGCACCATCTCGTCGGTGCTGGCGACGGCCCACGCCATCGACAACTACATCGAGCGGCCCGCGCTGATGAACTGGATGAGCGAGATAGGCCGCTCGGGCGACGTCCAGGAGATAGAGGTCACCTCCGAGGAGATAGTCGGGCGGACCGTCCGCGACATCGGTCCGGAACTCCCGGACGGCTGTCTCATCGCGCTGGTCGCCCGCGACGGGGAGACGAGCGTTCCGAGCGCCGACTACACCGTCCAGCGCGGCGACCGGATAACCGTCATCGGCGGTCACGACGCCGTCCGCGAGGCGATGGCGTTCGTCCACCCCGACGCCTGAACGAGAAGAACGAGAGAGAACGCGCCTCAGTCGTCCGACCGGGCGGCGGCCGCACCCGCCGCCCCCAGTCCGAGCGCACCGGCGAGGAAGCCGAACCCCGGAATCGCCGACCCCGAACCCGACCCCGACCCGGTCGAACCGGGCGTCTCGATGCTGCTGCTGCCCACCTCTTCGAGTTGCAGGCCGACGTACCCGCCGCCGCAGGACGACTGTTGGTTCACCACGAACAGTTTCCCGGGTTGGATGGAGTTCTGCGTCACCGCGAACAGCACGATGGACTCGGACTGGTGGTTGTCGTTGTAGGTGTCTATCATCTCGGCGTCGTAGCCCGTCACGCTGTCCTCGCTCTCGACGAACCCGCAACTGCCGACGCCCTGGCTGTCGGCGTCCCGGTTGTACCCCGACACCTGAACGAACAGACCGGTGTAATCGGAGTTGCCGAACGTCGGCGCCGTATTCTGTACCGCCGCGGACGGCGTCGCGGCCTCCTCGTCGTCGCCCGACTGGGCCGCCGCCGAGTCGGCGAAGGCGGGCGTCAGCGCCGCCGTCCCGGCCGCCGCGGTGCCGGCGAGGAGGCGGCGACGGCTGAGCGTTCGGTCGCTGTCGACGTCACGTGAGCAGTCGCTGTTCATGGACGTGTCGGTCACCGGACGGGAGCTCAAAAAGCGTCGTGGCCGTCCGGGCGTCCGAGAGTCGAACCGCGAGTCACCGACTACCGGCTGAACTCGGTGGCGGCGTCCTGCCACTTTTTACCGACTCGCGACGCTCGTCCGCAAAAGCTGGACCAAAAACTCGGAGTCAGGTCGCCGACTACCGGCTGAACTCGATGGCCGCGCCCTGTCCGAACCCGACGCACAGCGTGGCGAGTCCGCGCTCCTCGTCGCGCTTTATCATCTCGTGGATGAGCGTCACGGGCAGGCGGGCGCCCGAGGCGCCGAGGGGATGGCCGAGGGCGATGGCGCCGCCGTTGACGTTGTACTTCTCGGGGTCGACGCCGAGTTCGTCGCGCGCGTAGACGCACTGACTGGCGAACGCCTCGTTCAGTTCGACGAGACCGTAGTCCTCGACGTCCCGACCGTTGCGTTCGAGGAGGTTTCGCGTCGCCGGGACGGGACCGATACCCATCACCGTCGGGTCGACGCCGGCGACGGCGTTGGCGCCCGTTTCGGCGAGGATATCCAAGTCGTGCTCCTCGGCGAACTCGCGGGAAGTGACGAGGACGGCCGCCGCGCCGTCGGTTATCTGCGAGGAGTTACCGGCCGTGACGGTTCCGTCGCCGGTGAACGCGGGGTCGAGACCCGCCAGCGCCTCCGCGGAGGTGTCCCGGCGGATGCCCTCGTCGTCGGTGACGACGCCGTCGTCCGTCTCGACGGGCACGATTTCGTCGTCGAAGCGGCCCGAGTCGGCGGCCTCGGCGGCGCGTTCGTGGCTCCGCGCGGCGTACTCGTCCTGCTGTTCGCGCGAGACGCCGTACTCCTCGGCCACCTTCTCCGCGGTCATCCCCATCTGGAGTTGGAAGACGTTGTACTTCTCGGACAGTTCGGGGTGGAGGTGCTCGTAGGAGTCGCCGTCCATCGGCACGCGACTCATGCTCTCGACGCCGCCCGCGAGGACGCAGTCGCGGTTGCCCGCGGCGATGGCGTCGGAGGCGGAGATGACGGCCTGCATCGAGGAGGCGCACCAGCGGTTGATGCTCGTCGCGGGCGTCCCCTCGCCGAGTTCGGAGAGGAGGGCGATGACGCGGGCGACGTTGTTGTCCTGTTCGCCGCGTTGCTGGGCGACGCCCCACATCAGGTCGTCCACGTCCTCGCCGTCGAGGCCCGTCTCCTCCAGAATGTGGTCGATGAGCGTCACGGAGAGGTCCTCACTGCGGACGTCCTCGAAGACGCCGCCGGCCTTGCCGAACGGGGTGCGGTGCGCGGCCGCGATGACTGGCTGAGGCATGGTCGTTCCTCGGGCGTCCGTGGTGATAAATGGGGCAGAACTCGGAGACACGGGCGCGGAGTTTCACGGCCGGCGGGGCGTCCGGTTACGGGTCGGGGTTCCGGGTTCAGGGGTCGACGCCGGAGGGGTCCGGCCGCCGGAGGGGGTCGGGGAGGTCAGACCGGACGTCGACGTCCCGGAGGATGGCGGGCGCGCCGTGGGCGCGGGCGACCCGTTCGTCGACGACGACCGGACCGAGCGAGGAGAGGAAGGCGCCGAACTCCCGGCGACCCGTCCGGAGCAGTTCCGAGCAGGAGACGAGTCCGGAGCCGACGTGGACGGCTATCGGAAACGGCCGGACGCACCGCTCCCACTCCAGCGCCGCCCCCGTTGCGCCGACCGCCTGCGAGAGGAGGTGTTCGAGGAGCGGGGTCGACAGCCACGGCATGTCGCAGGGTGCGGCGAGGGCGTACGCCCCGTTCGCGTGTCTGAGCGCGGTTCGGAGGCCGAACAGCGGTCCGCGGTCGCGGATGGGGTCGAACGCGAGCACCAGCGGAACCGAGAGGTCACCGACGGCCTCGGTCAGGTCGTCCGCCTGTTCGGAGCGGCAGTTGACGACCAGTTCGTCCACCACGGGAGCGAGCGCGGACGCGACGTGGCGCACGAGCGGTTCGCCGTCGAGGGGTGCGAGCGCCTTGTCGCCGCCCTCGAACCGGGTCGAGCGCCCGCCGGCGAGGATCACCCCCGTCCGGCGGACGTCAGCGGTCATCCGTCGGTCGCCGGGACGGACCGCGGAGGGCCATCAGTCGCTCGCCTCCGCGACGGCGGAGGGTTCGGGGCGGGGGGCCGAGGGGTGGCGCAGTCGGACCGCGCACTGCTTGACGTTCGCCTCCTTCGAGTGCGGGTCGACGGCGTCGACGGTGAGGCGGTTCGTCTCCGGGTGGTGGATGGAGCACCACAGCAGACCGGCGGGCACCGTCTCGTCGGTCTCGACGACCGCCGGCACGGTACCGCGGCGGGTGTCCAGCAGGGTGCGTCGCTCGGGCGCCTCGCCGTCCGGGCCGTCGGCGTCGGCACCGGCGTCCGCACCGTCGCCCTCGGTCCCGCCGGCGTCCGCGTCGACGGCGAGGGCGTCGGCGTGCGCCTCCAGCGTCTCCGGGGCGGCCCGGACGACGAGCGGTTCGGGGTCGCCGCCGCGGGAGCGGACGCCCGTGTTGTAGCCGTCCTCCTCGCGGCCCGTCGTGAGGACGAGGTCGTACGCGTCGTCCGGTTCCTCGGGGAGCGCCGGGGCGTCGAAGGCGGGGGCCGAGACGCGCGCCAGCCCCGAGGGCGTCTCGAACGACCACGAGCCGTCGTCGTTCAGGTAGCGGTAGGCGGTGCTGTCCGTCGGTCCCTTCGCGGGCCAGCGGACGGCGTACTCCGCGTCGAGGCGGTCGTAGGTGATGCCCGCGCAGTCGGCCTTCGTGCCGGCGGTGAGCCGTCGGAACTCGTCGAATACGGTCGAAGGATCCGCGGGCGGCGAGGGCAGGAGGCCGGGGACGACGCGGCGCGCCACGTCGCAGATGATGTCGAGGTCGGTGTGGACCCCGGTCGGCGGGTCGGTGGCCGCGCGGACGCGCGAGACGGTCCGCTCCATGTTCATCGCCGTCCCCTCCGTCTCGCCCCACGTCGCCGCCGGCAGCACCACGTCGGCGTGCTCGGCGGTCTCGGTTCGGAAGGCGTCCTGCACGACGAGGAACGTCTCCTCCAAGGCGTCACGGACGGCCTCGGCGTTCGGGTAGCCCGCGGCGGGGTTGGTCGCTATCGTCCACAGCACCGTCGGGTCCGAGCGGAGGATGTCGACGGGGCCGGGACCGGGGTCGTCGGGCAGTCGCTCGACCGGCACGTCCCACTCGTCGGCGACGTGCGCGCGCTCTTCGGGGTCGTCGAAGGCGCGGTGACCGGGCCAGGACCCCTTCGAGGAGCAGACGCGGGTGCCCATCGAGTTCGCCTGTCCGGTCAGGGAGAACGGCCCGGACCCGGGGCCGAGATTGCCGGAGGCGAGACAGAGGTCGACCAACGCGCCGGCGGTGGCGCTCCCGCGGACGCTCTGGTTGACCCCCATTCCCCAGTAGACGAGCGTCTTCGACTCGAATGCGGTCGCCAGTCGCTCGACCGTCTCGACGGAGACGCCCGCGGCCTCGGCGGCGTCCTCGACGGTCGGCAGCGACCCGCGGAGCGAGTCGAAGCCGACGACGTTCTCCGAGAGGAACGTCTCGTCCACCCGGTCGGTGTCGACGAGGCGGCGGAGCACCGCCCGCGCGAGGGCGAGGTCGCCGCCGGGGTCGAGGCTGACGTGTTCGTCGGCCAGCGCCACCGACTTCGTCTCGACGGGGTCGACGACGACGAGGTCGCCGTCCTGCGCGCTGTCGGTTATCCAGCGGAACATCACGGGGTGGGCGACGGCCGGGTTCGCCCCCCAGACGACGTGCGACTCCGCCTCGGGGATGTCGTCGTACGACGGCGGCGGGGCGTCGCTGCCGAACGCGCGGTAGTAGGCGGTGACGGCCGACGCCATACACAGCGTCGTGTTCGCGTCGTACATCCGCGTGCCGAGTCCGCCGCGCGCGAGTTTCCCGAGGGCGTACGCCGCCTCGTTCGTCTGCTGGCCGCTTCCCAGTACGGCCACCTCGTCGGGGTCCTCCGCGGCGGCGTCGGAGACGGCGCTCGCGACGAGACACATGGCGTTCTCCCACGTCGTCGGCACGAGTTCGTCGTCGCGGCGGACCAGCGGTCGCGTGAGCCACTCTCCCTCCGGCTCCGCGGACTCGCGGATGCCCCGGCCGCACGCGAGACCCTGCGAGACCGGGTGAGCGGGGTCGCCGGTGACGCGTTCGATTCCCGTCCCCGACTCGACCTCGCGGTGGACGTGCCCGCACCCGACCGCACAGCGCATGCACGTCGTCGAGACCTGTCTAGCCACGGACGCCACCTCCCCCGCCGAGAGTAGACGATTCGCCACCGAAAGAGCGGGTTTGCCGACCGCTCGAAATCCGAATCACGATGATTTGTGAAATACCCCGGCACTTAGAGCTAATCGTTGAACAGATAAGCCTAGAATTGATACTACGGATGAGCATCAAACACCTAATACAATAATAGGTGTCCGTTCGTCTACTCCGGGTCCGGTTCGGGGACTCCGGCCGCGCCGTCGGCGGTATTCGACGGTCTTATGCCGTCCGGACGGTAACGTTGTTGGGATGAGTGACCCGGCTCTCGAGGTGGTCGAGTTCCTCCTCACGGCGAATCTGTACACCGAAAACCGTGAGTTAGACGAGAACGACCTCCCGCCGCGGTATCGCCGCGTCTTTTGGACGGACCCGCCGGACGACGACGACGAGGACGACAGCGACGAGACGGCCCCCATCGGCATCGAACGCCCCCTGGTGGTGACGGAGAGCATCGCCCGCAAAGCGACCGGCGTCGAACGCCCCTGGGAAGCGGTCTCGGACCTCATGTTCACCCAGCGTGAGGAGTTCTCCGGACGCATCTCGCTGACGCAACCGGAGATGGCCGTCGACTGGTATCTCGAACGCGCCGACCGCGAGCGGTTGTCGACGAATCCGACCATCGCCGCCACCGTCGAGGACCGCGACGAGGTGGACGTGACCCACGCGGAGGCGCGCGAGCAGACCCGCTCCATCCAGGCCGACCGCGTCTGGATCGACAGCCTCCTCGACCAGTACTTCGACGAGGAGGAGGACGCGGAGATGCTGGACCTCGTGCAGGTCCGCGCGCCCGAGGAGATAGAGATGACCCTCTCGGACCTCGTGCTGACGCGCGACCAGGAGGGGGAGATTCAGAAACTGATGAAGGCCATCGAGCACCGCGAGTACCTCGCGGACATCGGCCTCCGCGAAATCGGGAAGATACTGTTCGTCGGCCCGCCGGGAACCGGGAAGACGACCGTCTCCCGCGCTCTCGCACACGAACTCGGTCTCCCGTTCGTCGAGGTGAAACTGTCGATGATAACCAGCCAGTACCTCGGCGAGACCGCCAAGAACGTCGAGAAGACGTTCGAGGTGGCCAAACGGCTCTCCCCCTGCATCCTCTTCATCGACGAGTTCGACTCGGTGGCGAAGACCCGCCGGTCCGACGAGCACGCCGCCCTCAAGCGCGCCGTCAACACGCTGCTGAAGAGCATCGACGACATCTCGCTCATCCGCGACGAGGTCATCCTCATCGGGGCGACGAACCACCCCGACCAACTCGACGCGGCGGCGTGGCGGCGCTTCGACGAAATCGTCAACTTCCCCAAGCCGGACCGCCAGATGCGCGCGGACATCCTCCGCATCATCACGAAGCGGATGGACGTGGCGGAGTTCGACCCCGACTCCGTCGCGGAGCGAACCGAGGGACTGACCGGGTCGGACCTCCGCATGGTCCTCCGCGAGGCCGTGCTGGAGGCTCTCACCGAAGAGCGGATGTCGCTCACGCAGGAGGATATCCTCGACGCCGTCGAGGACTTCGAGGAACGGGACAACCTCAAGAACATGGACATGATGTCCGACGGCGAGCAGTTGGTGGCGGGCGACGGCGGCGGGAGCGGCGACGGCCACTCCAACGACCACGGGCACTCCCACGACGACTGAGCGCGCCGCGTCGCCGTTCCGCGGTCTCGGCATTTTCTCCTTCGCCTTCGACTACGCTTATCACCCCGCCGTCCCCTACACCCGACGATGCGCGTCACCCTCCTCGGAACGGGCGACACCACGGGCACGCCGACCGTCGGGTGCGACTGCGACACCTGCCGCGAGGCGCGCGCCCGCGGCGTCGAGCGGTCGCGCTTCTCGGTCCACGTCGAGAACACGCGGACCGGCGAGTCGCTGCTCGTCGACTTCAGCCCCGACTTCCGCCAGCAGTTCCTGACGCACGACGTCCCCCTCCCCGACGCGGGCCTCGTCAGCCACATCCACTTCGACCACGTCGACGGCCTCGGGAACGCCTACCGGGTGTTCGACGACCTGCCGGTCCACGCGGCCGACGAGGTGGACCCGAAGACGGGGCAGAGCGTCGCGGACACCGTCTCGCAGAAGTACGACTACCTCGACCGCATCACGGTGCGCGAGCAGACTCCCTTCGAGTCCTTCCGAACGTGCGGGCTGGACGTGACGCTCGTCCCCGTCGACCACCCGCCCCTCATCTGCTTCGGGCTGACGGTCGAGGACCCCGAGACGGGCGCGAAACTCTCGCTGTCGGGCGATACGAGCTACGGCGTCCCCGAGGAATCGAGGGAGGCGCTCGCGGACCCGGACCTCTTCTTGGCCGACGCCATCGTCCCGGCGTCGCTCTGCGAGCACCATCCGCTCGGCGGCAAGCACCACGACGCCGACGGCGTCCCGCGCACGTTCGGCACGAAGCACATGACGCGGGAGGGGGCCCTGGACCTCGCCGCGGACGTGAACGCCGAGCAGACCCGACTCGTCCACACCGCGCACTTCTATCCGGTCGAGGAGGCGTTCGAGGAACCGCTGGCGCTCGACGGCGAGCAGTACGAGCTCTGAGTCCCGTGGAGACGCCGCCCGGACTCCCGTACGCCGTCGGCAGCGCCCTCGTCGGCGGCGTCGTCTACGCGGCCGTCTCGGTGGTTCTGACGGGGCGCGTCGACTTCGTCGGCGGCGCCGTCTTCGTCGTCTTCCTCGGGTTCGTCGTGACCGTCGGCCTCGTCCACGCCGACCGGGGGGAGCGCGGAGGCGGGGACGGAAACGAAGAGTGAGCGCGGGTCGCGGTTACAGGAACCGGTCCAGCCCGCTCTGCCGGCGCGCGACGCCCGCGGGGTCTCCGACCCACGGGGTCCGGTCGTCCCGGAGCGTCGCGGCGTCGACGGCGGGCGGGTCGCCCGCCTCGAACGCCGGGCAGTCGCCGCCGCATTCGCGGCCGGGGTCGACCACGCGGCCGAAGTGCGCGCAGTAGGGGCGGCCGTCGTCGGTCGCCCGCACGTTCGCGCACGGGGGGAACTCGTACGTCCGCCAGCCCTTGCCGTAGGTGCGCTCCGCGACGCGGAGTCGCGCGAGTCGCTTCTCCGCTTCGGAGACGACGGTCACGTCGGTCCGGAGGGGGCGTTCGGCGACGAGTTCGACGCCCGGCGCGGTGGGGTCGAGCGGCGTCGGTTCTCGGACGACGGTTCGCTCGCCCGTCGTCGGGTCGAACCGCCAGACGCCGACAGCCTCGGGGATACGGTTGAGGTGCGCGCGGGTGACGTGACTCTCCGTGGCCAACACCACCTCGTCGAACAGGCCGAGCGAGACGTCCGTTCGGAGTTGGCGTTCGAGGTCGCCGGGGGCGTCCAGGTCGGGTTTGTTCTCGACGCCGACGAGCGACGCGAACCAGTCCTCGGGGTAGCGCGTCGTTCGACGGACGTACTCGCGGCCGCCGCGGATTTCGGACTCGAAGAAGCCCGCCTCGACGGCGGCGTCGACCGTCTCCCTGGCCGTCTCGCGGTGGCAGTCGAACGCGTCGCGCCAGAACACCGCCTCGCCGACGCCGACGTCGCTCGTGATAGCCCGAACCGGAACGGTCTGCTCGGAGACGGCCGCCCGGTCGTCGAACGCCGGGCCGGGGACGAGTCCGCAGACGTCGACGACGCGGCGGGCGGGCGCGGCGACGGCGGCGCCGAGTTGCCGACCGAGCACCCAGTCGGTCGCCTCTTCGAGGTGCGAGCAGAGGGCGAGTTCGAAGGCGAACTCCCGCGGTCGGTCGGGGTCGGCGTGCACGTACGGGACTGTGGGCGCGGCGCGGGCAAAAGCGGCTCGCACTCCTATATCAAATCAGATAATTCATGGAAAAGGTACTTTATCGCCGGCGGATGAGATTCGCCGTGGAAGGGAACACAGAACCGGGCACGGAAGCGAACGAAGCGAACCGACAGGCGCGCGACCAGGCGGGGACGACCCACCGGCGGCGCGCGTTCCTCGGCCTCGCGGCCGCGGCGGGGACGGCGGCGCTCGCCGGGTGTAGCGGCGCCTCGGGGACCGTCAGCGCGGCGCGGCGGCCGCCGACCGTCCCGGAGGGCCGCCTCTCCGAGGGCGGATGGGAACAGGTGGACGACGTGACGCAGGACCCGGCGTTCGAGCAGGACGCCGGGCCGGTGACGGTGACGGCGTCGACGCGGACGCTCCTGTACGAGGACGCCGACCTGCGGGCCGAAATCGAGGAGAAGACGCTCGGGCAGGCGTCCGGGCAGTTCGCCACGTTCTTCGCCTCGCGGGTGACGTTCGACCCCGACCTGACGAGTCTGCCCGCCGGCGCCGGGCGGAAGGAACTGCTCGGGCAGGTGGAGTCGCAGTCGCGGGCGCAGTTCGAGGCGCGCCTGAAGGAGGCCGGCCTCGCGCCGGTCGAACGGGTCGGGACGGGGACGTTCGAGGTGGCCTCGGGCGCGTCGGCCCGCCTGACGGAGTACGAGGCGACGTACGCCTTCGAGGGCTTCGGCGTCGACGTGGGCGAGGAACCCATCACCATCGAGGGCGGCGAGATACCCGTCGCCGGCCACCTCGCGGCGTGGATAGCCGACGAGTCGGTGCTCGTCGCCGGCGGCGCCTACCCGGCGGCGAACTTCGCGCGCGAGGTGACCGAGTCGCCCTCGGCGGCCATCGACCTCAGCGTGGACATCGACCTCGGGTTGACGCCCGAGGCGTACCGAGAGGAACTGTTCGGCCTGATGCGCCGCGTCGAGTAGCGGCGAGCGGTCGGGGAGCGAAAGAGCGAAGGGGCGGAATCGGGCGCCAGTACGTGTCTCGGTGGCACGCGGCGCGCGTCCAGCGCCGCGAGAACAGCAACTTTATCAGTCGTTCGGGGCGAAACTTCCCCAAGATTACTCTCAGGAGGTCAATGGTGACACAAAATCCACAGCAACCGGAGGTGAACATCGGACTCGTCGGTCACGTCGACCACGGAAAGACGACGCTCGTGCAGGCGTTGTCGGGGTCGTGGACCGACCAGCACTCCGAGGAGATGAAACGCGGCATCTCCATCCGCCTCGGTTACGCAGACGCGACGTTCCGACAGATTCCCGGCGTCGACCCGCCGGAGTGCTACACCGTCGACGAGACGGACGAAGACGGCAACGAGACCGACGTACTCAGGACCGTGTCGTTCGTCGACGCGCCCGGCCACGAGACGCTCATGGCGACGATGCTCTCGGGCGCGGCCATCATGGACGGTGCCGTCCTCGTCGTGAGCGCGACCGAGGAGGTGCCGCAGGCGCAGACCGAAGAGCACCTGATGGCGCTCGACATCATCGGCATCGACAACATCGTGGTCGCCCAGAACAAGGTCGACCTCGTCGACCGCGACCGCGCGGTCGAGAACTACGAGCAGATACAGGAGTTCGTGAAGGGCACCGTCGCGGAGGACGCCCCCATCGTCCCCATCAGCGCCCAGCAGGAGGTCAACGTCGACCTCCTCATCGACGCCATCGAGCGCGAGATTCCGACGCCCGAACGCGACGAGACGAAGGCCGCGCGGATGTTCACCGCGCGGTCGTTCGACATCAACCGGCCCGGGACGACGTGGGAGGACCTCTCCGGCGGCGTCATCGGCGGGTCGGTCGTCGAGGGGAAACTCTCGGAGGGCGAGGAACTCGAACTCCGCCCCGGCCGCGAGGTCGACGAGGGCGGACAGACCGAGTGGCGGCCCATCACGACCGACATCCGCTCGCTGCAGGCGGGCGGGCAGATGACCGACGAGGTGCGTCCCGGCGGTCTCTGCGGCGTCGGAACCGGTCTCGACCCGAGTCTGACGAAGGGCGACGCCCTCGCCGGACAGGTCGCGGGCGAACCCGGTACCCTGCCGCCGACGCGCGAGGAGTTCGTGATGGCGGTCGACCTCCTCGAACGCGTCGTCGGCGAGGACGAAGAGGAGATAGAGGAGATATCGACGGGCGAGCCGCTGATGCTCACCGTCGGCACGGCCACCACCGTCGGCGCGGTGACGAGCGCGCGTTCGGGCGAGGCCGAAGTCTCGCTGAAGCGCCCCGTCTGCGCCGCCGAGGGTGCGAAGATAGCCATCAACCGCCGCGTCGGCGCGCGGTGGCGCCTCATCGGTATCGGGACCCTCAAGTGACGACGGAGACACGACACCGGACGGACTCGGACGCGAGCGCGGACGCCGACGCCGAGAGCGCGGCGACCACGGTGCTGCTCGACACGAACGCGCTGATGATGCCCGTGGAACTCGACGTCCGGGTGTTCGAGGAACTCGACCGACTGCTGGCCGCGAACGCGGACCTCGTGGTGCCCGAACCCGTCGTCCGGGAGCTGGAGAAGCTCTCCGACGGGAGCGGGACCGAGGCCGTCGCGGCGAGCGTCGGGTCGGACCTCGCCGCCGACCGGTGTCGTGTCGTCGACGCCGAGGAGACGTACGCTGACGACGCCGTGGTGGAACTCGCAGGACGCGGGGTCGACTACGTCGTCACGAACGACAGACCCCTCCGCGACCGACTGCTCGAACGCGGCGTACGGGTAATCGGTATAAGGGGGCGCGACAAACTGGACATAACAGAGCCTTAGCACTACGATGTACAAACGGGTACGACTCAAAGACACAGTGGAGGTTCCGCCGGAGCATCTCGCTGACGTGACCCCGTTGCGGGTCAGGCGACTCCTGCAGGACAAGCTGGAAGGACGGATGGACGAAGAAGTCGGGAGCGTCGTGAGCGTCGTCGACGTGCACGACATCGGCGAAGGGACGGTGCTGCCCGGACGGGCGGGCGTCTACTACGAGGCGGAGTTCGACGCCATCACCTTCGACCCCGACATGCAGGAGGTCATCGACGGGCAGGTCGTCGAGGTGGTCGAGTTCGGCGCCTTCGTCGGCATCGGCCCCGTCGACGGCCTGCTGCACGTCTCGCAGATCTCCGACGAGTACCTCGCCTACGACGGCGAGAACCAACAGCTCGCCTCGACGGAGTCGAACCGCACGCTCGGCGTCGGCGACTCCGTGCGGGTGCGCGTCGTCACGAAGAGCATCGACGAGCGCAACCCGCGCGACTCGAAGATCGGACTCACGGCCAAACAGCCCGGTCTCGGCAAGCACGGCTGGCTCGAAGCCGACCGCCAGACCACCGAGGCGACGACGGAAGCGGAGGGCCGGTAGATGGCCAAGCCGCGCCTCGCCTGCCGCGAGTGCCACTTCATCAACATGCCCGACTCGCAGGCGTGCGAGAACTGCGGCTCGTCGAGTCTCACGGAGGACTGGGCCGGCTACGTCGTCATCACGCACCCCGAGACGAGCGAGATAGCGACGGAGATGAACGTGGACGAGGCCGGCGGCTACGCGCTGAAGGTCCGCTGACCGGCGATGCTCGAACTGCCGGCCGACCTCAGAGGCGAGTTCAAAGAGCCGTTCGGCCCCCTCCACACGGACGTCGAGCGACTGCTCGACGCGGCGGACGCCGAGGCGCCCCTCGTCGCCGTCGGCGACGTGGTCACCTACCACCTCCGCGAGTTCGGCCGAGCGCCGGACGTGGCCGTCGTCGACGGCCTGACGAAGCGGAGCGCCGTCGACGAGGAGATACGGCGGGCGCTGTCGGACCCCGAGTCGCGCCGCGACGTGTCGAACCCCGCGGGGGAGATAACGGAGGCGCTGGTCGTCGCCGTCCGCGAGGCGTTGGATGAAGAAGGGCCCGTCACCGTCGTCGTCGACGGCGAGGAGGACCTGGCGACGCTGCCGGCGGTGCTCTCGGCGCCGGTCGGCGCCAGCGTCGTCTACGGCCAACCCGACGAGGGGATGGTGTTGGTCGAGGTGACAGAGGAATCGAAAGCCGAGATGCGGTCGCTGCTGCGGCGGATGGAGGGCGACGCGGACGCCCTCATCGCACTCGCGGAGGAGTGACCCGCGGGCGCGGAGATGTGCGGTCCCGTTCCGTTCTTCGTTTCCGCGGCGAGTCGGGTCGAGACCCACGAGAGCGGTGCAGACGGACCTCTTACGGGCATCTCGGCCCTTCGAAATCCTTTTACTCCTTTCGGGAGGATTCTAACCCAACTGACTATGGAAATCGAAGTCATCTCCGAAGACGAGAATCCGATGCTGCACCGAACGGACGTTCGGTTCGAGGTCACCCACGAGGACGCGACCCCCTCCCGCCTGTCGGTCCGCGACAGCCTCGCGGCGAAACTGAACAAGGACTCCGACGAAGTCGTCATCCACGCGCTGAACACGAAGTTCGGCATGCGGAAGACGGCCGGTTACGCGAAGGTGTACACCTCGCCGGAGTTCGCCCGCGACGTCGAGCAGGACTACATGCTCGACCGGAACAAGATAGAGGCCGAAGAGGGCGACGGCGAAGCGGAAGCCGAAGAGGCCTGAACCGGCCGCCCCGAACTCGGAACCGTTCTCAACGTTCTCAATGCGCATCGTGGGTATCGAAGGCACCGCCTGGGCCGCCAGCGCCGCGCTCTTCGATTCGGAGACGGGCGAGGTGTTCATCGAGTCGGACCCGTACGAACCCGACAGCGGCGGCATCCACCCGCGCGAGGCGGCCGAGCACATGGGCGGCGCCATCCCCGACGTCGTCTCCACGGTGCTGGACCGCGCCGCGGAGACGAGCGAGGGCGACGGCGGGGGGATAGACGCGGTGGCGTTCTCGCGCGGCCCCGGCCTCGGCCCCTGCCTCCGCATCGTCGGCACGGCCGCGCGCGCCCTCTCGCAGACGCTCGACGTCCCCCTCGTCGGCGTCAACCACATGGTCGCGCACCTCGAAATCGGCCGCCACGGCTCGGGGTTCGACTCGCCGGTCTGTCTGAACGCCTCGGGGGCGAACGCCCACCTCCTCGGCTACCACAACGGCCGCTACCGCGTTCTCGGCGAGACGATGGACACCGGCGTCGGCAACGCCATCGACAAGTTCACCCGCCACGTCGGGTGGAGCCACCCCGGCGGTCCGAAAGTCGAGGAGGCCGCCCGCGACGGCGAGTACCACGACCTGCCGTACGTCGTGAAGGGGATGGACTTCTCCTTCTCGGGCATCATGTCGGCGGCGAAGCAGGCGCACGACGACGGCGTCCCCGTCGAGGACGTCTGCCGCGGCCTGCAGGAGACGGTGTTCGCCATGCTGACCGAAGTCGCCGAGCGAGCGCTGTCGCTGACGGGGACGGACGAACTCGTCTTGGGCGGCGGCGTCGGGCAGAACGAGCGACTCAGGGAGATGCTCGCGGAGATGTGCGAACAGCGAGGCGCCGAATTCTACGCGCCCGAACCGCGCTTCCTCCGGGACAACGCGGGGATGATAGCCGTCCTCGGCGCGCGGATGCTCGACGCGGGCGACACCGTCTCGATACCCGATTCGGCCGTCGACCCGAACTTCCGGCCCGACCAGGTGCCGGTGACGTGGCGCGACGGCGAGGAGTCGGTCGCCCGCGACCCGGCGGCCGCGGGGGAGGCGGGTCGGGCGGCGGACTCGGCGACCACTCCCGACGAGGTGCGCGGCGCCGAGGCGACGGTGACGTTCGAGGGCGACAGCGTCGTGAAGCGGCGCGTTCCGAAGACGTACCGACATCCGGAACTGGACGAGCGACTCCGCACGGAGCGGACCCGCGCGGAGGCGCGCCTGACGAGTCTCGCGCGGCGGGCGGGCGTCCCCACGCCCGTCGTCCGCGACGTGGACCCCGCCGAGGGGACCATCGTGTTCCAGTACGTCGGCGAGTCGGACCTCGCGGGGGGGCTGACCGCCGAGCGCTGCCGGACGGTCGGCGAGCACCTCGCGGCGGTCCACGGAGCGGGGTTCGTCCACGGCGACCCGACGACGCGGAACGTCCGCGTGGACGGCGACCGGGTGTACCTCCTCGACTTCGGACTCGGCTACCACACCGGACACGTCGAGGACCGCGCGATGGACCTGCACGTCTTCGAGCAGAGCGTCGAGGGCACCGCCGACGAACCGGAACCGCTCCTGCGGGCGTTCGAGGCGGGATACGCCGCCGCCGCGCGCGACGGGGCCGACCGGCCGGCGTCGGACGACGAGGACGCCCTCGCGCGCCTCCGACAGGTCGAGGGACGCGGCCGGTATCAGTAGACTCCCGCCTCCGTCCTCCGCCCGCGGTCGAAACCGACGGACGAACGTCCCCCCGTTCGGACCAAAACGATTTATCCGGCGCGGCTGTATCCAGCCTACATGGCAGACAAGCCGCAAAAAGGCGAGATTCTGGGCGTGCCGTACAACTTCGAACGTCCGTCTCTCGGCCGGATGCTGTCGTCGTACTGGAAGCCCGGGCAGAAGATGCTCGTGAAGAAGCCGTTCGGCGTCGGCTACACGCTGAACCTCGCGAACTGGCGGTCGTGGGTCGTCGTCGCCGTCGTCGCTGTCCTCCTCTGGCAGGAACGGAGTTCCTCCGCGCCCGGCCCGGACCTCGAAGACGAGGACGAGGACAAGGACGACGGCCCCGTCGAGGTCATCGTCGACTGAGCGCGGTCACGGCCGCAGTCGACGGCGGAAGACGACCGACACCGGCGCTGACCGACACCGACGCATCTTTCTCCGAACCGCCGCGATTCCCCGGTAGATGCTTCGATACGTCACGACGAACCCCGGGAAGGTGCGGGAGGCACTCCAGTACCTCGAGGGACCCGTCGAGCAGTTGGACTACGACTACACCGAGGTGCAGGCGGCGGAACTCGGTCCCATCGCGGCCCACGGCGCCCGCGAGGCGTACCGCCACGCCGGCGAACCGGTGCTCGTCGACGACGCCGGCCTCTTCGTCGACGGATTCGACGGCTTCCCCGGGCCGTACTCCTCCTACGTCGAGGATACCCTCGGCGTCGAGGCGGTGCACCGACTGGCCGAACGCGAACTCGACGACCCGCGCCGGGCGGCGTTCCGGTGCGTCCTCGCGTACTGCGACGGCGAGGGGTTCGAGGCGAGTCCGGACCCGGTGGACCGTGACGACCGGACGGTCGCCGCCGCCCGCGGGGCCGAGCAGGGCGACGAGGAGACGGAGGCGGTGCCGGTGAAACTGTTCGAGGGGGCCGTCAGGGGCCGCATCGTCCCGCCGCGCGGCGACGAAGGGTTCGGATACGACCCGATATTCGAACACGAGGGGACGACGTTCGCGGAGATGTCGAGCGAGAAGAAGAACGCGGTGTCGCATCGGGGGCGGGCGCTGGCGAAGTTCGGGGAGTGGTTTGCCGAGCGAACGGAGTTCCCGTGAGCCGAAGGCGAACGGGAGCACGGAAGAACGGCGTTCTTCCGAAGTGAGCGAGGCAAACCTCGACGGACGAGCGAAGCGAGCGAACGGGAACGTGGGGTCGACGAAGCGAGACTCGGGAGAAGCGGAAGGAGTTCGACCGCCGCGTCAGCCCTCGTAGTCGACGATGGAGCGGAAGCCGCCGTAGGCCATCCGCGCCCCGTCGAACGGCATCTCCCCGCCCTCCTCGAACCGCTCCGGACTCATCTCGGGGTCTTCCATCACCTTCGCGTTCACCTCGTCGCGGTGTTCCCGCGACTCGAACACGATGAAGGAGAACACGACCGTGTCGTCGTCTCCCGCCTCGGCGAGTTCGGGGAAGGTGCGCATCGGCATTCCCTCGGTGTCGGGTTCCACGTCGTCTCCGACCGCTTCGACGTACTCTAGCGCGCCGTGTTCGATCCAGAGCTTTCCGGCCTCCGCCGCTATCTCGCGGTACGCATCGAGCTTTTCGTTCGGAACGGCGAGCACGAACCCGTCGACGTATCGTCCCATCCCCTCGAATAGGGCGCGAGAAGGGTTGAGCGTTGTTCACACTATCCGTGACCTACCCCGTTCGCGGATACTGCCCTCTGGGGGACGGTCCCGACCCCGAGTGAACTCAGACCCCATCCGCGACGGCCGATATCAGCCGAGAAACGCTACGCCCGCGGGTCGCGGTCCGGCCCCTCGTACTCGCCACCGACGACTTCCTCGTACAGGCTCGCGGCGTCGAACAGCGAGGCGAACGCGCGCGGGTCGCGGACGCTGACCGGAAAGCGTGTGCCGAGCGCCGCCGCCGCGCGGGCGGAGGTGAGTCGGTCGTCGAACGAGAGCACGTGCATCGCGCCGCCGCGGTAAGCCGAGGCGAGAGCGGGGTGGTCGCCGTCCGGATGGTCCACCGGTTCGCGCCACGCCTCCGTGCGCTCCCGCCAGTCGGACGCGAGGTCCGGGTCCGCGAGGGCGGCGACGACGGCCTCGGCGTCGTCCAAGAGCGCGTCGCTCGCGAGCAGCGTCGTCCACGAGTGCTCTCTGAGGTGGTCGAGAGCGTCGCGGGCGTCGCCGCCGACGAGGAGGTCCGCGGCGAGGACGTCCGCGTCGGCGACGACGCGGGCCGGCGAGGGGTCGGTCTCGGGTCCGGTGTCGGGACCGGATTTCTCGTCAGTCATCGCCCTCGCGCCGCGACTCCAGCGTCTCCCGAATCGCCGCCTCGTCGACGCCGTACGGCGCCGCGCGGTCGAACAGTGCGTCCCACGTCTCCATGGTAGCAGTTGCGGCGACGCGCACAGAAGTGTGACGGTCACGGCGGGCGGGGGGTGGCGCTCGTACTCGCGCCGAGCGGAACGGGAGTTCTCGGCGTCCGCGCGGCGTCTCCCCTCCGTCTGACGCAGATTTAAGTTCCGGGACGGGCACTCTCCCGGCGGGCGCGCCATCCGACGTTCGCACGTCTCCACCCGGTCGAGCCCGCGATATCGCGGAGCCGGTGGAACTCAGGTGCGGACGCCGACGACTGACGGCCTCAGTTCCATCCCCCCACCCGCGCGCCCGGCACACCCGACCGTCGGTCGGCACCCCGACGGTCGGCGCGGCGTCGCTCCCCCGTGGCGCCGCGTCTACGCGTTCCCCCTTCTGTCTTCGCCCAGGAGCACGCGCCGGACGTCGTCGAACCGGTCGCGGTCAGCGACGAGGGCGAGTCTGTCGCCCGCCTCGACGGTCGTTCCGGGCAGCGGGATGGTCATCGGTTCCCTGGCGCCGCCGTGCGCGTAGATGCGTCCGTCGGCGCCGAGGTCCACGTCCGCGACCTTCCGGCCGACGACGGGCGCCCCCTCGGGGACGACGAGCATCGAGAGGCGCAACTGCTCGGTCAACTCGCCGATGGCGTTGAAGTCGCCGCCGAGCAGCGCCGTCTTCGCGCCGGCCGCGCCGAGGCGTTCGGGGTAGATGACGTCGTCCACGTCGTCGGCGTAGCGCTCGTATATCTCCTGTCGGTAGTCCTCGCTGACGCGCATGACCGCCCGACAGCCGAACTCCTTACCGATCATGCAGGCCGCGAAGTTGACGTTCGGGTCGCCGGTCAGTCCGCCGACGGCGTCGGCCTCCTCCGCGCCCGCGCGGCGAAGGACGGCCTCGCTGCTGCCGTCGCCCTCGACCACCTCGAAACCGGCCTCCTCGGCCCGTTCGACCTTCCGTTCGTCGTTGTCGACGACCGTCACCTCGTGGCCCTCCTCCCGCAGTACGAGCGCGGTTCGCGCGCCGACGCGACCGTACCCCACGATAACAACCTTCATACACGCACCTGACGGCGGCGGAGGATAAAAGCGTAGACCCGACGGAGGAGGTGCGGGGAGGGATGTGGCGAGAGACGAAAGGACGGCGGGAGGCGCGCGGCACGGGCGTCGAGGCGGCGCTACCGGAGGCGGTCGGTCCGGGTATCCTCCAGACGTTGGTGGAGGGCGTCGACGACGCCCGAGAGCGTCTCCGTCCCGAACAGGGCGACGATGACGGCGCCGACGGTGTCGAACACCAGGTCGACGATGGTGTCCGAGAGGCCGTACTGGACGAGGACGGCCTCGATGCCGAAGAAGTCGGCCGCGAGGCGGGTGAAGAACTCCAGCACCTCCCAGAGCACGCCGGCGGCGAGCGTGAACGTCAGGATGAACACGAACAGGAACCGCGGAGGGAGGTAGACGGCGTCGCTGTACTCGTCGACGGCGCGCGTCGCCGCGTAGCCGATGGCAGCCACCAGCATCGCCGAGAGCGTGTGCGTGAGGTGGTCGTACCACCACAGGTCGTCGTACAGACCCAACATGCCGAGGGCGTGGAGCAGGACGGCGGCCGTCACCCACAGCGTGAGCGACGGGGAGAGGCGGATGCCCCAGTCCCGACTCAGGAACGCCGGGAGGTAGGTGATGGCCAGTGCGCCCGCGGCGTTGATGACGATGCTGGCGTTCAGCGTGGCGACGCCGACGCCGAGGACGCCCGCGATGGCCAGTCGCATCCCTCCGGCGGCCAGCGAACCCACGTTCGGCGGGAGTCGCCACCTCATGCCCCCTCGTACGCGACAGGCACCGATAAACCCCGCCTCGCGTCGACGTGTCCGATTTCACGTGTTAACACGAGACGCGAAACTGTTTTTCCGTCCTTCGTCATAGGTCAGTCCGATGATGGCTACTACGCACGCCCTCGCGGGGGTCGTGCTCGCCGTCGTCGTCGCCGCGGTGTTCCCCGAGAGCGCCGCCGGCGCGACGCCGCTACCCGTGCTCGCCGCCGCCCTCGGCGGCCTCTTCCCCGATTTCGACCTCTACGCGGGGCACCGCAAGACGCTTCACTTCCCGGTGTACTTCAGCGCCCTCGCCGCGCCCGCACTGCTGGTCGCGGCGTTCGCGCCGACGACGCTGACGCTGTCGGTGGCGTTGTTCCTCGCGAGCGCGGCGCTGCACTCGGTGATGGACGCCTTCGGCGGCGGCCTCGAACTCAAACCGTGGCTGGGCACCTCCGAGCGCGCCGTCTACAGCCACTACCACAAGCGGTGGATTCCGCCGCGTCGCTGGATTCGGTACGACGGCGCTCCCGAGGACCTGCTGGCGGCGGGAGTGTTCGCCCTGCCGGCGATATACGCCTTCGACGGCCTCGTCCAGACGGGCGTGTTCGTCGCCCTCGGCGTCTCGGCGGTGTACGTGCTGCTGCGGAAGCCGATGGTCGTCGCCGCGCAGACGGCCGTGGACGCGATGCCCGAGAACGTGGTCGAACGGATGCCCGAGCGGTTCGTCGAGGACTTCCGGTAGCGCCTACATTTCTTCGGTAGATGCCGACGCCTCGAACCGATAGGTGTCCCCGCGGTCCACGTACGCGACCCGGTCTTCGAGGCCCGCCGCCTCGACGGCCTCTTCGAAGTCCGATAGCGGCGACTGGAACACCTCGTAGTCGTCGTAGTGGACGGGAACGTTCTCGTCGGCGTCGAACAGTTCGACGGCCTCGACGCCCTGTTCGGCGTCCATCGTCAGGAGGACGCCGAGAATCTCGGTTCCGCCCAGGTGCAAGAGCGCGAGGTCGATGTCCGGGAACCGCTCGGGAATCTCCTCCAACTCGTCGTACATCACCGTGTCGCCGCTGATGAACAGTCGGAAGGAGGTTCGCCCGTCGCCCCCCGTCGGGCGAAATTCGAGTACGCTCCCCATCACGGGCGGAAGCGCCTTCTCGACCACCGGCGGGCCGTGCCGGCCCGGCGTCGAGGTGATGTCCAGTTCCACCTCGCCCTTTCGAACCGTTACTTCCTCCCAGGTGTCCATCGCGTACGTCTCGCGGAACCCTTTCTCTTCGAGTTCCTCGGCGGCGTGTTCGGTGGTCACGATGGGGAGGTTCTTATCCAATTTCTCCTCGACGACGTGGTCGAAGTGGTCGCCGTGGTAGTGCGACAGCAGGACGAAATCGAGGTCCTCCGGCAGGTCCTCGATGTCGATTGCGGGGTCGGTCGTGCGTTCCGAGCGGATGCCGTACCCGAGGTGGGCGTGGTCGCCGCTGTGCAGGAAGTTGGGGTCGGTGAGGATAGTGAATCCGGCGTATCTGATGATTACGGTGGCCGTCCCGACGAAGAAGACGGAACCGTTCTCGGCGTCGGCGTCTTCGGATTCGGGGAGTTCGAGGGTCTGGCTCACTTGTCGTGGTTACGCGCGAGGAGGGTTAGAAGCGAGACTTGTGTATTCAACGGAGAGCGCAGATGGGTGGGTGAATGCAGCAGTGTGGCCGGGATTTGAACTTCGCTCGCTGGCGCTCGTGCGTTCAAGTCCGCGGGTCCGGCTTTCGTCCACTCGGGACCCCTCGCTGTCGCTCGGGGGTCTGAGTTCACAGAAAGCCTAGGCCGGGATTTGAACCCGGGCTCTCGTCCTTACCAAGGACTTGCTTTACCGAGGAGGCCTTCGGCCCTGAAAGCGGCTACCTTTGCCGCAAACGTCCACTTTGCGCGCTTCTTATCTCTCTATTAGCAACGCCACTTATAAAAGAATTGGGTATTCGGCCCCGTATGCCGTCTGTGGACACCGGAAATCGACAAACGTGTTCGGGTGAGTGTTGCCGTACTCGACACACCATAATTGTGAGGGGTGTTGTGTGGTTCATACGTGTGGCCCACTTCATCGACTGGGGAGTACCACGTTCGTTTCAGAGAAACTGAGGTGAACCAGTTGGATAGTAGAGCGTGCGAAGTTACCGTTTTGAATAGACGCAGCAGGGAGAAGCTCCTCTGTGGGAGAGGTGCCGATATTCCACTGGGGTGTGGTTGGGTGTGCCGGAATGCACGTCAAGAGACCATATGTGGTCACTCCGTGCTACGCCCAGTCAATATTACTCATACATAAGTATAAACAGAATGGAAGATTACACAGCAAGTATTGCCTTAATCTTCCAAAACGGAGTGTAGGCATGATACCTGTACACACCGATTCTTAACTGAGTCGCAAGAAGACTCTCCGAATTAGTAGAGTGAAGGTGTATCCGACTCGGAACGGCCATTTCTTACGACGTTGATGCCTGCTACGACTAAAACTAACCCAAAAGCTATGAAAACCACTTCAAGAAGTGTCGTGAGGTTCCCCGAGATTGCACTGAATCCGTTGCCTGCCATCAGGTCTCCCCATCCAGTTAGGGCGAATCCCAGCGGGGCGACACCTATCAAGACCATCGTCACCCCGAGAAAAATATCTCCAATTCGCCTCTGATTCATACGGGTTGAAACAAGCCGCTTTTGCTTGGCTCTTTCCCTGTACTTTCCGAAGCTTCTCACCACATCGAGGCGAGTTCTCCCCAACTGACTTGGAGTGAAACAGCCGCTCAGTAGGTGTGCGTGTGTAACAGCGGAAGACGTATGAGGTATCCAGAGGTATTGCTGGTATGAGCCGACGTTCAGTTCTCCGTGATACGGTATTCATGGGATGCATTTTCATCGCGTTCCTCGCCGTTCTTGGAGTTCTTATCGCTTCGATTCTCAGTGAACCTCCTGTAACGTTCTTAATCGACCTGTTCACAGACCCAGCTTGGCTGTTCGTGGTAGCTATCGGTCTGTATTTTGTTCTCACCGCGTACCGACGAGCAAAGGCGAATTACGCGTAAGGTATGACATCTGCGCTGATATACCCACAGCCTGTACCTACTGAGGCTACTCACCACATCGAGGGACAGAAGGAACAGCCCCCTCGATGATGTGGCTCACGGCCACGACCACCGGGGCCAAATCCACCGAATCCTTCACCCGTATCTCGCCGCATCGAGGGTGTTCTATCATAGTCCTGACTAACTTTCATTCCTCTCTGTGAGAGCGTTAATTATCGAAATCCGGGGTGTCGCTTGAGGGGACGCGCCCCCGGTCGATTTCGGGTCTATCCCGCCGCTGTCTGTGGATTGTTTTGTGTGTCCTGACAATTTAGCGAATCGCATTACGGCGAGGGATGCCCTGTTTAACGAGAGAAGCGAATCTTGAACGGGTTTCGTTCAGACGAGTATAGCCAGAAAAGTGTGCGTACAAGGAGTGTACGGAGGAAAGAGCCTAGGCGGGGATTTGAACCCCGGCTCTCGTCCTTACCAAGGACGCGCTTTACCGCTAAGCTACCCAGGCGCGCATACGTTCGTTGTCCGGATTCGTCTTTAGGCGTTTCGATTCGACCCGCCTACGTCACGGAGTTCCACGCGACCGAACGTCACCGATCCGCCGACGACGGCACCCGGTCGTCCGTCGTGCTGGCCACCGACAGCGACGCGATGCGCTCGGTGGTGGCGTCCGAAAACGCCGTCGTCGCCGGCGGGAGGTCCTCCTCGGCGTCGCACTCGCGGGCCAGTTCGGCGGCGTACTCGAGGAGGGCGGGCGGGGCGTCGCCGCCGACGGCCGTCGTCCCGGCGACGACGGCGAGTGTGAAGATATCCGCTTCGAGGTTCCGGTCGACGGCGTCGGCGGCGTCCTGCGCCCGGCGGAGCGTCTGGTCGCGGCCGAACGCGCGGACCACCTCGACGGCCCGGTCGGCGGCGTCGGTCCGCGCGAGCACGTAGAACCCGCGGGAGACGAGCACGTCGGCGGCGATGACGTCCAGGTCGCCGGCGATGTCCTCGTCGTCGCCGCTGAGCCACGGTTCCTCGTGTGCCAAGGTCCGCGTGAGTCGGAGTCCCTCGTAGATGAGTTGGACGCCGGCGGCGCGTTCGGCGAGTCCGTCGGCGTCTACGTCCACGCCGGGTTCGAGCGCGCGGGCGCTCAGGAGCGTCAGCGCACCGGGCGTCATCGAGGCGTCGTCGAGGCGGTCGAACAACACCGCACGGAGGCGGTCCGGCTCGATATCGTCGATCGCCTCGCGCGCGGCGTCGCGGGCCCGCACGGCGTCGTCCATTAACCGAAAGTTACGGCGGGAAGGGCAAAGACCTTTGGAAAACGCGCAGGAGGGACGCGCATGATTCGAACGACGGCGGACGGACCGGTTCGGGTCGTGACCGTCGACCGACCCGACCGGCGGAACGCGCTCCGGCCTTCGGACCTCGACGAACTGGCGGCCGCCGTGGCGGGCGCGGACCCCGATTCGACGCCGGTGGTCTACCTCCGGGGGGCGGGCGGACAGTTCTCGGCCGGCGCGGACCTCGACAGCGTGGCGGCGCTCGACGACCCCGAGGCGTTCGCTCGGCAGGGACAGCAGGTCGCGAACGCCATCGCCGACGCGCCCGTCGTCGTCGTCGCCGGAATCGACGGCGCGGCCCGCGGTGGAGGTGTAGAACTCGCTCTCGCCTGCGACGTGCGGGTCGCCACCCCGCGGGCGACGTTCGCGGAACCGGGCGTCCGCTTCGGCCTGTTCGGCGCGTGGGGCGGCACCGTCCGCCTCCCGCGAATCGTCGGCGAGGGCGAGGCGCTGGACTTCGCGCTCTCGGGTCGGGTCGTGGACGCGCCGGAGGCCCGGCGGATGGGACTCGTCTCCCGCGTCGTCGACGACCCGCGGTCGGTGGCCGACGAGATAGCGGCGAATCGGCCGGACGCCCTGCGCGCGGTGAAAGCGCGCCTCCGCGACGACGCGGACGACGAGACGCGAGAACGGGCCGAGGCCGAGGCGTTCGCCCGGTTGCACGAACGGTACGTCGACGACATCCGGGAGGAGAGAGACGGCTGAGAAAAGGGGGACCGCGAGTGACCGTCCGGGTTCGCGTCGTCGCCGGCTCAGATATCGAGCGGTTCCGGCGCGGGCGGCATGTGCCGCTTGTGCTCGCTGCCGTCGACCAGTTCGACGACTCTGTCGACCTGTGCTTCGGTCACGCCGAGGTGGTCGACCGTGGCGGACTTCGAGAGCGGTCCGTCGACGTGCATCGCGAGGATGGCGTCGAGGGTGTCGTAGTCGAGGCCCATCTCGTCCTCGTCGCTGTGGCCCTCCCACATCTCCGCGGAGGGCGTCTTCATCACGAGGTCCTCCTCGACGCCCATCGCGGCGGCGAGTTGCCGCACCTGCTGTTTGTACAGGTTGCCGATGGGGTTGCAGTCGACCGCCTGGTCGCCGTACTTCGTGAAGTAGCCCGTCATCGCCTCCGAGCGGTTGCCCGTCCCGAGGACGAGTTTGTTCTCGGCGTTGGCGACGAAGTAGTTCAGCACGCCGCGCGTCCGGACGTAGACGTTGCCGGCGGCGACCTGGTCGTCGGCCGCCTCGGGGAACGCGTCGAAGAACGTCTCGGCGATGGGCTGAATCTCGACCACGTCGTACTCGATGCCCAAATCCTCGGCGACGCGTTCGGCGTCGCTCATGTTCCGGTCGGTGTTCACCTCGCTCGGCATCACCACGCCGTGGACGTTCTCCGGGCCGAGGGCCTCGACGGCGAGGTGGGCGACGGTCGTGCTGTCGATGCCGCCGGAGAGGCCGAGGACGGCCCCGTCGGCGCCGGCGTCGTCCACGACGCTCCGGAGGAACTCGACGATGTGGTCGCGCGTGGTCTCCAGTTCGTCGGGCGAGAGGCGGAGGTCCAACGGGGCAGTGTCGCTCAGCACGGTGGCGTCCATAATCAAGCGAGGCTACCACCTCGGAGAACTAATAAACACCCATCAGCGGCGTTCCCTGGACGCGCGTTCAGTTTCATCGGCCGCGCGACGGGCGGAGGTCAGCGAAACGCTACGTTCAAGTGTGACCGGAGAGCAATCTACAGTTGCGCGCCGATGGTCGATCGAGCGGAGCGAGGTCGGCCGCGGGGCGAACGAAGTGAGCGCCGATGGTCAATCGAGCGAAGCGAGATTGACTCCGGAGCGCGAGTGAAACGAAGCGCGCCGATGGTCCAATGGTAGGACATTAGCTTCCCAAGCTAATAGTCCGGGTTCGATTCCCGGTCGGCGCACTCCCACGGTCGCTCGCCGACCGACCCTCGCAGACCTACGGTCTGCTCGGTCCCGGTCGGCGCATTTCTGTCGAACACAGTGAGACGAAATCGCCGTAGCGGGAATTGAATTACGGAGCGAGCGACGCGAGCGACTGAGGTTCAACCTCCGACGGACTCGCTTCGCTCCTCCGTCGACGTTTCGGTCGCTCGCTCCGCCCGTTCCCGAGACTCCCAGTCGGCGCACCTTCGACCCGATTACTCGGCGGTCGTCTCCGTTCCTGTGCTGCACACCGCCGGCCGCTGTTCGGTCCACAGGCCGAGTTCGTCGTTCTCGACTCGGACCTCCAACCCGTAGCAGTCGGCGTCGGTGCTCTCGGTATCGAACGTCGTCCACTCCGCGTCGTCGTCGAGACGGAAGTACAGCGTGTACGCGCCGCCGTCGTCGACCCACGGCCCCTTCACCGGAAGCGGCGACGAGATGCTGTTCGCCCCGCCGAGGTCGTACGACGACCAGAACGCCATCTCGTCCTCCCGTTCGGCCATGATGTGGACCGTGTGGTCCGCCTCGTCCTCGTTCACGACGCGGACGTACCCCAGACTCCGCCGGGCCGCGGCCCGTTCGTTTCGCGCGTTCGTCCCCCCGCACCCCGCGATGGCCGCCGCGCCCGCCGCACTCGCGGCGAGGAGGCGACGGCGCGAGAGCGGGTACTCCCATCCGTCCATGAGGAACTCTTCCCGCCGGAGGGCAAAAACATTCGCTTCGAAGACTGTTCTAGTATCGAGTCAATCGAGATACGGGTCGAACTCCCGCGACTCGACGAGTTCGAGGAGCGTCGCCGTCGCCTCGGCGTCGAAGCGAAGGACGCGCCGCCACCACGGCCCCTTTCCGGAGTCGTTCGAGAGGTCGGTGACGACGCGGTTCGCGTCGGCGCCCGCGTCGGGCGAGGAGAGGGGGACGACGCGGTCGAACAGCCCCGAGCGGTCGGTGCCCGCCACCAGCACCGCCGCGTCGAACGTCTCGCGCTTGACGTGCGCGTTGTTGGCGAAGCGGGCGCGTTCCGCGTCGGGGAGCGACTCGTACGCCTCGGGGGTGAGCGCCGCGTCAACCTCGAACCCGCCGATGAGGTACGCGCCCCACTCCGGCGCGAGGTAGTCCGCGGCGTCGGTGTCGACGCCGGCGTCCGGCGCGTCTCCGGCGACGTCGACGGAACCGGTGGTCTCGTCCGACCACTCCCGACGGTCCAGCGTGGCGTAGAAGAACAGCCAATCGCCCGGGTCGAGTCGGGAGAGGGGGCCGGCTTTTACCCCGTGTTCGTCGCCGTACGTGTGGCGCTCGCAGTGGGGGTAGCCCGCGAACTCCGGGTCGAGGTGGACGCGCGAATCGCGGACCGACTCGGGGAGGTCGACCGGCGGGTCGAGGTCCGCGTACGTCGGCACCGACGCGTCCGGGCGCGTCGGTTTCCGTTCGGGGATGGGGACGTACGCGAACGTCCCGTCGGGGTAGACGGGGCCGCGGACGCCCGGAAGCGAGGAGTTCGCGGCGACGTTGATGGCGACGGCTCTGGTCACGGGTATCACGGCGCGCCCCGGAGGGATAAGCGCGTCCGGTTCGCCGCCGGTTCGGGGCGGCGAGTCGACGAATCGACGAATCGACGAATCGACGAATCGGCGAGTCGGCGAATCGACGAATCGGCGAGTCGGCGGGGGACCGCCGGTCAGGCGAGTCGGTTCGCGCAGTTCCAGCAGCGGTCGAACGTCGGGTCGGGTTCGTTCATCGTGCCGCACCGGGGGCAGTACCGACCCCTGCTGTCGGCGTCGGCGCCCTCGCGGGTGCGTTCGACGCGTCCGGGTGACGCGGCGAGGCGGGTCGGACGGGCCGACCCCCCGCGGTCGCTCCCGGAGGCGACGGAGTCGGGGCGGTCGTCCCTGTCGCGGAACACCCGGTCGTACCCCACCTCGTCGTCGCCGCTGAGCAGGTAGCGGTACACCAACAACTGGAGGGCCGCGAGACCGACGGCGTAGACTGCGATCCATCCCCACGCGTCCATACTGTGCTATTCGTTGCCAAGGGACTTTACGCTTCGGGGTGGTCGAGGGGGCGGTCGGCGCGGTCAGTCGTTCGACTCGGCTCCCGGCGCGTCGGGGTCGTCCGGCGGCGTCAGCGTCCGGCCGAACTCGTCGAACGTGTCGAGGTCTTCGGGCAGGTCGTACTCGATTTCGCGCTCGTCCTGCCGGTTGACGAGGCGGTCCTCGACGGCGTCGGCGACGGACTCCCACCCGGGCTTGACGCGGATGCTCTTGGCCGGCGTGCCGGCGACGATGTGGTGGGCGGGCACGTCGCCCTGCACGACCGACCGCGCGCCGACGACGCTGTTGGCTCCGACGTGGATGCCCGCGCGAACCATCGCGTCGTAGGTGACGCGCGCGTCGTCCTCGACGACGGTGTGGAAGTTACGTATCTCGGTCTGGTCGACCACGTCGTGGTCGTGGCTGTACAGGTGGACGCCGTCGGAGATGGAGACGCGGTCTCCGATGGTGAGTTTCCCGCGGTCGTCGAGGTGGACGTCGTCGTGGATGACGGTGTTGTCCCCGACGGAGATGTTGTGCCCGTAGGTGAACGAGATGCCCTTGAAGAACCGGCAGTTCTCCCCGCAGTCGGCGAAGAGGTGCTCGGCGAGCATCTGTCTGAAGCGAAGGGCGAAGTGGATGTTGTCGGCCATCGGCGTCGCGTCGAACTGCCGCCAGAGCCACTGGAGGTACTTCGACTCCTCGAAGCGCTCCTCGTCCTTCTCGGCGTAGTACTCCGACTCCAGCGTCGCGTTGCAGGGGTCGTACCCCTGTAGACGGACGCGTTCGGCGGCCGAGAGGTCCTTCCCGGCCTGCCAGCGTTCGTACGCCGCCCGGTCGCCGTGGAGGTCCACGAGCGTCTCGGTGACGACTTCGCACGTGTCCTCCGCCGAGGAGAGTCGCTCGTCCACCTCGTCGATGAACGCCTGGACGTTCCGTTCCGCCTCCGCGGGGAGAGAGACGTGGACTTTCGTCATGGGGCGTCGCTTCGTCCCCGCGAAACAAATCCGTTCGGTTGTGCGGAGACACCGGAGGACCGGAGTCGGGCGACGGAGCCGTGCCGAACGAATCACCACGGGTGTAGTAAACGATTCGAGACCGACGGGCACTTCAGGGAGTTGCGGGTAGCTAGCGGCATGAGCGGCGACGACGGTCCGAACGCGCCCGACGGTCGGTCGGCGTGGACGCGCGACCACGCGGCGGAGTTGCGACGCGACGAGACGAACGTGACACCGATAATCTATCCCCCGTCGGAGCGTCTGGACGAGGACCTGCACGTCTGGGACACCTGGTGGCTCCGCGACCGAGACGGGTCGCCCGCGGAGGTGAACGGCTGTCGCGTCATCGTCGCGCTTACGGCCTCCTCCGACCTCCTCCCGGGAAAACGCCACGACGTGGCGACGCTGCGCTACTTCTACTCGACCGACGGGAAGTCCTGGGAGACGGGCGGCCGCGTGTTCGAGGCGGGGATGCTCGGCTCCCGGCAGTGGGCGGGGTCGGCCCTTCACGACGACGGGGACGTGTACGTCTACTACACCGCCGCGGGGACGGCCGACGAGGCGGACCTCTCGTACTCCCAGCGCATCGCTCTGGCGGAAGGGGGAACGATTTCGCCCGGCGACGACGGGGACGGCGTCGACATCGACGGCCCGTGGGACCACTCGGTGCTCCTCGAACCGGACGGCGAACGGTACGAACGCGAGGAGCAGAGCCGCGGCATGACGTACACGTTCCGCGACCCGTGGTTCTTCGAGGACGAGGACGGGGCGACGTACCTGCTGTTCGAGGCGAACACGCCCGTTCCCGAGGGGTCGGACGCCTGCGGCGGCGACGCGGCGCAACAGGAGTTCAACGGCAGCGTCGGCATCGCGCACTCGCCGACGGGCGACCCGACGGACTTCGAACTCCGACCCCCGCTCCTCGACGCCGTCTGCGTCAATCAGGAACTCGAACGGCCGCACTTGGTCGTCCGCGACGGGACGTACTACCTGTTCGTCTCCAGCCACCACCACACGTTCGCGCCCGGAATCGAGGGGTACGACGCGCTGTACGGCTTCGCCGCCGACGGCCTGCGAGGGGAGTACGAACCGCTGAACGGCCACGGGATGGTGCTGACGAACCCCGCGAACGCGCCGTTCCAGGCGTACTCGTGGCTCGCGTACGACCACGGCGACGAACTGCTCGTCACCTCCTTTTTCAACTACTTCGACTACGACCGCCCGTCGATGGACGACGTGGCCCTCCTCTCGGAGGACGAGCAGATGCGCCGGTTCGGCGGCACCCTCGCGCCGACGGTGCGCGTCGGACTCGACGGAAGAGAGACGCGAATCCTCGGCACCCTCGACCACGGCCACCTCCCCCTCGCGCGGGAGTCGCTTCCGGCCGACCCGTTCGCGGGCGCGGACGACGCGGGCGGCGGACCGCGGTACTACTGAGACTGAGTCACTCGCGCGAACGCGCCGGGAACGCCGCGTCGAGTTCCCACGCGCGCGTCGAGGCCAGTTCGACGCTGCCGCCGACGGCCCGTATCGAGACGCCCTCGGCGTCCGCGCGGGTGGGGTAGACCCGACTCGTCAGGCAGCGACGCTCGTTCGCGTACAGTTCGAGGATAGATCCGTCGACGAACGCCCGCAGCGACAGAGCGTCGCCGTCGACGGGCATCGACTGCTCGTCGGCGTTTGGGACGCCGTCGAGTGCGCTGTCCGTCCGGTCCACCGTCACCGCCTCGCCGTCGTAGCGCACGACCGTTCGCTCGTTGCCCGCGGGCGACTCGAACAGGCCGAGTTCGAGCGTTCCGGTCCCCCCGTCTTCGACGCGCGCGTCGAACCCGAGTTCGTAGGCGTTGCCCGTCAGGTCGAGGACGCGCGACTCGCCGGCGGCGAGTGAGACGTCCCCTTCGACGAGAGCGTCGCGCCCGCGGAGCGATTCGAGTTCCCGCGCGGGTCGCTGGCGGAGTTCGCCGCCCTCGACCGATAGCTCGCGGGGTATCGTCAGCATCCCCGACCACCCGGCGTGCCACTGCGCCTCCGCGTCGCGCGCCTCGGGCACCCACGCCCACGTCAGGACGCGGCCGTCCTCGGCCCGCGTCGACTGCGGCGCGTAGTAATCCCCGTAGTCGAGTCGCTCGCGGCGCTCCACGTCGAAACTCGGGTCGTCCAGATTCGCCTCCCCGAGGAAGTACTCCACGTGGCTGTAGTTCGAGACGTGCAGCACCTGTTTCCCGCCGAAGTCCAGCAGTTCGGGGCACTCCCAGACGACGCCGTGGCCCTCCCAGTCGCCGACGAGGAGTGGACCGACGTACTCCCACTCGCGCAGGCTCTCCCCCCGGTAGAGGAGCGCCGCCCCGCCGGTGTCGGCGACGCCCGCGCCGACGAGGTGGTACCACGTCTCGCCCTCGCGCCAGACGTTGTGGTCGCGGAACTCCGCGCGCCAGTCCTCGGTCTCCAGGAGGTCGAGGTCGACGTGGTCGCCGGGAGCGGAGATGACGGGGTTGTCGCCGTGTTTCTCCCACGTGTCGAGCGACGGGTCGTCCGTCGTCGCCAGACAGGGGAGTTGGTCGCGGCCGCGGCCGCCGGTGTAGACGAGCGTCGGCGTTCCGTCCGTATCGAGGACGGCGCACCCCGACCAGACGCCGTCGCGGTCCGGGCCGTCCGGGTCCGGCGCGAGGGCGACGGGGCGGTCCTCCCAGTGCACGAGGTCCTCGCTCGCCGCGTGCCCCCAGTGGATGGTGCCGTGGAACGGCCCGCCGGGGTTGTACTGGTAGAAGACGTGGTAGGTGCCCTCGTGTTCGATGATTCCGTTCGGGTCGTTCAGCCATCCGGCCGGCGCGGCAAGGTGGTAGCGCGGCCGGCGGTGGTCGTCGGCCACCTCCTCGCGCATCGCGGCGAACCCGGCCGGGTCGTCGGGCCGGTCGGTGACCCGCGGGCGCCGCCGCGGGTCGCCGCCGAGGAGGGCGAGGGCGTTGCGGAGGATGCGTCGCTGCGCCTCGGCCGCCGCGAAGTCCGTCTCGGGGAGGAAGGTGACTTCGGAACCGATTCCGTACGCGTCTCCGGACGCGGTCCGGCGGGCCGACGGACTCTGTCCGTCGGCGTCCCCCGCGCCGACGCGCCACGCGAACGCCGCCTTCTGCGCGACGTGGAACTCGTCGCCGCGAATCGTGGAGGCGATGACGTCCCCCGACTTCGGGAGCGATGTCTCGTACCGCGCGTACGGCCGGGTCGCCTCGGCCGGTTGGGTGTGGAGTTCGCGCAGGGGAAACCCCTCGAACAGGGGGTGGTCGTCGTACACGCGCTTCTTTATAAGGCCGCTCGGATCGGCGGGCGTCTCGACGCCGACGGCGTCCGGTGCGACCGAGTCGATACCGAACGACGCGACGGCCGGGAGAGCGCGGAGCGTGAGGAGGAGTCCGTTCCCGGCTTCGAGAAAGGCCGAGATAGCGTCGGCGCAGTCGTCGGCCGCCGCGCGGGCGTCGTCGTCGAAGGGTTCGTCCCGGTGCCACCACGCCGCGTCGTAGCCGTCGAGCGAGGCGGTTCCGTCGGCGAGTTCGTGGAGGGAGACGTCCGTCACGTCCGCGACGCCGCCGCACCACTCGCGGGCGGCGCGCTGTTCGTCCGTCGACTCGGTCGCGGAGAGGAACGCGACGCTGACCGGCAGGTCGTCCATTGGTATCGGCCTTCGAGGGGCCGAAATATTAACTCGTGGTTTCGTAACCCAAGAGAATCACCACCAGACGGAGAGAACCCGCGGTCCACCCGCGGACGTTGGATGCGTGCGCTCGTCGAGTAGTTCGAGCAATCGCGTGCGGTAGCGGCACCGCTCGGTACCGTGACGAGCGAAACGAGTCGCGGGACTTTTCGGTCCACCGATAGGCGCTTCGCGCCTATCGAGCCTCACCTCGCTCCGCTCGGCGAGACAGCTTTTTCGAGGAGAGGTGCGCGAAGCGCACCCGACGAAGAAAAAGGTGGGGCTAAGTGTACGGATACCCAAGCCCGAAACATGCACTATCGGACGCTGGGCGACTCCGATGTCGAAGTGAGCGAAGTCGGGTTCGGCGCGTGGGTCGTCGGGACCGACTGGTGGGGCGACCGGACGAGGCAGGACTCCATCGACCTCATTCACCACGCCATCGAGGAGGGAATCACCTACTTCGACACCGGCGACGTGTACGGCCACGGCGAGAGCGAGGAGATGGTCGGCGAGGCCGTCTCGGAGTACCGCGACGAGGTGACGCTGGCGACGAAGGTAGGCTACGACTTCTACAACAACCCGCAGGCGGGCCACGGCGAACTCCCGAAGGAGATGACGGGCGAGTGGGTTCGCTCGGCGACGGAGAAGAGCCTCGACCGACTCGGCGTCGACCACGTCGAGGTGCTCCAACTCCACAACGCGAACGTCGACGAGGTGGACGCGGACGTGCTGGAGGCGCTGGACGAACTGAAAGAGGAGGGGCTCGTCGACGCCGTCGGTTGGGCGCTCGGCCCCTCCATCGGCTGGTTGGCCGAGGGCGACATGGCCATCGAGGAGGAGTTCGACTCCCTGCAACTCGTCTGGAACGTGTTCGAACAGGACGTCGGCGAGCACTTCTTGGAGACCATCGAACGCACCGGCTCTCCGACCAGTCTCGTCCCGCGCGTGCCGCACTCCTCGGGCCTCCTGAACGAGCAGGTGACGCCCGAGACGGGCCACGACTTGGACGACCACCGCGGTTTCCGCCCCGACGCGTGGTACGAGACGGGGTGGGAGAAGTTGGAGACCCTGCGCTTCCTGGAGCGAGACGGCGAGCGCACGATGGGACAGGCCGCCATCGCGTTCCTCCTGAGCCACGACGCCGTCGCGAGCGTCACGCCGACGTTCCACACGAAGGAGGACATCACGGAGTGGGCCGCCGCCTCCGACGTGCCGAAACTGAGCGACGACGAACTCGGTCGGGTGAAAGAGCTGTACGCCGACAACTTCGGCATCGACCGCGAGGACGGGATGGACTCGCTCCGTTCCTCCGTGGACGGCGACGACATCGCCGCCGCCGGCATCGACAAACAGCCCTCCGCCGGACCGCGGAACTCCGCGGACTGACGCCGTGACCGTACGCCGAGTGACGAGGGCGTTCGTCGCCCTGACCGTCGTCGTCCACGTCGCCCTCGCGGCGTGGATTCGGCGCGACGCCGACGGACGCGGCGTCGACGCCGCCCCGTGGGACCGCCTGACGCTCCTGACGGGGCTGTTCGGCGTCGTCGGCTACCTGCTGTCGCGGCGCGCCGCGGAGTAGGCGGTCGAAGCGGAATCCGCCGCCGACGGCACGCTTACCACCGTTCCATTCGATTCCGACCCCATGCCGACAGCCTACGCGCCGGGAAGCGTCACCACCGTCTTCGCCCCGCGAGAGGACGGCGAAGGCTCCTTCGGCGTCAGTTTCGCCGTGGCGGACGGCGTCCGCGCGACGGTCGAACCGGCCGCCGAGACGGCCGTCCGACTCGACGGAGAGGCGACCGACTTCGAACCGGTCGAGGGCGTCCTCGACTCGTTGGGCGTCGCGGCGGCGGTGGAACTCGACGCCGAGATTCCCGTCGGACGGGGGTTCGGCGCCAGCGGCGCCGCCACGCTGGCGACGACCCTCGCCGCCGACGCCGCCTTCGAGTTGGACCTCTCGCGCGAGGAAGCCGTCGGCGCCGCCCACCGCGCGGAAGTCGCCGCCGGCACCGGTCTCGGCGACGTGTTCGTGCAGGACCGCGCGGGTCTCGCGTGGAACGCCGGCGGCGGGGGCGGGCGGAACCGCGTCGAGCGGGACGACCGAATCGAGTACGTCTCGACGGGCGGCATCGCCACCGAGTCCGTCCTCGGCGACGAGGCGTCGATGGCGCGGGTCGCCGACGCCGGGACCGACGCCCTCGCGATGTTCGACCCCGAGGACCCGTTGGAGGAGTGGTTCGGGACGGCGTGGGCGTTCGCCCGGCGGACGGGTCTGCCGACGCCCGCCGTCGAAGAGGCGGTGGGACGGGTCGCCGAGGCGGGCGGCGCCGCGACGATGGCGATGGTCGGCGAGACGGTTCTCGCGGCGGGCGTCGAGGGCGTCCTCCCCGAGGCGACGCGCATCACGAACGAGGGTGCACGCCTCCTGGAGCGAACGTAATCGGCCGTTACGGTGGTTAATGGGTCCATTCAGGTCGTCGTATTCGACCCATAGCTAAGTCGGGAGCGCGCCTCGTACCGAGTACGCCTTCCGGTCCTGCGGGACCGGGGGCGCGAGCGACCAAGCGGTAGGCGCCGCCCGCGGTAGGCATGGGTCGGGCGGTAGGCATCGTCTCGGTGGTAGGCACCGGTCGGACGGTAGGCACGTTCCCGCGCGGTCGGCTCGAACCTCGAACATCTCCAGTGTTCCCCCCGCGGCGGCCACCCGCCGCACCCCGTTTCTATTCGGACCCACTCGTCGAGGAGCGAGCGGTCCCGACGCTCTCGGAAGTACAGCGAGTCGTAAGAACGCGCGTGAAAACGAGTCCGAGAGCCGCGTCCGACGCCGATTACGCGAGGAAGACGTGCCGCGGTCGGTCGGCGAGGACGTCGCGGCCCCACTGAACCGTGTCGCGGAAGGCGTCAGACCGGAAGAAGCCCATCGCGTCCTCGCGGGAACTCCACTGACTGGCGATGAACATGTCGTTCTCGTCCTCGACGTTCACCATCAGGTCGGTGTCCTGGTGACCCTCGGTGTCGGCGAGGACGCCGCCGACGGTGTCGAACTTCTCGACGAAATCGTCCCTGTAGTCGGGTTTGACGGTGTAGAACATCCCCATCGTCCCGAACCCGGACTCCTCGCCCGCGCGGGAGACGATGCCGGGGAGTTCCGAGAGGAACCCGGCGGCCGTCTCGGCGGCCGACTGCGTGTCCCAGATGGAGACGACGGCCGTCCGGCCGCCGTCGCGGGCCTCGTACAGCGCCGTCTTGACGTGCGTGCCGTAGTGGTCGAAGTTGCCGCGCAGGCCCTCCACCTCCTCGAACAGGTCGTCGGTGTCCGCCTCCGAGTACAGCACCGTCGCGTACACGTCCTCGCCGTGCGGCTTGCCGGCGTAGATGTTCAGGTCCTCCAGTTCGCCGCGGATGCCGTCGTCGACGGCGTCGGCGCTCTCGCTCTCCTCGCCGGCCGACTCGCCGTGCGGCGCGTCGCCGTGGGCGTGGCCGCCGCCGCCGCCGTGCGCGCCGCCGTGACCGCCGTCGTGCGGGCCGTCGCCGTGGGCGTGGCCGTGGGCCGACCCGTGGCCGTGGCCGGGTTCGCCCTCCGGGTGGGACCCGTGAGGGGAGTCGCCCGCGCCCTCGGTGGGGACGGACTCGCCTTCGAGGTAGGCGCCGAGGTCCGCGGGCGGGAACCGGCGGCCGACGTAGAACTGCCCGAACTCGCCGTACTTCGAGGACGCCTCGTCGAAGCGCATCTCGTAGACGATGTCCTTTATGTCGGCGGGGTCCTCGGCGAACAGCGTCACGCCCCACTCGTAGTCGTCGAAGCCGACGGAGGAGGCGATGACCTGGTTTATCTTCCCGGCGTAGTCTCGTCCGGTGTCGCCGTGTTCGGACATCATCTCCGCGCGCTTCTCGAAGGCGAGGTCGTACCAGTTGTGCGTCTCGCCGCGGCGCTTCGACATCGGATAGAACGAGACGTACTGGTCCTCCGGAATCTCGGGCGTGAGTTTCCCCTCGATGTAGCGGCGGAGGCCCTCGTCGATGTCGGCGTCCTCATCCTCGAAGTACTCCCGCGAGACGTACCCCGACACCTCGGTGACCGAGACGTAGGAGTCGGTCTGCTCGGTGTACGACGCCAAGGCGGTGCGCTCGAACTGCCGTTCCGCCCGCGAGAGGTCGTCCAGCGTCGGCCGGAAGTGGACGACGAGGAGGTCCGCCTTGTGACCGAGCACCGAGAAGACGGCCGAGTCGCCCTCGGCGGCGTCCTCGACGGCCTCGTGCGCGCGGAGGTACTCGACGCCCTCGCCCACGGCGCGGTCCCGTTCTCGCCCGGGGGCGTCGCGCCACGCGTCCCAGTCCACGGTTCGGAAGTCGTGCAGGGCGTACCAACCCTCGTCCGTCGGTGGGGCCTCTGGCATGTTTCAGGCTAGGGGTTTCTCCCGTATGGGAGTTGCGAGTCCGCCCGGCGTGTGAGGCCCGTACCCGTCCGGGACCTGACACCGAAGCGGAAATTTAACTCGTGACCGAAACCCTTTCACAGAGCGCCCCGGAACTGACGCTCGATGCGGAAGAGTGGCCCCCCGAAGGGACTCATCTCGTACCTCGTGCTCGAACTCCTGGCGGAGAAGCCGCGGTACGGCTACGAGATTCTGAAGGAGATAAACGACATCAGCGGCGGCCACTGGGAGCCCTCTTACGGTTCGGTGTACCCCATCCTCTACAAGTTCGAAGAGGAGGGGTGGGCCGCCAGAGTCGAACGCGAGGAGGAGTCCGACCGGAAGTACTTCGAACTCACCGACGCCGGCCGCGAGGAACTCGAAGGGAAGCGCCGGGAGTCGGGCGGAAAAGCCGGCGAGTTCGCCGACATCATCCTCGGGTTCTACCACGTCTACGTCGCCTTCGCCACCGACGAGCGCTTCGAGGTGGAGGCGCCCGAGGGGGCGTGGCGCTTCGACGAGACGTTCAGTTCGTGGATTATCGAACAGCTCATCCGTCACCACGAACGCGACTTCGGGACGTTCGAGCGAATCGACGAGACGCCCGAGGAGTTCTACGAGGCGCAGGGAATCGAGTTCGAGGACTGAGCGCCCGCCCGGCGGCTCTTTTCGTCTAGTTCAGCATCGTCGGCCCGAACACGAGCAAGAGCAGCGACAGCAGCATCGTGACGCCGACGCCCGTGGTGATGGTGCGGACGACGGTGTACGGTTCGGAGACGGGCAGTCGCGAGACGATGGCTTCGGCGCTGGTTCTGAGGATGCGTCCCCCGTCGAGCGGGTAGCCGGGGATGCAGTTGAACATCCCGAGTTGGAGGTTGATCCACGCCATCCAGAAGCAGACGTTGGCGAGGAGGAAGACGTTCGACCCGAGGAAGCCGAGCGGTCCGGTCACCGAGTAGAAGTTGGTGACGCTGGCCGTGAAGCCGGGGAAGTTCGGGATGCCGAGGACGAGCGACGCGAGCGGCAGGATGAGCGCCACGTACACCGCGCTGAGCGGCGAGGAGGCGAGCGCGCCGGCGACGCTCGACGCGCCGGGGCCGCCGTCGCCGCCGAGGAGGGCGACGTAGGTGCCCGCGGGGTACGACTGCACGCCGAAGTCGGTGAGGAGCAGTCCGCTCGTCCCCGGGAAGAGGCCGACGCCGAGGAACCCGCCGCCGTCGTTGGGGTTCTCACCGAGCGTCACCTCGTACGTCGACAGGCCGCCGTCGTCGTAGAGTTCGACGGGCACCGTCTCGCCGGGCCTCGTCCCGTCCAGAACCCTATCTAAGTCCGACGAGGAGGTCACGCGTTCGCCGTCGATGGCGGTGACGATGACGCTGCCGTCCGTCGGCGCGCCCGCGTTCGCCAGCGGCCCGTCCCCGGACACCTGCGTGACGTACGCGCCGATGGGGATGGTGACCGTGCCGCGCGAGGTGGTGAGGCTGGCGAACTTGCTCCCTCCGACGGCCTCGGAGAAGCCCGACTGCGTGTGGACGGGCGTGCCGTTCACCTGCGAGACGGTTATCGGCTCCTCGCCGACCGAGAGGTTCGCCGGGTTGCCGGCGACGGACCCGGCGACGATGAGCGACCGCCGGACGGATACCGTCCGCGTCTCGCGGTCCGCGGCGCTGTCACCGCCGTTCAGTTCGACCTGTAAAGTTCGCTCGTCCGTCGCGGCGAGCGCCGCGTCCAGCGAGGACTCGTTGCTCACGGGCGTCCCGCCGACGCCCGTGATGCGGTCGCCCTGTGCGATTCCCGCCGCGGCGGCGGACGACCCGTCGTAGGAGCCCTGCACCGCCATCCCCGGCGCGACGGCGATAGAGCCGATGACGGGACCGAAGAGGAGGGCGAACGCGACGATGGTGACCGCGAAGTTGTTCGTCACGCCCGCGGCGAACATCCGCGTCTTGCCGCCGCGGTCGGCGTTGCGCTGGCTCTCCTCGTCGGGTTGGACGAACGCGCCGAGGGGGAGAAGCGTGAACAGGAAGAGACCCATCGACTCGATGTCGATGCCCTCGACGCGGCAGAGGATACCGTGACCCCCCTCGTGGACGACGAGTCCGACGAGGAGGCCGAGCACGATTTCGGGGGCGACCGACAGGGGGAGGAAGTCGTTGACGCCGGGGATGACGAGGAAGTTCTGCGGCTGATTGACGGCCGAAGGAGCCGGCGGGTTCTGCAGGATGAACAGCCCCTGCAGGAGCAAGAAGAGGAACATCCCCACCATGATGATGAGGGTGACGCCGAGGCCGAAGTTCGTCCACGCCCGCCAGAAGCGCTTGGGCGTGGCGATCCAGTCGATGAAGTCGCGCCCGCGCTTCGTGTGTATGGTCGTGAACGGGCCTTGGATACTGACCGAGGAGGGAAGCAGACCGTACCGACGCAGGAGGAGGGCGGCGGCGGAGTACGCCAGGATACCGAGGAGAACCCACACTAGGGTATTCATCGTCGGAAGAAGGGGGTCAGCGCTGAAAGACGTTCGGGTTGTCCGCTACTCGCCGTTGGATTCGACCGCCTCCGCCGCCTCGTCGTCGAATTCTATCTCCGTGAAACCCGACTCGTCGCGGGCCGCGCGCCGGCGGTACGCGACGTACCCGGCGCCGGCGGCGAGAGCCACGACCACCGCCCCGCCGAGCAGTCGCCGTCCGGTCGAAGACCCCGTTCCCTCCCCGTCGAGTCGCGTCTCGGCGGCGTCCTCGCCGTCTTCGTCGCCCTGTCCGCTCCCCAAGTCGAGTTCGATGAGTGCCATCTGTGTCGTCCTCCGCGCCGGTGGGCGGACCGAGAGCGAGTGTCCGCTCCCCGTCCGAGCGCCCGGCACAGGTCAGAGCGTACGCGAGAGGCCGTGATAAATCTGCCCGCGTTCGCGTCCGCGTCGTCGGCCCCGAAACACTATCCCTGAGAGCGACGAACTCGTCCGAACGAATGTTCGACGGCGACCACTACGAGGTGCGGCAGAAGTTACGGCTCGGAAACAAGTATCGCGTCTACGAGGGCGACGAGGCGATTCTGGAGTCCGCACAGAAGAAGTTCCGCCTGAAGGAGGACTTCCGCTTTACCGACCCCGACTCGGGCGAGGAGCGGTTCCGCGTGAAGGCCGGGAGCATCCTCGACATCGCCTCGGCGTACGACGTCGTCGACTCGGAGACGGGCGAGCGAATCGGGTCGGTCAGGCGGAGCGTGATGTCCTTCTTCAAACACGAGTACGAACTGCTCGGACCGGACGGGGACGTCGTCGCGACGGTCACGGAGGACAACGCGACGATGGCGCTGGCGCGCAGACACCTCACGACGCTCATCCCGTTCAACTACGACATCGTCTCGCCCTCGGGGGAGAAACTGGGCGACGTGAGCGAATCGTTCTCCTTCCGGGATACGTACTCGATAGACGTCACGGGCGACCTCGACCCGCGACTCGCCGTCGTCGGGATGGTCGTCATCGACGCCATCGAGGAGAACTGACTGTTTTCGACGCCCGCTACTCCTCGCGCCGGAGTCGCTTCACGACGAACGTCCGGTCCAAATCGCCGAGGAACTCGCCGAGGCGCGGCCCCTGCGGTTGGTCGAAGAACAGGCGGTAGCCCGCGCCGAACAGGTCACCCACCTCCAGGTCGCGCCGCTTGGCCGTCTCGTATATCTCCCCCTGAATCTCCTCGCCGCCGTGGCCGGCCTCGACGAAGTCGGCGAGTTCGTCCAGCGCCGCCTCCACGTCCGATTCGAGGTGGACGTCCGGCAGTTCGACCTGCAGGCGGTAGTTGTACGCATTGTCCATCCGCTCGGCCCACGCGCGCGCCTTCTCGACGCGTTCGAGCGCCTCTTCTATCGCCCACTCGGGCGTGTCCTCGGTGAAGTGACCCTCGTTGCGCGCCATCTCGACGCGCACCTCCCGGTCGTCGGTCATTCCGAGGACGGCCGCGAACGTGTACGGGAGACGCACCCGGTCCTCGCGTACCTCGTCGACCACGAACGGGTACGCGCGTTCGGCAAAGGCGGTGAGCGTCTCGTCCTCGACGTCGCCGAAGTACGCGCGTTCGAAGCGGTCGAAGTCGTCGACCAGTTGGTCCAGTCGGGAGAGGTCGAGGTTGCGCGCCTTCCGCGGGTCCAGGGCGAAGAAGTACCGCAGGACTTCGGGCTCCAGAATCTCCAGAATCTCCGGGACGGTGACGATGTTGCCCGCGGAGGAGGAGAGCGCCTCGCCGTTCAGCGTGAACCACTCGTAGGTCATCGGGACGGGAGGCTCGATTCCGAGGACGTTGCGCGCGATGTCCTCGCCCGAGGGCCACGACCCCTCGGCGTGGTCCTTGCCGAAGGGCTCGAAGTCGACGCCGAGCACCTGCCACTGGCCGGGCCACTCGAAGCGCCACGGGAGTTTTCCCTCCCTGAACGAGGCGGTACCCTCGTGACCGCACCCGTCGATGGTCTCGTCTCCGACGGTGAGGTCCGTGCAGACGTACTCGACCGTCTCCGCGTCGAGGTCTATCTCCGTGACCGTCTCGGTTATCTTCCCACACTCCTCGCAGACGGGATTGAAGGGAACGTAGTCCTCGTCGACCTTCCGCTGGTACTCGCTCAGCACCTCGCGGGCGTTCTCGACGTCCGAGAGCACGCGCCGGACGACGGGGTCGAAGGTTCCGTCGGCGTACAACTCGGTGTTGGATATCATCTCGACGGGGACGCCGAGTCGGTCGGCGTCGGCCTTCAGCAGGTCCGCGAAGTGGGCGGCGTAGGAGTCGGCCTCCCCGAAGGGGTCCGGGATGGCGGTGTACGGCTTGCCGAGGTTGCGCCCGAGGGCGCCGGCGTCGACGTCGCCGAGGCCGACGATGTTGCCGTCCGAATCCGCGAGTTTTCGGGGGAGCTTTCGGAGCGGGTCCTTGTCGTCGCTCGTGAACACCTGTCGGACCTCGCGGCCGCGTTCGCGGAGCACCTCGGCGACGAAGTAGCCGCGCATGATCTCGTTGAAGTTGCCGAGGTGAGCGACGCCCGAGGGGGAGACGCCGCCCTTGATGACTATCGGCTCCTCCGGGTCGCGCGCCTCTATCTCGTCGGCGACGCTGTCGGCCCAGAACGCGCGGTGCTCGTCGCTCTCGCCGTCTCTCGTCGCGTCGGGGACGCCGGCGTCGTCCGGTGCGTCGACGTCGCCGTGGTGAGTGGAGTCGTCGCTCATCGCGCTATCGCTGCGCCCAGTAGCTCGGTTCGTCGTCGGTGCCGTCCGGGATGATGTCGGTTCCGGAGTGGTCGCCGCGCATCACCGCCCGTTCGATGCGCTCGGGGTCCGTCCCGTCGAGGACGATGGTGCGCATCCGCGAGCGCTCGATGAGTTTGGCGGCGAGGAGGTCGACGGGCGCCGAGGCGCCGGCGTCGCGGCTCAGCGGCGCGATGACGTCGACGAGTTCGGAGGCGGAGAGTTCGTCGTAGCGCGTCGCGTTCTCGTCGGTGCTCGGGTCGGCGTCGAACACGCCGTCGGCGCTCGTCGCGTAGACGAGCAGGTCGGCGTCGACGTACTCCGCGAGGGCGGCGGCGACGGCGTCGGTCGTCTGGCCGGGCATGATGCCGCCCATCACGGAGATGTCGCCGCGGCGGATGGCGTCGCCGGCCTCCTCGTAGTCGTGCGCCACCTTCGGGTCCACCTTCGGCCCGAGGGCGGCGATGAGCAGGCGCGCGTTGATGCGCGTCACGTCGATGCCGATCTGGTCCAGTTGCACCTCGTTGGCGCCGAGGTTCCGCGCCGCGGTGATGTAGTCGCGGGCGACGCCGCCGCCGCCGACGACTGCACCCAGTTCGACGCCCTCTCTGGCGAGTCTCTCTACGACCTCGGCGTGACCCTCGACGCGCCGAGCGTCCAAGTCCGGCGCGAGCACGCTACCTCCGATAGAAACGACGACTCTCATTGGACCGTCGTTGCCGCGAACCGGGCTTAAGGGTTGTCAACCGGGACGGTCGGCGGGTCGGACGGGTGTTCCGCGAGTGGTAAGTCCCTGGAGCCGACGGGAGCGGAGCCGACAGTGTAAAGCACGTCGCTCTCCGCGCTTTCGAGTATGCACGTGCTGGGAGCCGTCGGACCGGGGGCGGCGTCGCTCCTCGAACGGGTCGCCCCCCGTCTCGACGGCCGCGTGGCGACGGTCGAATCGGGAGACGCCGACGACGACTCGGCCACCCCGGACGGCGTCGAAACCACGTACGAACTCGGCGACGACTCGTGGCGCGCCGCGGGCGCCGACGCCGACCTCGAACGACTGCTGGACGACCTGTCGGCGCGGCACGACTACGCGCTGCTCTCGGGGTTCCCCGAGGCCGCCGTCCCGACCGTCTCCCTCGGCGGCGCGGACGCGGCGGACGTCGTCCTCGAAGCGTCCGACGCGGACGAGGTCGACCTCGACGAGGCGGTGGCCGCCGCCGAGGCGGGCGAACCGCACGTCACGCTGTCGACGCTCGTCGAACGGGTCAAGCGGTCGCCGCGCGCGGACCGCGCCGGCGCCATCGCGACGTTCACCGGACGCGTCCGCGCGAAGGACGACGAGGACGACGCGCGAACGACCGCGCTGACGTTCGAGAAGTACGAGGGCGTCGCCGAGGAGAAGATGCGAGCCATCGAGTCCGAGATAGCCGACCGCGACGGCGTCTACGAGGTGGCGATGTTCCACCGGACGGGCGTCGTCGGGGACGGCGAGGACATCGTCTTCGTCGTCGTCCTCGCGGGCCACCGCGGCGAGTCGTTCCGCGCCGTCGAAGACGGCATCGACCGCCTGAAAGACGAGGTGCCCATCTTCAAGAAGGAGACCACGGTCGAGGAGGACTTCTGGGTCCACGACCGGTGACGGCGGGCGCGGACGCGTCCGACGGACGGCGGGCGCGCGTCGCCCGCCGCACTCCGCGCCGGACGAGAACAGGCAAGTATTGTCTGGGAATCGCCCGAATCTGCCGGCTGAGGCCGGATTTCGGCCGCGGTCAGAATCTCACGCGCCGTACGTGCGATAAAGAGTCAGACGGCTTTTTGAACGGTCTAAGCGCTTCTGTGCCTTCGATAAACGCACCGTTTTCGACGATTTACGGTTGAAATCGAGCGAATTACCCCTAGCGTTCACCGCTTTATATTCTCCCCCGGCGGCTTAGGGAGAAGTGAGGTGACACAAAGATGAGCGCAACCGCGAACCCCTCCCACGACGCCGCGAACGAACTCTCGAAGGAAGACCGTCTGAAGCAGTACCTTCAAGAGAAGGCACAGGACGGCGAGATGTACTTCAAGTCCAAGTTCATCGCGGACGAGGTCGGTCTCTCTCCGAAGGAGATCGGCGCGCTGATGGTGAAACTCACCGACTCCGCGACGGAACTCACCATCGAGAAGTGGTCGTACACGAGTGCGACGACGTGGCGCGTCGCCCCGACGGCGTAGACGCACCGCTCTGCGAACTCTCGGATAGCAACTGTCGCTCGGTCGACGCTCCGCCCGACCCGAACTCGAACCGGATGGCGCTCGAACTCGGCGCCGGCGACGCCTCCGTCGTCGACGCCCGACGGTCCCCGACCGTCACCCATTTCCTCCGCATTTCCCCCGGCACGAAGTTTATACGAGAGAGCGACGTACTCCGTTTCGATGGATCCTGGCGATTCGGAGGAACGCCCGCCGGTCGAGGCCCTCCGGTCGGTTTTTACCCTCCGCGAGACCCGTCGCGACGGCGAACACGTCCTCTTCTACGGCGAGTCGCTGGTGCCGGAGCGTATGCTCGTCCGAGAGGTGTGGCCGGCGTTCCGGGACGCGGGGTACGAGATACACGTCACGAACGCGCCGTCGGGCGGCGAGGACGTCGTCGTCGCCCGACCCGTGACGCCCGGCGTCGACGGCGTCCCGTGGAAGAACGTCGCGCTCTTTCTCGCCACCGTCGTCTCGACGATGCTCGTCGGGGCGCTCATGTGGTACCACGTCCCGTTCGCCGAGATACGGGCGAACCCCCTCGCCGTCCTTCGAGCGTGGCCGTTCACCGCCGCCGTCCTCGGGGTGCTGACGACGCACGAACTCGGTCACTACGTCGCCAGCCGCTACCACGGCGTCGACGTCTCGCTGCCGTATCTGGTCCCGTTCATCTTCCCGTTCGGGACGATGGGCGCCATCATCCAGATGCGCGGGCAGATGCCCGACCGGAAGGCGCTGTTCGACATCGGCGTCGCCGGCCCCCTCGCCGGTCTGGTCGCCACCGTCGTCGTCACCGCCGTCGGCCTCTCGCTGGCCCCGGTGAGCGTCCCCGAGTCGCTGGTGCGCGAGGGCGGACGCGTCATCGTCTTCAACAACCCGCCGCTGTTGGACCTCATCGCCGCGGCGCTGAACCGGCCGACGGAGTACACCGACCCGACGATGGCCGTCCACCCCGTGGTCATCGGCGGGTGGGTCGGGATGTTCTTCACCGTCCTGAACCTCCTGCCGGTGGGCCAACTCGACGGCGGCCACATCGTCCGCGCGATGTTCGGCGAGGCACAGGAGCGAATCGCGGCCGTCGTCCCCCTCGTCCTGTTCGGCCTCGCCGCCTACCTCCACTACGTCCGCCAGTACACCCTCAACGAATCGGTCGGCCTGTGGGCGTTCTGGGGGCTGCTCTCACTCGCCATCGCCTACCGCGGCCCGGCGAACCCCGTCGACGACTCGCCCATCGGCACCCCGCGGATGGCGCTGGGCGTCCTCACGTTCGCGTTCGGCGCGCTCTGCTTCCTGCTCGTGCCCATCGAGATAACGACGCTGTGAGGTGAGAAATCAGTCGTCCGCGTGCGTGTACCCCTCGTCCGGGAGGGGGTCGCCGTCGGCCACGACGCCGTCGTCCGTCACCTCCCCGATAGCCGTCAACGGCACCGAGACCGTGTTTTTCGCGGCGTCGACGGCGTCGGCGGGGAGCGTGAACACGAGTTCGAAGTCCTCGCCGAAGGTGGCGGCCATCGCGCGTTCGTCGTCGCCGTCCGTCGCGTACTCGGTCACGGCGTCGTGAACCGGGAGCCGGTCCCACTCGATTTCGAACCCGCAGTCCGAGGCCTCCGCGAGTTGGTGCAGCGACCGGGCGAGGCCGTCCGAGGAGTCCATCATCGCCGTCGCGTGTGGCCGTAAGCCGACGCCGGCGCCGACGCGGGGGTCGAACCGGAAGAGGTCGTTCCCGCGTTCGTCGTCGCCCGCCTCGAACGCGCGGAGGGCGGCGGCGCTCCGCCCGAGGGCGCCCGTGACGCAGATCGTTTCGCCCGGCGACGCCCCGGACCGGCGGAGGGGAGCGTCAGTCTCGCCGAGGGCGGTGGTGGCGACGGTGAACTCGCCGTGGGTGTCCAAGTCGCCGCCGACGTACGCGGCGTCCACCGATTCGCAGACGTCGCGAGCGCCGCCGACGAACTCCAGTAACTCCGTCTCGTCGAGCGACGGCGCGCCGTAGGCGGCGACGGCGGCCGTCGCGTCGGCGCCCATCGCGGCCACGTCCGAGAGCGAGGCGGCGACGGCGCGCCACCCGGCGGTGTAGCGCGTCGTCCCCGCGGGGAAGTCCGTCGACTCGTGGAGCATGTCGGTGGTCACCACCAGTCCGTCCACGACGGCGGCGTCGTCGCCCGCGTCGGGGAGGTCCGCCGCGAGGAGTCGAAGCGCCGAGCGTTCGTCCATGTGCGCACCACCGCGTCGACGGACAAAAACGTCGCCGTCGGCGGCGACGGTGCGCCAGTCGTTCGCACGGTGGCGTGCGGTTTCGATGGGTTGATTGCGTCCTCCCCCCAGGTTCGGGACATGGCTCGCGAGAACCTTCGCGCCACGATTCTCGGGTTTCTCGGCGCGTTCGCGGTGTTCGCGCTGCTGTTCTACTTCGCGGGCGTCGACGAGTTGGTCAGCACGCTTCGGATGGCCGACTACTCCGTCGTCGCCCTCGTCGTCGCCGCGACGCTGGCGTGGCTGGTGGCGTGGAGCTTCGCGCTCCGGACCGTCCTCGGCGTCCTCGGCGTCGAACTCTCGCTGCCGAAGTCCTTCTTCGTCTTCTCGGGGGCGATGTTCTCGAACAACATCACCCCGTTCGGACAGGCCGGCGGGGAACCGGTGACCGCCTACCTCATCTCGCGGTCGGCCGACGCCGAGTACGAGACGAGCCTCGCGGCCATCGCCAGCGTGGACACGCTCAACTTCGTCCCCTCCATCACCATCGCCCTCGTCGGCGCGGCCTACTACGCCAGCGAGATAACGCTCGGGACGAACCGCAACCTGCTTCTCGCCCTCGTCGTCGTCGTCGTCCTCGCGGTGACGGTACCGGCCGTCGCCTACGTCGCGTGGCAGCGACGCTACGGGCTCGAATCCCGCGTCGTCTCCGCGTTCACGCCCGTCGTCCGGACCGTCGCGAAGTACGTCCCGCGCGTTCCGGTTCCGACCGAGGAGGGCATCGAACGCCGCATCAACGGCTTCTTCCGCGCCATCGAACGCGTCGCGACGAACCCGCGAGGACTCGCGATGGCGCTCGGCGCCTCGACGTTCGGGTGGTTCTGTCAGATGGTGGGGCTGTGGCTCGCCTTCCGCGCCGTCGGGACGCCCATCCCGCTTTCCGTCGCGATGCTCGTCGTCCCCATCGGCGCCATCGCAGGCGTGACCCCCCTTCCCGGGGGTGCGGGCGGCATCGAAACCGTCCTCATCGCCCTGCTGCTCGCCGCGCCGTTGCCGGCCGTCACCACGTCCGTCGCCGCGGCCGCCGTCGTCGTCTTCCGCGGGGCGGTGTACTGGGTGCCGACGCTGCTCGGCGGGGGCGTGATGGGGTGGGTCAGTCTCCGAAACTCCTCGTGAGACGCCTCCGGCGTGAGACGGTGCCACACCCGCCGTAGCGGCGATACGATGGCTTTAAACGACGCCATCCAGAATATCGACCCAAGATGGTAACCCTCTACGACGTTCCGGCCGACGCTCTCATCGAGGACGTCGCCGAGCGCCTCGAAGACCGCATCGAAGAAGCCGACTGGATGGCCTACGCGAAGGCGGGCCAGACCAAGGAGCTCCCGCCCCAGCAGGAGGACTTCTGGCACGTCCGCGCGGCGTCGCTGCTCCGGAAGGTGGCCATGAACGGCCCCGTCGGCGTCGACCGCCTCTCGACGGAGTACGGCGGCCGCAAGCGCGGCTCGAACCGCTACGTCGTCTCGGGCAAACACGCCGACACCGGTAGCAAGAACATCATCCGAACCATCCTCCAGCAGCTCGAAGAAGAGGGTCTCATCCGCACGGCGCAGGGCGAGGGTCGCGTCATCACCGACGAGGGACGCAGCTTCCTCGACAACGCCGCCGCCGACGTGTTCGAGTCGCTCGACCGGCCGGAACTCGAACGCTACGCGTAGTTTCCGAGCGTCGAAGCGTCCGATTTTCCGAATCACAGCGGCCGAGAGCCTCGGCCTCGCCGCGTCTCGTCCGTAATCGTTTTCAGAAACGCGAGCGAATCCGTACGTATGAGCGGGAACCCAGACGACGAACGGCTCGAGAAGCTTCGAGAGGAGAAGATGCAGGAACTGCAGGAGCAGGCCGGCGGGCAGGGCCAAGGCGGGCAGGGTAACGAGGCCGCGCAGGAGGCGGCCCGCGAGCAGGCCGAAGCCCAGCAGGACGCCCTCCTGAAACAGTACCTCACCGACGACGCCCGCCAGCGGCTGAACGCGGTCGAGATGTCGAAACCCGACTTCGCCGAGAAGGTGAAACAGCAGCTCACCGCCCTCGCGCAGAGCGGACGCATCCAGGACCGCATCGACGAAGAGCAGATGAAGGGGCTGCTGAAGGAGCTCCAACCGGACTCGAAGAGCTTCAACATCCGGCGGCGATAGGCGGCGTGGACCTCGCGCTCCTCTACAGCGGCGGGAAGGATTCGACGCTGGCCGCCCTCCTGCTCGATTCGTTCTACGACGTGACGCTCGTCACCGCCCGGTTCGGCGTCACCGAGGACTGGATGCACGCGCGGGACGCCGCGGACCGACTCGGCTACGCGTTCGACGCCGTCGAACTGGACCGCGAGGTGGCCGAGGAGGCCGCCGCGCGGATGGTCGAGGACGGCTACCCTCGAAACGGCATCCAACGCGTCCACGAGCACGCGCTCGAACGCGTCGCGGAGTTGGACGTCGTCGCCGTCGCCGACGGGACGCGCCGCGACGACCGGGTGCCGACGGTCTCGCGCGCGCAGGCGCAGAGCCTCGAAGACCGACACGACGTGGACTACCTCGCCCCGCTCTCGGGGTTCGGCCGGCGCGCCGTCGATAGACTCGTCGACGCCACCCTCGACGTGGAGAGCGGCCCCTCCGAGGAGATATCGAAGGGCGACTACGAGGGCGAACTCCGCGCGCTCATCGCCGACGAACACGGACAGGAGACCGTCTCGAACGTGTTCCCCGACCACGACCAGACCTACGTCCGCGGGCTGAAGTGAACCGCCGAGACGGAAGCCGAACGACTCTTGAGTCGAGCGGGGGACCGGCTTCGTAATGGTCGTCCTCGAACCTGGCATCGTCTACTCCGTAGTCGCCGCCTTCATCTGGGGCGTGTACATCTTCCTCCTCAAGCGGTACTTCGGCGGCTACCCCGGCCCCGTCGTCACCGTCGTCGTCAACGCCTTCGCCGTTCTCTGGTACCTGCCCGTCACCGCGACGCGGACCGACGTCGGGTCGGTGCCGACGCCCGGCGAACTGGGTCTCTTCGGCGTCGGCGTCGTCCTCGGGACGGGCGCCCTCGTCGGCCTCGCGTTCGTCCTGTTCTTGGACGCCCTCGCGGAGGGAGACGTCTCCTACGTCGCTCCGATCAACAAGCTCGTTCCGGCCTTCGTCCTCCCCATCGAAATCGCCCTCTTGGACCAGTTTCTCGGACCGCTCCAGATCGTGGGCGTCGTCGTGGCGACGCTGGCGGTCTACGTCGCCAACTACCGGGGCGGGTCGCTCGCGGACCCGCTCAGACGGGCCGTCCACTCGCGTCCGGCGCAACTCGCCCTCGCCAGCGCCGCGCTCTACGCCGCCAGCGACGTCGGAAAGCGCGTCGCGCTCCAAGAACTCGCCATCCCGACGACCGTCTGGGTACCCGTCCTCTTCGTCACCGCCGGGATAGCCGTCCTCCCGGTCGCCCTCCGGCGGTGGACGAGCGTTCGCGGGGCGCTCCCGCGGTTCGCCGCCGCCGGAGGCGTGGTCGCTCTGGGCGAGCACGTCACCTCGACGGCGTTCGCGCTCGTCCCCGCGAGCGTCGCCTCGCCCATCATCAACACGCAGGCCATCGTCGCCGTGGTGCTCGGGGGCGTGCTCCTGCGCGAACGCGACTTCGGCATCCGACTCGTCGCGGCGGTGCTGGCCGTCGCGGGCGTCTCCCTCATCGCCGTCGGCGGCGGCTTCCGCTCCCTCGCCGACGTCGCGGCCGCGCTCCCGTTCTGACGGTCGTCCGCGGCCGGACGGCCGGCGCCGGGGTCCGCGTTCGCGCCCGCGTTCAACAGTTTCAAGCGCGACAGCCCCGAATCGCCGCCCATGTACGACCGACTCAAGGGATTTCGCGACTTCTACCCCGAGGAGATGTCCGCTCGACGGGAGGCGTTCGACGCCGTCGAGGACGCCGCGGCGCGCTACGGTTTTCGCGAGATAGGGACGCCGACGCTCGAACGGACGCAGATGTACGTCGACAAGAGCGGCGAGGAAATCGTCGAGGAACTGTACGCCTTCGAGGATAAAGGCGGACGAGAAGTGTCGCTGACGCCCGAACTGACGCCGACGGTCGCCCGGATGGTCGTCGCCAAGCAGCAGGCGCTCTCGAAGCCCATCAAGTGGGTCTCCACCCGCCCGTTCTGGCGCTTCGAGCAGGTCCAGCAGGGCCGCTTCCGCGAGTTCTACCAGACCAACGTCGACGTGTTCGGCTCCTCGGAACCCGAGGCCGACGCCGAGGTGCTGGCCGTCGCCGCCGACGCCCTCACCTCGCTCGGTCTCACGAGCGAGGACTTCGAGTTCCGCGTCTCCCACCGCGACATCCTCGGCGGCCTCCTCGACTCGTTCGACGCCGAGGTCGATTCGAGGGACGCCATCCGCGCCGTCGACAAGCGCGCGAAGGTGGAGGACGAGGAGTACCTCGGTCTGCTGTCGGACGCCGGCCTCTCCTACGACCAAGCGCGGGAGTTCGACGACCTCATCGCCGGGGGCGACCTCGACGAAATTGCCGAGTTCGGCGGCGAGGACGTGGCCGACGCCGTCGAGAACCTCCGAAACGTGCTCGCCGCCGCCGAGGACTTCGGCGCGGGCGAGTTCTGCGAGGTGTCCTTGACGACCGCTCGCGGACTGGACTACTACACGGGCGTCGTCTTCGAGTGTTTCGACTCCACGGGCGACGTCTCGCGCGCCGCGTTCGGCGGCGGCCGCTACGACGACCTCATCGAGGAGTTCGGCGGCCAACCGACGCCCGCCGTCGGCGTCGCCCTCGGCGACGCGACCCTGCAACTGCTCTGCGAACGCGCCGGCGTCTGGCCCGACGAGGAGCTTCGAACCGACTACTACGTGCTCACCGTCGGCGACACGCGCGGCGTCGCCTCCCGCGTCGCCCGCGACCTACGCGACGGCGGCAACGTCGTCGAGACGGACGTCGCGGGCCGGAGTTTCGGCGCGCAGATGGGCTACGCCGACTCCGTGAACGCCGAAACCGTCGTCATCGTCGGCGAACAGGACCTGGAGAACGACGAGGTGACGGTGAAGGACATGGAGTCGGGCGAGCAGACGACCGCGCCCGTCGACGACTTCCCCGGAGAGAGAGAGCGCCCCACGTACGACGACTTCGCGTAGTCGAGCGAGGGGTCGGCGGGACGTCGGTCGGACGCCGGTCGGCCGCGGAGACGATTAGCTTTCCCCCGACCCCGGCCCCGACTCCGAGACCGAAATCGAGTTGTTCGCGAGCGAGTTGCCCGCGGACCTGACGACCGAGATACCGCGCGCGTTGTCCGACCCGACGTTCCCGACCACCGCGTTGTCGTCGCTCGAAATCAGGAGGACGGCGGTGTCGCCGGAAGAGCGGACCGTGTTGTCCGCGATGCGGTTCCCGTCGCTGGAGCGGAGCCGAATCCCGACGGCGTTCGACGCCGCGACGTTGTCCGCCACCGCGTTCCCGCCGGAGCGGTCCGAGAGGAAGACGCCGTAGAACTGGTCGGAGACCGCGTTGCGGGCGACGCGGTTGTCGCGGGCGGCGACCAGCCAGACCCCGGCGATTCGGTTCCCGGCCGCGGTGTTGCCCGTCACGGTGTTCCCGTGAGCGCCGACGACGGCGATACCGAACTCGTTGTTCGACGCCGTGTTGCCGGCGAGCGTGTTGTTCCGCGCGCCGCCCTCGACGACGTGGATGCCGAACAGGGCGTTGTCGATCGCCGTATTGTTGACCACGGTGTTGTTCGCGCTGGCTTCGAGCAGCGAGACGCCGCGAAGCCGGTTGTCGCGGGCGACGTTGTCGGCGACCCGGTTGTCGCGGGCGTTCAGGAGCGAGAGTCCGACGCGGTTGTCCGCCGTCGTCGTCCCGACGACGGCCCCGTCGACGACGCGGACGTAGCGGACGCCGTCGTCCCAGCCGGTGACCGTCACGTTCCGGACGGTGACGTTCTCCAGTGGCCCTCCCCCGTCCGGGCGAACGACCACGCCGGCCGTCCCGAACGCGCCGACGCCGTCGACGCGGTGGTCGCGGCCGGCGAGGACGACGTCGTCCGACCGGATTCGAATGCAGGTGTCCGCCTCGCTGTCGGCGATGTCGCCGGTGAGCGCGTAGCGCCCCGGTTCGGTTATCGTCGTGCACGAGTCGACCGGTTGCGGTCCTTGCGCGTCGGTCGCGGCCCCCTCGGGGGCCGGCGAGAGGCCGCACCCGGCGAGGCCGACGAGGGCGACGGCGACGAGGACGAACGCCCGCGGGTGTTCGACGATGTCCGCCACGGCCCGACGTTTCTCGACGACGACCATAGGACTATCTCACGGTGCGCTGAACGTGCGCTCTTCGGGGAATGAGTTCCGTTCGGTCCCGAGCGGTTCGGCGGGCGACGGGTCGACGCCGGCGGGCCGGCGGCCGACAGACCCAACACGCCCCCGCCTCCCGTCCCACGCATGACCGACACACGTCCAAACGTGTTATTCCTCCTCACCGACCAAGAGCGCGCGGACCTCCTCGCCCCGGACGGCCTCCCCGTCGAGACGCCGAACCTCGACAGACTCCGCGAGGAGGGGACGTGGTTCGACCGGGCGTACACGCCGGTGAGCATCTGTACCAGCGCGCGGGCGTCGCTCCTGACCGGTCTGTACCCGCACGCCCACGGCATGCTGAACAACAGCCACGAGGCGGACGCGATTCGGACCGACCTACCGGAGGACCTCCCGACGTTCGGCGAGCGACTCGCCGAGGCGGGCTACGAGAACACGTACGCGGGCAAGTGGCACGTCGGGCAGACCCGCGGTCCCGAGTCGTTCGGCTTCGAGTACTTCGGCGGGAGCGACGACCATCACGACGAGGCGCTGGACACGCGCTACAAGCGCTACAAGGAGTCGCTCGACGTGGAAGAGGAAACCGTGGAAGACGCCGTGTACGCCGACGACGGCGCGGGCGGGATGCTCGTCTCGGGCACCTCGTCGCTGCCGCCGGAGGCGACGCGGACGTACTTCCTCGCGGAGTTGACGATAGAGGCCATCGAGCGCCGGGCGGAAGGAGGTGAGGGCGACGACGCCGATACCCCCTTCTTCCACCGGACGGACTTCCTCGGCCCGCACCACCCCTACGTCGTCCCCGAGCCGTACGCCTCGATGTACGACCCAGAGGAAATCGAGCCGTGGCCCTCCTACGCCGAGACGTTCGAGGGGAAGCCGCGGGTGCACGAGGAGTACACCCGATACCGCGGCGTCGAGGACTTCGACTGGGAGACGTGGGCCGAACTCGTGGCGAAGTACTACGGCTTCGTGACGTTCATCGACGACCAGGTCGGCCGGATACTCGACGCCCTCGAAACGCACGGCCTCGACGAGGAGACGGTGGTCGTCCACGCCGCCGACCACGGCGACTTCACCGGGTCGCACCGCCAGTTCAACAAGGGACCGCTGATGTACGAGCAGACGTACCGAATCCCGCTGGTCGTCCGCGACCCGACACGGGAGACGGTCGGGGAGTCGGACGCGTTCGTCCGCCTGCACGACCTCATGCCGACGTTCCTCGACTGGGGCGACGCCGAGGTGCCCGACAGACTCCACGCGCGGAGCCTCCTGCCCCTGCTCTCGGGCGAGGACCCGGACGACTGGCCCGACTCCGTCTACGCGCAGTACCACGGCGACGAGTTCGGTCTCTACTCCCAGCGGATGCTTCGAACCGAGCGCTACAAGTTCGTCTACAACGGTCCGGGCGCGAACGAACTGTACGACCTGCGCGAGGACCCGCACGAACTTCGGAATCTCGCGGAGCACCCCCACTACGAGGACGAAAAGCGGAGGCTACAGGAGGAGTTGGTCGGCTGGATGGAGGAGACGGCGGACCCGCTTTGCAGGTGGGTTCCGAAGACGTTCCGGTAGCCTCTTAGAGAATTACAGGTAGCCGAGGTCCGAGAGTCGGTCGCGCGTCGAGTCGCTCATCGACACCTCGCCGCTCTTCTCCTCGCGGTCGAACGAGTCGAGCCACTGGTCGAGGCGGTCCGAGAGCAGTTCCGTCCGCTCCTCGTTGCTCGACGCGCGGTTCCACGCCTCGTCGGGGTCGCGGCCGACGCGGTAGAACCACTCGCTCCCGTCGGAGGCCTGCACGTACTTCTCGTCGTCCGTCCGGACCGACCGGAGCGACCGGTCGAAGGTCCGGACGCGGTCCGGTATCTCGTCGAACCGCGCGGCGAGTCTGTCGGGCGACGGTTGCGGGGCGACGTACTCCGCGAAGACGGCGTCGCGCGGGTCCGAGTCCGCGTCCGGGTGGAGTGACCGGGCGTGCATCTGCCGTCGGAACTCGGGAGCCTCCACGCCCGCCGCGTCGAGGAGCGTCGGCGCGGCGTCGAGCGTCTGGACGAGTCCGTCGCGCCGGCCCTCGTGAAACGGCCCGCCGTGGAACACCATCGGGACGTGCAGGAGCGAGTCGTACAGGTTGTACTGGTGGCCGAAGAAGCCGTGGTCGCCGACGTTCTCGCCGTGGTCGCTGAGGACGACGAGTATCGTGTCCTCCCACTCGCCGGCGGAGACGAGGGCGTCGCGCACGCGGGCGAGGTGGTCGTCGGCGTAGGCGAGGGCGCCGCGGTAGAGCGCGTGGAGTATCTCGAACTCGCGGTCGTTCAGGCGGTACTCGCCCACGTCGTACGCGCGGGGGTCCTGTCGGAGCGTCATCGCCTCGTCGTACGTCACGTCGGGCGGGAGGTACTGCTCGGCGTACTCGCGCGGCGGGCGGTACTCGACGTGCGGGTCGACGTAGTTCAAGAAGAGGAAGAACGGCGACTCCGCGTCCCTGTCGTCGAGCCACGACTCCACCCACGAGGTGGCGCGGTCGGCGCCGTCGCCGTCGGCCATCTCGTCGTAGACGAGGTTCGCCGCGTTGACCAAGGGGTTGCCGTCGAACAGGCGGTCGCTCGCAGCGCGGAGCTTCGACATCGGGTGTTCCGCGCGGGTGACCGTCCCGAGGTCGGTGTCCGACTGGAAGTACTGCCAGCCCTTCCGAAGGGTGTCGAACCCGCGGTGGAACCCGAACTCCTCGGTGATCCAGGTGTTGTTCGAGACGCCGACCGTCTCGTAACCGTCGTCGCGGAACGCCTCCGGCAGCGTGCGGAGAGAGTCGTCGAGGTAGGTGTGGTCGCCGTGCGCGCCGTGCTGGGAGGGGTAGGTACCGGTGAACAGCGAGGCGTGCGACGGGAGCGTCCACGGCGCCGCGGAGAAGGCGCTCGTGAACTCCGTCCCCGACGCCGCGATGTCTCCGAGCGTCGACATCGGCGACGACGACGCGGGCACCGTGTCGCGGCCGCGAACGGTGTCGAGGACGGTGACGACGACGTTCGGTCGACTCATCCGTCGCAGCGCTCCTCCCGTCCGCTCGGCCCAGTCGCCGGGGCGCGACCCGGACGTAACTTTCGTGTTGTCATAGTGGGAAAATTAGGTCAGATACGGTTTGTTCTTCGGGCTGTATATACAGCGGGTGCGCCGGAACCGTGGCCGATAAGGTCGAACGCCGCCCAGACGCGTTCGTGCGCGCTTTCCGAATCGCCTACGACGGCCGGCCGTTCTACGGCTTCCAGCGTCAGCCGTCGGTGCCGACGGTGGAGAACGCGCTGTTCGACGCCTTGGACCGACTGGGCGCGTTCGACGCGGCGGCCGACCGGAAGCCGCCCGGCTACGCCGCCGCGGGCCGGACGGACGCCGGCGTCTCCGCCTTCGGACAGACCGTCGGGTTCGACTGCCCGGAGTGGTGCACGCCGCGCGCGCTGAACGCGGAACTGCCCGCCGACGTCCGCGCGTGGGCGGCCGCCGACGCCCCCGAGAGCTTCCACGCGACACACGACGCCGTCCGCCGCGAGTACGTCTACGACCGGTACGCGCCGGACGCGGACCCCGCGCTCGCCCGCCGGGCGGCCGACGCCCTCTCCGGCGAGCACGACTTCCACAACCTCACCGGCGACGACGTCGGAACGGTCAGAGAACTCTCGGTGACCGTCGAACCCGACGGGGAGTTCCTCGTCGTTCACGTCGCCGCCGGCGGGTTCCCGTACGAACTCGTCCGCCGCCTCGTCAGCCTCGTCCACGGCGTCGCCGTCGGCGAGCGGTCGCCGGACGCCGTCGAGGACGTCCTCGGCCCCGAACCGCTGACGGGACCCGACGGCGTCCCCGCCGCGCCGCCGGAACCGCTCCTGCTCGAACGGGTGGTCTACCCGGACCTGACGTTCGAGCGCGACCCGCAGGCCGCCGAGAGCGCCGCGGAGATATTCGAGTCGCGGCGCCGCGACGGACTCGTCCGCGCCCGCGTCACCGGGCGGATACGTGCGGGCGTCGGCGGAGACGAAGGGTGAGTCTCGGACCGCCGGACGGCGAGATATAGAGTTTCGATAGCCGAACCGAGACGAACGCGGCCCTCATAGCAACCTCTTGGTGGGCCGAACGCCGAACCGCCGGTATGTGCTACGACGCGGTCATCTTCGACGACGACGGCGTCCTGACGACGCCGACGGCGATGGACGTCCACCGCGCGGCGGTGCGGGCGGCGTTCGAGGAGTTCGGGGCGGACCCGACCACCGAGGGAGTGGACGGCATCGTTCACGGGAGTCTGACCCGCATCCGCCGCGTCTGCGAGATACACGGCGTCGACTACGAGGCCTTCTGGCCGCGCCGCGAGGCCGAGGCCGCGGCGGCCCAGCGCGCGGCGATGGAGCGCGGCGAGAAGACGCTCTACGACGACGTGTCGGCGCTGTCGGACCTCGACCGGACGCTCGCCGTCGTGAGCGGCAACCAGCACGAGACGGTGGAGACGGTCCTCGACCGGTTCGGAGTCGCCGACCTGTTCGACGTCGCCTACGGGCGCGAACCGACCGTCGAGGGGTACCGAAACCGCAAGCCATCGCCGTACTACCTCGAACGCGCCGTCGAGGAACTCGGGGCCGACAGCAACGTCGACGTGCTCGCGGCGGACCGCGCGGGCGCGGACTCGGCGTTCGTCCGCCGGCCGCACCGCGACGGCTACCGACTCGCCGCGGACCCGACCTACGAGGTGGAGTCGCTGGAGGAGGTGGCGGCGCTCTGTTAGCGTCGCTCGTGGCCCCGTGGCTCGCTACTCCCACTCGGCCGGCCAGAGGTTCGCGGCGCGCATCCCCGTCTCGAAGTCGGCCGCGCGGAACGCGTCGGCGAGTTCGTCGGCGTCCAGTCGCGGAAGTTCGTCGGCGTCCCGCCCGGCCAGTTCCTCGACCAAGAGCGCCGCGAGCATGGCGTGCTCGCGGATGTTCCGGTCGTCCACCTTGTCGCGCGTGTCGGCGTGCGTGTGCCCCCACCCGCGCCCGCGTTCGCCGCTGTCGCTGTGCAGTTGGAGGGCGGGGACGCCGGCACGGACGAACGGCCACTGGTCGCTGAAGGGGTGAGGTTCGGACTCCACCTGAATCGGGTGTCGGGTCGCCTCGGACACCGTCCGGGCGACGTCCGCCGTGGCCTCCGAAGTGTGCGTCATCGCCACTAAGTCCCGAAAGCGCCCCGCGCCGTCGACGTTCACCACGGCCTTCAGTCGACCGTGGTCGAGTCGTTCGGCGAGGTTCTCGGCGCCGGTCAGTCCCGTCTCCTCGCACCCGACGCCCGCGACGCGGACGCCGGTGGAGAGGTCGAGGTCCGCGAGGATTCGCGCCGCGGTGACGACGGTGGTGATGCCACAGCCGTTGTCGAGGGCGCCTTCGGCGATGTCGTGGGCGTCGTAGTGCGCCAGGAGGACGATTTCTTCGTCGGTGTCGGGGCCGAGGCGGCCAACGACGTTCCGGCTCTCGCCGCCGCTCGTCTCCGCCTCGACGGTCAGTCGCGCCTCGGCGCCCTCCGCGGCGTAGTCGGTCAACCACCCGCCCGACTCCTTGCTGACGCCGACGGCGGGCGCGGCGGCCTCTTCGTCGAACGTCAGCGACCCGGTCGGCGGGAGCTGTCCGGGGACGTGGTTGACGAAGACGAACGCCTCCGCGCCGCGCTCGACGGCGTAGCTGAACTTCTCCATGCGGTGGACGAACCGGCCGCCCGGCGGCGTCGTCGTGGAGGCGACGGCTATCTTCCCCGCCACGTCGTGGTCGTCTATCTCGTCGGGCGTGCCGTGGCCGACGTCGACGAGTTCGCCCGTCACGTCGCCCGACGGCGAGTACGGCAGGGCGACCGTCTCGAACGCGCGGTCCTCGTCCGTCAGCGCGAGCGTCGACGACCCGCGGGTCCACGCTCGCATCTCGAACGGTTCCTCGCGCACGTCGCGGGCGCCGGCGTCGCGGAGGGCGTCCGCGACCAGTTCGGCCGCGCGGCGTTCCCCGTCGCTGCCGCCCATTCGGTTCCCCAGCCGAGTCAGGTCGGTCAGGAAGTCCCACGGTTCGTCGTCGGTCCACGCCCGTCCGAGCGCGGCGTCTCTCGCGGCCCCGTCGCGGTCGTCCATACCACGCCGTCGCCGGAGAGGGCGAAAGAGGTTGTGGAGACGGCCGAACGGGCCGGAGACGCCGCCGGCCGACGGGACCGGGAGCCACAGCTCATACGGGAAGTGGCCCTAAATTTTATCCACAGTTACCGCTAAAAACAGCCCGATGCCGAAGTGTGAAAACTGCGGTTCGTTCGTGACGACGGAGTACGTCCGTGTGTTCGCCCCCGAGAACATGGAGAATCCGCGGGTGTGTCCGAGTTGCGAGGACAAGGTCAGAGACGGTGGCGACGTGCGCGATGCCCGCGCGACGCGCCACTGAGCGCCGCCCGGTATCGAGACGCGACCGTTCGGTCGGCTTTTCGACGGCGGGCGTCCTCGGCGGACGTCCGTCGACCCCGCTCTCCCCGCCGAGCGACGGCCGTCGCCCCGGTGGAACCCCCCGGACCCAAACCACTTAGGCGACATCCATACCCCGTTGTCGACTGTACGTATGAGTGCGGCACGGGCGTGACGGCGTTCGTGCCACGAAACGTCCGACTTCGTCGGAACGTTGCGAACCGGTCTCCCCGACTCGGTTCGCGGGTAGGCACCCTCAACCCCCACCACCCCCCACCCCCACCCCCACCCACCCCCTACCCTGAATCCCCCCCGCCTGCACGCGGCCCGCGGCGCCGTCCCCCCCACCTCGGCGCCCCGGCCGCCCGCGGTTCCCTCCTTCCCCACCCCCACTCCCTTTCGGACGACATCACACCCGTAGCCGAGCGTCCGCGCCGCCGAGAGGCGCGACGCCTCGACGACCCGTCGAACCGGCAGGCCCGCCGGGAATCGACAAAGCTTACCACGACACCGCCGCTCTCGGGAGGTATGAGTTCGGTTCCCGAGCGGAGCGATATCGACGCCGAGTACAAGTGGGACTTAGAGAGCATCTACGCGAGCGACGAGGACTGGGAGGCGGCGTTCGAGGACGTGCAGAGCCGGATTCCGGACATCGCCGCCTACGAGGGCCGCGTGACCGAGAGCCCCGAGACGCTCTTGGAACTGCTCGAACTGGAGGAGGAACTGATGCGCGACGTCTCGAAGGTGGTGAGTTACAGCAGCCTTCGGAGCGCCGAGGACACGCGGAACCAGGAGTATCAAGCGTTCCAGGCGAAAGCGGAGTCGCTGGCCTCCGAGGCGCGGTCGACGGCGAGTTTCGTCGAACCCGAGCTACAGGAACTGAGCGAAGAGGAACTGTCGGAGTTCCTCGAAGCCGAACCCGAACTGCGCGAGTACGAACACTACTTCGACGACGTGCTCCGGACGAAACCGCACACCCGGTCGGCCGAAGTCGAGGAACTCCTCGCGGAACTGGGCGAGGTGGCCAGCGCTCCGAGCGACATCTACGGCATGCTGTCGAACGCGGACATGACGTTCCCGACGGTGGAGAACCCAGAGGGCGAGGACGTCGAGATATCGCAGGGGAACTTCACGAAACTGCTGAAACACCCCGACCGGGAGTTCCGCCGGACGGTCCACGAGGAGTTCTACGACGAGTGGGCGGACGTGCGCAACTCCGTCGGCACCGCGCTGAAGAACAGCGTGAAGAAGGACGTGAAGTACGCGAACGCCCGGCGCTACGACACGGCCCGGGAGGCGGCGCTCGACGGCCCGAACGTGCCCGTCGAGGTGTACGACAACCTCGTGGGGACGGTCCGGGACAACCTCGACTACCTCCACCGCCACGCGGAACTGAAGCGGCGGGCGCTCGACGTGGACCAGTTGGAGATGTGGGACCTCTACATGTCGCTGACGGGCGACGAGGGGCCGGAAGTCAGCTACGAGGAGGCTAAGGAGTACATCGTCGAGGCCGTCGCCCCCCTCGGCGAGGAGTACCAATCGCGCGTCGAGGAGGGACTGGAGGACCGCTGGGTCGACGTCTACGAGAACCGGGGGAAGCGCTCGGGCGCGTTCTCCTCGGGCACCTACGACACCCAGCCGTTCATCATGATGAACTATCAGGACGACATCGCCTCGATGTACACCCTCGCGCACGAGTTGGGCCACTCGCTGCACTCCGAACTCGCCAAGGACGAACAGCCCTGGCAGTACGCCGACTACACCATCTTCGTCGCGGAGGTGGCCTCGACGGTGAACGAGACGCTCCTCACCCACTACCTCCTGGAGAACGTCGAGGACGACGAGTTCCGCACGCACGTCCTCGACGAGTACCTCGAACGCTTCCGCTCGACGCTGTACCGCCAGACGATGTTCGCCGACTTCGAACACCAGATACACACGATTTCGGAGGAAGGCGGCGCGCTGACGCCCGACCGCTTCGACGAACTGTACGGCGACCTGAAAGGGGAGTTCTACGCGGACGCGAACGTGGACGACAGAATCGCCCGCGAGTGGATGCGGATTCCCCACTTCTATTACAATTATTACGTGTACCAGTACTCGACGGGCATCTCGGCCGCCGTCGCCATCGTCGAACGCATCCTGAACGGGGGCGAAGAGGCGGCCGCCGACTACCGCGAGGCGCTAGCACTGGGCGGGTCGAAGTACCCCATCGAAGTGTTGGAGACGGCCGGCGTCGACATGGCCTCGCCGGAACCCATCGAGTCGGCGCTGTCCGTGTACGGCGACTACCTCGACGAGGCGGCCGACCTGTTGGACCTCGAAGACGAGTAGGTAGGAAGAGAAGAGGAGGCGCCGCGAACGCTTACCGCTTGCCGCGCGCGGTGGAGAAGCGCCCCGACTTCCCCATGTCCGACCGCGAGGAGGGGACCGTCGAGAGACGGCCGCGGGACCCGGACGTCGACCGCTTCTGGCCGTCCGTCGTGCGGTCTTCGTCCTCGTCCGGGTCCTGGTCTGTGTCTTCGGCGGCGTCCGCCTCGGCCGCTTCCTCGTCGACGTCGGGACCCTCCGCGTCTGCATCTGCATCCGCATCCGCTTCGGTTTCCTCGTCGTCGCCGACGAGTGTGCGCAGGCGGTCGACGTGGTCCTCCAATTCGAGGAGTTCGTCGTCTCCGCCGTCGTCGCTGACGTCCTCGTCGGCGTCTTCTCCATCTTCGCTCACCGCCTTCGCGGCGGCGTCGACGACGGCTTCGGCGGCACCCTGCTCCGCGTCCTCGTCGTCGGCCGACGCCTCGTCGCTCTCGTCGTCCTCATTGCCAGCCATCGCGTCCGCGGCCGCGCCGACGACGGCTTCGACGGCGTCCTCCGCCGCGCTGTCGTCTTCGGCGTTCGCGTCGTCATCGTCTTCGCCTTCGTCGTCAGTCGCGTCAGCCGCCTCGTCGGCGGCCTCAGCGTCGGCCGTCTCGCCGTCCGCACCCGATTCGGACGACTCCTCATCTCCGCTCGCCTCCTCGTCGCCGAGGATGTGGTCGAGTCGGTCGATGTACTCGGTGAGCGCGAACCCGCCGTCGGAGTCGGCCGTCTCGGCGTCGACGACGACCCGGTCCACCCGGTCGGCCCGTTCCTCGGCGGAGAGGTCGGCCCACGACTCGCCGAGGTCCGCGAGTTGGAGCAGCGTCCGCAGTTCGACGATGGCGTTCGGGTCGGCGTCGGCGATGACCGCCGGAAGGTCGACCGCCGAGACGTCGTCGGGGGCGTCCTCGAACCCCGCGACTTCGAGCAGTTCGGAGAGCGACGCCTCCGAGAGGGCGTCCGCGAGTCGTTCGGTCGGGTCGCGGAGTTCCTCCTCGGCCTCCTCGGTGAGCGTGTCGCCCTCTCCCCCGACGTACGCCCGTTCGGCCGCCTCGTTGGCCGCCTCGAACGCGCCGGCGAGCTCTGAATTTGACGCTGAATCGGTCATGCTATCTCCCCGTCGCTACGACGATTCGTCGTCGTCGCTCTCGTCGCTTTCGGTCGAGTCTTCGCCGCTCTCGCTCTCGTCTTCGTCGGCCTCGTTCTCGTCTTCGTCGGCTTCGTCTTCCTCCGTGTCCGAGTCGGAATCCGAATCCGAGTCGCCGTCGGCCTCGTTCTCGGCGTCTTCTGCGTCTTCGTCGGCGTCGAAGTTGTCGACGATCTCGTCGATCATCTCGTCCCGCGAGAGGTTCGCCTTCACGCCGGACTGCTTGGCGATGGACTGTATCTTCGAGTACTCCATCATCTCCAGCAGTTCGCGGTAGGTCTCCTTGCGGAGTTCGTCCATGTCGCCGGCGGCGAGTTTCTCGGCCGCGTTCTCGGCTTCCTCCGCGGCGGCGCCCGCGGCCTCTTCAGCCGTGTCCCCCGCGCTCTCGGCGGCCTCTTCGGCCCCCTCCGCCGCGTCGCCGGCGGCGTCCGCCGCCGTCTCGCCGCGCGCTTCGAGGGAGTCGACGAACCCGCGGAGCGCGTCCCCGATGGGCTCTTTGAACTCGGGCTTTCGGAGCGTGCGCCCGACGGCGAAGAGGAGCGACCGGCCGAACCGGGCCGACAGCGAGGGGTCGTCGTCGCTCCAGAACGTCAGCTTCGAGAGCACCCAGTTCACGACGCTGCGACCGAGGAGTCGGCCGACCGTCTCCCCGAGCGTCTCGCCGATGGAGCGACCGAGCGACTCGCCGTCCAAGTCCTCGGTCACGTCGCCGCCGGTGAGGGCCGACCCGACGTCCACCTCGTCGACCACGTCCCTCGCCACCTTGTTGGCGAGGTCGGAAGCGTCCGTCACGACTCCTCGCCCTCCTCGTCGCCGGCGTCGTCGCTGTCCTCGCTTCCGTTCTCCGTCGCGTTCTCGCTTTCGCCCGAGTCGTCGGTGTCGGCGTCAGCGTCCTCGTTCGCATCCGTCCCGTCGTCCGCCGATTCGGACTCTGACGCCGACTCCGATTCTGAATCCGAGTCGGACTCGGACGACTCGCCCGACAGCGCCGCGTCGAGTACGCTCGCGCCGACGACGCCGCCCACCCAGGCGCCGAGGTGGCGGCCGAGGAACGCGCCGATAGTCTCGCCGGCGGGCGCGTCCTCGTCCTCGAACTCCTCGGCCAGCGGCGTGTCCGCGAACACCTCCGCGAAGTCGACGTTGTCGAAGGCGCGTTGGATGCCCGACGACTCCCCGCTCATGCTTCCGACCCGGAACCGGACTCCTCGTCGTCGTCGTCGGAGTCCGAGAACATCTGCGTGATCAGTTCCTTCAGCACCGAGGTCAGAATCTCCTGCAGGGGGACGTCCTCGAAGGCGTCGCCCATCGACTCCTTCGCCGAGGAGAACGCCGAGGAGAGTCGGCTCTCGGAGTCCTCACCCTCCTCGCCCTCTTCGCCTTCTTCGCCCTCTTCGTCGCCGCCCATCATGTCGTCCATCAGGCCGCCGAGCATGTCGTCGTCCATCATCCCTTCGAGCAGGCTCCCGCCCAGAAGGTTCGACAGCATGCCGCCTTCGCCGGAGCCGAGGAGGTCAGCGACGCCGTCGAGGAGGTTACCCAGGAGGTTCCCGGGACCGCTGACCGCGGAGACGTCGAGTTCGACCTCTTCGAGGTCGACTTCGAGGCCGAGGAGGTCGAGGAACAACCCTTCGAGGTCGAGGTAGAGGATGCTCGTTCCTTCGTCCTCCTCCTCTTCCTCCTCCTCCTCTTCTTCCTCCTCTTCCTCTTCCTCCTCCTGCTCATCTTCTTCCTCGTCGGCTTCCTCCGCTTCGTCGTCTTCGTCCTCCGAGTCGGACGCTTCTTCTCCTTCTTCCTCTTCTTCCTCGTTCTCGTCGTCCGACTCCTCTTCCGTTTCCTCCTCCGTCGCGTCGTCCGATTCGGACTCGGCGTCGTCCTCGGCCGATTCGTCTTCGCTCTCCGCTTCGCCCCCGTCGGTCAGGAGACGACCGTCGTTCGGGGACCGCATCGTCCGCAGGATGTCCGGAGTCTCGTCGGAGTCGACCGTCTCGTCGCCGTGACTGGGAGCGTCCGTCATTACTTGAATGGCTTCTCTCGGCCCGCACAAATCCATTGTGGCAGATAACCGTGTGAGAGTCACGGATTTTGGTGTTTCAGGGCTCTTTTGATAACTCACACGAGATAATTTTTCGATGTACTAGATGCGAATATTAACCGAGAAAAGGGACGGTCAGCAGGCGGAATCTCCCCTGAACGGTCGGTATTCGACGGCGAGTGTTGAGGCCGTCGCTCGCGGGTCTCGAAACGGGCCGGGAGGGACTTGAACCCCAGTCGCTCCGCTCACTCCGTTCGCTTCGCTCCCCGGTTCAAGCCCTCCGCGGGTAACGACTTCGCTCCTCGCTGTCGCTCGGAGACGAAGTACGGGCCGGGAGGGACTTGAACCACCGGAACGTCGCTCGCTACGCTCACTCGTTCCGTAGTTCAGTCCTCCCGTTGAATTCACGACACCGCTCGCCGTCGCTCGCGGGTCTCGAAACGGGCCGGGAGGGACTTGAACCCCCGACCGTCTGGTTAAAAGCCAGACGCTCTGCCAAACTGAGCTACCGGCCCTCGAACGCTCCTAACTGGCGGGCGGTCATAAGCGTTTACAAATGGCCGAAGGCGGACCGGTTCACGGCGAACGAATCGCCCTCGCGTAGGCTCTTGTACCGTGACACCGTGGGTCGAATCACCATGGATGAACACCCAGCCGACAGCCCGATGGGTTCGTTCGTCGGGCGACTGCTCCGGTTCGAGACCACCGACGGCGAGGAGGCCGAGGCGCAGGCGTGGCTCCGCGGGAAGTTCGAGGAGTTCGGCCTCGACGTCTACGAGTGGACCGCCGACGCCGAGACGCTCGCCTCCCACACCTCGTTCCCGGACGACCCCGACGAGATAGACGTGACCGACCGACCCAGCGTCGCCGGCGTCGCGGAGTTCGGCGACCCCGAGGCGGGACCGACGCTCGTGCTGAACGGGCACACCGACGTGGTGCCCGCGGACACGGAGAACTGGTCGTCGGACCCCTACGAACCGGTCTGGTCGGAGGGGGAGCACGGCGTCGAACTCACTGCCCGCGGCGCGGCGGACATGAAGTCCGGACTGAGCGCCGCCGTCTTCGCGGTCCGCGACCTACTCGAACGCGCCGAGAGCGGCGAGGTGGGGGACCTGAACGGGCGCGTGGTGGTCGAGGCCGTCGTCGGCGAGGAGGAGGGCGGCATCGGGGCCGCAGCGGCCGCCCTCGACAACCCGTACCCGTTCGACCGCGACGCCGGCATCGTCGCCGAACCGACCGAACTGCGCTGCGTCGTCGCCACGGAGGGGACGGTGATGAAGCGCCTGCGGATCCGCGGGCGGGCGGCCCACGCGGCGACGCGGTGGAAAGGCGAGGACGTGCTCCCGCACTTCGAGCGCATCCGGCAGGCGTTCTTCGAGTTGGAGTCCGAGCGCGGCGAGTCGGTGTCGCATCCGCTGTACGACGACTACCCCATCCCGTGGCCCGTCGTCGTCGGCATCGTGCGCGCGGGGTCGTGGTCGTCGTCGGTGGCGGGGACGCTCACCGCCGAGTGGCGCTTCGGCGTCGCGCCGGGCGAGACGGTCGAGGAGGTGGAAGCGCAGTACGAGGAGCGTCTGGCAGAGGTGGTCGCCGAGAGCGAGTGGCTCAGCGAGCACCCGCCGTCGTTCGAGCGGTTCACCATCCAGTTCGAACCCGCGGAGATAGACGCGGACGAACCGGTCGTGGAGTCGCTTCGCGCGGCGATGGCGGAGACGGGCCACGACGACACCGACCCGACGGGCGCGACGTACGGCGCGGACTCGCGACACTACGTGGCCGCGGGGATTCCGACCGTCGTGTACGGTCCCGGTACGGTCGAACAGGCGCACTTCCCCGACGAGACGATTCCGTGGGGAGAAGTGGAGACGGCGAGGGAGACGTACGTCGAGGCGGCGGCGCGGTTCCTTCAGTCGAAGTAGCCGTCGAGAGCGTCGTCGACGATGTCACCCGGCGGCCGGTTTTCGAGGGAGGCCCGGCGCCGGAGTTCGCGGTACTGGTCGGGCGAGACGCGGAGTTCGAGGCGGCCGAACCGCACGCCTCGTTCCGCGAGTGCGTCCTCGACCGGACGACCGTCGTTCACCTCGCTGGCGACGCGGCGGACCTCTCTGACGGTGAGGTCGCCGTCGAGGACGGCCCACGCGAGGTCGAAGCGGTCGGGGCCGGCGACGCGGGCGATGTGCTTCGCGGCCGTCGGCGCGATGCGCCCGCGGGCGACGTGTCTGCGGACGGCCTGCGGCAGGTCGTGGACGCGCGCCCACTTGCGGATGAACGCGACGGAGACGTCGCCGCCGGCGCGTTCGGCGGCCGCCTTGTACGACCCGACGCCGCGGACGAGGGCCGCGCAGGCCGCCGCGCCGCGGAGCATGTACACGTTGTCCTCGTCGCCGACGGTGTTCTCGGAGAAGGCGCGGACCGTGTCGGCGGCCTCGGCGACGCTGTCGGGGTCGTCGGGGTCGAAACCGACGGCCTCGTCGGCCCGGTCACCCGTGACTGCGGGGTCCGCGCGGACGACGGGGCGGCCGACCGGTTCCTCGCGGTCTGCCGGGAGCGGTCGTCGCCCGCCGTCGGTGGCGGGCGAGTCGCTCGTCGCTCGGCCGTCCTCGGCAGCGCCGTCGTCGCCGACCGGCCGGTCGTCGTCCGTCATTCGTTACTTCGACTAACGGTCCAGCCGACAAAAGCGTCTCCCCGCCCGGCAACGTCTGCGGCCGGCGACGGGAGGGTTCGGGGGGGCGCCGGGGCCCGCGGGACGGACGGAGCGTCCGTCACGGGGTCACTCGTCGCGACCCTCGGAGAGGTGCTCCCAGATTTCCGTGCAACCGGCGCCGTCGTCGAGCGACTTCAGGTGCTCGTAGTCGTCTTCGGTCTCCTCGTCGCCGTCGGGCGACTCGGACAGTTCCTCGTCGTGCGTCGGGTCGGTGTCGGATTCGAGATCAGGACTCATGCGTGGAGTGGAGAGGTGCGGGAGTACAGTTCGGGCGCGACGTCAGCCGAGACGTGCTGTCTTCGACCAGATGGTCGGTCTATCGTGTCGGTCATCGAATAGACACAGGGACGGCACGCGGATAAGCACCCCTTCGGGAGTAATCCGTACCTTTACTCCGGGAAAGGGGAACCGATTGCTGGTAACTCGGACGCGAAAGGAAGGACGAAATCGGTCGTCGTCGGTCGATTCGGCCGTGAAGTCGGCGTCACCGACGGAGTCGTCGTTTGCTCGCGCCGTCAGAGTGGCGTGGCGCGCCCCCCTACCGTCGGCGATGACAGTCGCCCTTCGCATCCTCGACGACGGCGCGTGGGTGTCGGTCAACGACGACCGGAAGGTGAGCGTGAGCGAACTCTGGCGCTTCCCGGGCCGAGAATTCTGCGGATGCGACCTGACCGACCTGGTCGTCGAAGGGTTCGTCGACGTCGGCGTCGACGGCCGGACCGTCGAGGTTCGGACGTACGGCCAGTGCATCGCCTGCGGAGAGTCCGCGACGACGGGGTGGATGCCCGTCGGACGCGTCGTCGACGGCGAGTTCCGTCACATCGACCGCGAGGGCGTCCTTCGACCGGTCGTCGACCGGTAACCGGAGAGAATTTCCCCTATGTCAAAGCACCGGGAAGGGTTGACGTGAGGAAGCGTTCTTTGGGGACGCCGGACTAGGGGTGTAACAAGACCATGCCAACGGACGTAGAGCGGTGGAAATCTGAGGTGTACGGCAACGAGATACGAGAGCATCTGTACGAGTTCGCCGAGGAGGGATGGGAGAGCATCCCCGAGGACGAACACGACGCCTGGTTCGAGCGCTTCAAATGGTGGGGGCTGTACCACCAGCGGAACGGGCAGGAGTCGTACTTCATGATGCGCATCGGGACGCCCAACGGCGTTCTCGAACCCGGCCAACTCCGCGTCGTCGGCGAGATAGCCGACGAGTACGCTCGCGGGCCGGGGACGAATCCCATCTTCGGTGACGCCTACGCGGACTGGACGACGCGGCAGTCCATCCAACTGCACTGGATCCGCATCGAGGACGTCCCGGAGATATTCGAGAAACTGGAGGAGAACGGGATGTCCACCCAGCAGGCCTGCGGTGACTCCTGGCGGAACATCGTCGGCAACCCCGTCGCCGGCAAGGACGCCCAGGAAGTCGTCGACGCCTGGCCCGTCATCCAGGACCTGAACGAGGAGTTCAAGGGGAACGAGGACCACTCGAACCTCCCGCGCAAGTGGAAGGTGTCCGTCACCGGGTCCGCGGACGGGTCCGGACAGGGCGACATCAACGACCTCGCCTTCGAACCGGCGTACAAGGAGGTCGACGGCGAGGAGCAGGTCGGCTTCAACGTCCGCGTCGGCGGCGGCCTCGCCCGCAACGAGGAGCGCTTCGCCCGCGACATCGACGTGTGGGTCGCCCCCGACGACGTCTCCGCCGTCGCCGGCGGTCTCTCGGCGCTGTTCCGCGACAACGGCGACCGCGAGAACCGCTACAACGCCCGCATCAAGTTCCTCGTCGACGAGTGGGGGCCGGAGAAGGTCCGGAACACTCTCCAGGAGGAGTACGTCGACTTCGACCTCGAAACCGCCGGTCGCGACGTCCGCGAGGAGTACACGTACAACGCCGGCAACGGCGGCCGCAACGACCTCATCGGCGTCCACGAGCAGAAGGACGGGAACTACTTCGTCGGTCTGAACGTCCTCGTCGGCCGCATGGGCGCCGACGACGTCCTCGAACTCGCCGACGTCGCCGACGAGTACGGCTCCGGTGAGGTGCGTCTCTCCCAGCGTCAGAACGTCATCATCACCGACGTGCCCGAGGAGAACCTCGACGCCCTCCTCGAAGAGGACCTGCTCGACCACTACTCGCCCGACCCCTCGCCGTTCATGCGCGGGTCGGTCGCCTGCACGGGCACCGAGTACTGCTCGCTGTCCATCGTGGAGACGAAGAACCGACAGGTCCGCTACGCGCGGTGGCTCAAGGAGAACGTCGACCTCCCCGAGGATATCGACCAGTTCCACATCCATCTCTCGGGCTGTACGGCCTCCTGCGCCCAGCCGCAGATAGCCGACATCAGCCTCCGCGGCATGAAGACGCGCAAAGACGGCGAACCCGTCGAAGCGCTCGACATCGGCCTCGGCGGCGGTCTCGGCGAGGAACCGCAGTTCGCCCGCTGGGTCACCCAACGCGTCCCCGCCGACGAGGTGCCCGGCGCCATCTCGAACCTCATCGACGCCTTCGCGGAAGGGCGCGAGGACGGCGAGAACTTCCGCGAGTTCGTCGGCCGCCACGACGACGAGGAACTCGACGAGTACGTCGAACCCGAGGAGACGGACTACGAGGACCCGATGATGCACAACACGAAGATGACGTGGTACCCCTACGCGGACGACGACGACATGGGCTCCAGTCCGGCCCCGGCGTACCCCGACGACACGCCGATGTCTGCCGACGACTGAGAGGCGCCGACCGCGGCGAACCCTACTTCTCCGTTTTTCGCGCCTCGTCAGCGCCGCCTCCCGAAGGCGTCACGCACATGCCCGCCCGCCGACAACGGGAGATATGCCCAACAGACTGCTGCGCGTGAACGCGTACACGACGTTCGACATGCTGGACGCCGAAGCCGTCAGCCACGAGTTCACGGAGGAGGCACTCGCCGTTCTCAACGTCACCGCGCCCCGGAAGAACCCCGACCACGTCCGCCTCGAACTCGAACTCGACAACAGCCAACTCAACCACCTGCCGGCGCACGCCGATAAGGTGACGCTCACGGCCGAACAGGCCCGAACGCTGGCCGGCGAGCTAGAGGAGTACGCGGGACGGGTGGAGGCGGCGCAGGCGGAGGAAGGCGACGACGGAGACGACGAGAGCGAGGAGTAGTTCGGTCGGAGACCCGTCGCTCGGCGGACGAGTTCTCGAAAGGTATCGCGTCGAAATCGCGACGGAATGTGGGGGGGTGGGGAGTTCCGGGGGGGAGATGGAACACCGTCGCGGATGGTGGGTGCCACTTCGACGCGCATCCTTTTCTAGGAGCTCGACGTACATATAACCAACAGTATTCTGTCCTGCATCTAGACAGTAACTAATTCCGGAACGAACGCGATCGGCGGAGCCGGGAAACGGGAGACCGAGACCCGTTCGACCGGGTCAGGCCGACGCGTCGTAGCCGGCGTCTTCGACGGCCGCGACCAAGTCGTCCGCGTCCGCGTCGCCCTCGACGGTCGCGGAGGCGGCGTCGCGGTCCGCGGCGGCCGACTCGACGCCGTCGACGCCCGACAGCGCCTCCTCGACGGTCTGCTCGCAGTGCTCACAGCTCATGCCTTCGACGGTGAGTGTCCGGGTCATCGCACGTGATAGTTGTCGCTCCCGTTTTATTCCCCTTTCTCTTAGCGAACCGTCGCTCGGAGGGGTGTCGACCGAAGAAACGAAAGTAGGGGGCCGAGCCGTCGGAGTTCGCCGCGCTACTCGGTGTCGAACTGGGCGTTGTAGCGACGCTCGATGTCGAGTCGCTGCTCGCGCGTCAGGTCGGCGAGCGGGTCGTCGTAGCTGGTGTCGTAGATGCGGTACGCCAACTGCTCGCGGGTGGGCATGTGCTCGTTGTCCGCGTTGACCCACGGCTGGCGGTCGTACAGTTCGACGATCTGACCGGCGGAGTCGACGCTCACGTTCCGGAAGTCGTGACCCCACTTCGCCTGCGATATCTCGTCTTTCGAGAGCGCGCCGCCCGTGTCGCCGAACTGGGCGTCGAAGCTCTCTTGGACGTCCACGCGGGCGTCGAAAGCGAGGTTCTCGAAGGAGTCGCCGTACTTCTCCTGGGCGAGTTCCTCGCGGGTCTGCACGGAGGCGGGGTCCCAGTCGCCGTCGGGTTGGCGCAGGTAGAGTTCGTACACCGTCGCGGCGTCCTCGGTGCTCAGGTCCTCGAAGTCCGACCCGAACGTGGCCTGCGCGATAGTGTCGTTGCTCGCCTTCGCGGGGGCGTCGGCGTCCGAATCGCCGTCGTCGACGGTCGAGTCGCCGTCGGTCGAATCGTCGCCCGTCTCCGAGTCGTCCTCGGCGGTCTGGCCGTCGTCCGAGTCGGCGTCGTCGACGTCGGTCTGGTTGCCGTCGGCGGTCTGGTTGCCGTCGGAGGCGTTCGTCGATTCCTCCTCGTCGTCGTCTCTCGACTCGGTGACGGTGATGACGACCGTATCAGTCGCGGAGGCTCCGTCGACGTCGGTGACGGTGACCTCGAAGGTGAGCTGCGTGTTCAGCTTCGACTCGGGGGGGAAGAACTTGGGCGTCGCCGTGTCGGCGCCGCGGAGTTCGACCTCCTCGCCGGCGACCTGCGTCCACTCGTACGTGAGGTTCGCGTCGTCGCCGTCGGGGTCGGTCGACCCCGTGGCGTCGAGGGTCGTGAGCGTCCACTCGCGGGCGGTCACGTCCTCGCCGGCGTCGGCCGCCGGGGGCTCGTTGGCGGGCGCGACGGACTCGTCGTCCGCGTCGGAAGCGTTCGTCGCGCCGGATTCGGTCGTCGTGTCGTCCGTCGGTTGTTCGGTCGATTCGGTCGGGTCGCTCGCCTGAGACGTAGTCGACTGCTCGACGGCCGCGGCCGCATCGTCCGCGGCGGGGGCGACGTCCGCTCCACCGCTCTGTCCGGTGAAGAGGAACGCACCGCCCGCGAGGGCGACGATGCCGACGACGGCGACGAGTACGACTGTCAGTTGACGGTTCATTGTTCTTTCCGTGACCTCTACGAATACGTGTACGATACAGCGGTTTCGTTATAGAGCACCGAAGGCGGGAGGTAGCGGGCGTGTAACGCCGGATGTTCGGAGAGCGAGGAACGGTGGCGACAGGAGCCGAAAGAGTGGTGAGCCGCGTCGGCCGCCTTCGAAATCAAAGTTTCAGGCGGTATCGGGCGTATAACTCGCGGCTAGGGGGAACAAAACCCTATGTACTCCGAAGGTCGACTGGGAGTATGCGCGAACTGGACGACACGGACCTTCGGATACTCGAACTGCTGACCGAAGACGCGAGGCGCCCGTTCAGCGACATCGCGGAGCGAGTCGACCTCTCGCCGCCCGCGGTGTCCGACCGGGTGGACAAGCTCCGCGATTCGGGCGTCATCAGACGTTTCACAGCCGATCTCGACCGTTCGCGGCTTCGTTCCGGGGTGCCGGTACTGGTCCGTCTCGAACTCGCCTCGACGGAGATAGCCGGCGTCAGAGATTCGCTGCGCGCCGCGGAGTCGGTCGAGCACGTGTTCGTCACCGTCGAGGACGAACTCCTGTTCTCCGCGCGCTTCCCGGCGGACCGGGTCCGCGACGGCCTCGACGAGACGGTCGACCTCGCGCGCGTCGCGGACTACGAGGTGACCGTCGTCGCGGACGCCGAGTGGACGCCGAGCGTCGGCGGGACCGAGTTCGCTCTCACCTGCGCGGAGTGCGGTAACACGGTGACGAGCGAGGGCGAGACCGAGCGTTTCGGCGGCGAGCGCTACCACTTCTGCTGTCCGTCCTGCACGGCGCGCTTCCGCGAGCAGTACGAGCGTCTCAGTGCGGACGCCGAGTGAACCTCGAAGCGGGGGCGCGTTCCGGCGACCGATGGCGGCCGCCGCCTCAGAGGGGGACGTACGTCTCGTTGCCGGCGTACTCGGGGACGCGTAGGTACGCGACGGAGGTGCTGCCGCCCGAGACGGTCATCTCGACGGTGGCCTCCTCGCCCCGTTCGAGCGTTTCGGGTGTCCCCGACCCGCCGCTCTCTATCTGCGAGGCGTTGAGGTAGAGCACGAACTCCTCGCCGGTTTCGAGCAGCAAGTCGCCGTCGCCGATGCTCTGCGTGGCGTTGAACGCCTCGTGGACGTCGCCCGTCGACGGCGCGGCGGCGCCGGACCCGCCGAACGTGAGCGTCTCCGCGGCGTGCGGTCCGACCCATTTGACGGTGAGGTCGGAGACGTTCACGTCCCCCGCGGCGGCGCGGGGACGTATCCAGAGGCGGACGGTGTCGACGGTGCGGTTCGGCACGCCGTCGTCGACCGTACCTGTGACGTGTCCGGTGGCGCCGACGACGTCGACGCCGTCGACGACCCGGTCGACGCTCTGTCGACCCACGTCTTCCGCCGTGGCCTGCAGCGACGCGGCGGTGTTTATCAGCACGCCGGCCGCGACGGCGGCGACGAGGACCATCGCGATGAAGACGACGAGCGTTCCGATTCCGACCTGTCCTCGGTCCCTCGGTTCGACGGACCGCGACCGCTGACGCACCAGATTCATATACTATTCCAACACAGTCAAGAGATATTACTCTAGGGTTCTCAGTATCAATAACGATATCCACGCCGGAGAAATCGAAGAAACGGGCCCGAATACGGGGTCGAATGACGGTATCGAGCCGTACGCTCGAATACAAGTGACGATGTCGGAACGACCGTTCCCGGTTCGAGTCGAAGCGCGGGGCCGGTAGTCGGCACCGGACGGAACGTCCCCTATTCTCTACTTTCGCCTCCGACTGTCGAATCAAAAAGAGCGGACGACCGTTCGCGAGCATCGCAGTGCCGGGACGGAGCCTCTTCCGGGCGTAGCGAGACGCGAATTCCGCCAGCGTTTTCGGCCGTCGTGTACGTCCGATACAGGCTCTAAGCGAAGGAAGGGCGTCGTTCTCAGGTCGTGGGAGCGACTGACGCGGAAGAAAAGATTTATCATAAACATATGAGATTCTTATGCAGAGAGCGGCACCGCGAGTAAAATTCGTGCCGCGACCGAACCATGACAGAAGACACCTACGTCGGTGCGATCGATCAAGGCACCACCGGAACCCGTTTCATGGTCTTCGACCACGACGGGCGAGTCGTCGCGAACGCGTACAAGAAGCACGAGCAGATCTACCCCGAACCCGGGTGGGTCGAGCACGACCCCGAGGAGATATGGGAGAACACCGAGGCGGTCATCCACGACGCCCTCGACGACGGGGGCCTCGACGCCGAGCAGTTGGAGGCCATCGGCATTACGAACCAACGGGAGACCACGCTGGTCTGGGACCGCGAGAGCGGCCGCCCCATCGCCAACGCAATCGTCTGGCAGGACCGTCGGACGACCGACCGCGTCGAGGCGCTTCAGGACGAGGGTAAAGAGGAGTGGGTCCGCGAGAAGACGGGACTCGAACCCGACGCGTACTTCTCGGCGACCAAAGCGGAGTGGCTCCTCGACAACACCGACCAGATTAAACTGGCGCGCATGCGCCCCGACGACGTCCGCGACAGGGCCGAAGCCGGCGAACTCATGCTCGGCACCATCGACTCGTGGCTCATCTACAACCTCACGGGCGAGCACATCACGGACGTCACGAACGCTTCCCGGACCATGCTGTTCAACATCCACGACATGGACTGGGACGAGGAACTCTTAGACGAGTTCGACGTTCCCGCCGAGATGCTCCCGGAAGTCCGTCCCTCCTCCGACGAGGCGACGTACGGGTCGACGGACGCGGACGGCTTCCTCGGGGCGGAGATTCCGGTCGCTGGTGCGCTGGGCGACCAGCAGGCCGCGCTGTTCGGCCAGACCTGCTACGACGCCGGCGACGCGAAGAACACCTACGGGACGGGCTCGTTCATGCTGATGAACACCGGCGAGGAGGCCGTCAGCAGCGAGAACGGTCTGCTGACGACGGTCGGCTTCCAGCGCTCCGGCGAACCCGTCCAGTACGCCCTCGAAGGCTCCATCTTCATCACGGGCGCCGCAATCGAGTGGCTCGAGGACATGACCCTCATCGAGGACGCCGCCGAGACCGAAGAGCTCGCGCGGTCGGTGGACTCGACGGACGGGGTGTACTTCGTACCGGCGTTCACCGGTCTCGGCGCGCCCCACTGGGACCAGCGCGCCCGTGGCACCATCGTCGGCATGACCCGCGGCACCCGCCGCGAACACGTCGTTCGCGCCACGCTGGAATCCATCGCCTTCCAGACGCGCGACGTCGCCGAAGCGATGGAATCCGACAGCGGTATCGAACTCACCTCGCTGCGCGTCGACGGCGGCGCGGTCAAGAACAACTACCTCTGTCAGCTTCAGTCCAACATCGTCGGCTCCGAAATCGTCCGGCCGCAGGTCGACGAGACGACGGCGCTGGGGTCGGCGTACGCGGCCGGCCTCGCAGTCGGCTACTGGAGCGACCTCGACGAACTCCGCGATAACTGGCAGGTCGACCGCGAGTTCTCCCCCGACGACGACGCGGAGAACGTCGACGGCCGCTACGGTCGCTGGATCGACGCCGTCGAACGCTCCCGCGACTGGGCTCGGGAGAACTGACGATGAGCGGACTCGCGCTGCAGATTCCGCTCATCGGGATGGGGACCGAAGCGTTTCTCATCCTGCTCGTCACGGCCCTCGCCGGCGGCGCGTTCGGGGCCGCCCTCGGGGCGCTTCCCTCGTTCATCTTCACGGGGTTCGTCGTCCTCCTCGGAGAGGGGCTGGCGATACTCGAAGGGAACATCGCCGGCGTCGGCGGGATTCCGGCCGGCGAGATAGCGACCGGTGTCACGGGCGTCGTCGGGTTCGGCCCGGTCGTCGGTCCGCACATCGCGTTCGCGGGCGGCGTCGCCGCCTCGGCCTACGCGGGCAAGAAGTACCCCGAGATGGGGCCCAAGGAGGGCTACCACTTCGGCAAGGAGATCGCCTACGCCTTCGGGACGAAGCCCGACATCCTCGCCGTCGGCGCCGCCTTCGGCGTCCTCGGGGCCGTCGTCAACCAGGTGGCGGCCGGACTCGGTCTCCCCCTCGACACCATCGCGCTGACGGTGTTCCTCTCGGCGGTGCTCGTCCGCGTCGCCTTCGGCTACCCGCTGATCGGCAAACCGGCCGGGGACGGCTACCTCGACATGACGCCCTTCGAGCGCGGCGAGGAGCGAACGACGACCGACGGCGACTTCGAGCGGGTCCGACCGGCGACCGAACCGTGGCTCCCCCACCAGTACAAGTGGTCGGGCGTCACCGTCATCGGACTCGTCGGCGGGATACTCGGCGCCTTCATCTGGCTGGAGACGGGCAGCTTCTTCCTCGGTTACGGCATCTCCGCGGCGTCGCTGCTGTTCCTCAACCTCGGCGTCGAGAAGATTCCCGTCACGCACCACATCACGCTCCTGGGCTCCAGCGGCGCCGCCATCGGGGCCGCCGCGGTCAGCAGCCCGCTCGTCGCGCTGCTCGTCGGCGGCGTCTTCGGCGCGCTCAGCGGCCTCCTGGGCGAGGTGACCCAGCGGGTCTTCTACGCGCACTCGGGGACCCACGTCGACCCGCCGGCGATGGCTATCACGCTCATGACGGTGTTCATCGGCGTGCTCTACCTGATCGGCCTCCTCCCCAGTTCGGCCTACCTCGGCCTCTGAACCGCCCGCGAGCGGAACCCGCTCCGTCGAACGCCAACGCCCCCTCCCTCGCCCGATTCGGGCGGCACTTCGGATGAACCTCGAAGAACGGATCCTTCAACGAAAGCGTCGCCGCGACAGGCGGCAGTTGCTGCTCGAAGAGGCGTCGCTGAGTCCGGTCTGGCACCCCCCGGAGCCGACCGGTCGCGGTCCGACCGTCGAACGGCTTCTCGACCGGTTGGAACCGGTGTTCGACCACCGCGTCCCGGAGAACGTCTACGTCCGCGGGCCGGCGGGGTCGGGGAAGTCGGCCGTCGTGACGGCGCTGTTCGCCCACCTCGCCCGACTGCTCTCCTCGCCGGAGGACTCCATCGTGACGACGACGCGCGGGGGGAGCGCAGAGAAGCGCTCGTTCGCGTACGTCGACCTCCGCGAGGCGACGAGCGAGTCCGAGTTCTACCACGCCGTCCTCGACGCGACGACGAGCGAGTCCGTCCCGCGGCGGGGGCTCTCCACCGCGGACCTGCGGAGCCGCGTCGACGGCCACCTCCGCGGCGGCCGCGTCCTCGTCGTCGCCCTCGACCACGTCGACGAGGACGGGACGGACCGACTGGCGTCGTTCACCGGCGAACTCGCCAGCCTCGGGCACCGCACCTCGTGGGTCGCCGTCGGCCGCGGGGCGCCCGAGGACGTGCTTCCCGACCCACGGCCGACGAACGAGGTCAGGGTGGAACCCTACCACCAGGCGGAACTGACCGACGTCCTGACCGCCCGTCTGTCGACGGGAGTGACGCGGGACGCGACGACGCACCAGCAGGTCCGCCGCCTCGCGGCGTGGGCCGAGGGCGACGCGCACGACGCCCTCGCGGCCCTCCTCGGCGCTGTGGACGCCGCGCTCGAAGCAGACGCGGACGTGATAGGAGACGAGCACTTCGACACCGGGATGGCGTCGGTCCCGCGACCGTGCGTCTCGCTCGGCCGCGTGTTGGCGCTCTCCGCGAACCGGCGAGCCGTCCTCAGACACCTCGTTCGGCTCCCGCCCGAGGACCGCGCCTCCGTCGGCCGCGCCGCCGCGGCCGTCGCGTCCTCGGCGTCGCTCTCGGAGAGCACCATCACCCGGTACCTCTACGAGTTCGCGGAGGCCGGCATCGTCGAACGCGTCCCCGTCGAGGGCGCGCACGGGGCGGGTCGGCCGCCGAGTCGCGTCGAGACGCGCGTGCCGACGCGGGCGTTCCTGCGACTCACGCGCGGCGACGACTGAGGCGTCGGTCGGCCGCGTCGTCGGGGCGCGCGCCGGTCGGCCGGTCGGCCGTTCGACCGTCGAACCTCGACCGCCGCCGTTCGACAGCCTCTTACGCCGGCGGAGCGCATCTTCGGACGGAGCGGGCGGTCTGCGACGTAGGATACCGGAGACCTCCCCCGTTCCTTCTGAAAGAAAACTTCGACCGCGGAGCGCGCCGACCCGGGAGCGCTGGGCCGGTGGGCCGCGCGCTCAGAAATCGCCGTTGACGATGTCGGAGACGCGCTGGCGGTCGAACAACTGTCCTTCGGCGCCGTACAGGTCCTTCGCCGCGCGTTCGGTGACGACGAGGTTCGTGATCGGACCCTGGTACAGCGGACCGCCGCGGTAGACGTCGCCGCTCTGCACGGCGCTGAGTTGGCTCGCGACGCTCTGATTCTTCATGTATTCGACGACCGTGTTCTGGAACTCCTCGGCGGTCTTGCTCTCGTTGCCGCGCAACAGGAGGACGTCGGGGTCGACTTCGAGGAGCGTCTCGTAATCTATCTCGCCGCGGGACTCGTGGAAGTCCTTCACGTCCGTCTCCGCGAGGGCGTCGCGGACCTGCAGGTCGCGCCACTGCTTGAAGCTCGTCCCCTCGCCGATGAGGTACGGCGAGAACGTCTCGGGGTTGTCGACCGGTTGGGGCCAGAGGATTGCGACGGCGGGCCGTTCGGACTCCGAGGAGGGAACGACGTTCGAGACGTTCGACTGGAACTGCTCGTGCAGCGACGCGAACGCCTCGTAGCGCTCCCGCTCTCGGAACACCTGCGAGAGCTTCTCGAACGCCTCGTACAGCGAGAGGTACGGGTAGCTCTCGTGCCACCCGTAGCCCGTCGAGAAGATGCTGTTGCCGAAGAACGGGGCGACCTGATTCGATATCTCGTCGACGTCGGCCTGCTCCCACCCCTTGAACCGGTTCAATAGGAAGTTGGGGTCGATGACGTGCACGTCGCCGCCGAGTTCGTAGAACACCTCCTTGCTCACGCCGTCGGAGTAGAGGGCCGTCATCCCGCTCTTGTCGACGGAGACGTCCGGGATGCCGTCGTAGTAGTGGGTGTGGTAGCGGGAGGGAAGCCAGACCCCCTTCGGGGGGTCCTGTCCGAGTGCGACGCCCATGTCGGCCCAACTGCCGTTGTTGGCGACCCACGTTTCGGGGACGCCGTCGAACTCGACGGTGCCGACGGGTGGCATCGACACGGAGTAGGACTCGCCGGACGCCGCTTCCTCCGTTCCCTCCTCGGTCTCCGACGCGGACTCGGTCGCCGACGCGGCGGCCGCTTCGGTTCCGGTCGCCGACTCAGTCGCGCCCGCACCGGTCGTTCCCTCGCTGGAGCCGCCGGAACAGCCCGCCAACAATCCCGTCGCCGCCAGTACGCCGCTCGCCTTCAACACGTCCCGTCGGGTGCGGGACCGCGAACCGTCTGTTGTCATTGTTTTTAGGCTAGCCTAAAAGTTCAAAGGTGTTTCGAAGTTCCGCGCTCAGAGGGAGTGTTTGGGGACGATTTCGGGGTCGGGCGTGTAGTTGACGGCCGCCTCGACGCGGAACACGTCCGCGAGGAGGTCCTCGGTGACGACTTCGCGCGGCGGACCCCAGTCGTACACCTCGCCGTCTTTCAGCGCGATGAGGTAGTCGGCGAAGCGCGCGGCCTGCGCGATGTCGTGGAGGACGACGGCGACGGTGACGTCGCGTCGTTCGTTCAACTGTCTGATCGTCTCCATCACGCGCAGTTGGTGATGCAGGTCGAGAAACGTGGTCGGCTCGTCGAGGAGGAGCACGTCGGTGTCCTGCGCGAGCACCATCGCGATCCACGCGAGCTGTTTCTGCCCGCCCGAGAGGTTGCCGAGCGTCTTCTCGCGCAGGTGGTCGACGCCCGCGAGGTCGATGGCGCGCTCGACCGCCGCGTGGTCCTCCTCGCCGGTCTGCTCGAAGAAGCCGCGGTGCGGGTAGCGCCCGTGATACACCAGTTCCTCGACGGTGAGCGACCCCGGCGACTCGTTCTCCTGCGAGAGCAGACCGAGTTCGCGCGCGAACTCCTTGTCGTCGTACTCCTGGATGGTCTTGCCGTCGAGGAGCACCGACCCCGCGTCGGGGGTCAACTGCTTTGCGAGCGACTTCAACAGCGTGCTCTTCCCGCTCCCGTTCGGTCCGACGAGGGCGGTTATCTCTCCGCGCGGAACGTCGATTCGGTCGCACTCGACGACCGGCCGTTCGCTCGTGGGGTACGACAGCGTGAGGTCGTCGCCGACCAGCGCGCCGTCCCGCTCTTCGCCCTGTGCGCCGTCCATCGTCGTGCTCGTGTGCTCGTATTCGTGTTCGCTTTTGGCCATTCAGACATCACCCAAGTTCTGCTGTTTCCGCATCAGATAGAGGAAGTAGGGACCGCCGATGAGGCCCGTGACGATGCCGACGGGCATCTGCACGGGGTTCAACGCGAGCCGGGCGCCCACGTCGGCCACCACCATCAGCGCGGGGCCGACGAACAGACACCCCACTATCAGCCGCTTGTAGTCGCTGCCGACGAGGTTCCGGACGACGTGCGGGACGATGAGGCCGACGAAGCCGACGATGCCCGCGACGGCGATGGCGGCGCTGGCCGCGAGGATGGCGACGCCCGAGAGCATGAACCGGGTCCGCTCGACGGACATCCCGAGCGACCGGGCCGTCTGCTCGCCGAGGAGCAGCACGTTCAACTGCCGCGCGCCGAGCACCGCCAGCGCGACGGCCAGCGTCGTCGACGGCAGCGCCAGACGGACCTGCTCCCAGTCGACGCCCGTCAGCGACCCCGTGGTCCACGCGATGGCACTCTGGACGACGGCGAGGTCCTCGGCGAAGAAGAACAGCCCCGTCTGCAGCGACTGGAACACCGTCGAGACGATGACGCCCGCGAGGACGAGTCTGACCGGCGAGGTGCCGTTCTGCCACGCGATGACGTAGACGAGGAAGAAGGCGAGCGCGCCGCCGAAGGCGGCGATGAGCGGCAGGAACGGCGCGAGTCCGGAGAAGACGACCAGCGTGAGGAGGATGGCGAGACCGGCGCCGGAACTCACGCCGAGGATGTAGGGGCTGGCGAGTTCGTTCCGCGTTACCGCCTGGAAGATGGCGCCCGAGACGGCGAGGTTCGCGCCGACGAGGACGGCGACGAACACGCGCGGCAGGCGGATGTTCCAGACGATGAGCGTCGCGGTGGGGAGTTCCGGCAGTTCGCCTCGGAAGCCGGTGACCGCGCGCATCAAATTCTCGCCGAGCAGGAAGTTGAGCATCCAGTGGGGGTCGAACAGGACTGCGGTGTCGAGAACGGCCCGCCAGGCCTCTCCGAGCGTCATGGAGTAGGAACCGAAGCTCACCTGCACCAGTCCGCCGAGCGCCACCACGGCGACGCTCGTCAGACAGACCGACACGAGCGTCGCGTCGACCCATCCGAGCAATCGCTCGCCGCCCGCGAACCGACCAGTTCCCGCGTCTCCGGACATCTTCGCTTTAGGTTTACCTAAACGGTGGATAAATCACTTACGACATCGTCACCGTTACCGGAACGTTCCTCGGGCGGGACGTCGCGCCGGCGAAAGGGGTTTTGTTCCCGTCTCCCTACACCACGACGATGCAGTTCGGTTTCACTTCGACGGTCGACCGCTCTCGGGTCATGTGGTGGCTGCTCGGACTCGCCATCTTCCTGGTCCTCGCGTTCGTCGCCGAGGCGTACCTCGGGACGTTCATGCTGGGGCTGTTTCTGTACTACGCGACCCGGCCCGTGTATAGTCGGATTCGGGGGCGAATCGGCCAACCGAGCGTCGGCGCCGCCGTCGCGCTGCTCATCCTCTCGCTCCCGGTCGTTCTCCTCGTCGGATACACGGTCGTCGTCGCGTTCAGCGAACTGGCCGCGTTCGTCGAGGGCAACCAACAGGGAATCGCCGCGATGGTGGAACCGTACCTCGACTCGGTCGGCCCGGTTCGGAGCCCCGAACAGCTCCTCTCGGTGCTGACGGAAGACCCGAGCAGTCTGCTCGACTCGACCAACACGGCGACGGCCGGCGGCGTTCTCACGGGCCTGGCCGGGACGGCGTCGTTCGTCCTCGGCGCGGCGCTGCAACTGTTCATCGCCTTCGCCTTCGCGTTCTACCTGCTGCGCGACGACCGGCGTCTCGCCTCGTGGACGCGCCAGAACCTCTCGGGCGAGGGCGGCGTCGTCAACGCCTACATGACCGCCGTCGACCGCGACCTGAAGACCATCTACTTCGGTAACATCCTCAACGCGTTCGCCATCGCCGTCATCGCGGCCGTCTCCTACAACGCCATCAACCTGTTCGCGCCCGCCTCGATGTCCATCCCGTCGCCGACCCTGTTGGGCGCGCTGACCGGCGCGGGCAGCCTCATCCCCGTCGTCGGGATGAAAATCGTCTACGTCCCCGTCACGATACTCCTGGCCGTCGAAGCCCTCGTGACCGCCCCCGCGACGCTGTGGGTCGCGCTGGTGTACGGCGGCGTCTCGCTCGTCGTCGTCGACACCATCCCGGACTTCCTGCTCCGCCCGTACGTCTCCGGGCGCAACCTCCACACCGGGACCGTGATGTTCGCCTACATCATCGGCCCCGCGCTGTTCGGCTGGTACGGGCTGTTCCTCGGACCGCTGCTCCTCGTCGTCGGCGTGCACTTCTTCCGCATCGTCCTGCCGGAGTTGGTCACCGGCGAACCGCTGGACCCCGACGCGCGCGGCGACAACCCGCTCCGCACCGACGACGACCAGCGGACCATCTCCGAGTTCGACCCGGCGGGCGCCGACGACGACTGAGCGGCCGTCCGTCGGCGGTCCGTCGCGGGCGCGCGGCGACGAATTTACTTCATCTACGACCATCACTAAATATGACCATTACGCCGCCGAGAACGGGCGATTCCGGCGTTCGATGCCGTCGCATCCATGGTGGATGAACCCGTAGGGCGAGTGATGAGATTCGAGGGCGGGGAGACGACGGCGGTGGTCCGGACGGTCGTGTCGCGCGTCCGCGAACAGAATCTGACGTTCCTCGCCGGCAGCCTCGCGTACAACGCGTTCGTCTCGCTCATTCCACTCCTGCTGCTCGTCCTCCTCCTCGTCAGCACCGTCGGCAACGAGATGTTCGCCGCCACCGTCGCGGACCTCACGGAGTCGTACCTCACGCCCGGCGCGCAGACGGAGATTCACGCGGCCATCGACAACGCCGGCGGCGAGGTCGGACTGTCGGTGACGGGGACGCTCGTCCTCCTGTGGGGGGCGTTGAAGCTCTTTAGAGGACTGGACACCGCCTTCGCGGAGGTGTACGACACGGAGAACGACGGCAACATCGTCAAGCAGTTGCGCGACGGACTCGTCGCGTTCCTCGCCATCGTCCTCTCGGTGGCCGCCCTCACGCTGGCCGGGAGCGCGTTCGCGTACTTCCGGCTCCCGCTTCTGCACGTGCTGAACCCGCTGTTCCTCCTATTCGGCCTGAGCGTCGCGTTCCTCCCCATGTACTACGTCTTTCCGGACGTCGAGATGACCGTCCGCGAGGCGCTCCCGGGCGCCGTCGTCGCCGCCGGCGGGTGGGCCATCCTCGAAGTCGGCTTTCAGGTGTACGCCGCCAACGCCTCCCAGTACGAGGCGTACGGCGTCATCGGCGGTATCCTCCTCGTCCTGACGTGGCTGTACTTCGGCGGCTTCGTCCTCCTCGTCGGCGCGGCGGTCAACGCGGTCATCCGCGAACGGGAGCACGAACGCCTACGCGCCGCCGAGACGGACGACGCCGCGGCGGCGAGCGACGAGGCGGAGACGGCCGCGGCGCCCGGAAGCGACCCGGCGCCCGAATCCGGTTCGGCCGCCGGGACGTCGGCGCCGACCGGTCGGAGCGGACTCGAAAGCGAGGGGGACGCGGTCGAACCGGGAGGCGACGTGTCCGACGGGCGCCGGGAACCCGGACGGAGCGAGACGCCGTCGTCCGGGGGGTCGCGCGGGTCGCTCCGGCGCGTCGGCGCGGCGTTCGCCGCCGGCATCGTCGTCGGGTTCGTGGCCGTGACCGCCGCCGCGGTCCGCCTCGCCCGCTGACTCCGACCCGTCCGTCGTTCGACCCCCCTCAGACCTCGACCGTCTCGCCGAGTCCGGGCGCGCGGGCGTCGAACCCGTCCGTTCGAAGCGTCTCGGCGAACCCGGCGCAGTCGTCGCCGTGGTTGACCAGCACCTCGCTTCCCTCGTACTCGCTCAGGAACGCGCGGAGTCCCTCCCGGTCGGCGTGCGCCGAGAAGTCGTACATCTCCGCGCGGGCGGCGACGGGCATCACCCGCCCGTCTATCTCGGCGCGGCCGCGCTCTATCAGGTCGCGTCCGGGCGTCCCCTCCACCTGGTAGCCGGTGAGCGCTATCTTGTTCGTCGGGTCGCCGCTGATTTCGGGCACGTACGTCATCGCCGGCCCGCCCGAGAGCATCCCGCTGGTCGTGACGATGGCGGTGTTCTGCGAGGCGATGCGCCGCCGCTGGCCGTTCCGCCCGGTCACGAACCGCGCGTGCGACTTCGCCCGTCGGAGGGCGTCGCCGTCGCGGACGAACTCGGGGTGTCGCAGGAGCATCTCCGTCACGCCCTTCCCCATCCCGTCGACGTAGCACTCCACGTCGTGGGCGTCGAGGACGAGCAGCATCTCCTGCGTGCGGCCGATGGCGAAGGCGGGCACGACGACGGTGCCGCCCTCCCAGATGGTCCGCTGAACCGATTCGGCGAACCGCTCTTCGACCGCCGCCCTGTCCTCGTGTTCCACGTCGGCGTAGGTGGACTCGCATATCACCACGTCCGCGTCCGGGCGGGCGGTGCTCGCGCCGACGATTCGCTGGTCGTCGGTGTGGAAGTCGGCCGTGTACAGCAGTCGCGTCTCGCCGTCGTCGACGAGGACGTGCGCGCTGCCGGGGATGTGCCCGGCGTCGTACAGCGTCACCTCGTAGCCCGCCGCCTCGAACGTCTCGCCGTAGCCGTGCGGTTCCGACACCTGCGTCATCCGCCGGACGTGCGTCTCGGTGAACGGGCAGTCGTACCTGCCGCCTTGGAGCTTCAGCGTGTCGCGCGCCAGCGTCCCGGCGAGTTCCGCCGTCGGCGGCGTCCAGTGAATCGGCGGCCGCCGGTCGCCGGCGAGGAGGGCGGGGACCGTCCCGACGTGGTCGAGGTGGCCGTGCGAGACGACGACGGCGTCGGGTTCGGGCGTCGAGACGGGGAACTGCGGGGGGTTGCCCGTCAGCATCCCGTAGTCCAGCAGCAGCGAGTCGTCCACGAGAATCGCCGAGCGCCCCACCTCGCCGACGCCCCCGAGGAACTGGAGTTTCATGCGGGCTCTTTCCCGCCCGAGACGCTTTTCCTCGTCGGTCCCGGCCGACGGACCCCGTCGGCTCCCGATTCGCCGTTTCCGTCGCCTTCATGTCACGAGGGACGCTCTCGGAACCAATGAGCCACGCCGACGAGAGCGCCTTCGACCGCTACCGCGCCGACGTGACGCGTCCGCTCGCCCGCCTGTTTCGCGAGTACGGCACGTCGCGCGTGCGGTGGCTGGTCGTCGGCCTCCTCGCCAACGTCGTCGCGCAGGCCGCCTCGCTGCTCCCGCCCGTCGTCCTCGGGACGGCCATCGACGCGATGTTCCGCGAGGGCGGGACGGGGTACGAACTCCCGTTCGTCCCCGCCGCGTGGGTTCCGGCGACCCCCGAGGGGCAGTTCTGGTTCTCCGTCTCACTCATCGCCGGGTCGTTCGTCGTCACCGGCGTGTTCACGTGGGTGTACGGCATCTCCGCGAACCTCTTCGCCCACGACGTGATGCACGCGGTGCGCACGGACAGTTTCACGAAGCTGATGCGGCTCGACATGACGTTCTTCGACGACAAGCAGACCGGCGAGGTGATGGCCATCCTCAACAACGACGCCGGGAACCTGGAACTGTTCCTCGACAACGCCCTGATGAACTCCCTGCGTCTCCTCATCATGGTCGGCGGCATCGCGTTCGTCCTCTTCGCCCTGAACTGGCAGTTGGCGCTCGTCACCCTCGTCGCCGTGCCCGTCATCGTCCTCTTCACGTGGTGGTTCATGCGCGTCGTCGCGCCGCGCTACCGCGCGCGCCAGTCGGCCGTCGCCGGCTTCAACACCCGCATCGAGAACGGCATCGGCGGCATCGAACTCGTGAAGACGACCAACAGCGAGCGGTACGAACGGGGGCGCGTCCGGGACGCCTCGCGGGACCTCTTCGAGACGACGATGTCCGTGCTGCGGCTCAGCTACTTCTACCGCCCCGGGATGGAACTGCTCGCCGGCCTCTCGTTCACCGCGACGTTCCTCGTCGGCGGCTACTGGCTGTTCACGGGTACCGCGCCCGGTCCGCTCACCGGCACGCTCGAAGTCGGCACGTTCGTCACGTTCATCTTCATGACCCAGCGGTTCGTCGCCCCCCTCGCGGAGGTGTCGAACATCGTCGACCAGTTCCAGAACGCGCGCGCCTCCGCGGAACGGGTGTTCGGCCTCTCGGACATCCCGGTGAACATCGAGGACGACGCGGACGCCGTCGTCCTCGAAGACCCCGAGGGCGTCGTCTCCTACGACCGCGTCTCCTTCGCCTACCGCGACGTGTTCGGCGAGGTGGCGAGCGAGCCGATTCTGAACGACGTGTCGTTCGACGCCGAACCCGGCGAGACGGTTGCCGTCGTCGGCGAGACGGGCGCCGGCAAGTCCACCCTGCTGAAACTCCTGCTCCGCCTGTACGAACCGACCGAGGGGACGGTGCGTCTCGACGGCCACGACGTGGAGGACCTCACCTTGGGGAGCCTCCGGGACGCCGTCGGCTACGTCTCCCAGGACACTCACCTGTTCGACGGCACCATCGCGGAGAACGTCCGCTACGGGCGATTCGACGCGGACGACGAGACGGTCCGTCGCGCCGCGCGGGCCGCCGAGGCGCACGGGTTCATCACGGACCTGACGAACGGCTACGAGACGCGCGTCGGCGAACGCGGCGTGAAACTCTCGGGCGGCCAGCGTCAGCGCATCGCCCTCGCCCGCGCCGTCCTCCGGGACCCGCCGGTGCTCGTCCTCGACGAGGCCACCTCCGCCGTCGACACGGAGACCGAACGCGCCATCCAGCGCTCCTTGGACCGCCTCTCGGAGGACCGGACGACGCTCGTCGTCGCCCACCGCCTCTCCACCGTCGTCGACGCCGACGAGATTCTCGTGTTGGACGACGGCGACGTCGTCGAACAGGGAAGCCACGACGAACTCGTCGACGCCGACGGCGCGTACGCGGCGCTCTGGCGCGCGCAGACCGGCGAGGAGACGGGCTGGGGGGAGGACGATGACTGACGCGAACGGAGGCGACGGAGAGAAGGTAGACGAGGAGACGCGGGAGCGACTCCGGTCGCTCCACGAGCACCTCGCGGCGACGGCCGAGCGACCGGTCGAGCGCACCGCGAGCGCGCACCTCGGCGAGGCGGAGGCCGTCGCGGGCGACGTGGCCGAAGACCCCGACGTCTCGCCGTCGGTCGTCCGGTCGCGCGTGGAGACGGTGGCGGACCTGCTCTCGCACGTCGACGGCACGGGCGACGACGAGGCCGACGACCACGTCGAACGGGCGCGGGAGTTGGCCGGAGAGGTTCTCTCCTAATCCCGGTCGCCGGTCGGGATGCGCGTCACTTGGAAGTCCCGGTAGCCGCCGTGGGCCGCTTCGAGCGCCCCGAGCCACCAGTTCCAGCGCTCGGCGAGCGTCGATCCGTCGGGCGCGTCGGCCATCTGCCGCACCACTTCTTCGACGGTGAGCGGTTCGCCGCGGTCGCGTTGCGGCTTCCCGGAGTCGGCGAGGTCGCGGGCCTGTCGGGCGACCACGCGTCGCTCGGGTTCCCTGCCGCCGAACTCCTGTTTCAGCGACGTCATCAGCACCTCGGGGTCGAACGACGGGGCGGCACTGTTCATGTCCGCCGTTCGCGCTCGAACCGCAAGAAGGCGCCGGCAGACGTCCGTCTCACGCCAGCCACGCCAGCGCGACGAACAGCAGGCCGAAAGAGGCGATCAGCACCGCCGGCATCAGCGCGCGCGGCGCCTCGCCCGCCGCCGTCACGAGGCCGGCGGCGACGGCGACGAACAGGAGACCGAAGCCGACGAGGAACGTCTTCGCCGCGCGGGAGGTCTCTCGACCCTCGACGCCGTAGTCGCGGGACTCGACGTCCGAGAGCGCCAACTCGACCGCCGGGTAGTCGTCCGCCGGGACGAGGAGCAGTGTCGGCCGAGAGAGCACCATCGGCCCGTCGTACCGGAGGCGGACGAGGCGGTAGCCGCCGAGGCCCCGCGAGGAATGCGCGCGGAGTCGCCGCACGTCCCGCGGTCCGAAATCCGCGACGCTCGCGGTACCGTAGTCCCGCCGAATCGTCCCCGTTTCGACGTCGATTTCGCCCGCGGAGTCGCGGGCGGCGATGGCCGACCAGACGAGGGGCGCGCCGAGGAGGTAGACGTACGCGAGGGGCGGAAACAGCCCCACGGTGAAGAGGAGGAAGAGAGCCGCGGGGACCGAGCAGAGGACGTACCACGGGTTCAGGTTCAGTTCGTACGGGAGCATCCCGGAGAACGACACCCGTTTCCGAACCGCCACGAGGTAGAACAGCGCGAACGGGCCGCCGAAGAGCAGCGACACGGCGAGGAGAACCGCGGCGCTCCCGTCTCCGACGGCGAGGCTCCGGTAGGTCGTGAGCCCGATAAGGGCGAGCAGAGCGACGCCGACGGCGAGGAACACTCCGGCGACGAGGTGGCGGAAGGCGGTCCGGAGGCGTGGGTCGGCCTCCCCCTCCCAGCGGACGACCGCGGCGTCGAGGGCGCGGTCGCCGGTTGCGGACATCATGGGTTCGTGTACGCTCGCCGACTATATCAACGTCAGTCCGTGACAGTCGCGACGGTCCTCACTCGGTCTCGTTCCCGTCGTCCCCCTCGTCCTCCGTCGCCCACCACTCGCTCCGCCGGTCGCGGTAGGAAGCGTCGCGGAACGGGTCGGGCATCTCCGCGGGGCCCTCCGCGCCGAGGGCGAACGCCAGCCAGTAGCCGACGTGCCAGCCGACGGCGTCGGTGTCGAGGTCCACGAGGACGATTTCGAGGTCCGAGTACGTCTCGACGGCGCCGTCGCCGTCGGGGTCCCACCCGCGCGTGGCGCCGCAGGAGGCGGCGTTCCGCGAACACGGCGGTTCCTCGGCGAACTCGACGACCACGTCGGCGTCGGCGGGGTCGTCGACGACCGCGAAGGAGAGGTTGTCGGGCATCCCCGGCGCGCCGCGTTCGTAGTAGTCGAGGGCGTGTCCCACCTGTTCGCGCGCCCCCTCGGGGTCGGAGGCGTTCGCCGCGTCGACGTACACCGAGAACTCGGCGTCGTTCCACGGGAACTCGCGCTCGGTGGCGTTCGGTCGCGCCGTCGTGTGGAGGACGGACTCGCTGGCCATCACCTCGCGGGGGGCGTTCGCGTGGTCGAGACCGAGCGTGTGGCCGAGTTCGTGTTGGACGACGAGCACGGTGGACTCGTCGGAGAAGGCCGTGCGGACGTACACCGTCTCGGGGCGGTCCACCTGCCGCCGGTCGGTGATGAGCGGCGCGCATCCGGCGGCGTCGTCGGCGCCGTCGCACTCGGGGACTTCGGAGACGAAGCGTAGCACGAGGTCCGGGTCCGTCGCGTTCGGCCGCACCTCGTAGTCGACGTCGTACCCCGCGTAGCGCCCGGCGTTCTCCTCCCAGTAGGCCGTCGCCTCGCGGACGACGGGCGTCCAGTCGCGACCGGTGCCCGCGTCGTCCTCGACGGCGACGACGATGGGCTCCGACCCCCACGGGCTCTCCCGGTCGGCGGCGACCGCGCCGGTGCCGGTCACCCGTTCGGCGCGTTCCCGTTGGGCGGCGTTCGACGTCGCCGCGGTCCCGCCGTCGGCGGATTCGGGCGGCCGGTCCGACACCGGGGCGATGCAGCCGGCGAACACCAGGAGGAGGGCGAACGCGAGCGCCACCGCCGAGGACCTTCGAGACGGCATCGGTTCGGGTGACGCCCCCCGGGGGAAAGAACGTTTGCCCCGGTCGAGCGGTCGGACCGAGCGGTCAGGCCGCCGCGTCTCGGAGGTCGTCTCCGTCCGCGTTCCCGTTCGTGCCCTCGTTCCCGTCTTCGCTTCCGCTCCCGCCCCAGTCGTCGGAGGCGGCCGCGTCGGGTTCGACGCCCGCGAGGCGCAGGGCGTTCGAGGTGACGCCGAGGCTCATCCCCATGTCGCCGACGACGATGGCGGTGGCGACGGTGATGAGACCGAGGGGCGCGGCCACGGTCAGGACGCCCTTCACGGCGAGCGACGCCCAGACGTTCTGCCGGATGACGCCGGCGGTCTTCGATGAGAGGTCGACGAGGTACGGCAGGCGCGTCAGGTCGTCCGAGAGCAGGGCCACGTCGGCCGTCTCCAGCGCCGTGTCCGTGCCCGCCGCGCCCATGGCGATTCCGACCGTCGCGGCGGCGAGGGCGGGCGCGTCGTTGACGCCGTCGCCGACCATCGCCACCGACTCGTGCTCGTCGGTGAGTTCGCGGACGGCCTCGACCTTCTCCTCGGGGAGGAGGTCCGCCCGCACCTCGTCGACGCCGACGCGCTTGCCGATGACGTTCGCCGTGCGCTCGTTGTCGCCGGTGAGCATCACGACCCGCGAGACGCCGAGTTCGCGGAGGCGCGAGACGGTCCACTCGGCCTCGGGGCGGACGGTGTCCGCGACGGCGACGACGCCCTCTATCTCGTCTTCGGTGCCGACGAGGACGACGGATTTGCCCTCCGACTGGAGGCGCGGGATGACCTCGTTCGTCAGGTCGAGGTAGCTTCCGTGGTCGCAGTCTCGGGCGTCTTCGACCATCTGTCCGCCGTCGGACCGCGGGTCCGACGAGACTCGCGAACCGTCGGTTCGCTCACCCCCATCCGTCGCCACGTGCGCGTGTTCGAGGTCGAACCCGAGGTCCGCGAACAGGCCGGGCTTGCCCGCGTAGTGCACTTCCCCGTCGAGGGTCGCCTTCACGCCCTTGCCGGTGATGGACTCGAAGTCGCGAATCTCTCGCTCCGGCACGTCGCGGTCGGCGGCGTGGGCCGTAACGGCCTGCGCGATGGGGTGTTCGCTGCGCGACTCGATGGCGGCGGCACAGCCGAGCACCTCGGTCGAGTCGTTGCCGTTGAGGGCGACCACGTCGGTGACGCCGAGTTCGCCCGTCGTGAGCGTCCCCGTCTTGTCGACGGCGACCACCTCGACGTCGCTCATCGCTTCGAGGTGCTGGCCGCCCTTCACGAGGACGCCGTTGCGCGCCGCGGACGTGATGCCCGAGACGACGGAGACGGGCGTCGAGATGACGAACGCGCAGGGGCAGGCGACCACGAGGAGCGTCAGGCCGCGGACGAACCACTCGCGGAACGGGTCGCCGAACAGGAGGGGTGGCACCGCCGCCGTGAGCACCGCGCCGACGACGATGACCGGCGTGTAGTAGCGCGCGAAGCGGTCGATGAACCGCTCGGCCTCGGTCTTCTCGCGGTTGGCGTCCTCGACCATCTCGACGACCTTCGACAGGGTCGAGTCGCTCGCGGCCGACGTGGCCTCCACTTCGAGGTAGCCCTCCTCGACGATGCTGCCGGCGAACACCTCCTCGCCGGGCGATTTGTCGACGGGGACGGACTCGCCGGTGATGGGCGACTCGTCCACCGCCGAGGTTCCCTCCGTCACGACGCCGTCGAGGGGGATGCGGTCGCCGGGGCGGACGAGCACCGTCTCGCCGACGGCCACGTCCTCGGCGGGGACGACCGTCTCCTCGCCGTCCCTGCGAACCGTCGCCGTGTCCGGTGACAGTTCCATCAACTCGCGCATCGAGTTGCGCGCGCGGTCCATGGAGAACCGCTCCAGCAGTTCGGCGACGCTGAACAGGACCGCGAGCGTCGCCGCCTCGAACGGCATGTTCACCGCCATCGCGCCGAGGATGCCGGCGGACATCAGGAGGTCGATGTCGAGGCTGGCGTTCTTCGCGGAGTAGTAGCCGTTCCGCAGGACGGGAATCCCCGCGAGGAGGACGGCGAGGGTGTAGAGGACCCACGCGGCGTGTATCTCGTAGCCGGCCGGCGCGGCCAGGAGGGCGTCCAAGCCGGGCAGGAGGAACTCCAAGACGAGGCCGCCGGCGAGGAAGACGGCGCCGACCCCCGTCTTCCGCGCGCGCGGGGTGCGCCACACGTCGCGCGGGGAGTCGCCGCCGTCGCCGTCCTCGACGGCGTAGCCCGCACCCTCGATGGCCGCGACCAGTTCGCCGCGCGAGGCCGTGCCGGGGTCGAACGTGACCGTCACCTCGCCCGTCGTCGGTTGGGTCTGCCGTTCGGTGACGCCGGCCACGCCGTCCAAGGCGTTCTCCACCTTGCCGGCGCAGGAGGCGCAGTCCATCTCGGGGACGGAGAACGTCGCCGTCTCGGTGTCGGCGACGGCGTAGCCGGCCCTCTCGACACGCGACCGGACGGCGTCGTCGTCCGTCTCGGCCCCGTCGAAGCGGACGTACAGCGTTCCCGTGGTCGGTTGCGCGTCCACCTCGCGGACGCCCGCGTCGCCGCGGACGCTCTTCGTCACCTTCTCCGCGCAGGAGGCGCAGTCCATCTCCGGGACTGAAAGCCGGAGGGTCCGGCCCTCGTCGCTTCCGTCGGGGGACGCCGACGCAGACGGCCCGTCGGAGACGGAGTCCGGAGCGGTGGCGGTGTCGCATCCGTCGTCGCACCCGCAGGTGGCGGTGTCGTCGTGGTCGGCGTGGTCGTGACTGTGATCGTGACCGCGGTCGCTCCCGCCGCCGCGGGAGTGGCCACTCGCGTCGTGGTCGTGGTCACCGTCGTGACCGTGACTCGCGTCGTCGTGGTCGTGGCCGTCCCGGTTCATACGAGACTGTAGTCGACTCGCGTTTATTAATCCACCTGCGAATAGAGCCCCATTTGGTGCAAGAGATTATTAACTATGCGCCCGCGAGATAATATCTCGTCGCGCGGAGCGGCTGAGAGGAGTAAGCCCCCTTCTGTTTTTACCCGGCATTCGGCTGAGCGTCCGCGTCCTCCCCTCTCGGGGGCGCGCCGGGCGAACCCGAACGCGCTGTCCGAACTACCTTAGCGGCGCGGACTTGCACCGGTGAGGTTTCGCCGTTCCACCCGTTCTCGGTCGTCTCCGCGCGGTGGAAACCGCGCGGGAAGAGGCGAGATGCCTCCGAGACGGCTGCCGCCGTCTCGCGGTTCACGGCCGACGCCGTTTACCGTCCGCGGCCGCAGAGCGGCCCCGCTACCCTCGACGGGTCAACTCCCTCCCCTTGCGGGTCGGTTCGCACGCTCGCGGGTCACCCCGCTCGCGCCGCCGGTGGACGGACGTCCACCTGCGCGTCTCATCGGTCGGACCGAGGGGTCTCGTTTCTGTTCCAGAGCCAGTCGTCTCCGACTCCGGGCTTGCGCCCGGTCACCCGTTCGGACGGTGGGGGGACTTTCCTCATGTCCGCGGCCGGCGGAACCGGCGGGACACGGGAACCGGGCTCTCTCTGCCGGATTCACCTAGTTGGGACGGTCGCATAAGGAGTTCGATTTGGTCGATTCGAGGGGGAATCCGACCCGATTCACCGCCAGAAGGCGTAAATCAAAGACTAATCAGGCCGGTGATAAGGGAAGCGTTCAAGTTTAGCGAGTGCCTGAACAGAGTTATGTCCGAGGCGCAAACCGTTCGGCTCTCGTACGACGACGGGTCACGAGCGGTCGAACTGGCGCGTGAATCGGTCGAATCGTACGTTCTCCACGGTCAACGAGAACAGCCCGGAAGCATGCGAGACGCGTTCTACGCTCGCACCGGGGCGTTCGTCCGAATCCAATCGACACGTGGCCGCGGCCGCCTGCGAGGGTGCGCCGGGGCGTATCGGGGGAAAGACCAACTCGGCCACGCAATCGTCGACGCGGCGATTCAGGCCGCGTCCGGCGACTCCTGTGGCTCCGAAATCGAACCGCCCGAACTCCCCAATCTCAACATCTCGGTCTGCATCGTCTGCAATCACGTTCTCACCAACGACCCCGTCGCCGACCTCGAACTCGGCACCCACGGCGTCGCGATAGACAAAGACGGCAGCCACGGCTGGCTCTACCCGACGATTCCGCTCGAGAACGGCTGGTCCAAAGAGCAGTTCCTCACCCACGCCTGCCGGAAGGCCGGCCTGCCGCCGCTGGCGTGGCAGGACGAGGACGCGATGGTGACCCTGTTCGAGGGACAGGTGTTCCGCGAGCGCTCCGACGGCGGCAGCGTCGAGGAACTGTAAACTGTAGAACGACCGCGACCGCACGCGCCCGAACGAACGGTTTCCCGTATCGACCGACCGCAAACGACCTTCTGCGCCTCTCGCTCGGGGAGCGACGCGCCTCCCGAGTTACTCTTCGTCCGCGCCGTAGCCGCAGGCCTCGGCGTCGTCGGCCGCCCGCGCCGCGGCCGCGTCGATGTCGAAGTCGTCGGCGACCACTTCCCCGTCCCGAATCAGCGGTTCGAGCAGTCGCTCGGCGTCGTCCGGGGCGTCGGTCCCCCGCAGGGCGACGTGGTGGCCGCCGTCGACTGTTCGATAGACCTCCTTCACGCCGGCGAGTTTGCCCCGCTTGGCCGCCGGTTCGCCCTCGATTTCGACGATGTCGAGGGCGAAGTCGACCGGGTCGGCGTTCGAGACGTAGCCGCCGACGCCGAAGCCGTCGGCCGCGTCGCGGAGGTGTCGCAGGTCCGCGGGGCCGAGGCCGCCGGAGACGAACACGTCCACGTCCTCGTGCCCCTCGGCCGCGAGCGTCCACTGCACCTCGCGGACGATGTGTCTGAAGTCGCCGCGCCGCGAGGAGGTGGTGTCAAGGCGGACGCTGTCCAAGTCGTCGCCGAGGGCCTCGACGGCCCGGAGCACCTCGTCGGTCTCGTCGCTGTAGGTGTCGCAGAGGGCGACCCGCGGGACCGATTCGTCGACCGCCTCGTCGAACGCCCGCCACGCCTCCTCCTGGTTGCCGCGGCCGAAGCAGATGACGAGGGCGTGCGGCATCGTCCCGGACGCCTCGCGTCCGAGAACCTCGCCGGCGGCGACGTGCGAGATACCGTCGAGGCCGCCGACGAGGGCGCTCCGTTCGACCATCGCCGCGACGGACGGGTGGACGTGCCGGGCGCCGAAGGAGAGCACCATCGAGTCGGGGGCCGCGCGGCGGACGTCGAGGGCGGCGGTGGCGACGCCGGAGGCGTGCGAGAGGAAGCCGAGGAGGGACGTCTCCAGACGGGCGAAATCGAGGTAGGACCCCTCGATGCGCATCACGGGACCGCCGTCGAACAGGCGACCCTCGGGGACGGCGTCCACGTCCACGTCGCGGCCTTCGAGGAGGGCGGCGGCGTCTCTCACTCCCGCGAGCAGTTCGTACTCGCCGTCGGGGAACTGGTCGGCCGTCACCTCGGCGACCACGTGCGGGTTCTTCCCGGCGTGCCGGAGCGTCGTCTCCGTCCGCTCGAAGTAGGCGTCGGTGGCCGACCCCTCGCGGATGGCGTCGGCGCCGACGATGTCGAAGTCCATGTCCGGCCGTTTCGGCGGCGTCGTGAAAAGCGCGTTCGTTCAGGCGGGGGTGCCGGAGAGAATTCCTCTTCGAAGTCGGGTCGAACTCGGCCCGGAGACGAGTCAGCAGACGGCGACGACCGCCCGATAGACGGTCCCCTCGTACCGGACGTACGGGCGGTCCACCCAGAACGAGTAGGCTTCGCCGCCGTCCTCGACCTCGGCGTTGCCCTCCGACAGCGCCGTCTCGAACTCGCTTCGCCGCTCCTCGGAGAGGTCCCCATACGGAGTCACCGTTGCATCCCCGGGCACCTCGTCGACGGGGTCGACGGAGACGTAGGCGGGGCAGTCCTCGGTCGAGGGCGGTCGTTCGGTCGGCGTCGATGTCGGCGTCGCCGTCGCAGTCGCGGACGGGTCGGGCGTCGGCGTCGTTCCCGGTCCGCCGAGACAGCCGGCGAGGACGACGAGCGTCAGGAGGGTCGCGAGGGCGGGTCTTCGCGGGTCCATATACGTCGATTTCGTCGGGAGAGTAAGTGCTTTGTCACGAATCGGCGTGAACCCCGTCCAACCGCCCGACGGTGGGCGCGTTGACGATAGTGACGCGCGTGCCGGACCGGCGGACGCGGAAGGCGTCCGCGAACGGCCCGTCCTCGACGACGTAGACGTCCGGTTCGACGCGCGTCGCGTTGAGGCTCCCCACGAGGAGCGACTCCGCGTACCCGGTCCGGAACTCCCGCGCGTCGCGTTCGGTGTCCCACTCGGTCGCCCAGACGTAGCCGAACTCGCCGTCGCCGCTCCGGTACGGGACGAGTTCGTCGCCCCCCCACCCGGCCGTCGCGTTCGACGTGTAGTTGTACCGCGAGTACCGACCGACCTGCCGCCGGAGCGACGTTCTGTCTACCGCGCCGGTGTCCCAGAAGGCGGTGTACAGGAACACCTCGCCGAGTCGGTCGGTCGGCCGGTCGCGGTCGAACCGCGACCACGCCGCCGAGGAGCGGTCCCGGACGGTCACGTCCGCCGGCCCCTCGTCGGGGTACGCCTCCGGGTGGAGAATCTGTTCCGAGGTGGTCGGCGCGTCGTCGTAGGCGGCGTTCACGGCGTCCCACCCGCCGCGTTCGCGGAGGGCGTGGACGAACTCCGGCCCCTCGCTGTACGGCGCGTAGATAGTGAGGTAGACGCCGAAGTCGAAGTCCGACCCGCCGCCGGCCTCGGTGTCGGGCGTCGGGACGCAGTCCCACTCGGCCGAACAGCGCTCGGCGTACAGCGCCTCGACGTAGTTGGCGTCGCCCTCGGAGAGGCCGTTCTCCGCGATGCGCCCGTCGTGCGTCGGCGGCGTCGACGCGAAGCCGAAGTGTTGGTCTTGGAGGGCGTGAACGAGTTCGTGCGCCAGCGTCGCCCGACTCATCGTCGGCGTCTCGCCGTCGCTGACGACGACGATTCGGTCGTCGCTCGGGGTGTAGTAGCCCGCGATGGCCCCGCCGTACAGTTGGTTGAGCACGTCCGCCACCGACTCGTTCTCGCCGACGAGGAACGCCGCCTCGTACACCTGTTCGCGCCACGGGTCGGGGTCGCTCCGGAAGACGCCTGACTCGCTGCGGTACTGCTCGCGGGTCACGACGTCGACGGGCACCGACTGCCGGAACTCCAATTCTCGAATGTGTTCGACGCGGGCCATCGTCCGCGCGACGAACGCCTCGCGTTCGCTCTCGTTCAGGCCGTCGGACTGGTCGACGTCGATGGACTCGTTGTACCAGTAGCCCGCCTCCCAGCCGATGCGGTCGGTCGGCGGGTCGTCGGGCCACGACCACGACGGCGGCAGCGCCGAGGGGTCGGCGACGGGCGCGGCACAACCGGACGCGACGAGGAGAACCGCGAGCGCGACCGGGGCGAGAGCGGGCTGCGAATCGTTCACACGGGAGAGTGGGAACGGTCGTAGAAAACAGTCTCGGCGGGGAGGATGGAAGAAGGAACCCGGGCGAAACCGCTCAGTTCCGCGATCGGATGTCGTTCACGGCGTCGACGGTGGGTCCGTTGACGACGACGACGCGGGTGCCGTCCATCCGGACGCGGAAGGCGTCCGCGAACGGCCCGTCCTCGACGACCCACGTGTTCTCACCTCGCTCGACCGCGTCGTGCGCGGCGAGGATGTTCAGATACGCGTCGCGGAACTCCTGGGCGTCGCCCTCGGTGTCCCACTCGGTCACCCAGACGTAGCCGTACTCCTCGCCGCCGCCGGTCGACTTCTCGTACGGGAACAGGCGGTCGTTGGCCCACCCGTTCGACGGCACGCCGTCGTAGTTGTACGTGTCGTACCGGCTCTCGGTCTCCGCGATGCTCCGAACCGGGACGGTGTCGGCGTTCGCGGTGCGCGCCTGATACCAGAACATCGTGAATATCGACGCCTCGCCGACCGTGTCGGAGCCGCCCTGTCCCTGTTCGGCGAACGTCGACCAACCGTTCGTCGCCCTGCTCTGATACTCGATGGGGACGGGTTCCTCGTCGGTGGAGTGGATGGTCTGTTCGGTCGAGACGGGCGGGTTCCGCAGCATCTCGTCGAGCGCCTCCCAGCCGCCGCGTTCGATGACGTCGTGGACGTACACCGGGCCGTCGGAGTAGGGCTGGAAGATGGTCAGGAAGATACCGTAGTTGACGGAACCGGCCGACCCGCTCGACCCCCCCTCAGTCGTCGGGGAGGGGACGCACGCCCACTCGCCGCCGCACATGCTCGCGTAGCGGAGTTCGACGTACTTCGCGTCGCCCTCGATGGCGCCGTCGACGGCCAACTCGCCGTCCTGCGTCTCGGCGCTGTACTTCTCGCTCGTCAGGTCGTAGTGTTGGTCCTGGAGGGCGTGGGTGAGTTCGTGGACCAGCGTCGCGTTGTCGATGGTGGGCGACTCCGGCGAGTTCGTGATTATCGTGATGGCGTCGTCGCGGGGCGAGTAGAAGCCGGCGACCGAACTGCCCTGCGTTCCGCTGATGGCCTCCTGGCTGTCGTTCCCCTCGCCGGTGACGAACAGCGCCTCCCACACTTGGTTGTTCCACTCGCCGAACGCCTCGGCGTTCGCGGACTGGTTCGCCGACCGGTTCGACGACCGCTGACGGTACTCGGCGCGGCTCAGTACGTCGACGGAGACGTTCTCCGTGAACTCCTCGTGTCGGAGGTACTCGACGCGCGCCATCGACCGTGCCACGTACGCGTCCAGTTCGGCGTCCGAGAGGCCATCGGACTGGTCGACGTCGATGGACTCGTTGTACCAGTAGCCCCCCTCCCAGCCCAGGGGGTCGCCGTCGGGGTCCGAGAAGTTCGCGTCCGGCGAGGCGATGTCGGAGGTGTCCGAGACGGCGCCGGCGCCGCCTCCGGCGAGTGAGGGTTCGTCCGCCGGCGCCGCACAGCCCGCGAGGACCAAGAGCAGAGAGAGGGTGACAGCGGCGATTCCGTGTCGCGGTAACATGTTATACCGTTCGGTGGGACCGCTCGGGGAAGTAGTTTTTTCCGCGGCGACGGGCCCGCGAACCCACCGGTCGAGGTACCGTTTTGGTGTCGGCACCGGTTCGAACGCGTATGAGCGAGAGCGAGAACGAGAACGAGACTGAGTACGTCTTCGACCCCGACCGCACCGCCGTCGTCGTCGTGGACCTTCAGAACGGCTTTTGCGACCCGGACGGGAGCCTGTACGCGCCGTCGAGCGAGGCGGTCGTCGACGACGCCGCCGCGCTGGTCGACGACGCGCGCGAGGCGGGCGCGTCGATAGTGTACACGCGGGACGTCCACCCGCCCGAGCAGTTCGACGGCGCGCACTACTACGACGAGTTCGAGCGCTGGGGCGAGCACGTCCTCGAAGGGTCGTGGGAGGCCGAACTCGCCGACGGACTGGACGTGCTCGAGGAGGATCACGTCGTCGTCAAGCACACCTACGACGCCTTCCACGAGACGGAGCTGAACGGGTGGCTGAACGCCCACGGTATCGAAGACCTGCTGTTCTGCGGGACGCTGGCGAACGTCTGCGTCCTCCACACCGCCGGGAGCGCCGGTCTCAGGGATTACCGACCGGTGCTCGTCGAGGACGCCATCGGCGCCATCGAAGACGACCACAAGGAGTACGCGCTGGACCACGCGGGATGGCTGTTCGGCGAGGTGGCGACGCGCGGTGAGATTCGGTTCGAGTAAGGAGATTCAGTCCCGGAAGAGGCGGAACGCGCCCTGTCCGGTGGCGACGGCCTCCTCCTCCGTCGTCCCCTGCCACCGCTCGAACGCCTCGTCGTCCTCCTGCACCCGGTCGGGGAGTTGACTGACCACGGTGACGGTGCTGACGCCGATAGTGCCGCCCGAACGCACCACTTCGGCCGTCGCCCGCAGGTCGCCCGCGGCGCGCCGGAGGTAGTTCACGTTCAGGTTCACCGTCGCCACGCCGCCGGTCAGCGGGTCGTCGAGCATCGTCCGCTGGGCGATGCCGCCGGCGGTGTCGATGAGCGTCGCCGCGATGCCGCCGTGGACCGTCGGCGGGTCCGTCGTGTTCGTCAGTTTCTCGTCGTACGGCACGGTCATCACGGCCCGCCCCGGTTCGAGTTCGTTCACCTCCGTACCCAGCCACGAGAGGTAGCCGTGCTCCTCCTCGATGTAGCGCTGGACGAACGAGACGGCGTCGTCCGGAAGCCCCTCGGCGTCGTCGCTCATGTACCCCTCCCCGACGCCGGAACGTATGTAGCCACCGGTGAGGAGTTTACAGTTTCTTCGGTGCGCGAACGTCGGGGAGTCGCCCTCGGAGCGGACCAGAACAGGGCGGGCGGCCGTCAGAGGCAACCGCGACCGGTCCGCAGCGAACGCATGAGCGAGGGCGGCGGCGACGGAAGCGGAGAGGGAGAGAACGGCCCCGAGCACGACGTCGACTTCCGCGAACACCCCGAGGAGTACGACATCGGCCGCGGCGAGGAGGACGTCTTCAAGGTCGAACCGTACAAGTCGGAACTCCTGCCGCACTGGTCGTACGCCGACGAGGCGTCCGCCGAGGAGTCGGCGCGGGCCATCTACGAGCGCTACGAGTCCTACCGAGAGGAGGGCGACTTCGTCGGGATGGACATGGCTCGCAAGTACCTCCAGATGGGGTACACGCGGTCGATGCGCTACGCGCGGTATCCGGGCGGGCAGAAGTACGACGACGGCGAGGAGCGCGAACCCGAGGAGTGGGCCGACGAGGGGAAGCGGGCCGCCGCGGTCGTCTTCGAGGAGTACCTCGAACGCGTCCGCGACGACGAGAAGTATCGGGAGATGAAGGACGAGCACCGCGAGCGGCGCGGGTAGGCGACCGGCGCCGCGACTCAGCCCAGTCGAACCGGGTCGTCGGTGTCGCGCACCTCGACGCGCACCTCCTCGCCGACGGCGAACTCGCGGCCGGGGCAGACGAGTTTCGCACCGAACTCGGGGTCGACGGCGGCGAACAGCGAGAGGCCGGTGATTCGCTCGCCGTTCGCCAGCACCTCGATATCGCGCCACGCCACGTCGCGGCCCGTCGCCTCGCCTATCGGGTGGCCGAGGAAGGAGACGGGGTCGAGGCCGTCGGATTCGCCTGTCCTCCACGAGGCGCCGTCACCGCGGGTGAGAACGCCGCCGCCCGCGTAGTGGGCGAACCCGCCGTCGAGGACGCGGCCGTCGTCGGCCGCGATGCCGGCGAACGCCTCGCCGGGGGCTGGGTGGTCGGGCGCGTCGAGCAGCGCGTACGTCTCGGCCGCCTCGACGACGGTGCCCGTTCCGTCCCACGCCAGCGGTTCGACCGCGACGTCGGCGACGACGGGGAGCGACCCGGAGGCGCGCCGGAGGTTCTGGTCGTGCCGCCGGAAGCCGACGTGGACGTGGTTTGCGACCCACGGCGCGAAGAACCCGGAGCGGACCATCGGACCGAGCGAGTCGCCCGCTTCGACTCGGTCGCCCGCCTCGACGGCGGGTTCGACGTGGAGGATGCGGGCGACGTAGTCGCCGGCGTCGACCAGAATCAGGTACTCCGACTCGTGCGCGTACGGTTTCGGCGGCGCGCGGACCGTCCGCGTCTCCAACACCTCGCCGGCGACGGGCGAGAGTCCCTCGTTCGTCGCCGGGTAGAGGTCGACGGCGCGCCCGCGGTCGTGCGCCGGGTACGGCGAGTTGTACAGCGAGAACCGCCGGTACCGCCGGAGCACTGACTCCGGGAGCGTCACGGTCCCGTCCTCCCCGTCAGCGCCGGTCGGTGACGCGTCGGACCGTTCGTCGCCGTCCATACCCGGACCGGAGGACCGGGAGGGCTTAGGCGCGTCGGGACCTGTCTCGGCCATGAGCGGTGACGAGGGGTCGACCGTCCGCGTGGTCCGCGGACGCGCGGCGACGCGGGAGGCCGACCGAGCGGCGACCGAACGGATGCGCGAGGCGGCCGGCGAGACGGGCGAACCCGGGTTCCGCGCGTGGACGCCGCACCGGCAGGTAGCGTTCGGCCGCCGGGACGCGCGCACCGAGGGGTACGACCGGGCCCGCGAAGCGGCCGAGTCGCGCGGCTACCCGACTGTCGAGCGGAGCGTCGGCGGCCGCGCCGTCGCCTACACCGGGCGGACGGTGGCGTTCGCCTCCGCGGTGCCCGCCGGCGAGGGGCGGGCCGGACTTGACGACCGCTACGAGGCGGCGACGACGGCCGTCGTCCGCGCCCTCCGGGGACTCGGCGTCGCGGCGCGGCGGGGCGAACCCCCGGAATCGTTCTGTCCGGGCGCTCACTCCGTGCAGGCGCACGGGAAGATATGCGGCATCGCTCAGCGCGTCCGCCGCGACGCCGCCCTCGTCTCCGGCGTCGTCGTCGTCGCCGACCACGAGGAACTCGCGGCCGTGCTGGACCCCGTCTACGAGGCGCTGGGCGTGCCGTTCGACCCCGAGTCGGTCGGCAGCGTCGCGCGCGGCGGCGGCCCGGCCGACTCGGAACGCGTCTGCCGCGCCCTCGAAGACGCCTTCGTCGGCGACGCGGAGCGACGGGTCGAGGAGGCGGGCGACATCGCAGAGTAGACGTCGGCCCCGACGGCAACCGCGGGGCTTACGCTCCCCCGCGCGGGACGGACTGGTATGTCACTGCTCGTCACCGACGCGACGCTGGCCGACGGCCGCGTGCGCGACGTTCGAGTCGAAGGGGAGCGCATCGCCGCCGTCGAGGAGTCGCTCGACCCGCGCGAGGGCGACCGCGTCCTGAACGCGTCGGGAAAGATGCTGTTTCCGGGCGCCGTCGACCCGCACGTCCACTTCCGCGAACCCGGCTTCTCGCACAAGGAGACGTGGGCGTCCGGGTCCCGAAGCGCCGCCGCCGGCGGCGTCACCGTCGTCGCCGACCAACCGAACACGACGCCGCCGACCGTCTCTGGCGAGGCGTTCGACGGCAAGGAGGCGCTGGCGGCCGAATCTGTCGTCGACTTCGGAATCAGCGGCGGCGTCACGCCAGAGTGGGACCCGGACTCGCTGTTCGACCGGCCGCTGTTCGCGCTGGGAGAGGTCTTCTTGGCCGACTCGACCGGCGATATGGGCATCGAGGCGGACCTGTTCGCCGACGCGGCCGAACGGGCCGCCGAGGCGGGCGTGACCGTCACCGTCCACGCCGAGGACGCCGACCTGTTCGACGAATCGGCCAGAGAGCGAGACGCCGGCGGGACGGGTCGGGCGGCCGACGCCGACGTGTGGAGTCAGTACCGCGCCGCCGAGGCCGAGGCGGCGGCCGTCGAACGCGCCGTCGAGGTGGGGACCGAGTCGGGCGCGGACGTCCACATCGCGCACACCAGCACGCCCGAGGGCGTCGACGCCGCGACGGCCGGCGGCGCGACGTGCGAGGTGACGCCGCACCACCTCTTTCTCTCGCGGGAGGACGCGACCGAGTTGGGGACGTACGGCCGGATGAACCCGCCGCTCCGGAGCGAGGAGCGCCGCGCGGCGATGTGGGAGCGCCTCGTCGACGGCGAGATAGACGCCGTCGCAACCGACCACGCGCCGCACACGCGCGCCGAGAAGGACGTGGGACTGTGGGAGGCGCCGAGCGGCGTCCCCGGCGTCGAGACGATGCTGCCGCTCCTGTTGGAACGGGCGCGGCGGGGGGAGATATCGTACGAACGCGTCCGCGACGTGACCGCCGCCAACGCCGCCGAGATATTCGACCTGCCGTCGAAGGGTCGAATCGAGGTCGGACGGGACGCGGACCTCGTGCTGTTCGACCCCGAGGAGAGCCGGGAGATTCGCGGCGCGGACCTGCACTCGAACTGCGGATGGACGCCGTTCGAGGGGATGCGCGGCGTCTTCCCCGAGACGACGGTCGTCCGCGGACGCGTCGTCTACGAGAACGGGTCGTTCGAGGACGCGGACGGCGAGAACGTCCGCGAGTGAGGTAGTTGCGCGGAGGGGGAGAGCGAACTGCCGGCATGGAGGAGAGTCCCGAGTCGGGCGCCGGACTGCCGCGGGTCGACTCGGGGCTGAATCTACGTCACGGCGGGGGTGGTGCCGTCCCCCTACATGAACCTAGCCAGAACCGCCCCGAGCGTCGCCGCCGCGACCATCACGCCCGCGCCGAATCCGCCGACGCGGGTCATCTCCCGGCGTGCGTCCGCGCCGGTCCGCGCGGACCACGACCGGCCGAGGAGGCCGACGCCGAAGAACAGGGCGCCGAACAGAAGCGTCGTGTCCGCGCCGTCGGCGACGCCGGAGAACGCGGCGGCGACGACGAGGGCCGCGACGCCGGCGAGGAGGCCGACGAGGAACGCCCCGCCGGCGACGCGCGCGAGAGGGGTGAGCGGTGTCACGGTCCGAACCGCTCGCCCTCGCGCAAAGAGCGTTTCACTTCGCGCTCGGCGGGAACGTTTTCCCCGCTCGCGGGCCGAAACCGGGACGTGAGCGACCCGAATCGAGGACCCGAACGTGGGCGGAACTCCTCCGAGTCGCCCCCACGTTCCGACGCGCGGGCGTTCTGGGACGCCGTCGTCGACGAGATGGAGGCGACGGCGGCGGCATACCGCGACGTCGGGTGGGCCGTCACCGAACTCCACCCCGGCGAGGTGCGGCCGGTGCCGGCGTACGTCGATACCGGCGGAACGGACCGCGCCGGACTCGACATCCTCGTTCCCGCCGAGGAGTTCGAGGCGGCCGAGCGACTGGTCGAGGCGGGGGATTTCGACGCTCACGACGTGTCCCGCACGGAGGAGGGAGAGACGGTGTTCGCCGTCGTCATGCTGAAGAACGGGTCGGACGCCGAGGCCGTCGCGGTCCCGGTGTACTACCCGAGAGGGGCCGCGGCGCCGATGCTCGAACGGGTCGAAGCGCGCGGCGAGATGCGCCTGTACGTGCGGCCGCCGTCGGCCGACCGGCGGGTCGAGTTGGCGCTGACAGACCCGGAGACGCTGCTGTCCGGCGGGAAGTGAGGGAGAAGCGCTTCGGTCAGTCGTCGGTGTCGGCGTCCGCGCCGGCGCCCGCGTCCGCATTCGCGTCCTCACTGTCCTCGGCCGTCTCCTCGCGCCGCAGGTCCGCGCTGGCGTCGCGTACCTCGCGCATGACGCTGGAGATTCGCTCCTCGGCTTCGAGTTCGTCCTCCACCGAGAGGTCGACGCCCTCGACTTCGAGGAGGAACTTCGCCACCTCGGTCACCTCGTACATCAACTCGTCCAGTTCCTCCGCGGTGAAGAAGCCCGACATCGCGCCGTAGAGGAACGTCGCGCCCGCCTTCTGTACCTTCCCCTCGAACGACGACCGGGCCTGATTGACCGCCTGCGGCGAGTAGGTGTCAGTCATGAACGGGACCAACTCGGGGAGGTTCTCGCCTATCTTCGTCATCTCGACGCCCGTCTCGGTGCGGAAGTCCGAGCAGAGGCGCGCGATGGCCCACTCGCGGGCGGTGATGTACGTCCGGTCGCGCAGGAACTCGTTCACCCGGTCGTACTGCGCGCCGTCCATCTTCTTGAAGCGTGCGTACTTCTGCACGTCGCGCGGAATCTCGGGGTCGGAAGCCGCGTCGGTCGGGTCGTCGGCCGTCCCTTCGGATGCGGACTCGTCGGCCGAGTCGCTCCCGGCGTCCGCCGTCGCCTCCGTCGACGCCGCCGTGTCCCTCGTCGACGCCGACTCGGCCGCCGCGTCGCGCTTCGACCCCGTCTCCTCCGTCCCCCCCGCCTCGGCGTCGGCCCGGTCCTCGCGGTCCGCCGCCGTCGGGTCCTCGTCGGTCATACCGCGGGGTATCCCTGCGCGGCGGAAAAGCGTTCCGTCGGACCGCGCTCGGGCGTCGCCGGACGGAACCGGCGGCCGAGACGGGGAACTGTTTTTTACCGCGGCCGCGACACCACCTCCCATGAAGGTGCTCTTGGGCGTCGGCGGGAGCGAGGACTCGATACGGGCCGTCGAACAGACCGTCTCGCGGGCGGCCGCGGCGGGCGACGAGTTGACCGTCGCCGTCGTCGAGAACGACGACTCCGACCGCACGCGCGAGGAGATCGAAGCCCGAGTCGAAGAGATTCTCGCCGACGCGGGCGTCGACGCCGAGATACGCCACCTGGAGGGCGACCCCGGCAGCAGACTGGTCGACACCGCCGAGGAGGAGGGCTTCGAGCAGATCGTCATCGGGGGCGGACAGACGAGTCCGATGGGGAAGATAAACCTCGGGAGCATCGCGGAGTTCGTCCTCCTGAACTCGCACGTGACGGTGTCTCTGGTCCGATGAGCGAGTCACGCCGCTATCCCGACGAGGTCGCCGGGCCGTTCGAGACTCCGCCGTTCTCGTTCGAGGACCGCGAGGGGCGCGAGATAGAGATTCGACCCCACGACGGGAGCGACGAGGAGTTCGAGGCGCTGGTGGAGATGTACACCGCGTTCGACCCGGCCGACCGGGCGCAGGGCATCCCGCCGGGACAGGAGCGCCGCATCCGCGATTGGTTGGACAACATCCTCGGAGAGGGCTGTCTGAACGTGGTCGCGTGGGACGGCGAGGACGCCGCCGGGCACGCGACGCTCGTCCCCGACGGCGACGCCTCCGAACTCGCCATCTTCGTGCTGCAGGCGTACCAGGAGGCCGGCATCGGGACGTACCTCATGGAGGTGCTGTTGGGCCACGGTGCCGAGAACGACGTGGAGAAGGTGTGGCTGACCGTCGAGCGGTGGAACCGCGCCGCCGTCGGCCTCTACAAGAAGATGGGGTTCGAGACGAGCGATTCGGAGAGCTTCGAGTTGGAGATGACGCTCCGCCTCGCCGAGGGCTGAGGCGGGCGGAGCGAGCGGCCGGCAAGCGAAACGCGAGGCGAGGAGTTCCGCGCCGCCTACACCGACAGAACGGGCTGGCTGGCGTACAGGAGGACGTACTCGGCCGCCTTCGCCAGCACCTCGCCGGGGTCGCCCGACATCGGTTCGCGCGGGACGACGATGAAGTCCGCGTTCAGCGCGTCCGCCGTGTCGAGGATGACGCTGCCCGGGTGGCGGAGTTTCGACTGCGTGGAGAAGCCGTAGGCGACCGATGTGGCGATGTCGACGCCGTAGCGTTCGGCGAAGTCGTCGGCGGTCCGTTCGATGGCCGCGCTGTCGGCCGCGACGTCCTCCTCGTCCACGGCGCCGTTCTCGATGGCGCGGACCACGTCCTCGCCGAGGACGTGGACGGCGTGGACCGCGGCGCCGTACTCGGCGGCGACGGCGGCGGCGTGTTCGACGGCGTTCGTGGACTCCTCGCTCCGGTCGACGGGAACGAGGACGAGATTCACGTCCAACGGACGGCGGTCAGTCATACGGGAGGATGAGACGGCCGCCGTCAAAAAGACCCACCCCGCGGGCTGGCGGTTCGGGCGGGGGTTCGGGGGAGCGTGACTGTGGTTTTAAGCCACCGACCGCCGTAGCGCCGCGCATGTTCGACACCATCGTCATCGCGACCGACGGGTCCGAGAGCGTCCGCCGGGCCGTCGGCGTCGCACTGGACCTCGCCGACCGGTTCGACGCGTCGGTTCACGCCCTGTACGTCGTCGACGCGGGCGAGGTGGAGTCCTCGCCGGAGCGACTCCGCGAGGAGATGCGCGAGGCCCTCACCGAACGCGGCGAACGCGCCCTCTCGGAGGTCGAAACCGAGACCGACCGGCCGGTGACGGCGGCGGTTCGCGAGGGGCGGCCCGCCACCGTCGTCGGCGACTACGCCCGCGAGGTGGACGCCGACGTGGTAGCGATGGGGACGCGCGGCAGACACGGCGAGAACCGGTTCCTCATCGGTTCGGTCGCGGAGCGCGTCGTCCGCACCTGTCCGGTCCCGGTGCTGACCGTCCGGCAGTTGGCGGAGGACGAGGAGGGGCCGACCGGGACGCCCGAGTCGGTCTGAGTCGGCGCGCGAGGGCCGCGCGTCACTCGGGGGACGCGTCGCCGTCGACGGCCGACCCGTTCGGAAGACACAGCGACCGCGCGGCGACGTGCAGCAGTCCGCATCCGACGCCGACGGCCGCCAGCGACCGGAAAATTCGAGCCCCGCCGCCGTACCGGCCGTACGCGTAGCCGGCGAGGACCGCCACGGCCGCGAGGGCGAGGAGCGTCCGCGTCGCGCCGAGCGTGAACCGGTCGGCGCTCGGTATCGGCAGGGCGCGGTAGCGGGCGAGTTTCCCGGCGGTGTCGAGGCCGAACGCCCCCGCGACGATGAGGACGCCGCCCCAGACGACGGGGCCGATGTCGACGGCCGCCCCGAGGGCGAGCCAGCACGCCCCGCCGAACAGGACCAGGCGGCCCCGCCCCTCGACGAAGCGCGGGTCGATTCGGGCCGCCGAGTCGTCGTCGTCGGTCGTCCGAGGAGCGTCTGTCTCGGTCATGGGTGGTGGTGAACGGGCGCCGCGAGCGGGATGGGCGAAGCGGGCGTGCGGGTCTCCGGAGTCGTCCCCGGCGGGTCGCCTCGCTCGTCTTGATACGCGGCGGCGCGGGGGATGAACGCTTCTAGGAGCGGTACGGAGCGGTACGTACGGCTCTCGAATCCGGGTCGGCGGCCCCGCCGCGGTGGCGGAGACCACCGGCTCTTTCACCCCCGCTCCCCTCGCCCCGGTATGGAAGACGAACTCATCGACAGCTCCCGCCTGTCGCTCTCGCGGAAGTCGCAGTTGCCCGGCGCGGGCTTCTTCTACCCGGACTCGCTGGACGAGGACCGCGCCGAGGAGAGGGTCGCCGAGGCCGTCGAGGGCGCCGAGGCCGTCGTCGTCGCCGACACCGACGCGGACGGACTCGGCTGCGTCGCGCTGATTCGAGAGATGTACGGCGCCGCCCTCGACGTGGCGACGTTCGAGGACGACGTGGCCCGCCGCGTCGAGCGCTGGGAGTCGGAGGGGCCGATAGACGACGAGGAGGAATCCGAGGCGGACGAAGAAGAGGAGGAGCCGCCGCGGTCGACCGTCGCCCTGGTCGGCGCGGGGCCGTACTCGCTGGACGAGGCGCTCGAACGGGTCGCCGAGTACGCCCCCGACGGTATCGACGCCTACGTCTGCGACCTCTGTCCCGACGAGTACGAGTGGGTCGAAGACGAGTTGGACGCCCTGCTGGAGCGTGCGTCCTCCGTCGCGTGGTACGACCACCACCAGTGGGACGAGGAGACGGCCGCGGCCGTCCGCGAGGCGGGCGTCGACCTCGTCGTCGGCGAGTCCGACGAGGAGTGCTCGACGGACGTGACGCTGCGCTCCGTGGACTACGAGTTCGACGAGCGGTGGACCGAACTCGCGGAAGTGACCCGCGACCACGACCTGTGGCTGAAGGAGGACGAGCGGAGCGACGACCTCTCGGATTACGCCTACTGGGTCAGCCCCGAGGAGTACGTCGCCGTCGTCGGCGCCTACGGCGTGGACCTCCCGGAGGTAGTCGAGCAGTTCATCGAACTCCGGCGCGTGGAGAAGGAGGAACTCATCGACGCCGCCCTCGACCGCGCGGAACTGAAGCGCGTCGGCCCGTGGACGGTCGGCGTCACCTACGGCCGGTGCTCGCAGAACGAGGTGGCCGAGGGCCTGCGCGAACGCGGGGCCGACGCCGCCGTCGTCGTCAAGCCGGCCGGGAGCGCCAGCATCCGCGGTTCGGAGGACTTCGAGCGCGCCCACGAGGTGGCCCGGCAGGTGAACGGCGGCGGTCACCCGAAGGCCGCGGGCTGTAAGCCCGACATCTACGACGACATGCTGGACTACGCGCACCACTGGACGACGAACGGCGCGGCGACGAAGCGCGTCATCCTCGCGGCGTTCGAACGCGTCGCCGAAGCGGCCGAAGAAGAGGCGGCCGAGGACGAAGACGAGGGCGTCGACACGGAGCGGTAGCAGGCCGGACGGCCCGTCCGCGGCGGATTATCGCTGTGACTCCCGGAGGATGAACGGACCGATGGCGAGCGTCCGCTTCGCGATGGTCGCGATGCGCGCGATGTAGGAGATGAGGAGCAGGAAGGGCAGCGACGTGATTGCGAACGCCGCGGAGGTCACCCAGATGAGGTTCGGGACGCCGAGCACCGTCCCCGAGAGCGCGCTTCCGCCGAGGTACGTCGTCACGAAGCCGGCGACGATGAGCGCGGGCACGGCGAGGTAGAGGATGTTCTGCGAGAGGCTGATGAGTTCCCACTCGAAGTACAGCGTCTTGATGTGCTCGCGGGCGGGTCCGAACATCGAGAGCACGGTCTTCAGGTCGTCGAGGAGTACCTCCGTCTCCCGTCCGATGGTGTCTTTGTAGTCGTCCGCGATGCGTTCGATCTGGAATATCTTGTAGCCGTAGTTGTAGTCGAGGGCCGCCGAGACCACCGTGTACGACCCGAATTTCCGCCCTTCGAGTTTCTCCTCGGCGGCGTCGGCGTTCCCGACGAGGCTCTCGGTGAACTCGTCGACCTCCGCGCGGAGGTCGTCGTCGTCGCTGTCGGCGACCGACTCGCGGAGGTCCTTCGCGTAGTCTCGACTCTCCAAGATGAGCGAGCGGAGGAACGCCGAGGGGTCCGCGGGCGTCGGCGACCCGGTCATCTCCTTGGTGTACTCCCGGAAGTCCATCGTGTTGCTCATCCGCTCGCGCTGGTCGCCCAGCGGGCCGTTCTCCTGCGAGATGATGATCTGCGAGATGGTCAGCGTGAGCGTGACGCCGGTGACGATGGCGCTGATCATCGTCGAGAACACCGTCTCGACGGTGTCAGCCGTCAGGGCGTCCGTGAGGTAGTACTGGTAGTAGAATGTGCCTCCGAAGACGAACACGCCGAAGATGAGCAGTCCCAGCATCGCGGTGACGAGGAGGCGACTGCCGTCGAGCACCAACCACGTCTTGGTGCGCGTCTCGCCGCCGCGCTTGCGCATCGTGTTCTCCGTGCCGATGTTGTCGTCGATGCCGGACTGGTCGAGGTTCGGGTCCTCCTCGCGCGTGTCGATGGTGTCCGACGGCTCGTCGGTCATCGCGGCGCCACTCCGCGAACGGCGTCGGTCGGCGTCTCGCCGGGCGTTCGGACTCGGTACCGCCGGCGGCGCTTGGTGAACGCCTCGCGGCGCTCCCGTCTGTGTTCGGGCATAGCAGTAGAAGTAGTAGTCCCCTCGACGGTCGGCGGCTTTATCGTTGCCTCTCAGGCATCGTTCGCCGGCTTTTTAACGCATATATTTTCCTTATATTAAGGTCGAAGGAGTGATATAAGCGCCGTTCGAACCGTCGAGCGAATGAATTCGAACCGGCGACTGTGCGCCGTTGCCGCCGTCGCGTTGCTGGTCGTCACCGCGGGATGTCTGACGGTGAGTCCGTCGATCAGTTCGGCCGACGACTCGCCGGTGTTCGAGCGGGTTTCGACGGTCAGCGAGTGGGGAACTTCGTCCGTGCAGGGGTCGGTGACGCTCACGCCCGCCGCGACGACCGAGATGGGCGTCACCCGCCTCAACGTCATCAGGGAGGACGGGTCCTCCTTCTACGCGACGTCGGTCGACGCCGGTCAGACGTCCGTCTCCCTCCCCATTCCGACCGGGACCCGGTCGCGAATCGTGGCGGTGAACACCGTCAACGGGACCGTCGTGGACACGTACAACGTGACCGTCCGCGGGACCAGATACCCGTAGTCGGTCACGGGCGAACCCGAACTGACGACCGACCGTGAGCCGCGACCGGTGACCCACGACGGACCGCCGACCGCCGGCCGGCGACCCGGTCGGAGTAGCTATCCGCCTCCGGCCGCACGTTCGGATGTGAGCCGACACGAAGACGACCGCTGGGAGTACGAGACGCTTCGGGTGCCGCGCGAAGCGCTGAAAAAGGAGTCCGCGAACCCGAAAGACGAGATAAACGAGTTGGCGGCCGACGGCTGGCGACTCGTCGAGACGATAGACTACACCGGCGGCGGGACCAAGTTCCTCATCTTCGAGCGTCGAGCCCCCGCCTCGTTCGGGTCCGAGTGAGGCGGAGGAGCGGCGACTACTCGCTCTCGTGGGCGGGTTCGGACTCGCCGGGTTGCACACCCGTCTCCACCTCCTCGCCGACGACCCACTTGTCGGAGTAGTTCGCGCCGCAGGCGCAGTGGGCGTAGGCGTGAACCACTTCTCCGCGGGCGTAGAGGCCGCCGACCTCCTCGTTGCGCGCCTCCGAGAAGGCGAAGATGAACTCGACGTGGTGGTCCTCGCCGTCGTCTCCTTCGCCCCCTTCCTCCGGGCACTCGCCGCCGCCGAGGTCGCGGTGGACGTGCCCGTCCTCCTCCATCGCCGTGCGCGAGAACTCCATGGCGTCCATGCCGGTGCCGGCGGAGAACGCGCTCCGGCCGTCGTCGCCGTCGACGACGAGCACGTAGCCGTCCTCGACTTCCTCGCCCAGACTGGAGAGTTTGCCGTCGCTGTCGAGGTACTCGTCGGTCAGAAACAGCGCCACGTCCTCGTGGCGGTCGCCCGCGAGGAACTCGTCGAGTTTGCTCATGGGGAGAGGATGCCGGCGGAACGGTAAAAGTCGCCTGCACTCCGATTCGTCCGTTCGCCTTCCGAGTCCCGCCTCACTCGTCGCGGCCGAGCGATTCGGCGATGTCCGCCAGCGACTCGTTCGGCCGGTCGGGCACGGTGTAGACGACGCGCTTTCCGGGTTCGCGCACGCCGTAGCAGTAACCCGCGTCGAGTTCGTCGACTTCGACGGCCGACCCGGGGCCGCGCCCGGTCTCCTCGCACCACTCGACGAGGCGGTTCTCGCCGTCGCCGGGCGTCCGCGCGAGGCGCTTGTTGTCGTAGGCGCCGCGGAGAAGGCGGCCGGAACTGTCGGCGACGACGCGGGCGTGATAGAGGTCGCCGCCGAGGGAGAGGCGAATCAGGTCGCCGTCCGCGACGGCCGCCTCGTCGGGGAGGCGGAGGCAGGGCCGGCGAGTGCCGCCGCTACGCGCGATTTTCGCGCGGTACGACGACACCGAGTCGTGATCGCTGGGGACGCGTTCCGACACGGTGGCGGGGGTGTTACTCTTCGTCGTCCTCGGCGGCCTCGTCCGCGTCGCCCTCGCCGAGGGCCGCGGCCACGTCGCCGCCGTCGACGACTTTGACGTTGACCTGCGCCGTCTCGTCGGAGACCTGCCGACCGCGGACGGTGACGCGCTTTCGCTCGCCCTCGCGGGAGGGCTTGTAGCCGACGCCGCCCTCGAGGAGGAGTTCCTTGAGGTCTGACCCGGCGACGTTCTCGCGCATCGGACGGCCCGCCTCGTCGGACCCGCCCGTGATTTCGAGCGTGAAGCCGTCGAGGCCGACGGCGCCGCCGTCGACTTCGTCGCCGATGTCTCGGCCGAGGAATCGGTTCGCGTCCTGTCCGTCGACCTCGAACTGGTGGGTGTCACCCGCGTCGGGGTCGGAGACGACAACCTGGAATTCTGCCATGGGTGGATTCAAACGACTGCCGGTAAAAAGTACGTCGAAAGCGCCTGCCCCCTCTCAGCCCGGTTCGTGGGCCGAGTGAACGTCTAGTGTGGGACTAGATAACATTAAACACTAGCAGACGCGTACTATCCGTATGAGCGAACCGTTCGACCGGTCGCGGTGGTACGAGTGCACGCGGTGCAGTTTCCGGTCCGAACCCGGCGACCCGACGACGATGTGCCCGCGGTGCGGCAGACAGATGCACAACGTCGCCCGCGCGCAGGAATAAGAGCGAGACGCCGCGACCGTCCGTGGTCGGGGAGAGCGACCGCTCCCGCGCCCGCATCTCCGGGAACCGGGAAGCGGACGCGCCGGTAGCGAATCGAACGCGTCGGCGGTGGAAAAACGCGGTCTCGGCCGTCGACTCGACCGGTCGAGTCGAAGAACGGAGGGTACCGGCGGAGCGCTCAGTACTCCGTCGGCACTTCGGTCTCGGTTCCGGCCTCTGTCTCTGTCTCCGTCTCGGTTTCCGCTTCAGTCTCCGTCTCCGCTTCCGTTTCGGTCTCCGTCTCGGTCGCCGTGCCCTCCTCGTCGTCGGACGGGAACTCGAGCGTCGACGTCGCGTCCTCGGTCAGGACGACCTCGAAGGGCGTCTCGGCCGGCGCGTCGTCGGGGTTCAGGTAGCCGACCGCGAGGGCCGAGTACGCGGTGCCGCCGGCCAGCGAGACGTTCACCGAGGTGACGACGTGACCGTCGTTCTCCTCGGTCTCCTCGCGTATCTCGACGCTGTAGTCGCCCGCGGGAACGGTCACGTACGACGTCGCGTTCCCGTAGGTCACGTTGTCGGCCAGCACGACGCTCCCGTTGGCCGCCGTGACGTCGACGGCGGGCGCGTCGGGCGAGAGGTGGACGATACTGACCGCCGACTCGTTCTCGTCGGGCGTCAGCGCGTCGTCCGGGAAGAACGCGGGACCGAACTCGGTCTCCGCGTCCTCGCTTATCTCACCGCTGGCGGCCAGCGTGGTCACGGTGCGCGGGTCAAGGGAGACCTCGTCGTCGAACACCACGGTGTCGGGGTCGCCGGCAGCCGTGATGCTGACGTTGTACGTGCCGGCCTCCAGGGCCAGGTAGTCGCTGACGGCGCCGAACGGCACGTCCGTCAGGACCGTCTCGTTGTCGACGTACACGTCGACCGGCGGGGCGTCGGGCGACGCGTGGACGACTCGGAGATAGGATGTGTGCTGCGGGTCCGTGTCGGAGGACTGCGCGGAGACGGCGCCGCCGACCGCCACGAGACTGGCTACGAGGATGGCCGCGAGCGCCAGCGCTGTTCGCCTGTTGTCGAGGAATCTGTGGGATTTCATGGAATCTCCTTCGACGTCGGGAGGGGAAGTCCCGCTCCGCGTCGAATACCGACTAGTGGGGCCCGACGCACAACGCCGTAGCACTTCGGTGGCGGTGCCGTTCAAGAGGTGCGGCGGAAACAGGCCGGAAGACGCTCGTCCGGGCGTCGGCCGACCGCACCGGACGCGACTCTCCGACGGCTATCCCTCGAACCCCTCCTCCCACCGGAAGACGCCGTTCCGTTGGACGACTTCGCCGTCGACTTCCATCCGCGAGTCCTCGCTCACGTCCGTGATCATGTCGACGTGGACGGCCGAGTCGTTGCCCGCCTCGCCCTCCGGGAGGCAGGCGTCGTAGGCGCGGCCGACCGCGAGGTGGACGGTGTCGCCCATCTTCTCGTCGAACAGCACGTTGTCGGTGAAGCGGTCGATGCCGCGGTTCATCCCGATTCCGAGTTCGCCGAGGCGGCGCGCGCCCGCGTCGGTGTCGAGCACGTCGCCGAGGGCGTCCTCGCCCGACTCGGCCGCGAAGTCGACGACTTCGCCGCCCTCGAACGTCAGATGCACGTCCCGCACTCGCGTGCCGTTGATGGTCATCGGCACGTCGAAGAACACCTCGCCCTCGGGGTCGTACGGCGCGGTGAACACCTCGCCCGACGGGAGGTTGTGCGAGTCGTAGGCGACGGAGGCGGCGGAGTTCACCGCCGTGCGGCCCTCGACGGACATAGTGAGGTCGGTGGCTCGGGACGGTCCGGTGCCACCGTCTCGCTCGGTGTCCTCGCCCTTCACGAGTCTGACCTCCGACCCCTCGTCGAGAATCTCCTTCATCTTCGCCATCTCCTCGGCCAGCGACTCCCAGTCGCGGAGGACGGCCTCGTAGACGAACTCCCGGTACGCCTCGTAGGACATCCCGGCCTGCTGGGCGAGCGACCGCGTCGGGTGGACCGTCGACACCCAGTCGGTGGCCATGCGCGCCTCGCGGACGGATTCGGCCGCGCGCGCGGCGGCCTGCCGCGTCTCGCCGGGCACGTCGGCGGTGGCGAACGTGTTGCGGCCGCCGCCGAGGAAGAGGACCGAATCGGCGTTCTCGTACAGGGTGAGTTCGTGTTCGGCCGTCTCGAACTCCCCGTCGTGCGCGCGGAGGTACGCGCGGGAGACTTCCTCGGAGGCGTAGGTGGTGACGACGTTCGCGCCGCGGTCGCCCAGTTTCTCGGCGACGGCGACGGCGAGTTCGTGCGCGCCCTCCGCGACGCTCACGACCACGTCGTCGCCCGCCTCGATGCGGGCGCTCCAGTCGACGAGCACCTCGGCGTGCTCTCGGGTTCGCTGGTCCATGGCGGCGGTTCGGCGGGGAGGCGGAAAACGGTCGCGTCTGCGACCCGGCTCACTCCAGTAAGTCGAGGAGGGCGTCGAACTCGCGGGCGTAGGCGGCCAGCACGTGGTCGAAGGTGACGATGCCGACGTACTGGTCGGCGTCGTCGACGACGACGGCCTCCCGGACGCCCTCCCGACCGAAGACGGCCACGAGGTCCGCGCGCGTCGCGACGCGCCGAATCGTCACCGGGTCCTCGGGCAGGAGTTCGCCGACGAGTTCCCCGCTCAGGTCGTCGCCGGCGACGACGGCCCGACCGAGCGTCGCCGGCGTGACGACGCCGAGCGGACGGTCCTCGGCGAGGACGACGACGGCGTCGTCGTCCCCCCGGCGCATCGCCGCCGCGACGTCCGCGACGGGCGTGTCCGGTGCTGCGGTCGGTGCGTCGGTCCTGAGGAGTTCGTCGAGCATCGTTCGTGAGATACAGTGGCACGGTACAAAGGCGCGTCGGGGGGTGTCGAGGGCGAGACAGGAGCGTCGGGGGCAGAGCGGAGGCCGAGAAGGAGAGCGCGTCCGTCGAATCGGAACCACTACCTCCCCCGCGGGTGGACGGCCACGCATGCAGATAGGCGTCGTCGGACTCGGGCGGATGGGGCAGATAGTGGTGAACCGCGTGCTCGACGCCGGGCACGACGTGGTGGCGTTCGACCTCTCGGAGGAGGCGACGGCCGCCGCGGCCGGGGCGGGTGCGACGCCCGCCGACGGCCTCGAAGACCTCGCGGACAGACTCGGCGAGGAGAAGCGAATCTGGCTCATGGTGCCGGCGGGCGACGCCGTGGACGCGACGCTCGACGAACTCGGCCCCCTCCTCGACGACGACGACGTGGTCGTCGACGGCGGCAACTCCCACTTCGAGGAATCGGTCCGCCGCGCGGAGACGGTCGAGGCGGCCTACCTCGACTGCGGCACCTCCGGCGGCCCGGCGGGCGCCGAACTCGGCTTCTCGCTCATGGTCGGCGGCCCCGAGTGGGCCTACGAGGCGATGACGCCCGTCTTCGACGCCGTGGCGACCGGGCCGGACGGCCACGACCGGATGGGGCCGGTCGGGTCGGGCCACTACGTGAAGATGGTGCACAACGGCGTCGAGTACGCCCTCATGCAGGCGTACGGCGAGGGGTTCGACCTGCTGGCGAACGGCCGCTACGACCTCGACCTCGAATCGGTCGCGAAGACGTGGAACAACGGCGCGGTCATCCGCTCGTGGCTGCTGGAACTCTGCGAGGAGGCCTTCCGGGAGGAGGGGACCGACCTCGGAACCGTCGCCGACCACGTCTCCGGCGGGTCGACGGGCACGTGGACGGTGCAGGAGGCGCTCGAACGGGAGGTGCCGGTGCCGCTCATCTACCAGGCGCTCGCCGAGCGGTTCGGAAGCCGCGACGACGCCCGGTTCTCGCGTCGGCTGGCGAACCGTCTGCGCTACGGCTTCGGCCGACACGAGATAGTGCGAGAGGAGTAGCGGGAGCGAGACGACGGAGCTACCCTATTCACGCGCCGCCGCGCTTCTCCACTCGGAAGACGCGCGTCTCGGGGATGTACACCGTGACGGGCGCCTCCCCCTCCTGTCGAATCGCCCACGCGCGGCGGGTCTTGTCGTACTCGATAGCCGGCGCTTCGTACTCGACCACGCCGGAGCCGTCGTCGTACACTATCTTCGCCATGAGGGGGGAACGACGAGCGAGGAGAAAACCGTTCGGTCGGGGGGTCCGCGGCGTCGCGAATCGAGGGGTCTTTTCGCCGGAAGCGTCTGAGAGGAGACGTGTTCCTCGGTCTCGCCGCGTCCGCGGTGCTCCTGTTCGCCGTCGTCGGGTTCCTCGCCGGCGTCGGCATCACGGCCATCGGCCCGGGCGGCGTCTTCATCACTATCGCGCTCGCACTGACGGCCGCGTCGCCGGCGGTCGTGGCGGGGACGGCCGGCGCGACGAACATCGCGGCGGGCCTGCTCGGCACCGCGGTGTACGCCCGTTCGGGCGAACTCCGAACCGCCGCGGGAAAGCGGATGGCGGTCGCGCTCAGCGTCCCGGGCGGCGTCGGCGCCCTCGTCGGCAAGCGAATCAACGCGCTCGTCTCCGCCGACGAGTTCTCCGTCCTGCTCGGCGCGTTCGTCGTCTTCGCCGGCCTGCTGACGTGGTACCGCGAGCGCTACGGCGTCGGCCGGACGCTCGTCGACCCCACGACTCGAAGGGGGGCGCTGGCCGTCGGCGCCGTCGGGTTCGCCGTCGGCGTCCCCGGCGGCCTGCTCGGCGTCGGCGGCCCGGTGCTGGCCGTTCCGTTGCTGATAGCGCTCGGCGTCCCCCTGCTGCCGGCGGTGGCCGCCGCGCAGGTGCAGTCGGTGTTCGTCGCCGCCCCGGCGACGGCCGCCTACCTCCTCGACGGCGCGGTGTCCGTCCCGCTGGTGGCGCTCATCGCCGTGCCCGAACTCGCGGGCATCGTCGTCGGGTGGGGGGTCGCTCGGCGCATCGAGCCGCGGATACTGAAAATCGCGCTCGGCGGCGTGCTCGTGGTCTTGGGGGTCTATCTGATGGTTTGACGCCGCGGCGGCCCAACGTCGCTCCGTTTACTCCCCGTCGGCGTCGTCCCCCGTGGAGAGCCCGCTCACGGTGGCGTCCGTCCCGTCGTACGGCTTCGGCGGGAGCCCGGTCCGCGAGAGGCGGCGGGGAGAGTCGGCGGTTCGCGCTCGGAGGCGCGTTCGAACGTGTCGGCCGAGCGCGGAGCGCGCGCTCCGAACGGACCGCATCCACGAGGTGAGTTCCATCGCTCGTCCGACCGTCGCTCCCTCGGCCACGAGAATCTGTCGGACGACCGGCGGACCGCCGACCGCTCACCCGAGGAGCACGTATCCCCCCGACAGCACGAGAGCGGCCGAGAGCGCGAGCGAGAGCGGGCGTTCCGGAAGGACGTGAGCGAGGCGCCAGCCGACGAGGGCGCCCGCGAGTTCCGGGACGCCGACGGCGAGGACGAGGGCGGGTTCGACCGCGCCGCGGAGCGCGAACCCCGCGGCGCCGACGAGGGAGAGCAGCCCCGAGACGACCTGTCCGACGCCGATGGCGACGAGGAGCGGAACCCCCAGCAGCGCGAGAGCGGGGACGACGGCCGCGAGGCCGCCGATGCCGAGCAGACCGCTGACGAGGCCGACGCCGGCGCCGATGGCGACGAACGACGCCCCGCCGGTCGCCGTCTCGGGGTCCAACTCGGCGACCGGCCGGAGCCCCGCCAGTTCGCGGGCGGCGACGACGACCCCGACGACTGCGACCGCCGCGCCGAACAGCGACTCGACCGTCGCGGTCGGAAGCAGGTCGTTGAGTGCGACGCCGCCGAGGACGCCGACGCCGCCGCCGGCGCCGAGGAGCGCCGCCAGCCGACGGCCCTCACCCCGCAGTTCGCCCGAGCGAACGTACGAGTAGCTTCCGAGCGCGCCGGTCGCCGCGAACGTCGCGAGCGCCGTCCCGGCGACTGCCTCGGAGGGGAGGTCCGTGAACGCGTAGAGCGCGGCGGTGACGAAGACGCCGCCGACGCCGACGCCGGTGTTCCCGACGCCGGCGAGGAAGGCGACGGCGACGAGCGACGCGAGCACCGCGGGCGACAGCGAGGCGACCATCGAGAGGAGTTGCGGCGTGCGTCGGGAAAGTCCGGCGGCGGCCGACCGGTCGAATCCGCCGAGAGCGGCTGAGAGTCACTCGCACGCCCGTCAGTCCACGGATTTAACCGTATCAGGAGATACTATATTTTTGTAGTGATTTCGCGGGAATATATGCGATTAGTCAGTCGTAGCGCCGAGCGTCTGCTCCGGCGAGTACCGATCCGTCGAGGGTCGTCGCCGGGCGGACGCGGAATCGAACGCCGTCGAGGGACGGCGCGGAAGCGGCGGGGGAACTGAGATGGCGGCCACGTCGCAGAGCGGATTACGGGACACCGTGAGCGGCTTCTTCCAGGAGTACGGCCTCGCGTTCGTCATGGTTGCGAGCTACTTCGGGTCCGGGTCCGTCTTCATCGCCTCCTCGGCCGGCGTTCGGTACGGCTACACCCTCGCGTGGGCCGTCGTCGGGGCGGCGCTGCTGGGCTTCATGGGACAGGACATGAGCGCTCGACTCGGCATCTTCGGCGAGTCGCTGATGTCGTTCATCCGGTCGAAACTCGGGCAGACCGGCGCGCTCGCCGTCGCGGTGCTGCTCTCCGTCGGCTGCGTGGCGTGGGCGCTCGAACTCACCGCCGCCGTCGGGAAGGGAATCTCCATCCTCATGGGCGGCGCCGTCGGCTGGATGCCGCTGGCCGTCCTCACCGGTCTGGCGGCCATCGTCACGGGCGTCCTCAACTACGAGGGCATCGAGCGCGTCATGACGGCGATGATGCTCGGCCTCCTCGTCATCTACCTCGTCGTCGCCGGCGCGAGCGGACCCGACGTCGGCGCACTGGCGTCCGGGTTCGTCCCCGCACTCGGGTCGTTCGGGGAGGCGGCCGTGCTCACGTCCGCCGCCGGCATCGTCGGTACGACGGCGCTGTGGCCGAACTTCTTCCTCGAATCCAACCTCGTCTCCGAGAAGGGCTGGACGGAGAAGGCCGACGTCTCGACGATGCGGCGCGACCTCGGCATCGGCTACACCGTCGGCGGCGTCACGACAATCGCCATCCTCATCGCCGCCGCGGCGGTGCTCCGGCCGGCCGGCTACACGTCCCTGGAGACGTTCATCACCCCCGGCCGCGCGCTCGCCGACGTGCTCGGACAGTGGGCGATGACGCTGTTCCTGCTCGGCGCCGTCGCGGCCGCGTTCAACAGCATCATCCCCATCATGTGGGCGCCCGCGTACATGATCCAGAACGCCCGCGGGAAGGACGTCGACAGCGGGAGCCGCGACTTCAAGATCATCTACGCCATCGGGACGGGAATCGGCTGCCTGTCGCCGCTCGTCACGATACTCTTCGGGCTGAGCGTCGTCGACATGATTCTGCTGTTCCCGGCGTACAACGGCATCGTCGGGCTCCCGGTGACGGTGCTGTTCCTCTTCTGGGCGCTCAACGACTCCGAGACGATGGGCGAGGAGACGAACAGCCTCGCGCTGACGGCCGCGAACCTGGTGCTCGTGGTGTTGGCGCTCTTCCTCTCGGCCACCTCGGCCCCCGGATTCTTCGAGACGCTCACCACCGGCGGGTTCTGACCCGCCGGCGGGAGGCGAGACCGTCGCGTCTCGCCGCGTTCCGTCGCGGTCCGAGACGGCGACGAACGCCCGCAGACCGCCCGTTCGAGTGAGGTCAATCAAAATTCCCTTAACCCATGACTCCGTAGCCGCCGACATGGTCGAAATCAGTCTCTTGGGGTTGGGTCTCGGCGTGACCCTGACGCTCCTCGCCGTCTCCCTGCACTTCTCGCGCGGGACGGCGTGGACGCCGACGGCGGACATCTCACAGGACGTCCTCGAACGCCGGGCGAGCACCGTCCCCGAGACGGACTTCCCCGAACCGATGAACCGCTCTATCGGCGGCGGCGGCGTCGCCGCGGGCGCCGTCGGCGAAGGCGAAGAGGGCGGGGAACTCGAAGGCGAGGCCGAAGAGGAGTCGACGAGTCCCGCCGACATCCCCGAGGACGAAGTCGAGTACTTCGAGGTGGAGTACGCGAAGCAGGGCAGCACCATCGAAGTCGCCAACAACCAGACGCTCTTGGAAGCCGGCGAGGACGAGGGCTGGGACCTCCCGTACGCCTGCCGGCAGGGTCAGTGCGTCTCCTGCGCCGGGCAGGTCACCTCCGGCGGCAACTCCGAGGACTACGTCGTCCACGACAACCAACAGATGCTCGACGACGCCGAGATGGACGAAGGGTACACGCTCACCTGCGTCGCCTACCCCAAGGCCGACCTCACGCTCGAAACCGGCGAAGCGCCCTGAGAATCGGCCTCCCGAATTCGCTCGTTCTCGCGGTGCGAGGCCTTCTCGAAGAGCGCTTCGAGATTCGGGCCGTTCTCCGTCGATTTCGACTCTAGTGACCTCCGAGCTGATCCGACCGAGCGACGACGTGTCTGAAACTGAATTTCTCCTAGAGATTTAAGTACACAGAATACATTCAGACTGTCGAGAATATGAGTTCGGGTCGCCTCGACGACGACGTCTACGAGTTCATCGAAGCGCGCAACCGTCCCGCGGAGACGTTCGCGGACACCGTCGCCCGACTCGCCGACGGGGTGTCGGAGGCGGAACTGGACGAACTGCTCCACGCGGGGGACGTCGAGGCGATTCGCGAGGCCGTCGACGGCGCGACGGGCGCCGACGAGACGCATCCGCTCTGACACCGAAAGTTTAGTTCCGAACGGGTCGTTTCCGACTGACCGCCCGCCTCGACGCGGCGCGGTCGACGCGCGAGGATACCGTTTCGATTCGAAATATCCGGCCGTCTGTTCCCGTTTCGACGGCTTAACAAGAAGTTACGTCCTGCTACACGTTCAGTGCCTCCAACATCGCCCGACGGTGCGTCGCTCACCGAGGGCGACCTGAAACGACCGATGTTCGCGCTCGCGTGGCCCATCATCGTCACCGAGTTGCTCCAGGTCGCCTACAACCTGGCCGACACCGTCTGGCTCGGCCGCCTCTCGACGGACGCCGTCGCCGCCATCAGCCTCGCGTTTCCCCTGATATTCCTTCTCATCTCGGTCGGCGGCGGGTTCACCGTCGCGGGGACCATCCTCGTCGCGCAGTACACGGGCGCGAAGCGGGAGGGTTCGGCCGGCGTCGTCGCCGGGCAGACGTTCACGTTCATCACCGCCATCGCCGTCGCCGTCGGCCTCCTCGGCTTCTTCGCGACGGACCTGATGCTCGGCGTCCTGCCGAGTTCGGCCGCGACGGCCGGACAGGTCATCCCGCTGGCCGGCGACTACATGCGGGTGTTCTTCCTCGGCCTCCCCTTCCTGTTCGGCTTCTTCGTGTTCTCCTCGCTCATGCGCGGGTACGGCAACACGCGCGCGCCGATGGTCGTGATGTTCATCAGCGTCGCCATCAACGTCGTCGTCGACCCCATCTTCATCTTCGGCTTTCAGAACAACCCCCTGTTCGGGATGCTCGGCGTCCCCGGCCTCGAAGCCTCGCTGTTCGGCCTCACCGGCTTCGCGGGCTACGGGGTCACGGGCGCCGCCGTGGCGACGGTGCTGTCGCGCCTGGTGGCGACGGTCGTCGGTCTCTACGTCATCTTCTGGACCGACGCCGGCCCCGACGTCTCGCTGGGCGATTTCGTCCCCCGGCGCGAGTACATCGAGAAAATCGTCCGCCTCGGCGTTCCCAGCGCCCTCGAACAGTCCGCGAGCGCCCTCGGCTTCATCACCCTGACCGCCATGGTCGTCACGTTCACGCCCGAAGTCGTCGCCGCCTACGGCCTCGGCAACCGACTCACCTCGCTAGTCTTCCTCCCGGCGCTCGGACTGGGTCGGGCGACCGACACCATCGTCGGGCAGAACCTCGGCGCGCAGAAACCGGACCGAGCCGAGCGGGCGGTGTGGCTAGCCGCGAAGGTGGGCGCCGCGGTGATGCTCCTCATCGGCGTCGTCGCCTACGTCTTCGCCGAACCCATCGTCGGCGTCTTCATCGGCACCGGCACCGACTCGGCCGCGCGGACCATCGAACTCGGCGCCGAGTACGTCCGCGTCCGCGCCTTCGAGTTCGGCTTCATCGGCGTCCTCCAGACCGTCCTCGGGGCCTACCGCGGCGCGGGCAACACGAAGACCGCGCTGGCGTTCTCGCTGTTCGCTCTCTGGGTCGGTCGCGTCCCCATCGTCTACTACCTCTCGTTCGTCCTGGACTTCGGGGAGTCGGGCATCTGGATCGGGATGGCCGTCGGGCAGATTCTCGGCGCCGTCGCGGCCGCCGCGTGGTTCACCCGCGGGACGTGGAAGCAGTCCGTCATCGACCGCGCGGACGCCGCCCCGAAGTGACGAGCGAGCGTGAGGTTCGGTCGAGGTCGGACGTTCACGGACGCCGGTACGTGACGATCAGTTTCGGCGGCGTCGACCCCTCCGAGGAGTAGAAGTCCCAGCCGTTGCTGCCCGAGGGGACGAGCACCCACCCGAGATTCGCCGCTCCGGCGGCCCACGCGGCGACGCTCTTGGTCACGTCGACGGTGGTCGCGCCGGCGGTCGTCGTCCCCGTCTTCGCGTCGGCGGTCGAGGCGGCCTCCACGTCGTTGGTCTGCACGCCGCTTCCGAGCGACGACCACGTGTCCGACTCGGTCCACTTCGTCCGCATGCGGTGGAGCGACGCCCCGTTACCCGGGTCGACGGTCTGGAACGACAGCTTCGCGGAGGTGACCGTCGACCCGACCGGAATCTGTCCGGACCCGGTGCCGACGATGCTGTCGAATCGGAGCAGCCCCTGCGTCCGTCTCCCCGACTTCGACGGTTCGTCCGTGTCGACGGTGAGCGTCGTCGCGGAGCCGTACCCGGTGGTCGGGGAGGCCTCCCGGAGGTAGGTGTCCTGGGTCCCCGCGTAGCCGCCGGACCCCTGCTGGAACGTCGCGGTGCCGGTGGTCCCGCCCGAGGACCCCGAGTCCGACCCGGAGGAGGGCTGGCCGAACCGGCTGGCGAAGTCGAAATCGAAGGAGAACTGGCTGCGGCCGTCGGTCTTGTACTGCTTCCGACTCGGCGAGTACGTTCGCACCGAGACGCGGTCCAGCGACCCCGACCCGCCGTCCGGGACGAACTTGATCAGTCGCATCCAGCCGTCGCCGCCGTTGGCGTAGTGCTGGTAGTCGGCGAGCATCTCGTACACCGCCGTCCCCGCGGCGTTCGTCGAGGTCTGCTTCCACTGCCCGTCGGTGTAGTGGAAGTGCCCGCCGAGCACCATGAACACCTGCGGGTGCCGCCGGACGAGGTTCCGGTAGATGTCCAGTCCGGAGTTGGCTCCGCTCCGCTGTCCGCCGTGCCCCTCGGCGCCCGATTTGTCCCAGAGATACGAGTGCGTGGTGACGATAGTCGGCGTGTTCGCGTACCTCGCGAGCAGGTCGTCGGCCCACCCCATCAGCGTCCCCGAGTCCGAGACGGTGCCGGGGACGCCCCACTCCAAGTTCACGTGGAGGAAGGTGTATCCGCCCGCGGAGAACCGCTGGTAGTGCGCTCGGTCGCCCGGCCCTGCTCCGAGATACCAACTCTTGCCGGAGTAGCGCGCCTTCCCGAAGTACTTGCTGTAGTTCGCGAGGCTCGACGAGCGGTTACTGGTGGTCGCGTAGTCGTGGTTCCCGATGGTCGTCCCGTACGGCACCACCCCGTCGAGTTTGTCCATCACGGCGTCCATCCGCTGCCACTCGGTGGTGCTGCTGCCGTGTTCGACCAGGTCGCCCTCGTGGCTGACGAAGGCGATGTTCTCGGCGCTTCTGTTGGCTCGAATCCAGTCGGTCTGGGCGTGCGCCCGGGAGATGAGCGACGAACTCTCCGCGTACTTCTGCGTGTCCGGAATGGCGACAACCGTCCACGGACTCGCCGCGGCCGCCTCGGCGCTACCGGCGCGGACGCCGAGTCCCGCGACGCCGGCGGCGCCGACCGCCCGGAGGTAGTTCCGTCTGGAGACCGAGTGCGAACCGCCCCCGTGATGCTGTTGTCGCATATACGTACTCTCTCCAGAAGACTCCTCTCTGGGAAAGTTCTTTTTCAGGGGTGCTGTACGGTCGTCCGTGCGTGAGATTCTCAATCGTTATATGCGCGCACGGAGTTCACTATCGAGATGAGCGGAGACCCACGCGGACGAGTCGAACGCCAGTCGAGTCGGTCGGAACGTCCGAGCGACGCCCCGAAGACGAGACGGGAGTCACGGTGGACCTCGTAGACCTCGGAACGCTGGAGGGCGGAGAGATCAGCGACGCGGCCGACCTGAACGAACGCGGAACCGTCGTCGGGTCGAGCGAGGGTCGGGTCGAGGGGGCGGTCTTCACGCGGGCGGTCCGCTGGGCGGCCGAAGCGGACCGGGACCCGGACGAGACGCCCGTACCCACGCCCTTGCCGGCGCTCCGTTCCGACGGGCGGGGCAACAGCGAGGCGACCGCCGTCGACGCCCGCGGCACCGCCGTCGGGAGCGCGCAGGACGACGACTGGGAGTGGCGGGCGGTACGCTGGGTCGACGACGAAACGGTCGAACCTCTCGGGTCCCTCGGGGACGGACCGACGAGCAGCCGCGCGCACGGAGTCGACAACCGCGGGACCGTCGTGGGACACGCCGCCGCCGACGGCGACGTCGTCCGTGCGTTCCGCTGGACGGAGACCGAGGGAATGCACGGACTCGGGACGCTCCGCTCGGACGGCGAGGGTCGGAGCGCCGCCACGGCGGCGGTCGACGACGGGAGCGTCGTCGGGTACAGCGAGACGGACGACGGCCCCGTCCACGCCTTCCGGTGGACCGAGCGGGGAGGGATGACCGACCTCGGAGCACTCGACGGCGACGACGCGAGCGCAGCGTTCGGCGCCACCCCGACGACGGTCGTAGGGCGGAGTCTGCGGTCGGCGGAGTTCGCCTCGCGGACGGCGACGATGTGGACCGACGGCGAACGCGTCGAACTCGGGACGTTCCGCGCCGACAACTCGGGCTACAGCGACGCGTACGACGTCGCCTGCGACGTGGTCGTCGGCGAGAGCCAGGTCGACGCGGGCGTCGGGCACGCGTGCTACTGGGCCGACGGCCGACTGAGCGACCTCGGGACGCTCCGGGCGGACGGAATCGGTCGGAGTCGGGCCTCGGCCGTAAACGCCAGCGGCGTCGTCGTCGGACAGAGCGGCACCGACGACCAGGAACAGCACGCCGTGCAGTGGACCCCCTGAACGGAGACCGCTCGGCGGCGCGTCGAGTGGGTCCGAACGGTTCACAATCGTTATACGCCGGCGGCCGGTAACTCACTCCGAGGGCCCGTAGCTCAGTGGACAGAGTGCTTGGTTCCGGACCAAGATGTCGCGGGTTCAAATCCCGTCGGGTCCGCTACGATTCTGTTCGGAACGAAGTGGAGAACGAATCAGCGACAGCCGCGGGATTTGAATCGGGGAGCGAGCGAAGCGAGCGACCGTGGTTCAATCCCGTCGGGTCCGTTCCGCTTCTAATCGACAGACTACGGCGACTCGAGATGAACGCGTGACGAACTCGTGGGGATTTCGTTCGCTTCACTCTCCACCGATTCCATCGTGAGTTCCGGGGGACGCAACTGTGTGTCTGGATTATTCACCCACCTTCCATTCACAGACCTGGTTCGTACGTTCGGTCACAGGCCATTTCACTCGACAGGCGATCTCGCCAACACTCGTGTTCTTCGGAACGTCGAAGTAGAGGACACCATTCGTCGTTTCTCCGGGGGTGAGCTCACGTGAACCACGGAAGTATGGCATCTCGATTGGTTCGCGCAGTCCACGTGCAAATCCACGATTCGAATTCGAATCGACAAACCCGTTCCCTTCGACCTCGAACCAGTCCTCGTCAGGCTCCGAGATAGTCGACTCCGTCGGGTTCCACGCGGTTATCTCGAAGACAGCGAACGAGCGCCTGTCGATCGAGTAGATCTCAGATCCACCTCCGTTTTGGTCGACCCAAACCGTATCACTGACGGTCGGTTTGCTTACCCGAAGTTGGACACCATTCGGTAGCTCGTGAGAGCTTCCAAACTGTGCCTTCGTGGGAACGACGTGAGTCGTTTTCTCGAACGCGGGAGGTACTGCGACCGTCACGTCTTGAACCCCTTGTGCCGGAAGCGTCTTTTCGATTGTTACTGTTTCGCCAGGCTCAACTGTCGCATCAAGTGTGCCGCCCGGTGTATTCGGTTCGTTGCTTCGTACGATAGAGAACCGCTGGTTGAACAATCCAGCACTCCCGCCGGTGTTCGTCACGGACACCGAGAGCTGTATTGGATCACCGTTGATCTGTTCTTCCGGAACGTCGAGAGACGTGAGTTCCACGTCTGGAAGCGAACTCGGGTCGACCGTTCCATCCCAATACGCTTCCAAGGTCGACGACTGTGAATCGGAGAGCGAAATACGGAACTCCGTCGAGTCAGCCGGGGCCTCGAAGAAAACCCAGCCCCGCGCGGTGACGTTAGGATGGGCGTCTTCGACTGTCTCGTAAAGCGCTCCACCGAGCGGGAACGACAGCGTCGGTTCCCCACCCGGTTTCCCCTTCGGTCTGAGAGGCCGGTACTGGCTCCCACCGGTGATAAGTGCCAGAGAGTCACGAGAAGGGAGGTCGACGACCGATTCATCCGTATTCGCTGCCCGGACGTCAGCTAAGATCAAAGCGTTACCCTGCTCTGGAGTAATTGTGGTTCCATCGTCCAGCCGCGCTGCGCCGGTGAACCGAGCGGATGCAACCGCAATGGTAGCACCGTCGGGCCGTGAGTACGACTCTCCGACCGAGCGTTGTACTGGTCCACTCGTCGCAGTCGTCGTCTCGGAGGGACGAGACGTGTCCTCCCCAGACGATGCAACGGCCGAGTCAGACTTCGTCGTCGTACAACCAGCAGTCGATGCGAGTGCGAGCGAGGTGAGGAACGTTCGACGGTGCATAAACCGGGATGGTCCCGGTTTATGACTTAAACCTTCGCGCCGAATCGGTCTACTCGAACACGTCGAACACTTCCACTGCCTTGTACTCTTGGCCCCACTCCGCCCCGGTGACTCCCTCGATGAGGCCAGCATCTTCGAGGTTCTCGATGGCGTTGTACGCCGTCCCGCGTGATACGTCGAGTTCTCGCACGATGTCGTTCGCTGTGAAGTACGGAACTTCGAGTAATTTGCGGGCAAACCTGTCCGTCGCTGACGCTCGCGTGACTCCCATCGGGTCCGTTTTGTGGGATGTACGTGCGAGCGAAATCCGTCTCGGCGGTACCGAATCCCCGTCGAGTGAGTGTCCCCGTTCGACCCACGAGAGCGGAGACGCCACCCGACGAGGCCCAAACGCACTTCCTCGGGCGAGCACAACGGGGAATGTCATGAGTCTGAAAGCGCTCTTCCGCGGCGAGGAAACCGGAGCGGGAACCGACGAACAGTCGGCCCCGGCGACGAACGCGCAGTCCGTCGAGTCGGACGAGTCGTCCAAGTGCGGCCTCGCGCGCACGGCCCTCCTCGTCGGAGGGGGCGCCGCGCTGGCGTACTTCGCCACTCGCTCCGCGGGGTCCGGAGCGTCGGTTCCGGCCGTCGACGGGGCGGACGGCCGAGAAGAGGAGACGGAGGTCGAAACCGAGGTAGAAATCGAGACGGGCGAAGGCGTAGAAGTGGAGGTCGAAGCGGAGACGGAACTGGAGCGGACCGGAGAGAACGAACTCGAGGTCGAATCCGAGGTCGAAGTGGAGGCCAGACGAACGGACGAGGACGACGAGGAAGACGAGAACGAGAATGGGGACGGAGAGGCGACCGGCGAGGGGGAAGACCGGTTCGCCGAGTCGTCGGAGGCGGACGAGCGAAGCGACGGCGACGACGACGAAGACGAAGAGGACGAGGACGAGGACGAGGAATAGCCGGCGGACCCTCGCGTCTCCGAGCGGGCGTCGCTCGTGGGGGCGGCGAATATTCGGCCCCGCGTCCGCGGTCGGGTCCCTCCGTTCGAGCGGGGGAGACCCAGAGACCGGCCCGTTCGTCGCCGGTCGCCGCGGTCACGCCTTCGAGGAACGGCGGACGAACGTGACACGATGTCGCTTCATCGACTCGTTCGCGGTCGACGGACGAACGCCGCTATCGCATGGGTAGCAACGGGAGTCGTCGCGTCGGGCGGCGTCGAGAACCTCGTCGCCGGCGCGGCACTCTGGGGCGTCTTCTCGCTGGTCATCGCGGCCGTCCTCGCCGTTCCTGCGCTCGCGACCCGCGAGTGGACGGCGATGGTCTCGTGGCCGCTCCCGGTGGTCGCCGCCGTCGCAGTGGTCGCCAGAGAGACGGGGTTCCAGAGCGAAATCGCGGGCCACCTCGCCCTCGCAACGCTCGCGCTCGCCCTCGTCGTCGAACTCGACGTGTTCACCGCGGTCGAACTGAGTCGCCGGTTCGCCGTCGTCTTCGGCGTCCTGACCACGATGGCGCTGCAAGCGGTGTGGGTCGTCGCCCAGTTCTACTCCGACCGGTGGCTCGGGAGCGCGTTCCTGAGCACGCAGACCGAGCTCCAGCGAGATATCGTCGCCGTCACCGTCGTCGGGGCCGTTCTGGGCGCCCTCTGCGAGTTGTACTTCGCGCGGTACGAACCGGTCGGCGCCGTCGGCGAGTCGGCGGACCAGGGGGAGACGTCGTGACTCTCGGCGGCGCGCTGGGACTGTCCGAATCCCACGAGCGAGCCCTCGTGCGGGTTCTGCAGGCCGTCCTCGCGGGACTGTTCGGTTACGGTCTCGCGACCCTGCGAGCGCCGCTCGTCGCGTCGGGGGCCGTCGGACTCGGGGTGACGTTCCTGCCGGCGCTGCTCCGCCGCGAGTACGGCTACCGGATGGACGCCGGCCTCGTCGTCTGGGTCACGCTCTCGATGCTCCTCCACGTCGTCGGCTTCCTCGGGTTCTACGACAGGTACCAGTGGTACGACGAGATAACGCACACGCTCTCGGCGACGGTCGTCGCCGGACTCGGCTACGCGGCGTTCCGGGCGTTGGAACTCCACTCGGCCGACATCGAGGTCCCCTCCGAGTTCAGAACGGTGTTCATCGTCGTGTTCGTCCTCGCGGCGGGGGTCTTCTGGGAAGTGCTGGAGTTCGCCCTCGGCGGTCTCGTCACCGTCTACGGCATCGACGACATCGTCACCGACTTGATGTTCAACGGCGTCGGCGCGATACTCGTCGCGCTCTACGGAACCGGCCGCGTCGACGGACTGGTCGGCTTCTTCGGCAACCGCCTCCGGGACGGCGACGACGGGTGAGACGACGCGAACTGGGGGTCACCGGCGAGCGAACGAGGAGAGGCGTCGAACCGCGGAGGAAACGGCTCCGGCGAGTCTCGGCCGCTCACTCCTCGCTTTCGTAGTGTTCGCCGACGGACGACGGCATTCGCGTCGACCCCCAGACGGTGAGGACGACGATGACGGCCACGTACGGGAACAGGTTGACGAGTCGGTTCGGGAGTTCGATGCCCGCCGTCTGGAACTGAATCTGGAGCATGTCGAGACCGCCGAACAGGAGCGCCGCGAGCGCCGCGCCGATAGGGTTGTAGTTCCCGAACAGGTAGGCCACGATGGCGATCCACCCGCGGCCGTTGACCATCGTGTCGCCGGTTCCGGTGAACGACCCGGCGTGCGCCATCAGCACGGCTCCGCCGAGTCCGGCCATCACGCCGGAGAAGATGACGGCCGCGTAGCGGATGCGGGTGACGTCGATGCCGGCCGTGTCGAGCGCCTCCGGGTTCTCGCCCGCGGCCTGTACCCAGTACCCGTACTTCGTGCGGAAGAGGACGACCCACGCGGCGACGGCGAGGGCGCCGGCCAGCCACACCAGCGGCGACGTGTCGAACAGGACGCGGCCGAGAATCGGGATTTCGGACAGTCCCGGGACGGTCACGCTGCTCATGCTCGTCAACCCGGGACTGTTCCGGTTGCCCCACAGCAGGACGGCGGTGAACGGGCCGAACCCGAGACCGATGAACCAGACGGCGAGCCCCGCGACGATCTGATTGGCCTGATATCGAACGAGCAACACGGCGAACGCGACCGAAAGCAGGCCACAGACGAACGTCGCTCCGAGGATGCCGAGCCAGAGGGTGGTCTGGCTCGGTGCGTCCCCGCCGAAGAGGTAAGTGAACGTCGCGGCGGCGACCGCGCCGAATATCATGAACCCTTCCAGTCCGATGTTGAACACGCCGCTCTTCTCGGCGTAGAGTCCGCCGACGGCCGCGAGAGCGATCGGTGAGGCCGCTTGCAGCGCTCTCTCGACGAATCCGACCGTGAGGATAGCCCCGACGGGCAGGTCGAATACCGTCGTGGAGACGACCGCCAGCGCGGCGACGACGAGGACAGTCCCGACGAGGAGCCGCGACCGTTCGTCGGTACGGAGCGTCGCACCGCTCATCGGTCCGCACCTCCGAGACCGATTCGTTCGGCGGCCATCCGGAACAGTTCCGGCGCGGCGACGAACAGCACGACGAGTCCGACGATACCGTCGATCAACTGGACGGGGACGTCGCTGTTGATGCTGATGTAGGACGCCGCGGAGTCGAGACCGCCGAACAGCAGACTCGCGGGGACGACCCCCAGCGGGTTGTTCGCGGCGAGCAGACTCACCGCGATGGCGTCGAAGCCGTACGTCCCGACGCCGGCGGGGTCGCTGTAGTAGCCCTGAATCATGATGGCGAACACCGCGCCCGCGACGCCCGCGACCATCCCCGAGAGCGTCATCGTCGTGACGATGGTTCGCTCGGCGTCGACCCCGGAGAACGTCGCGGCGGCCTGCTGGAAGCCGCTCGTCACCATGTCGTAGCCGACGGTGGTTCGGGCCATGACGACGGCGACGAGGGCGACGACGAGAAGCGCCGCCGCGAACCCGAGAATCGAGAAGTCGGGGTTGTCGTAGACGATTCGCGGGAGCGAGACGTACTCGGGCAGTCGTTCGGTGTTGGGGGCTCGGTTGCCCTCGCCGCGAAAGGCCCCCTCGACGAGGTAGCCGACGACGCCGACGGCGACGAAGTTCAGCATGATGGTCGTGATGATCTCGTTGGCGTCGGCGTACGCCTTCAGTATCCCCGGAAGCGCGCCGTAGGCACCGGCCGCGACGACGGCCGCGAGCGTCCCGAAGACCATCAGGAGAACGCCGCCGACCGTCCCCGCGGGGAACATCGGTGCGAGCCACAGAATGGTGACGACGGTGGTGAATCCGCCGACGACGAACTGACCCTGCACCCCGATGTTGAACACGCCGGCGCGGAAGGCGATGGCGACGGCGACCCCCGTCAGCGTGAGAATCGTCGTGAACTTGAGCGTCCGCGCCGTCGCGCTGGCGTCGCCGAACGACCCCACGAACACGAATCGGAGGAACTGCACCGGGTCGTAGCCCGCCGCCGCGACGACGACGAGACCGATGAGGAGCGCCAGCGCCGTCGACGCCGCGGCGAGCGCGAGTCGTTCGAGGACCGTCAGGTCGAACACGCGGTCGGCCGCCCGGTCGAGCAGGGCGCGCGCGCGGCTCGAATCGGCGTCGCTCACGACGCGACGCCCCCGCTCTCGACCGCGTCGTCCGACCCCTCCGAGCGCTCGGAGTCGGGGGCGTCCCCCTCGGCGGCGCGTTCGCCGTCGAGGCGACGACCCGCCATCAGCAAGCCGAGGTCCTCGTCGGTCACGTCGTCGGGGTCGACCACGTCGATGAACTCGCCCTCGTACATGACGGCGATTCGGTCCGACAGCGCCCGAATCTCCTCGAGTTTCGAGGAGACGAGCAGGACGGCCAAGCCCGTCTCGCGGAGGGCGACCAGTCGGTCGTGGATGAACTCGATGGAGCCGATGTCGACCCCGCGAGTCGGGTGGGCGGCCACCATGACGGCCGGGTCGTGTTCGATTTCGCGACCGACGATGAACTTCTGCTGGTTGCCCCCCGAGAGCGACCGCGCACGCGCCTCCGGGTTCTGCGGTTGAACGTCGTACTCGGAGACGATGTCCGCGGCGTGGTCGCGGACCGCCGCCCAGTCGATGAACCGCCGGGAGACGAACCGACCGACGGTCTGGTTCCCCAGCAACGCGTTTCGGACGAGGTCGTACGATTGGACCAGCCCCTCCGTCTGACGGTCTTCGGGGACGTAGGCGATACCGGCTCGGATGCGCTGGCGACGGCTCGCGTCGGTGACGTCGTCGCCGTCGAACGTGATACGTCCCGACGACGCCGACCGCAGACCGGTGACGGCCTCGACGAGTTCGGTCTGGCCGTTGCCCTGGACGCCGGCGACGCCGAGGATTTCGCCCTCGTGGACCGTGAGGTCGACGTCGGACACCCGCTCTCGGCCGCGGTCGCCGTCCACGGACAGTCCCTCGACCCCGAGTTTCGGCGGGCCGGTCTCGCGTTCGCGGGGGCGCCTCTCGGTGAGGACGTCGCGGCCGACCATCATCCGCGCGAGTTCCTGCTCGGTCGTGTCGGCGGCGGCGACGGTGCCGACCGCCTCGCCGTCTCGGAGCACGGTCACCTCGTCGGCGACCGTCAACGCCTCGTCGAGTTTGTGCGTGATGAAGACGAGCGACCGACCCGAGTCCGTGAGTTCGGCCATCACGTCCGCGAGGCGGTCGACCTCTTGGGGCGTGAGGACGGCCGTCGGCTCGTCGAACACGAGGATGTCGGCACCTCGATAGAGGCTCTTGACGATTTCGACGCGCTGGCGGGAACCGAGGTCGAAGTCTCGGACCGGCGTGTCGAGGTGCCGGTCGACGTCGAACTCGTAGCGGCGGCAGATGTCAGTCACTCGCTCGCGGGCGACAGACTCGTCTACGAGGCCGTTCTCGGTCGGCTCGTGGCCCAAGATGATGTTCTGGAGGACGGTCATCGGTTCGACGAGTTGGAAGTGCTGGTGAATCATCCCGACGCCGGCGTCCATCGCGTCCCGCGGCGAGTCGAACTCGCGTCGCTCGCCGTCGACGACGATGTCGCCCGCGTCCTTCTCGTAGAGGCCGTAGAGGATGCTCATCAGCGTCGTCTTACCCGAGCCGTTCTCGCCGAGCAGAGCGTGAACCGTCCCGCGTTCCAGCGCGAAGTCGACGCCGTCGTTGGCGACCACGTCGCCGAAGCGTTTGGTGATACCCTCGAGTCGGACGGCCGGATGCTGTGCGTTATCTGGCATGGGAAGTGAGACGGGTATCCATCGAAGAGGGACGATGGACGGTCAGTTACACCCGGCGGCGGTACAGGGGACGGTGATATCGCCGTTCATGATCGCCTGCTTCGCCTCGTCGAGGTTCTGCTGGACGGCGTCGGGAAGTTGGCCCTCGTAGGCCTGCCCGATGACGCAGTCGACCGCCTCGTCCTCCAGTCCGAGCGTGTTCGCCCCGGCGACGCTCTGGAAGTCGTCCTCCGCGACGGCGACGGCGACTTCGCGGGTTCCCTCGTTGATGTACTTCACCGCCGAGCCGATGATGACGTCCTGGAAGTCGGGGAGCGTCGTCGACTGGTCGGCGTCGACGCCGATGGCGAGGCGCTCGTTCTCCTGTGCGGCCTCGAAGACGCCGCGACCCGCGGCGGCGGCGGCGTGGTAGACGATGTCCGCACCGTCGTCGTACTGCGAACTCGCGATGTCAGCGGCCGTGCTCGTGTCGGTGTAGTTGCCGATGTAGCCGACGTTGACCTGCACGTCCGAGTTGACCCACTCCGCTCCGGCCACGTACGAGCGCTCGAACGCGTTGATGAGCGAGCCGTCTACGCCTCCGACGAACCCGATCTGAGCGTTGTCGGGATTCGTGGAACCGCCGCCGCCGGTCAGTTCTTCGGTCGTCATCGTCCCGCCGAGGACGCCCGCGAGGTACGACATCTGATGGTTCGCCCACGTGTAGCCGGCGACGTTCGGCTGGTCGACGTGGTCGTTGATGAGCATCCAGTTCTGGTCGGGGTAGTCGGCCGCGTTCTGCGTCAACGCCTCGGTGTGGTTGTACGAGACCAGCACGATGAGGCCGTAGTCGCCGCTTTGAGCGAGGTTGGCCTGCGTCGATTGGTACTGCGCCTGCTCGGTCTCTTCGACCTGATTGATCTCGATATCGTACTCCTCGCTCGCGGTCTGCAAGCCTTCCAACGCGAGGTCGTTGAACGCGTTGTCGTCGAAACCGGCGGGGCTGGAGACGATGGCGATGTTCGTCGTCTCGGTGCCGCCGCCATTCCCGCCACCGCCGTCCGTCTCACCGGTGCCGCCACCACCGCCGTCGTCTCCGCCGCCGAGACACCCGGCGAGCGCTGCCGCGCCGGCGAGCGCCGTACCGGACGCGAGGAACCCGCGTCGGCAGATCGTCCGCTCGGTAGCGCCGTCCTGTGATTCGTCGAACATGTCCGAGGGTATTGACAGCACCCTGTCTTATGTTGGCGCGTGCCCAGGAAAATTATTCCGTTTGAGTTACATTTATTTCTCTCGGTAGCGTAGTTCGCTGGGACAATCGGGTAACTGGCCGGAAACGCCGCGGCCGATGGGGCCGAAACGGACGGGCGAGTTGTTCGTCGGGCGAAGCACCCCCGACGACACGCGGATACGGCTACGAGCGGACGCCGTTCGTCCGCGTTCGGTACCCGCTAAGGAGGGGGAGGAGAGCGGAATCCGCGCCCGAAAACCCCGGTGGAGCCGTCGCGTCGTTCCGCCGATGCCGATGGGTCACGCGGTGCGCGCCTCCCCGGTAGAAACAGTCGCCGCAAAACCCGACCGACGGCGATAGACGCGACGTCGGGGCGCGCGGCCGGGTCGGAATCCGGGCGTTCGTCTCGAGTGGCGCCGATTGGACGCTTACTCGAGGTCGAAGCGGTCGTGGGTCATGACCTTGTGCCACGCGTCCGCGAAGTCGTCCACGAACCGCTCCTCGCCGCCGTCGGCGCCGTACACCTCGGCGATGGCGCGGAGCCGGGAGTTCGACCCGAACACGAGGTCCGCGCGCGTGCCCTTCCGGACGAGTTCGCCCGTGTCGCGGTCGTACGCCTCGAAGAGCTGGTCGTCCTCGGAGACGGACTCCCACTCGGTCTCCATACCGAGCAGGTTCGCGAAGAAGTCGTTGGTCAGCGTCCCCGGGCTGTCGGTGAAGACGCCGAAGTCGGAGCCGTCGTAGTTCGCGTCCAGCACGCGCATGCCGCCGACGAGCGCCGTCATCTCGGGCGCCGTCAGGTTGAGCAGGTCCGCCTTGTCGACCAGCAGTTCCTCCGCGGGCTGGTCGGCCTCCTCCGAGCGGTAGTTGCGGAAGCCGTCGGCCATCGGTTCGAGGGCCTCGAAGGATTCGACGTCGGTCTGCTCCTGCGAGGCGTCGGTTCGGCCCGGCTCGAAGGGGATGTCGACGTCGTGGCCGGCGTCCGCCGCCGCCTCTTCGACGGCGGCGTTACCGCCCAGCACGATGAGGTCGGCGAGCGACACCTGCGTCCCGTCGGACCGCGAGTCGTTGAACTCCGAACGGATCTCTTCGAGCGTGTCGAGCACCGTCGAGAGTTCCTCGGGGTTATTGACCTCCCAGTCTCGCTGCGGGCGGAGTCGGATGCGGGCGCCGTTGGCGCCGCCGCGCTTGTCGCTGTCGCGGTACGTCGACGCGGACGCCCACGCGGTCCGGACGAGTTGGGGGACGGTCAGGTCGGAGTCGAGAATCTCGGATTTGAGCTCCTCGGCGTCCTCCTCGTCGATGAGGTCGTAGTCGGCGTCCGGGATGGGGTCCTGCCACAGCATCTCCTCGTCGGGCACCTCGGGACCGAGGAGCCGCGACGGCGGGCCCATGTCGCGGTGGATGAGCTTGTACCACGCCTTCGCGAACGACTCCTGGAACTTCTCGGGGTTCTCTTGGAAGTCCTCGAGGACCTCGCGGTAGTCCTCGTCGTGCTTCAGGGCCACGTCGGTGGTCAGCATCATCGGGTCGACCTTCTTCGAGTCGTCGTGGGCGTCCGGCACGGACTCCTCGAGTTCGTCGCCGACGGGCCGCCACTGCCACGCGCCGCCGGGACCCTTGTGCGGTTCCCACTCGTGGTCGAGCAGATTGTCGATGTAGCCCATGTCCCACATGGTGGGTGCGCTGTTCCACGGACCCTCGATGCCGCCGGTGATGGTGTCCTGTCCGCGGCCGGACTCGTGGTCGCTCTTCCAGCCGAGACCCTGCTCTTCCATCGGTGCGGCCTCGGGTTCGGGGCCGAGATGTTCGGGGTCGTCGGCGCCGTGGACCTTCCCGAACGTGTGCCCGCCGGCGATGAGCGCGACGGTCTCCTCGTCGTTCATCGCCATGTGGCTGAACGTCTCGCGGATGTTGTGCGCCGAGCCCTCCAGGTCGGGTTCGCCGTACGGACCCTCGGGGTTCACGTAGATGAGGCCCATGACGGAGTTACCGAGCGGGTTCTTCAGGCTGCCCTCCTCGTCGAAGCGCTCGGGGGAAGTCTTCTCCATCTCGTCCTCGGGGCCCCAGTCGACGGCCTCGTCGGGTTGGTACGCGTCCACGCGCCCGCCGCCGAAGCCGAACGTCTCGAACCCCATCGATTCGAGGGCGACGTTCCCGGTCAGGACGATCATGTCGGCCCACGAGAGGCTGTCGCCGTACTTCTGCTTGACCGGCCAGAGCAGGCGTCGCGCCTTGTCGAGGTTCGCGTTGTCGGGCCAACTGTTGAGGGGCGCCATCCGCTGCCCGGCGCGGTTCGCGCCGCCGCGGCCGTCGGCGACCCGGTACGTCCCGGCGCTGTGCCAGGCCATCCGGATCATCAGCGGGCCGTAGTGGCCGTAGTCGGCCGGCCACCAGTCCTGAGACGTGGTCAGCACGTCCTCGATGTCCGATTTCACCTCGTCGAGGTCGAGTTCCTCGAACGCCTCGGCGTAGTCGAAGTCCTCGTCCATCGGATTCCCGGGGTCCGCGTTGTTGTCCAGGATCTCCAACTTCAACTGTTCGGGCCACCACTCTCGGTTGGATTTCGGCATTACGAGCTGCTTGGTTCTTTCGCGTGTTAAGATTGTCTAATTCGGAATTGAAGTTCCATTTTGGGAATGAAGACTCGGCTCCACGCAAAGGAATTATCTAGTTCGGGAATGTTCTTCGGTAATACATCGCGCGCCGCGGCCGGGCGCGACCCGCCGCACTCGGCGCCGTCCGCGCCCGCGTCCGACCGGCGTCTGTCCGCGACTGTCCGTAACTATCATTTTGGACTCCGCGGACGCCGGGAGGGCGGTCGGCAGACGGGCGCCGGCCTTAACGTTCGACGGTCCGTACGGAACCCGTGTTCGAGGGTCTGACTCGGAGGGTCGCGCTGGGTCTCGGCGGCGTCGGACTGGCGGTCGGCGGCGTCCTCGCGGGCGCCCGTCGCGCCGCCCGCGGCGTGCCGCTCTCCCCCCTGCACGGCGACCGGTACGTCGGCCCGGCGTGGCCGGAGCGCGGCGGCCTCCGCGGCGACGGCGTCCCCGGCGAGATGGGCTCGCTCGACGACTACGCCCGCCCCGGGTTCGACCCCGGCGCCGTCCACCCCGACGTCCGCGCGCTCTACGAGCGGACCGCCTCGTTCGGGATGACCGTCGACGCGGAGTGGCACCGACCGTACGCGCTCGGCGCGCGTCTCGCGAGTCGGGTGACGAGCCGAATCGAACAGCTGAACCTCCCCGGCCCCGGCGAGGACCGAAAGCGCGTCTCCAGCGACCTGTTCGCGCTGGCCGACGCGGCGGCCGCGGACGACCCGCGCGAGGACCCTCGGCTGTGGGTCCGAACCGACGACGAGACGGGCGAGGCGGTGTTCGTCGCCGTCTACGCCAGCTACGTCGACGCCGGAGAGCGGTTCGTCGACATCGCGGTGCCGCTCCCCGGCGCGAACCTCTCGACCGTTCTCCGAATGGAGCACGACGGGGCGGGCGTCGCCCTCACGACCGACTGCCCGGACGGCGGACTGTACCTGCACACTGCCGCGGGCGCGTTTCGCCTCCCGGCCGCCCAGCGGTTCCGCGTCCTGCCGGCGGACGACCTCGGCTCGTCGTTCGACGGCTTCGAGGAGTTCGGAGACGAAGCGGACGTACTGGCCGAACAGCGCATCTCGCTGTTAGGGCTGCCGCTGGTGACGGTGCGCTACGCCGCCGCGGGGACGCCCGAATCGGCGGAGTGAACCGGGAGTCGTCTCGGCCCCCCAGCCGACCGACCGGCTACGACTCCGCGGCGACCGATTCCGTCCCGTCCCGATAGCGGAGCAGCGCCCGCTCCTTCGCCTTGGCTTCGAGCATCACGTCCGCGCCGTCGAGGAGCCAATCGGGGACCGACGAGACGTAGTCGGCGTGCGCCTGCGGCCGCGCGTCCTCCCCGTACAGCCGCGCGGGTTCGGAGTAGTGTGCGATGGGGCGGATGTCCCCCCACGTCCGCGCGGCCGACTCGAAGGCCTCCCGGTACGTGAGCCCCCGGCTGGCGAACTGGTGGTGGTGGTAGTCGAACACCACGGGCACCCCGAGCGGTTCCGCGACCGCCTCCACCAGTTCGGGGACGCTCCAGAGGCCCTCCTCGTCGTCGTTCTCGACGATCAGACGCTCGCGGGCGGCGGGCGAAAGGCGGTTCACGGCCTCGCGGAAGCGTTCGGCCGTCGCCTCCTTGTCGCCGTAGTGGGCGCCGATGTGGACGTTGATACCGTAGTACGGGGTTCGAGGGAGACCGAGCAGGTCGAGCCACGAGCCGTGCACTTCGAGGTCGCGAATAGAGTTCTCGACGGTGTCCGCCGACTCGCTGGCGAGTTTGCACCAGTGGCTCGGGTGGAACGTGAAGCGCATCTCGTTGTCCAGAACGAACCGGCCGCAGTCGGCGGCGATTCGGGCTATCTCCTCGTAGTCCGGGAGGTCGGTCAACTCGAACTGGGAGTTCCACGGAACTAGATCGGAGGTACAGCGGTAGAAGTAGATGCCGTGGTCGACGTTCCAGCGCAGTATCTCGGACAGGTCGGAGAAGTTCTGGAGGGCGAGTTCGGAGGCGTACTCCAGTCCCCGCGACTCCCACGTCTTCCGTTGCATCCCCCGGTTGCACCGCAGCGGCGGGTCGCGCTCTCGCAGCGTGCGGTTCATACAGGCGTAGCCCAGCATCGACGTGTGACGCTGAGTACCCGACGCGGATAACCGCACGGGTGGTCGACCTCGGCCGGGCGGGTCAGATCAGAAAGAGCATCGCGAAGAGCACCATCGCCACCGTGCTCGCGACCATCGGTTTGTTCTCCATCGCCTTCATGTGTACCGGGCGATCCTCGTACTGCTCGCGGAAGGTCGCGAGATTCTCCTCGTCGTAGAAGAATCGCTTGCGGAGCGCGAAGCGGTCGGAGACCGCACAGCCGGTACAGACCGGCTCACCTTCGAGCCGTTCGGTTCTGGTGTGACGCCGGCAGTTGATGCTTCCGCAGTTGTCGCAGTAGGTGTGTTTCAGCCACGTCGCGCCGCAGTGGACGCATCGGCCGATTCCGTTCTCGACCGTCGACCGCGACGGACCCGCGGCGTAGTACTCCAACGAATACTCGTACTCCTTCAGCGTCGTCCGAGAGCGTATCCGCGGGACGTACACCGAATCGATCGACTGAATCGAGACGTCCGACACTTGCGGCTCACACTCCTTCTCGTAGTCGACGTTGTTGTCGCCGGTGTACTCGACGGTCGTCGTGTACTGCGCCCGGAGGCGGTCGACGGTCCACTCCTTGTAATCGGTCTCCGACTGCCCGAAGTGATCGGACGTCCGTCGGCTGAACGAATCGACGATGCGGGGGTCGTCGAGGCGAACCGTGTGCTGGCCGCCGTCCGCGACGAGTTGTCGGATCGTTCCGTCTGCAACGCTCGGAGCATCACCGCTGGCGTCCAGCAGCAGACGGTCCCGCTCGTCCACTCGGTGGATGACGCCGACCGACGTCTCGAACGTCGCGTCGGTTCGTGCGTCGACTGAAACGACCGGCTCGAACCGGACCGTCGAGTCGACCGTGGAGAGGGTTCGAGCGTCGAAGTTCGCGACGTCCCGAAACGCGTCGCGCACCGGTTTGTCGACGCCGCCCGCCGGATCGATCGGTCGGAGCGTCTGATCACAGACGATCTCGATTCGGCCGTTGTAGAGGTCGAGGCCGACGTCATCGGCCATTTCTCTGAGGTCGCTACCGTCGATTAACTGTATCTCGGTTCCGTCGCCTCGCTCCCTGAGCTTGCGCGTGTACTCGCGGGCCTGATCGGTGAACGACCCGGTTGTGACGATGATACCGCGCTTCGGACCGGTGAAATCGTACGTCGTGACCGCAGAGTGGAGTTTCTGGACGACCGGACGACCGACTCGGTCTTTGTGTTTACATTCGACAACGATACCGCGTCGTTGACCGTTCACGCGCTCTTCCATCAGAATATCTCGCCCTTCGTCACCCGTTTTCTCCGACTGACGGACGTTCTGGTAGCCGAGTTTTCGGAAGACGTCTTCCATCACGTCCTCGAACTCGAAGCCCGACAGATCGTCGAGTAGTGTCATGGAAAATACTTTCTCTGGTAATAATTATATTTTTCCGTCAGGATCTGCCGTGGGAATCCACCGCTGCAGGCAAGCCGCTGGGCGGAGAGTGGGCACTTCTCGGTGAGGTATCGGTGACGGAAACCGGGAGGATACGACCCCTTCTCGGAGACGACACCGAGACCGCCCGAGCGACCTTAACCTCGCCCGACGTACCGGCCGGCATGGCTCCGAGACCGGTGCCCGAGGACGGGCGAATCACCGAATCGGGCGAGTACGCGCTGACGGATGACAGAGTCGTCAGCGGCGTCTCCCCGGCGTCCGAGGCGATGGTTCGAATCGCTGCCGACGGCGTCACGCTCGACGGTCGGGGGCACGCCCTCGTCGGCGGCGGCGTCTCGGACACGACGGCGATAGCGGCGGGCGGCGAGTCGGCGCTCTCCGAGGTGGTCGTCGAGAACGTCGTCGTCGAGGCGTGGGAGGTCGGTGTCTCCCTCCGAAACGTCGACCGCGCGACGGTGCGCGGCGTCGAAGCGACGGGGAACGGGTACGGATTCCTCCTCGAAGGGGTCGCGACCCCGCGACTGGCGGACTGCGCGGTCCGGGAGAACCTCGTCGGCGTCTCCGTCGTCGCGGCGTCAGGTTCCGCCTCGACGTCGGATTCGACGTCCGCGTCTACGTCCCCGTCGGCGTTCGACTTCGAGAGCGGAAACGACGTCTCGAACAACAGACTCGCGGACGTCCGTCGCGCCGACGACTGCTGATCAGCGGCAGGCGAACTCCTTGACGCCCGCCGCCCACTCCGGCCACTCGGAGCGCTCTTCGAGGCCGTCGACGGAGGGGTCGCCGGACATCGCCTTGATGGCTCGGGCGTCCTCCAGACTCCAGACGGCGCCGTCCTCGTGGAACAGGCCGTTGAGGACGCCGTTCCCGCGCATCGGCGGCAGGTAGGCGGGCTTCACCATCAGCGACCAGAAGAAGTTGCCGAACCCCGAGTCGCGAATCGCGGGCGCGAGCGAGGCGTAGTTCGGGTAGGTGTGGTCGTCGTTCGGCGGACAGGGGCCGAACGGCGGTGACCGGACGCGTTGCCACTCGCCCAGCCACGTCGGGCCGTCGAACTCGTCGGCGAGGCCGCGCATCCGGTCGAGGAAGCGCCGGTAGCGCTCCTCCGAGCGGGGGAAGTTGTAGTGGAACTGGAGCGCGTCGACGCCCCAGTCGAGGTACGTCGCGTTGTTCACCATGCTCGTCGACCCGACGGTGAGCGGGACGGATCCCCGATTCCGGGCGAGCGTCTCGAACATCGACCGCGCGAACGGCTTCGTCCGCGAGTCCCAGTGCGGTTCGTTCATCGCCTCGACGGCGAGCAGTCGGTCGTCGTCGCCGTACCGCTCTGCGAACCACTCGACGAACCGCTCGGCCTCGCCCCACCGCGACCGGTCGGCGAGGAGGGCGTTCCCCGGCGACCGGACGCCGACGCCGGTGAACGGGTTGTCGTCGGTGAGGTTCTCCTCGGTCGGCCAGACGCCGTTCCCCTCGAAGAGGCTGAACAGCACCGAGATGCCCCGCTCGGACGCCGCGCGGAGGAAGTGGTCGATGCGGCGTTCGTGCGCCGCCGGCTCCCGCTTCCAGAACTCGTAACTCGGCCACGTCCGGACGGCGTTGAGGTTCACGTCCGCGGCGTATCCGAGGTCGCGTTCGATCACCGCCTCGTCGTAGTCCGCCCACATCTGGTAGAACGTGAGCGCTCGCGCGGGCAGGTACATCGCCCCGCGGACGTCTATCGGCTCCGCGCTCTCGACCGACGCGCCGTCCGCGCAGTCGGCCGGACCCGACCGGGGTGCGGAGTCGCCTCCGGACGCGCCGTCGGGAGCGGGGACCCGCCTGCCCGCCGCGCGCCCGCCGACCGACGCGAGACCGGTCGCCGCCGCCGAGATTTTGAGAAACTCCCGTCGGCGGTGCTCCGAATCCATGATGTCTACTACCGCGGACCGGTCAATAAGCGTCGGGGCCGCCGCGACTACTCGGAGCGCGCGGGCCGCGTTCGTGACGCCTCTGCCCCCGCGTCCGCCTCCTCCGCCCCGCCCGCGTCCCCGGACTCCCCGGCGCGGTTCACGACGTAGACGCCGGCGACGAGGAGCGCTCCGCCGATGAGAATCTCGACGCCGACGCGTTCGCCGAGGACGACGGCCCCCAGCAGGACGCCGACGACGGGTTGGGCGAAGAAGAACACGGCGACCGAACTCGCGTCGGCGTACTCCATCCCCTTGTACCAGCAGTACCACGCCGCCGCCGTGCTCAGCAGTCCGAGGTAGAGAACCGCGGCGACGAGCGTCGGGGTCACCGCGACGGAGGCGAAGGCGCCCGGGTCGAGAAACCACTCCAACGGGACCAGGGCGCCGAACATGGGGACCGACAGGAGCGTCGCGTACGTCACCGTCTCCAGCGCGGAGTAGCGCTCGATGAGAGGCTTTCCGAACACGGAGAAGCCGGCGAAGGCGAACGCCGAGAACAGCAGCAGGCCGACGCCGGCGAGTCCGCCGCCGGCGACGGCGGTCGGGTCGTACCGGCCGGCGAGGACGACGAGCGTTCCGACCAGAGCGAGCGCGGTTCCGAGCAGCTTCCGCCGCGAGAGGCGTTCGTCGAGGGCGGTCACCCCGAGAGCGACCATGAACACGGGGGTCAGCACCGTCAGCAGCGCCCCCTGACTCGCGTTCGTCAGGTCCGTCCCGACGAACTGCGTCGAGAGCGCCGCCGTGAGCCACGCCGCGAGTCCGGCGAGCCGTCGCCAGTCCCGCCGGGAGAACGACCGCTCCGGGGTGGTGAGCCGAACGACCGCGTAGAGCGCTCCGGCGCCGAGTGCGACGCGAAGGAAGACGAGCGTGAGCGGCGGAACCTCGCGGAACCCCCACTTGCTGACCACGTACATCCCGCCCCAGAGGGCCGCCGCGAGGAGCGGCGCGGCCGCCAGTAACCGGTCTCGGTCCATCGGGTACGCGTGTGGGAGCGGACACCGTGAGTCGTACGGTTCGCGGTCGACCGTCGCGTGCGGGTCACCGCCCGTCGAGAACGGGTTGAAGCGTCTCCCGAGACGACGTTCTCGGCCCCGTGAGAAGGAGCCAAAGCCTCGCGCGGCGTCCGTCGGCGCGTGCCCAGTTTCTTCGACCCCGGACACGGTCTCCTCTCCTCGTTCGACGAGGTTGCGGTCGCGGCGGCCGCGGTGGTCCTCTTCGCCCTCGTCGGCGCCGCCACGGAGTACTTCGGGGACGCGAAGGGCGGGGCCGTCGTCGGCACCCTCGTCGGGTTCGTCGTCCTCCTCGTCCTCTGGGCGCCGCGCGTCTTCGCGGGCGAGTGGCACTACGCGGTCGTCGCCGGCGTTCCCGTCGCCGTCTTCGTCTACCTCTACCGGGGCCGGCGGGAGTGAGAACCGCCGCGTTCCGACGCCCGCGAAGGCGGTCCCTCCGGTCCGTCAGTAGCCGACCCCGAGTTTCGCGTGGACCCCCTCGCCCGACTCCAGTTCGTCGACGAACGCCACGGCGAAGTCCTCCATCGAGATGCGGCTGTCGCCCTCCTCGTCGGCGACGAGTTCGCCCGTCGCCGTCCGGTACTCGCCGGTCCGCTCGCCGGGTTCGATGAGGGCGGCGGGCGCGAGGTACGTCCACCGCAGGTCCTCGGCCGCTTCGAGGACGTCGTACGCCTCGACGGCGGCGCGGGCGACCGGCTTCCACTCCTCGGGGAACTCCTCGCTGTCGACGAGTCGCGTCTCCGGGCCGACCCGCAGGATGCCGGCGCCGCCGGTCCAGACGAGTCGGTCGACCGACGCCCGGCGCATCGCCTCGACCACCGCCGTCATCATCGCGACGAGGGCGTCCGGCGACTCCTCGCCGCTCGGACCGAGCGCGGAGGCCACCGCGTCGTGTCCCGCGAGGAGTTTCGTCAGAGCGTCCGCGTCGGTGGCGTCGCCCGCGAGGGAGGTGAACGCAGGGTCGTCGATTTCCTCGACGGTCCCGCCGCGGGAGACGCCGGTCACCGCGTGCCCGCGGTCGAGGAGTTCGCTCGCGATTCGCCGTCCGATTCGTCCGCTCGCGCCGAGCAAGAGTACCTTCACGATGTGGTGAAGGCGGGCGACCGAGATATACCTCAGCGAACGCACGCGTTACCAGGTCACACCGGCGTTATCGTCGACGGGTGGGCGGCGAGGGACGGGGTATGGGGGCGAAACCGGACCCGAGGGGGTAAGACGCTCGGCGCCGAACCGTCGGACGACGTGATACTGGTAGTGGACAACGCGGTGGAGGGCGGGCACATGGCCGGCGAAGTCGCCCGCCTCCTCCCGGGCGACGACGCGGAGATGCACGGCTACCCGAACGGGACGTCGGACCCGTCACTCGACGGCGTCGACGGCGTCGTCCTCGGCGGAAGCGGGTGCGGCGTCTACGACGAACCCGACCAGCCGTGGATCGGGAGACAGAAGCGGTTCGTGGAGACGGTCGTAGCGGAGGAAATCCCGCTCCTCGGCATCTGCTTCGGACACCAACTCGTGAACGCGGCCCTCGGCGGGACCGTCGTCGATAGCGGGGAGTTCCGAAACCGACTCGTGGAGGCGTCGCTCGCCGACATCCCGCTGTTCGAGGGGGTCGAACCCGTGGTTCCCGTCCTCCACTCGGACCTCGTGACCGACCCCGGCGAAGGGATGGAGACCGTCGGCGCGACAGACTACAACGACCACTTCGCCACGCGCCACCGCGAGCATCCGGTGTGGACCGTCCAGTACCACCCTGAGTTCACGCCCGCCATCCGGCCGGAGTACGACGCCGTCTGGGAGAACGGCGAGCGCTCGTTCGACGAGTCGACGGCGACGCGGACGCTGGCGAACTTCGCGCGGTTCTGTCGGGAAGAAAAGACGGCGTGAGCGAATCGTCGCTCACTGCGCCACGTAGCCGCCGTCGACGGGGAGGGGGACGCCGGTGACGAACGAGGAGTCGTCGGCGCAGAGCCACACCACCGCCGCCGCGATTTCGGCCGGGTCCGCGGGCCGCTTCATCGCCTGCGGTTCGACCAGCGCGGTCATCGCCTCCTCGTTCCCCTCGGTGAAGCGCCCGACCATCGGCGTGTCGACGACGCCGGGGCAGACGGCGTTGACGCGGATACCGTCCTCGGCCACCTCGGCCGCGGCGGACTTCGTCAGGCCGACGACGCCGTGTTTCGACGCGTAGTACGGCGAGAGACCGGCGGCGCCGACGAGGCCCGCGACGGACGCCGTGTTCACGATGGCGCCGCCGCCGCGTTCGCGGATTCTCGGAATCTCGTGTTTCATGCCGAGGAACACCCCGCGGAGGTTCACGTCGATGACGCGGTCCCAGTTTTCGAGGGTCTGCTCGGCCACCGGACCGCCCTCGCCCTCGATGCCCGCGTTGTTGTGCGCGAAGTCCAGACCGCCGAAGCGGTCCACGACCGACTCTACCAGCGCCGCGACGCTGTCCTCGTCGCTCACGTCGACGTGGAACGCCGCCGCCTCCCCGCCGGCCTCCTCGACCAGTCGCGCCGTCTCCGTCGCCGCCGCCTCGTCGACGTCCGCGGCGGCCACCGTCGCCCCCGCCTCGCCGAAGGCCACCGCTGTCGCCCGTCCGATACCCGACCCCGCACCCGTTACGAGTGCGACTTTGCCGCTTATTCCGTTCATTGAGTTCACCAGTGACAGCGCGTCACTTCCAGAATGTTAGATACCGGAGAAGATAACCATTATTTGTTCTGCTCTGGAGTTTCTGCGGCGAGCGGAACGACCGGACGCGGGGCCGTCCGTCACAATCGACGCCGAGCGAACCGTTCCGTGCGGCCGGTGACATCGGGGTTACGTGGTGAGCCTCGCGTTCGCTGAGGTATATACCCGAGAGCGACGAACTCCCGGACGAGAGCCGCGAATGACACGAACCCCCCTCGTTCCCGACGCCGCGCGAATCGGTCGAACCGCGCTGACCGTGGCCGACATAGCGGCGACGACGGCGTTCTACCGCGACGTCGTCGGCCTGTCGGTGCTGACGGAGACGGAGGAGAGGGCGACGCTGGGCGTCGACGGGACGGCGCTGCTCGTCCTGCGGCGGGACGACGACGCCCCGCCCCGAAACGACGACGAAGCCGGACTGTTCCACACCGCGTTCAGAGTCCCCTCCCGCGCCGCGTTGGGCGCCGCGCTCGAACGGGTCCGCGACCGGTCGGAACCGAGCGGGGCCTCCGACCACGACGTGAGCGAGGCGCTCTACCTCTCGGACCCGGAGGGCAACGGCGTCGAGATCTACGCCGACCGGCCGCGGGCGGAGTGGCCCCGGGACGAGGACGGGACGATAAACATGGGAACGGCCCCGCTGGACCTCGACGACCTCCTCTCGGCGTCGGACGGCGCCGCGGCCGCCCCGTCCGGGACGACGGTGGGGCACATCCACTTAGAGGCGACGTCGCTGCCGGCGTCGCGGTCGTTCTACGCGGACACGCTCGGTCTGGGGGTGCAGTCAGAGTCGCCCTCGGCGCTGTTCCTCGCGGCGGGCGACTACCACCACCACCTCGGCGTGAACGTCTGGAACGGGCGGACGCGGCCGGCGGGCGGGCGCGGCGTGGCGTGGTTCGAGTTCCTCCTCCCCGACGGGGACGCGCTGACGGCGGTCCGGCGGGGACTCGCGGCAGCGGGCGTTTCGGTCGCCGAACGCGACGACGGGTTCGAGGTGACCGACCCGAGCGGAGTCGCCGTTCGGTTCCGCGCCGAATAGCGGCGGGATGGGGTCGAACGGTGCGATCAGCCGGGAATAGTATTATCAACTACGATTATTTGAAGCCCACATATATGTAGCATAAAACGATTATCGCAGTATGTCCACTCCGACATCGGAAGCGTGGCTTCCGTCGCCGAGGCAGTGGGTGCGTAAGGGGAGAGACGTTGTTAGATACATCCCGCGGGGGGACTCCATCCCGGAGGAGTCCTGGCGCGCCCGTCACCGGAACATCGTACTGATACTCGCGGCGCACGTGCCCTTCCTCTTCGCGCTGGGAAGCTACACCGGGACCGAACCCTACGTCACGGGTGCGACGTTCACGGCCGTCCCGGAGGCGCACCTCTTCGCGGGCGTCGGCGCCATCGTCGCGCTGACGCTCCTGTCGGCGCTGCCGGTGCTCCCGCGGCGCATCCGCACCGCGGTGGTGTCCGTCGGACTGATGACGTCGTCGGCGGTGCTCGTGTACTTCTCGGGGGGGTTCATCGAGGCGCACTTCCACTTCTTCGTCGTCGTCGGTATCATCGCGGTGTACGAGGACTGGCTTCCGTTCGCGACGGGCGTCGGCTACGTCGCCGTCGAGCACGCCGCCTTCGGCATGTCGTATCCGGAAGTCGTCTACAACCACCCCGACGCGGTCGCCCGACCGATGGGCTGGGCGCTCGTCCACGCGACGTTCCTCCTCGCCCTGTCGGCGGCGCTGGTGGCGAACTGGTTCTCCATCGAGCGCTCCCGCGAGGAGACCAGAGCGCAGATTCGGAACGTCCGGGACAGCGAGGAGGCGCGGGCGGAGGTGGAGCGACTGAACGAGCGACTGCTGCTGCGCGCGGACGAACTCGCGGACGCGATGGACGCCGTCTCCGCGGGCGACTTCACCGCCGAGGGACCCGCCGAGACGGACATCGAGGCCATCGCGGAAATCGGCGACGCGTTCGACGGGATGCGGCGGGAACTCTCGTCGACGGTCGTCGACATCCGGGCGTTCGCCTCGACGGTCGAGGGGACGACCCGGTCGGTGTACGAGGACGCCGAGACGCTCGAACGGACGCAACGAGACCAGGCGACCGACACCCGCGAGTTCGCGACAGACATCCGCGAGCAGGCGGAGACGCTCGAATCCGCGACCGACGAACTCACCACCCTGTCGGCGACCATCGAGGAGATAGCCGCGAACGCCGACCAGGTCTCTCAGGAGGCCGGTCACGCGGCCGACGCCGCCGAGGGAGGGACGCAGACCGCCGAAGAGGCCGTCGAGGCCATGGGACAGATCGAACGGAGCGTCGACGAACTCGCGGAGTTGGTCGAGTCGCTCGACCGGCGGATGGACGGCGTCGCGGAGAGCACCGACCTCATCGAGGACGTCGCCGAGCAGACGAACATGCTGGCGCTGAACGCCAACATCGAGGCGGCCCGCGCCGACGAGGCGGGCGCCGGGTTCGCCGTCGTCGCCGAGGAGGTCAAGACCCTCGCCGACGAGACGCGCGACCACTCGTCGTCCATCGAGGAGACCGTCGCCCGAACGGTGGCGGACGTCGCGCGCGTGCAGGAGGAGATGGCTCGGACCAGAGCCTGCATCGGGGACGGGAAGGCGACCATGGCCGACGCGGGCGACGCGTTCGCGGCGCTCTCGGAGACGGTCGAGGGCGTCGACGCGTCGGTGGAGACGGTCGCCGCGGCGACCGACGACGGCGCCCGGTCGACCGAGGAAGTCGTCGGAGCCATCGAACGCGTGGCCGAGCGCTCCCGGACCATCGCCGAACGGAGCGAGTCGCTCGCGGACCGGGCCGAGAGCGGGGTGGCGACCATCTCGGAGGTCCGGTCGCGGCTCGACCGCCTGACCGAACAGACGGCGGACCTAAAGCGTCGACTCGACGCGTTCACCTGCGAGACGGAAACGGGGACCGGGACCGAGTCGGGAATCGAAACCCGGACCGGAGCGACCAGGGCGGGCCGAACGGCGACTCCCAGCGGGTCGCCCTGATTCTCGGGCCTCGCGATTCTGTTCGGGCGTTCAGAGCGCGCGGAACACGCGGACCGTGTCGCGCTTGCCTGGTTCCGAGAGGAGTTGGGCGAGGCCGAGGTCGGAGAACACCCGCTTCCAGTTTCTGTGGAACAGGGGAAAGTCGTCGTTGACGTAGCTCACCTCGGCGCCGTCGCGGCCGCGTTGCGGGCTGTTGCCCTCGTTCTCGGCGGTTATCAGGAGGTCGGAGGTGACCCGAATCAGCTCCTCGAACACCCACGTCTCGTCGGGGTGGACGTGCTGGAGCGTCTCGACGGAGTACACCACGTCGAAGGCGTCGTCGTCGAACTCGGCGACCACGTCCTCGATGGCGCCGGCGCGGAACGCCCCCGTCTCCGCGAGTTCGGGGTAGTGCTCGGCCATCACTTCGAAGGCGTCCTCGTTGATGTCGACGCCGGTGAGGTTCTCGTACCCCCGGTCGAGCAGGTGCGCGAGGTGGCGGCCGGAGCTACAGCCGACCTCCAGTATCGCGGCGTCCTCGTCGACGTAGTGCTCGAAGACGGCGGCGAGCGTCTCGCTCACCTCGTTCGGCCCGATTTCGGCGTAGTAGGCCGGCGAGAAGTCCCCCGAGCGCTCGGCCCACCCGCGACGGTTGTCGTCCGGTTGCACGGGCGGGGGGAGGGCGCCGGGGAGTAAAGCCTCCCCGGAATCCGTCGCGTCGGCGGCGCGGGCCTCACCGCGAGGTCGTGTCCGGTTGCCGCGGACGCGTGCCCAGCGTGAACTCGACTCGCTGTCGCCGGCCGTCGCGGAGCACCGTGACGCGAATCGAGTCGCCGGGCGACGCCCGCAGGGCGAGGTAGGAGGCGAGTTGCTGTCGGCTGTCGACCCGTCGACCGCCGACGCTGACGACGACGTCGCCCGCCTGCAGGGCGTTGTCGGACGGGCCGTCGTCCAGTACGTCGGTGACGACCACGCCGCGGGGTTCGGAGAGCCCCAACTGTTCGGCGATGTCCGGGGTCACGGTCCGAAGCCCGGCGCCCATGTACGCGTGGCGGTACTCGCCGTCCTCGACGAGCGCCGGCACGACGCGCTTCACCAGCGCCGCCGAGATGGCGAACGCGAGGTTCTCGCCGCCGCCGGAGTTGATGACGCCGACCACCGCCCCGTGGAGGGTGACGAGCGGCCCGCCCGAGTTGCCGGGGTTGACCGGCGCGCCGGTCTGGATGGCGTCGGGGATTCTGTAGCCGTTCGGTGCCGGGATGAGGCGGTTGACGCCGCTGACGAGTCCGGAGGTGACCGAGCCTTCGAGACCGTACGGGTTGCCGATGGCGACCACCTCCGTCCCGATGGCCGGTTGCTCGTCGACCATCGGGAGCGGTTCCGCGTCGTCGGGGATGTCCTCCACCCGCACCACCGCGAGGTCGGCGGAGGGGTCGACGCCGACGACGGACGCCGCGCGCCACTCGCCGTCGGTGAAGCGGACCTGCACGTCCGAGGCGTCGCCGACGACGTGGGCGTTCGTGACGACGAAGTTGTCGCGGTAGACGAACCCCGACCCCTGCCCGCCGGAGGACACCTGTATCAGAACGACCGAATCGATGACGTTCCGATAGACCTCGGTGTACTCGCCCTCGGCCTCGGACTCCGTCGACGTCGCGGGTTCGGCCGAGGCCGGTTCGGTCGACGTCGACGTCGGCGTCGCCCCCTCCGTCGACGCCGACGCGGGCGCGGACGACTCGGTGGCCGATGACTGCGCTCCCCCGCATCCCGCGAACGCCGCGGCGAGGGCGACGCCCGCGCCGCGGAGCATCCGTCGCCGGGTCGGTGAGTCGGATGGCATGACGGTGACGTGTAGCCGAGCGCACCACATAGTGACAACGGCCGTTCAGGTCTCCGCGGCCGCGTCGTCGGATGAACGGACACGAATCGGAGAGTACGGTCGTTCGCCGGCGCCGAGAACCGGAGATAATCGCCGGACTGCGGCGGTGCTTGTGCATGAAGGCAGAGGCCCTAACTACGTCTCGACGCTCGAACGAAACGGATTCTCTCATGCCTATCGACGCTACAATTTACCGCGGACCGCACGAGATGTCGGTCGAGGAGATAGACGACCCCGAACTGGAGGGGCCGAACGACGCCGTCGTCGACATCACGACGACGGCCATCTGCGGGTCTGACCTCCACATGTACGAGGGTCGGACGACCATCGACGAGGGCCGCGCGTTCGGCCACGAGATCATGGGCGTCATCGAGGAGGTCGGCGAGGGCGTCGAGAGCTTCGAACCCGGCGACCGGGTCGTCCTCCCGTTCAACGTCGCCTGCGGTCACTGCCGCAACTGCGTCGACAACTACACCGCGTTCTGCGAGAACGTCGACTCCGACACGCCCGGCGGCGTCTACGGCTACGCGATGATGGGGTCGTATCAGGGCGGACAGGCCGAGAAGGTGCGCGTCCCGCACGCCGACTTCAACGCCCTGCCCCTCCCCGACGGCGACGAACACGAGGAGGACTTCATCATGCTCGCCGACGTGTTCCCGACGGGGTGGCACGGCTGTGAACTCGCCGACCTGCGCTCCGGGGAGTCCGTCGTCGTCTTCGGCGGCGGTCCGGTCGGTCTGATGGCCGCCTACAGCGCGAAACTGAAGGGCGCCTCCGAGATATACCTCGTCGACCGGGTGGAGAGCCGCCTCGAACTCGCCGAGGAGTACTGCGACGCGACGACGGTGAACTTCGAGGAGGAGGACCCCACCGAGGTCATCCCCGAGATGCACGGCGGGAAAGTCGACAAGGGCGTCGACGCCGTCGGCTACCAGGCCATCGACGGCGGCCGGCACAGCCACGGCGAGGGCGCCTACGACAAGTCGCGGGAGAACCCCTCGCAGGTCATCAACGACCTCATCGGCACCGTCCGCCCGACGGGGAAAGTCGGCGTCGTCGGCGTCTACTTCTCGTCGGACCCGAACCCGCCCGAACACGTGCAGGAACCGGGCGAACTCAGCGTCGACTTCGGGAAACTGTTCGAGAGCGGACTCCGCGTCGGCACCGGCCAGTGCGACGTGAAGCGCTACGACCGCCGCCTGCGGAACATGATAGAGCAGGGTCGCGCGGAACCGGGCTTCATCGTCTCGCACGTGGAACCGCTGGAGAAGGCGCCGGAGATGTACGAGCGGTTCGACGAACGCGAAGAGGGCGTCACGAAGGTTCTCCTGAAGCCGTAGCGGGACGCGAGCGGGGTCGAACTATCGCTGTCGGCTGTCCGGGCGCTCCGCCTTCGGCCCGGGTTTCCACGTGTTGCCTTCGAGCGTGACGAGGTCGTAGCGCTTGAGCACCTGCAGCAGGTCGACGACGGCCTCCGCGTCGTAGTCGACGGTCATCTCCTCGGGCAGTCTGTCCGCGATGGCCGAACGCGTCCCCTCCTCCATCCGGTCGAGCGTGTCGAGGAGGATGTCGACGTCCTCCATCAGCGGTTCGAGCCCCGGCCGGCCCTCCTCTTCGGCGTAAAGCTTCGACAGCACCTCGTCGTACGACCCCGTAATCTCCATCGTCACCGAGACGTCGTCACCATCTGAATCCATGCTACCGACAGATGCGAGCAAAACACCATAAGCGTTCCCAACCATCGGAGATGCGGAGCGGTATCTTCGGATTCGCGCCCAAGCGGGCGACGGCCGGGTCGCGGCGACGGGAGGCCGACGGTCCGCGGCGGGCCGGTCGGCCGATACCGACCCTCCGTCCGGGCGGACGGTAGGCCTGGCCCGCGGTCAGTGCGACGTCTCCGGTCGGTCGGAGACGACGCGCCACTCCGCCGGGTCGACTTCGTGTCCCGTCACCGAGGAGTGCTCGGGGTAAGCGGTGGTGACGAGGTACTCCGAGCGGTCGAGGAGGTACTCCGTCAGGCGGCCGAGGTTGTCGTCGGCGATGCCGCCCAGTCGGTCGAGCGTCACGACGGGGACGCGTTCTCCCACGTCGTAGGCGCGGTGGCCGGCCACCGCCGCCGCGATGCCGAGCAGTTCCACCTCGCCCTCGCTCAGCGCCGAGGTGGGCACCTCGCGGCCGTCGCGGGCGACCACGAGTTCGAAGTCGCTCGTGAGGCGCGCCGTCTCGAAACTCGTCTCGAACAGCCCCGCCACCTCCTCGATGGTCCGGTCGAACGCCTCGCGCGTCCGCCGCCTCACCGCCGCCTTCCGGCGTCGGAGGTCCGCGAGTTCGGCGGTCAACCGCTCGCGCTGTTCTCGGAGTTCCTCGCGCCGGTCGGCGGCCGCCTCCGCCTCGGCGAGTTCCTCGCGGGCGTCTTCGAGGCGCGCCTCCGTGTACTTCAGGTCGCTCTCGACGTCCGTCGCGCGCTCCGTCGACGCCGACAGCGACGAGCGGAGGCGCTCGATTCGCTCGTCGAGTCGCTCTGCCTCCGAGTCCGTCTCCGCCAACCGGCGCTCTGCGTCGGCGAGGCGCTCTTCGAGGTCTCTGACCTCCGCTCGGAGTTCCGACCGGCGGCGGCGGACGCGGGCGCGTTCCTCCCGCGCGGCCTCCAGTTCGTCGGCTCTTTCGGCCAGCGACTCCGACTCCGATTCGAGCGACCGGATGCGGTCGGCCAGCGCCGCCAACCGCTCGTCGACGCTCTCGGCGGTCGTCTCCCGCCCGCAGACCCAACAGTCGAGCGAGTCGGCCTCGACGCCGCGCGTCACGTCCGTCAGCAGGTCGAGGCGGTCCTCCTCGACGACGCGCCGGTTCGCCTCGTACACCGAGCGGAGGAGTTCGGCGTCGCGTTCGCGGCGACGGTGTCGCTCGCGGACCGCCGAGAGTTCCTCCTCGGGTGTCTCGTCGTCCCCCTCGTCGACCGCCGGGAGCGACGCGAGTTCCTCTCGACGCTCCGCGAGTCGCTCCTCGACGCGGTCGACCGTGTCCGACAGACGCTCCCGCCGGTCGCGGACTCGGCCGCGTTCGGCCTCGGCCGTCGAGAGGTCCTCGCGGAGGCCCTCGTCGCCGTCGGCGGCGACGCCCTCGCGCGCCTCTCTGAGGTCGGCGAGGTCGGATTCGAGTTCGTCCGCGCGGGTTCGGAGCACCGGGACGCGGTCGGCCGCGGCGTCGACGGCGGACAGGTCGTCGTCGACGGCGTCGCGTTCGCGCCGGTGCTCGTCGATTCGCTCGTCGATGTCCTCGAAGTCCAGCGGGCGGGTGAGAATCGGTCCGAGGTCAGCGCCCTCCCGCACGGCGCGCCGGACCTCGTTGCCCTCGTCGAGGAGGGCGAACAGGTCGAGACAGACGCGGTCGGCGTCGTCGGTCAGGTACGGCGACCCCTCGGCGACGACCGTCTCGCCTCGGCGGCGGAGTCGGACTTCGTACTCCTCACCCTCGTCGGTTCGCAGGGAGACGCAACCCTCCGACTCCCCCTCCGTGAGCGTCGACTCGGCCCCGAGCACCGTCCCGATGGCGCTAAGGAAACTTGATTTCCCCTGCCAGTTGCTCGCGCGGACGGCGTTGAGGCCGGGTTCGAGCGTCGCCTCCCCGCGGCGGATGCCGGCGACGTTCTCGACGGCGAGTCGCCAACTCATACGGCGGCGAGAGCGAGGAGCGCCTGGAGGGCGACGGCGGCCTCCTCGGCGAGCGACGCACCGAGGAACGACGCCGCGCCGAACGGAACGAGGCCGCGCGACGACTCCGAGTTCCCACCGGCGGGCACCTCGACGTCCGCGACGGCGTCGTCGACGCCGGCCGCATGCTCGCGGCAGACGTACCCCCGGTCGAGGGCGTCTTCGAGGGGGACGCGCGCGGGACACTCCGGACAGGAGAGTTTCACCTGCACGTCGACGCCGACGCCCTCGCCGTCGGCGAGTCGACCCTTGCCGACCAACGACGTGAGCGCCGAGCGCACCTTCTCGCGGACGCGGTCGGCGGCGACGCGGACGCTCTCTCGCTCCCAGTCGGTCGTCGCCGTCCGCTCGGGTTTCTCGCCGTCGAGACAGCCGTTGAGGTGTCTACGCATCGTGCTCCACGACACCATCGCGCGCCGGAGTTCCTCGGCGTCGATGCCGTCGGCGCGCAGGTCGGCGGCCACCTCGTCCCGGCGCACGTCGTCCTCGCCGGTGAGCGCCTCGTACTCGCTCTCGGCGCGCACGCTCGTCGCGTCGCGGCCCTCCAGTTCGTAGACGCGCTTCAGCAGGCGGCGGTTGAACCAGTCCGTCAGCGACTTGTACCCCTCGCTCTCCGCGCCGTCGGCCCCCGTCCACCGCGCGAGGAGGTAGGCGTCGAGGGAGTCGTACCGCGCCGTCGGCGCGTTCAGGTCGAATCGGTCGGCCGCGACGTCTACTTTACACATCGGTTCGTGGAGGCCCGTTGGACTCCGTCGCGGTAAAAGACTCCGTCCAGGGACCCGTCTCGCCTCCGACAACCGCTAAGGCGTTGTCGGTCGCCGAGGAGAGTGATAGAGAGACAACCCCTTAGTGGTTGTCAGCTTCGGACCGCCGTTCTCCGGTCGCGGTCGAAGAGGAAGGAGAGAGGTGAGAGCCCGCGGTCGCGGCTACGCGCTCCGGACCGTCGGGTCGGTGGCGTCGCCGGCGCGCAGTCTCGGATTCGGACCCGACGTCGCAGTGTCGTCTTCAGACCCGTTCGTGGCGTTGTCGAGCAGATTCGCGTCGTCACCCGTCTCTGTGGTGGCGTTTCCGAGTAGATTCGTATCGTCGCCCGACCCCGCTCCGTCCTTCGCGTCGGCCACCGCCGACGCGGTGGCGTTGCGGTTCCGCTGTTCTCGCACCCATGACCGGTACTCGTCGTTAGAGACGACGACCACGTCGCCGCCCATCCGGGCGTGGCCGGAGCCGCAGAACTCCGCGCAGTAGAACGGGTAGACGCCCTCTTCGGTCGCTTTCGTCCGGATGGTGGCGTACGCGCCGGGCATGGCGTCCTGCTTCAGCCCGAGTTTCGGCGAGTAGAAGGCGTGTATCACGTCCTTGGAACTGACGTGGATGTAGACGTCCCTATCCTTCGGGATGACCAGTTTCTTCTTCGTCGTCACGTTCTCCTCGCCCGCGTACCGGAACTCCCAGCCCCACTGGTAGGCGAGCGCCTCGATTTCGACGGCGTTCGGGTCGTCGGGTTGGACCGCCCCCTGGAGGTACTGGTTCGTCCCGCCCTCCTGCGGGCCGTTGTCTGCGGCGACGACGGGAGAGATGTACGGGTTCGCCAGCACCACCATCGAGGCGATGCCGACGAACGCGAGGATGATGGCGGTGACGACGGTCCAGGTGATTTCGAGTCGGCGGTTCTCCTCGGTCGGCGCCGGGTCGTCGTTGTTCCGGTAGCGATAGATGGTGTAAAAGATGATGAACTCGACGGACATCATCAGCGGCAGGGCGACGTACAGCAGTTTGCGGTTGAGGTTGTTGATGAGCGCCTTGTTGACGGATTGGGCCGCCGCGGGCGTCGTCGCGAGGGCGAGAAAGGCGACGACGAGAGCGAGGAACCCGCCGAGGCGCGCGCGCGTCCGGTCCATTGAGTACAACTCCGAGAGATATGAACTAAACTCTGGTGGGCCCACCGGACGCGGCGACTGACTGTCCGACTCGGAGACGTGTCTGTGGGGTCCGGAGGTTGAATCTTTCGGCCGGTCGGGGAGTAGATTTAATCGAGGGACGACCATTCTCGAAGACGATATGAACTACGCAGTCGAACCGTTCGCTCTTCGGAGTTCTCCGTGAGCGTCGCCCCGTACGCGTTCGTGGCGTGTCTCGTCGTCGGGATCGTCCTCCGCGCGCGGTTCGGGTCGTTCCGGAACCTCTCGCGGACCATCCTCGCGGACGGGGGCCACGTCCGCGGCGACGAGACGGAAGAACGCGAGAAGAAGGCGAACCTCCTCCGGTGGGTGACGACCGTTGACCACAAGGACATCGGCCTCCTCTACCTCGTCTTCGGGACCGTGGCGGCCCTGTGGGGCGGCGTCGACTCGATGATGATTCGGACCGAACTGCTGACGCCCGCCGTCGACGTGTGGTCCGAGGAGACGTACAACGCCCTGTTCACGACGCACGGGCTGACGATGCTGTTCTTCTTCGTCACCCCGGTGTTCTTCGGCATGGCGAACTACTTTCTCCCCCTCTTCGTCGGCGCCGACGACCTGGCGTTCCCGCGCATCAACGCCATCGCCTTCTGGCTCCTCCCGCCCTCGTTGCTTCTTGTCCGCGGCGGCCTCATCACGGAGGTCATCGCGCGGGTTCTCGGCCTCGGACTCCCGCGGTCGATGCTGGAGATACTCTACATCTTAGCCCCGCCGGCGACGGGGTGGACGCTGTACACCCCGTTATCGACGCAGTTGGCGAACCCGCAGATAGACTTCATGCTGCTGGGCTTGCATCTCTCCGGACTCTCGACGATGATGGGGGCGATAAACTTCATCGTCACCATCTTCATGAAGCGGGGTCCGGACGTCGACATCGGCGATTTCGACATCTTCACGTGGTCGATGCTGACGACGAGCGGTATCATCCTCTTCGCGTTCCCGCTTCTCGGGAGCGCCATCCTCATGCTGCTTCTCGACCGCAACTTCGGCACCTCCTTCTACGCCGTCGAGGCGGGCGGTTCCATCCTCTATCAGAACCTCTTTTGGTTCTTCGGCCACCCCGAGGTGTACATTATTTTCCTACCCGCGACGGGGCTGATGAGCACCATCCTCCCGAAGTTCTCGGGGCGGAAGCTGTTCGGGTTCAAGTTCGTCGTCTACTCGACGCTCGCCATCGGCGTGATGTCGTTCGGCGTCTGGGCGCACCACATGTTCACGACGGGGATGGACCCGCGGCTTCTCACCTCCTTTATGATCGTCTCCATCGCCATCGCCGTCCCCAGCGCAATCAAGGTGTTCAACTGGCTGACGACGATGTGGAAGGGCGACATCCGACTCACCGCGCCGATGCTGTTCTCCGCGGGGAGCCTCGGTCTGTTCGTCATCGGGGGAATCACGGGCGTCTTCCTCGCCTCCATCCCCATCGACGTGATGTATCAGGACACCTACTACGTCGTGGGACACTTCCACATGATCCTGATGGCGATCATCCCGTTCCAGATGTTCGCCGCCTCCTACTACTGGTTCCCCATCATCACCGAACGGATGTTCGACCGGCGACTGGCCCGCCTGCAGGCGGTGCTCAGCACCGTCGGCGTGTTCGTCACGTTCACGGCGTTCCTGATACTCGGCGCCCTCGGGATGCCGCGGCGGTTCGCCTCCTACCCCCCGCGATTCCAGTGGCTCCACGACATCGCCTCCGTGGGCGCGTTCGTCATCGGCTTCAGCGTTCTCCTGTGGCTGTACAACATGCTGCACTCGCTGTGGTTCGGCGACCTCGTCCGCGACGCCGACGTGTGGGACCTGAAGAAGACCCAGCAGTTCACCCGCGAGTGGCAGGCGTTCGAGGCGCGACTCGCCGAGAAGTACGGCGTCACCAGCCCCCCGCCCGAGGAGACGCGGCCCGCCGCGGAGAGCCAGATGGTCGGCGACCAGAAGAAGGAGTCGGACGCGGGCAGTCCGAAGGCGTTCGAGGACCTCTCCGGCATCGGCACCGACGTGGTCGTCGGCGCCGCCGCCGGCTTCGTCGGCATGATGCTCATGTCGGCCGTCCTCTACGTCGGCTCCCTCCTCGGCGTGTTCCAACTCGGGGCGTTCGCCGAACTCGCCGAACTCGTGGGGGTCGAGGGCAGTCCGCTCGTCGGCTACCTCATCTTCCTCGGCGGCGGCATGACGACGTGGGCGCTCCTGTTCGTCACGTTCGCGGACTTCCTGCCGGGGGAACCCCTCGTCAGGACGGGCCTCGTGTTCGCCGTGGTGATGCTGCCGGGCTTCTTCGTGGCGTTCTACAGCGGGCAGTCCGGCTGGGAACTCGTCGGCTACATCCTCGTGGCGTTCGTCGCCCACCTCGCCTACGGAACGGGGTTGGCGACCGTGTTCAAGATGCTGAGCGGCCGTCTGCAAACGTCGCTCGTCCACGTCTCGGAATGACGACGAGAAGCCGCGCCGCGTCGGCGACGGCGGACGACCGCACGCCGCGGCGGACCACGCGCGGAGGTGACATCCGGTGAACCGGAGCGACGCCGCGACGTACGTCCTCCCGTTCCTCGGCGCCCTCGTGTTCTCCGCCAGCGTCGGCGGCGCCGTCCTCGGCGGGTACGCGGCCGTGCAGGAGGACCTCGGCCTCTGCGGCGCGCCCGCCATCTCGGTGACGCCGCCGGAGGACATCGACCACAACGCGCCGGAGGGAATGGTCGACCCCTCGTGGGCGCGACTCGACTACGAGGAACTGAGCGACGCGGAGAAGGAGGCGTTCGAGTCGGCCGTCGGGACGGTGAGCGGGACCGGCGAAGTGGACGGCGAACTCGAACACGAGGCGGCGTTCAGCGGCGGCGCCCTCGTCGCCTACGAGGGCGAGGAGTACTACGTCGCCGTCGAGACGATGAACGAGTGCGTCGCGGTGAGCGGGTACGTCCTGCCGGGCGGCGTCGTCGGCGTCCTCGTCGGCCTCGGTCTGTTCTACTCGCCGCGACTCGCTCGGATGCTGGCCGGCCGGTCGGACTCCGAGCCGTGAGGACCCCAAATCGACGGACCTCACCCGAGTCCGAGCGCCGGAGCGACCGGGAACAGGAGCGCGCCGCCCCCGTCCAACTGGTCGATGGGGGGGACGAAGCCGAGGAACGACGCGAGGAGGAGAGCCCCGAGGAACGCCGCGAACAGCACCGTCAGCGCGAGGAGCCAGTCGTACACGCCCTGCGTCGTCGTGAGTTCGGGGAGCGTCGCCATGGGAGAACCAGGGGCGGAATCGAGGGTAAATCTACTGGCGTTCGGTGCTTCGCGCCGAACGCCTGACCGGCCTCAAGCGCCGTACACCGCCCCGAGATACAGCGACACGACGATGACGAGCCAGACGGCGTCGACGAAGTGCCAGTACATCGAGACGGTCCTGACGGCGGTGTCGCGGCCGGCGCCGAACTGCCCCATCAGCCCTCGGACGAGCAGGATACCCATGAGGATGACTCCGGTGACGACGTGGAGGCCGTGCAGCCCCGTCAGCCCGAAGAACGCGGGACCGAACAGTCCCGAGGAGAGGGTGAACCCCTCTCTCACTATCAGTTCGTAATACTCGTACACCTGTCCGCCGACGAACGCCAGTCCGAGCGCCAGCGTCACTCCGAGCCACGCGAGGAACCGCTTGTGCTCCCCGCCGGAGAGCTTCTTGTGCGCGTACTCGAAGGTGAAACTGGACCCGACGAGCAGGACGGTGTTTATCGCCAGCACCGGCGTGAGCAGGTGCGGAAGCTCCTCGGTGGGCCACGACCCGAGGCGGACGAAGTAGTAGTAGGTGAGTCCGGCGGCGAACGTCGCGATGTCGGTCATGACGAACAGGAGCATCCCGAGTCGGTGGACGCCGGAGTCGAGGACGCTCGCGTCTCGCTCCCAGTACGGTTCGACGAACGCCTGGTGGAGCCACCCGAAGATGCCGACGAGGAGCAGGAACGCCCCGCCGCCGAAGAACAGGGGTCCGAGGAACTTCGGGACGAGCGAGTAGTCCGTCCAGCCGATGATGAACAGGCCCGCGCCGAGATAGAGGTTCGTCGCGCCGACGGCGGCGATGAACGGCCACCACGACGACTCGTCGAGTCCGCGGGGGAAATCCCACCCCGCTGGAGGGCCGAGTCCGCCCTCCTCGTCCTCAGAGTCGGTTGCCGTACCCATACGTTCGGCGTCGGGAGGGAGCGTAAAATAGCCGGTGGGCGATTCTGACGCCGTTCGCACCGGGACGCGCGGCCGCCGAAGCTTTACTCCTCGCCGGCGCAGTTGTCACCGACATGGCACACGTCGCTATCACCGGAGCCGACGGCAACGTCGGGAGCGCGGCCGTCGAAGCCTTCGACCACGAGACGCACAAGGTCACGCCGATGACGCACTCGGAGACGGAGGGGATGGAGAGCGTCGTCGTCGACGTCTCCGACCGCGAGCAGTTCGTCGAGAAACTGCCCGAGGACGCGGACGTCCTGGTCCACCTCGCGGCGAACCCCTCGCCGTACGCCGAGTGGGACGAGGTGAAGGAGGTCAACGTCGACGGCGCATTCAACGCCTACTACGCGGCCGACGAGAACGACGTGGGCCGGGTGGTGTACGCCTCCTCGAACCACGCGACGAACGGCCACATCGTGGCCGACCCGGACGAACCCGAGACGATGCGCGCGGACGCCGACGTCATCGACCCGGACGACGAGACGGCGCCGGACTCCTTCTACGGCGTCACGAAGGTGGCCGGCGAGGCGATGGGGAACTACTTCGCCCACCGCGAGGGCGTCGAGACGGTGAACCTCCGCATCGGGTGGTTGCTCTCCGAGCAGGACCTCAAAGACGAGGTAACCGACCCCGTCTCCGAGGAGTACGCCGAGGAGGCCGCCCGGTTCGCCCGCGCGATGTGGCTGAGTCCGAGCGACTGCAAGGACGCCGTGCGGGCGGCGAGTCTCGCGGACCTGCCCGACGGGGAGAACTCGGTCACGGTCAACGCCATCTCCGCGAACGACGAGCGCTGCCTGTCGCTGACGCACGGCCTCCGAACCATCGGCTACCGGCCGCGCGACAACGCCGCCGAGGTCATCGAGTCGAACTGACCGAGGCGACAGTCGGTCTCTCGGCGCCCCCTCACTCCTCGAAGGAGTGCGAACCGAACGGCTGTATCTCGCGGTCCAGACGCGCCTCGGCGAGGTACAGCGCCGCGTTCACCAGTCCGATGTGGCTGAACGCCTGCGGGTAGTTGCCGAGTAGTCGCCCCGTCTCGGCGTCTATCTCCTCGGAGAGCAGGCCGAGCGGTTCGGCGTACTCCAGCACGTTCTCGAACACCGCCTCGGCCTCCTCGACCCGCCCGGTGACCGCGAGGGCGTCGACGAGCCAGAACGAACAGAGCACGAACGCCCCCTCTTCGCCCGGAAGCGGGTCGGCGCCCCCTTTGTAGCGGAAGACGAGTCCCTCCTCGGTCGCCAGTTCCTCGCGTATCGTATCGACCGTCGAGACGGCCCGTTCGTCGTCGGCCGGGAGAAAGCCCGTCAGCGGGATGAGCAGTCCCGTGGCGTCGAGGGTGTCGTCGTCGTAGCGCTGGGTGAAACTGCCCAACTCCTCGTCGTAGCCGCGTTCGAGCACCGTCTCGTGAATCTCCTCTCGGACGGTCGACCAGCGGTCCTCGGCGGACGCGTAATCGAGTTCCTCGGCCATCCGAATCGCCCGGTCGAGGCCGACCCAGCACATCACCTTCGAGTAGACGAACTGGTGGTCGTCGCCGCGGACCTCCCAGATTCCCGACCCCGGTTCGTCCCACACCTCGCAGATGTGGTCCGCGATGTCGCTGACCGCCCGCCAGTCGTCCTCGCCTATCTCGCGGCCGTCCCACAGCAGTTGGTAGATGGCGAGGATCAACTCGCCGTAAACGTCGAGTTGCGTCTGGTCGGCCGCGTCGTTGCCCGCGCGGACGGGCGCGGAGTCGAGGTAGCCCGAGAGGTGCGAGAGGTCCTCCTCTTCGAGTTCCTCGCCTCTGTCCATCGCGTACAGCGGTTTGATATCGTCGGGGTGGAACTCCTTCGAGAGGTCGAGAAAGCGGTCCAAGTAGGCCTCCGCCTCCTCGTAGTGACCGAGGTGCGTCAGCGCGCGGACGGTGAACGCGCCGTCGCGTATCCACGAGTAGCGGTAGTCCCAGTTGCGCACGCCGCCGACGTCCTCCGGTAGCGACGTGGTCGGCGCGGCGCAGATACCGCTCGTGTCCCGCCGCATCAGCAGTTTCAGGACGAGACCGGAGCGGACCGCCACGTCGTGCGCCCGGCCGTCGAGGAGGCAGGTCTCGGTCGCGTCGCCGCAGGTGTGCGCCCACCCGCGCCAGTAGTCGACGGTGTCGGAGAGCAGGTCGTCGCAGGTGCCGCCCGCCAGCGGTTCGCGGTCCCCGTACTGGGCGACGTACCAGTGGGACTCGTTCGCGGAGAGCGGGTAGGTCGCCGTCGCCCGGTCGCCGCCGCCCTCGCCGTCCTCGACGCTCTCGACGGCGAGGTCGACCGGCGACGAGAGAAACAGCGACTCCCCGTCGGCCTCGGCGACGACGCCCCCGCCGGTCGACTCGACCCGCGTGTCGGCGCGGGCGTAGTCGAACCGGGGTTCGAACTCGACGCGCACGTCGACGCTACCCTCGGTGCAGGTCACCTTCCGGTAGACGGCGTCGGCGGGGTAGTCCTCGGCGTACCGCTCCCCCGACGCGAGCATGAAGTCGGTGACGGTCATCGTCCCCGACGCCGTCTCGAACGTCGTCTGGAGCACGTTCGTCCGGTCGAGGTATCGCTGCCGCGACTCGTGCTCCCGAACGGGCGCGACGGCGAACGTCCCGCCGCGGCCGGCGTCGAGGAGGGCGGCGAAGACGCTCGGAGAGTCGAGGTACGGAAAGCAACACCAGTCGATTGCGCCCTCGTCGCTCACGAGCGCACACGTCTCCAAGTTACCGACGATACCGTAGTCCGAAATCGGCGTGAACTCCTTCATGGCTGCGTGATGAGACCCCCGGTGACCGGCGTTTCCGGCCGTACCGTCGGTTCGGCGTCAGGTTCGGCGACGGGCGGATTAAACGCGTCGGCCACCACGATTTTAGTCGTCGCGGGCGCTCGTTGACACGTATTGCGGACGGGGAAGGCGCCCCCGAGCGCCTCCCTCGCCTCGTGTTCGCGGTAAATCACGGAGACGCGCGTGCGGCGGCGCCGAACGCGCGGACGGCGATGCACGACGACAGAGACACACACATGTCTGAGCAAGAACTCACACTCGGTATCGTCGGATTGGGAAAGATCGGCGGCAACCTCGCGCGGCAGGCCGTCGGAAAAGACATGCGCGTCGTCGGCCTCGACGCCGAGGACCGGCCCGAACTGGAAGAGATGGGCGTCGAAGTGCACGACGCCGGCGAGTACGAGACGCTGGCGGAGAAACTCGACCCGCCGCGCGTCGTCTACCTGTCGCTCCCCTCGGGCGAACTGATAGACGACCAACTCGACCAACTCGTCGACGAACTCGACGAGGGCGACGTCGTGATGGACGGCGGCAACTCCTTCTGGCGCGACTCCATCCGTCGCGAGGAACGCTGCTGGGACGAGGGCGTCTACTTCCTCGACACGGGCACCAGCGGCGGCCCGCCGCGCGCGAAGGAGGGCGCCTGCTTCATGGTCGGCGGCAAGGAGGAGGGCTTCGAGATAGCCGAACCCTACCTCGACACCCTCTCCGTGGAGGGCGGTCTCATCCACGTCGGCGAACCCGGCAGCGGCCACTTCGTCAAACTCGTCCACAACGGCATCGAGTTCGGGATGCTGCAGTCCATCGCGGAGGGCGTCGAACTCCTCGAAGCCGGGCAGTTCGACCTCGACGGCGAGATGGGCGACCTCTTCGAGACGTGGAACAACGGCGCGGTCATCGAGAGTTGGCTCGTCGAACTGATGTCGAAGGGGCTGAAGAACGAGGACCAGTTCTCCGACGCCCCCGAGAACTTCGAGGACGTGCCGAACTTCGTCGAGGACACCGGCGAGGTGAACTGGCTGGTGCAGGAGGCGTTCAAGGGCGAGACGCCGGTGCCCGTCATCACCCAGTCGGTCATCGAACTGTTCAAATCGCGCGGGAACCAGAAGCACGCCCCGCGCGCCGTCGCCCTGATGCGCCACGGCTTCGGCCTCCACCCGTTCGGCGAGGAGGAGAGCCTGATGGACGAACGCGTCACCGGCCGCGTCGACAACACCGCGCGAAGCGACATCCGACAGGAAGAGAGCGGCGAGGACACCCTGCGACCCGAGAAGCGCGAATCGTACGACGGCGACCCCAACTAGGAGGAGACACCAATGGCAAAACAGTTCGTCTACGACGAGAACGGCGAAGAGATCAGCGCGTGGGCCGAGTCGACCGACGAGGCGGTCGAAGCGGCGCGAGAGAAACTGGAGAGCGCGGACGTCGAACTCGACGACGGGGAGATACGCGAGCGAATCCGCGTCGTCCCCTCGCCGACGCGCATCAAGAGCAGCCCCGAGGACGTGCTGATGGACAAGCGCCGCCGCGGCGGCATCGAGGCCGCAGAGATGGTCGAGTCCGGCATGGACGTCGGCCTCGGCACCGGCAGCACGACGGCGTGGGCCATCGCCGCCATCGGCTGGAAACTCGAATCGGGCGAGTTGGAGGATATCCGCGGCGTCGCCACCTCCCTCCAGAGTCACGACCTGGCGCGCGAACTCGACATCCCCCTGACGGACGTCGACGAGTTCGAGTCGCTGGACGTCGCCATCGACGGCGCCGACCAGTGGGACCCCGAGAACCCCCACGTCGTGAAGGGCGGCGGCGCCTCGCACGCCCGCGAGAAACTCATCGACGAGATGGCCGACCGCCTCGTCATCGCCACCGACGACGAGAAGCAGTCGACGCCGCTGTCGTACGAGGTTCCGCTGTCGGTGCTGCCCGAGTCGCGCAACGTGGCGCAGTCGTGGGTGAAAGAGCAGGGCGGCGACCCGCAACTGCGCTACGCCGAGAAGAAGGACGGACCGCTGTTCACGGCGAACGGGAACCTCATCGTCGACTGCGACTTCGGCGAGATAGACGACATCGAGGGCCGCGCGGCCGACCTCGCCCGCATCCCGGGCGCCCAAGAGCACGGCCTGTTCGTGGACATGGTCGACGACGTGATATACGGCACCGACGACGACGTCGAACACGTCGAGTTCTGAGCGGCGCGGAGCGGCGAGACGAAACGGCTGAAGAACGCCCGGCGACCTGTTTTACTGCCTGTCCGCGTCCGTCCGTCGCTCGCCGGCCTCCTCGGCGGCGGCGAACACGTCCACCATCCACGCGTTGAGGTCCTCGTCGTGGACGCCCTCGCGGAGCGCCGACATCCGTTCGCGACGCTCTTCGGCGTCCATCGTCATCGCCTCCTCGATGGTCCGGGCGAACCGCTCGGTGTCGTGCGGGTTGACGACCAGCGAGTGCTCGCCGAGTTGCTCGTAGGCGCCCGTCTGGTCGGAGAGGACGAGGACGCCGTCGTCGTCCACCTGCGAGGCGACGTACTCCTTGGCGACGAGGTTCATCCCGTCGCGGAGGGCGCTGACGAGCATCACGTCGCTGTAGCGGTACAGCGCGTTGAGTTCGTCGCTCTCGAGCCAGTCGTCGATGTAGACGACGGGCGTCCACTCGTCGGTTCCGAAGCGCTCGTTGATGCGCTCGACGGCCTCGTCGACGTTCGTCTGGAGGTTCTGGTACTCGGGGATGAGCGACCGCGACTCGTCGGCCTTCTGGACGTAGGTGAGTTCGCCCTGTCGCTCCGGGCGCCCCTTCCAGAACTGTTCGAGCGCCTTCAGTCGCTCGACGATGCCCTTCGTGTAGTCGAGTCGGTCGACGCCGAGGGCGACTTTCGACTCCTCGGGGATGCCGCGGTCGCGCTTGAACGCCCGCCAGGACTCCTCGTCGGCCGAAGAGGCGGACTCCGCGATGCCGTCGGCGTCGACGCCGAGGGGGAACGCCCGGACGTAGGTGGTGTGGCCCTCGTACTGGACGCGGTTGTCGTCGTAGTCGACGAAGGCGTCCTCGAACGCCTGGTCGACGCAGTCGAGGAAGTTCTGGCAGTAGCGCTCGACGTGGAAGCCGAGCACGTCGTTCGCCAGCAGGCCGTCCAAGAGGTCGTCGGCCTGCGGGCAGGCGCGGAACGTGTCCCACCCGGGCCACGTGATGTGCCAGAAGTGGGTCAGGAGGGCGTCGGGGGCCTCCTCGCGGACCATCCGGGGCGCCAGCGCGAAGTGGTAGTCCTGGAACCAGACCACCGAGTCCTCGTCGATGGCGTCGACGACGGCGTCGGCGAAGCGGCCGTTCACCTGTTGGTAGCGCCGCCAGTGGCGGTTGGCGTACTCCGTCTTCCAGATGCCGCCGTGGCTCAGGGGCCACAGCACGCGGTTGCTGTAGCCGTAGTAGTAGGCCTCCACCTCGTCGTCGGAGAGCCAGATGCGCTTGAGGTCGTAGGACTCCTCCTCGGGCGGCATCCGGACGACGTCGTCCTCGCCGGTCACCTCGCGGTCGGCCTCGCCGTCTCCCCACGCGATCCACGTCCCGTGGACGCGTTGCATGACGGGGTCGAGACCGGCCGTGAGACCGCCGGCGGGTTCGTCGACGACGACGTTCCCCTCGTCGTCGTACTCGTGGGAGTAGGGCTGGCGGTTCGAGACCACGACGAGGTCGCCGGGGACCGAGGGGGTCTCCTCGTCGCCGTCGCCGTTCGGGGCGTCGGTCGAATCGTCGGCGCCTGTCATCGGGGAACCACTCCGCGAGCGTCGCTCGACGTCATACGGTGGTCACCGTGTTCGTCAGCGTACCGACGTTCTCGATGGCTATCTCGACGTGGTCGCCCTCCCGGAGGGTGAACTCCGCGGGCGGGACGATGGAGGTGCCGGTGAGGAGCACCGAGAGTTCGGGCGTCTCGTCGTGGCGGTTGCGGTAGGAGACGAGTTCCTCGCAGGTCCGCGCCATCAGGGAGGTATCGGTCTCCCCCTCGAACGCCGTCTCGCCGTCGCGCGAGATGGTCATCGACATCTCCAGGTCGTGCGGGTCCGCGACCGTCTCCGGGGAGGCGACGCAGGGACCGACGGCGCAGCACCGCTCGAACACCTTCGCCTGCGGGAGGTACAGCGGATTCTGGCCTTCGAGGTCGCGGCTGCTCACGTCGTCGCCGACGGTGTAGCCGACGATATCCCCCTCGTAGAGGACGACTCCGAGTTCGGGTTCGGGCACGTCCCACTCGGAGTCCTCGCGGACGCCGATTTCGTCGTCGGGGCCGACGGTCCGCGAGGGCGTCGCCTTGAAGAACAGTTCGGGGCGCTCGCTCTCGAACACCTGCTGGTACATCTCCGGGCGGCCGCTCTCGTCCTCGCGGGCGTCGCCGCTGACCTCGTAGGTGACGCCGGCGGCCCACACCTCGTCCGGGACGACCGGACGGACCGCTCCCGACTCGACGTCGTCTTCGCCGACGACGGGGGCGTCGTCGAGGAGGGCCTCGGCCACGTCGTCGACGCCGCGGTCCGTCGTCGAGGCGACCATCGCGAGGTCGCGGAACGACGAGAGGGCCGGGCGCGCCGACGAGAGATCGTAGGCTGTCCGGCCGTCGCGGGCGACGAGGCGGGGGTCGTCGGAGCCGATCCGAACGCGGAAGTATCGCATCGACTGCCGATACGCGACGACGCCACTAATTTCTCGTGGCAGTCGGCGTGGAATTTCCGAAGATCGGACGCGGCCGTAAGAGGCGTAAGTCGAGCGCTCGAACGTCTCGGTGATGCCTGAGACGTACCAGAACTACATCGACGGGGAGTGGCGAGACTCGGAGACCGGCGAGACGTTCGACGTAAAGAACCCGGCCGACACCTCGGAGGTCGTCGGGTCGTTCCAGCGGTCCAGCGAGGCGGACACGAACGGCGCTATCGACGCCGCCGCCTCCGCCGAGGACGAGTGGGCCGACACGCCCGCCGCCACGCGCGGGGAGTTCCTCCGCGAGACGGCGAAGCGGATGGACGCCCGCGAGGAAGAACTCACCGAGACGCTCGTCCGCGAGGAGGGGAAACTCCGCGGCGAGGCCAACGGCGAGGTCAACCGCGCCATAGACATCTTCTACTACTACGCCGAACGCGCCCTCGACTACGCCGGCGAGCGGAAGAAGGGCGCGGCGGACCAGAACCTGTACTACGTGCGCGAACCGATGGGCGTCGCCGGCCTCATCGTCCCGTGGAACTACCCCATCGCCATCCCCTGCTGGAAGATGGCCCCCGCGCTGGCGACCGGTAACACGCTCGTCATCAAGCCCTCGAAGGAGGCGCCGAACGTCCTGCGCGCGGTGTTCGAGTGCATGGACGAGGCCGCCGACGAGGTGGACGTCCCCGACGGGGTCTTCAACTTCGTCAGCGGCGGCGGCGAGGAGGTCGGACAGGCCATCCTGGACCACGAGGAGGTCGACACCGTCTCGTTCACCGGCAGCCGACAGGTCGGCGAGATGATCTACGAGCAGGCGACGGAGGACCACAAGCGCGTCCAGACCGAACTCGGCAGCAAGAACCCCACCGTCGTCTCTCCGAGCGCCGACGTGCAGGAGGCCGCAGAGACGGTCGCGTCCGGCGCGTTCGGCGTCACCGGGCAGGCCTGCACCGCGACGGAACGCGCCATCGTCCACGACTCCCAGTACGAGGAGTTCGTCGAGGCCCTCGTCGAGGAGGCCGAGAGCGTCGAACCCGGCTTCGGTCTCGACGACGACTCGACGATGGGTCCGCACGTCAGCGAGAGCGAACTGGAGAGCACGCTGGAGTACGTCGAGAGAGGCAAGGAGGAGGGCGCGACGCTCGAATACGGCGGCGAGCGCCTCGACGGCGACGAGTACGACGACGGCTACTTCGTCCAGCCGACCGTCTTCACCGACGTCGACAACGACATGGACATCATGCAGGAGGAGGTGTTCGGCCCGTTCGTCGGCGTCACCACCTACAGCGACTTCGAGGAGGCCGTCGAACTCGTCAACGACGTCGAGTTCGGCCTCTCGGCCGGCATCGTCACCGACGACCACACGGAGGCGAACCGCTTCATCGACGAGGTGGACTTCGGCGTCGTCAAGGTGAACGAGGCGACCACCGGCCTCGAACTGCACGTCCCGTTCGGCGGGATGAACGCCTCCTCCTCGGAGACCTACCGCGAACAGGGCGAGGAGGGGATGGACTTCTTCACCATCATCAAGACCGTCTACGAGGACTACTGAGCGCGTAACTCGCTCGGTTCGCTCCATTTTCTTTCGCCCGGCTCAGAGAACCGAGACTCCGATACGCGACGACGAACCGATGACCGCCGCGGGCGGGACTGAAAGGGGCCGGCGTCTGGGCGAACCCCGGCGAAGCAAGCACCGAGCGAGTGAAACGAGCGAGACGCGCAGCGAGCCGCGGGAGTCCAGACGCCGGGGGCTTTCGAGGTAGTGTCAGCGTCCGTCTCGACTTCTCTCGCAGAAAAAGCTCCGTCTACGACTCTCTAAAACCGCTCAGATAGCCGTCCAGCCGCCGTCGACGTACACGAGGTCGCCCGTGATGTAGGAGGCGTCCTCGCTGGCGAGGAACAGCGTCGCCCCCGCGCAATCCTCGGGGTGACCGGCGCGCTGGAGCGGAATCGGTTTGATGAACTCCCCCTCTTCGTCGCCCGCGGCGTCCTGCGCCTCTTGGCTCCAGCCCTCGGTGAACTCGGTGGCTATCTGCCCCGGCGCGATGGCGTTGACGCGGATGTCGTAGTCGGAGAGTTCCAGCGCCGTCCCGCGCGTTATCATCTTTATCGCCCCTTTCGTCGCGTCGTACTGCACCTGGCCGTACTGGGCGACTTCGGAACTGATGGACGCCGTGTTGACGATACAGCCGGGGTCGTCGCGGTCTATCATGTCCTTCGCGGCCGCCTGCGTCCCGAAGTAGTAGCCGCGGACGTTCGTGTCCTGCAGTTTGTCGAAGTCCTCCTGTTCCACGTCGAGGAACGGTTCGCTGTGCTGGCGGGCGGCGTTGTTCACCATCACGTCGACGCCGCCGTACTCGCGGGCCGCCTCGACGACGGATTCGAGTTGGGCGGGGTCGGAGACGTCCGTCTCGGCGTACTCGGCGGTCCCCCCCGATTCCTCGATTTTGTCGTGGGTCGGCGTGTCCTCGCCTTCCCGTTTCGGGTCCTCTTGGATGTCGGCGTTGATGACCGTCGCGCCCGCCTCGCCGAACCGGAGCGCGATGGCTCGACCGATGCCGGCGGAGGCGCCGGTGACGATGACCGTCTCGTCGCTAAAGTCGAAACTAGCGCTTCCCATGCGTTCGTGTGCGCCCGTTTTCGTGTTAAGTCTACTCGCCGACGCTGTATCGGTCGAGGGCGACAGCGTCACCGAGTCACGCGTTCGTGGACGACGCCGCTGACGATTCCGACCGGAATCGTCAACCAGCACGTGGTAGCCACGGCGACGAACCCGATGAGCGCCACGAACCCCACCGCTTCGAGAATCTGGTCGAACCGCCCTTCGAGAACCACGACGGCGGCGTAGAACGCGAACAGGGCGCCCAACGCGAGGAGATACGTTCCCACGGTCGAGAGGAGGCCGGCCACCGCACCGAAGTGCGGGACGTCGGCGGGGAGGGCGCGCCAGACGAGGACCGCGGCGGCGAACGACGTCGGGACGACGAGCGGAAGCGCCAGCAGCGACATCGTACCGAGGAACTCCCAGTCGGACCCGACCGGCGACCCGATGCCGTGCATCCCCCACGAGACGGCCGCGAACAGCAGCGTGGCCCCCGTCGCGGCGGACGCGAGCGCGTACCCCGCACCGACGTCGCGGCGGTCGGCCCTCGGTAACCGACCCGGACCGTACCGTTTACACGTCGTTCCGAGGGCGGTGAGAAAGCCGGCGGATTCCATAGCGCAGGTTCAGTTCGAGTGACAATATAGTTTCCCACCCCGGTCCGTCGCTACTGTCACAAAAACCGCCCGAGGAAGAGAGAAAGCGTCGTTTCTACCGGTTCTCGGCGGCTACCGCTCGCCCTCGCGGATGTCCTTCGGCCGAATTACGCCGGGTTCGCCGACTTCGATGCGGTCCCCGACGCGGATTATCTCCAAGGTGCGCGGGTACTCGTAGGAGGCGAGGTGTTCGTGCAGCGACTTCGGGTCGTGGCCGACACCGCGCCAGAGGTCCCAGTGGGTGGGGAGCAGTCGGTCGAGTTCGAGTTGGTTCGCCGCCTCGGCCATCTGCGCGCCGTCGTTGTACCACTCCGTGGGATACGTCTCCGCGGGGTCGTCCTCGGTGTGGTGGATGTTACCGACGGTGCCGTAAGCGAACACGCCCGCGTCGATGTCGAACTCCTCGGCGATGTCTTCGAAAGCCTCGGCGGGACGGGAGTCGCCGGCGGCGAAGAACGTCTTCCCGCCGGATTCGACGACCATCGTCACCGGTTCCTCGGCGTCGGGGTCGTTCGCGCCGCGAACGTGGACGTCGATGTCGCCGAACGTCAGGTCGTCGCCGGGTTCGATGACGTTCTTGTGTTCCTCGGGGACCTGCAAGTCGCCCTCGTAGTCGGGGTTCTCGTAGGACGCCTCCGGGGCGTACACGTCCGCGTCGAGGTTCTCCACGAGGGGGGCGTACGACGGCGGGTGCATGTGGTCGATGTGTTCGTGGGTGACGAGAACGGCGTCGCACATCTCGGCCGCCTCGGGGTCGACGGGAACGGAAACCATCCGTATCGTCCGCGGCGGCGACCCGTCGCCGAAGTACGGGTCGAGGTAGAGCGTCGTCTCCTCGGTGCGGAAGACGAAGCCGTTGCCGCCGAGGTACCACGCCGAGAGGCCCTCGGGTTCGACCGCCTCGATTTCGTCGTTCACGAACCAATCGCCCCACATCGAGTGTACCATGCGCGGTCGTTCGTGACGGTTCCGGAAAAAAGAACTCGCCGAACGGGGCGGGAGAAGTTACAGTCCCTCGTACGTCCGGCCGCCGTTGGCGTTCGCTTCGATGTAGTCCCAGTCGTACTCGACGCCGAGGCCCGGGCCGTCCGGGACGCCGACCGTTCCCTCGTCGTCGATGGAGTCGAGTTCGTCCTCGTAGTCGCCCTTATACACGGGCGCGCCGGTGTTGTCGCAGTCCGGATGGACCAGGGCCATCTCGTAGTAGTTCGCGTTGCGCATCGCGGCGATGCAGTGGCGCTGGGCGGGGCCGGGCGAGTGAACCTCCACGTCGAGACCGTGGCCCTCCGCGATGTGCGCTATCTTCATCGCGCCGGTGATGCCCGCGTCGTACTCGGGGTCCGCGCGGACGAAGTCGGTGGCGTCGTTGTCGATGAAGTCGGTGTGCGCCTCGATGCCCCGGACGTGTTCGGTCTGGAGCAGGGGCGTCTGCAGTTTCTCGCGGAGTTTTCGGTGGGCGTGCTGGGAGACGCCGCCGTCGCGGTAGGGGTCCTCGTACCAGTAGAAGTTCTGCTCGTCGCAGGCGCGGCCGACGCGGACGGCGTCGGCGAACGTCTCGTACTCGCAGGCGGGGTCTATCATCAGGTCCATCTTCTCGCCGACGCGTTCGCCGACGGCGTGGACGGTGTCCACCTCGCGCTTGATGTCCCGTTGGTCGTCGCTGCCGCCCCAGCCGTGAATCTTGAACCCCTCGTAGCCCATCTCCAGGCACTCCTCGGCGAAGTCGGCGTACGCCTCCGGAGAGTCGAGGCCGCCGTTGTCGTCGGCGTGGTACGTCGAGGCGTAGGTCGGCAGGCGCGTCCGGTAGGTGCCGAGCAGTTCGTGGATGGGGGCGTCGTAGTGTTTCCCGGCGAGGTCCCAGAGGGCGATGTCGAGGGGGCCGATGCCCATCCGGTCGTACTTCCGCAGGGCGCGTTTCATCTCGCTCCAGTGTCGCTCCCGGCGGAGGGCGTTCTCGCCGACGAGGTGGTCGGCCACCTCGTGGACCTGCGCGAACGCGGGGGAGTTGCCGCCGACGAACTCGCCGGTGACCCCCTCGTCGGTCAGAATCTTGATGGCGAACAGCCGTCGTTCGGTCGTCGTGCCGGGTTCGTAGGCGAGGTTGTACCCGTCGTCCATCCCCACGTTCTCCAGCGGATAGCTGAACTCCGTCGTCTCGATTCGCGTTATCTCCGGTGCCATGCGTCGGTGTTCAGCGCCGTCCGTGAAAACACGGACGGTCGGCGAAGACGCCGCGGCGCGGCGGCCGCTACGCGACGAACGGACTCGCGAGACCCCCCGCCATCGCGCTTAAGACCGTGACGCGAGAGCCCTCGGACGAGCGAAGCCATGACACGAGTTGTTGTGCTCGGGTCTGGGTACGCCGGCAGCGCCGCGATTCGGAGCCTCCAGGAGGAACTGGACGAGGACGCCGACCTCGTCTGGGTGTCGGAGGACCCGTACCACCTGGTACTCCACGAAGTCCACCGCTGCATCCGGAAGCCCTCGGTCCGAGACCACGTGACTGTCCCAATCGAAGAGATAGCGGACGACGACACGGAGTTCGTGCAGGGCCGCGTCGCCGACGTCGACGTCGCGGACAGGGAAGTCGAACTCGACGACGGGACCACCCTCGACTACGACTACTGCGTCGTCTGCCTGGGGAGTCAGACCGCGTTCTACGGTATCGACGGCCTCGAAGAACACGCTCTGACGCTCAAGAGCCTCGGCGACGCCCTGAGCATCCACGAACGGATAAAGGGGGCCGCCGTCGCCGCCGACCGCACCGACCCGGCGAAGGTGGTCGTCGGCGGCGGCGGTCTGACGGGCATCCAGACGGCCGGCGAGGTGGCCGCCCTGCGCGACTGGACCGACTCGCACATCGACGTCCACCTCGTCGAACGGAGCGGCGAGGTGTTCCCCGGCCACGACCACGAGTTCCAGGGCGCCATCCAGAACAAACTGGAGCGTCACGACGTCGAGGTGGACACCGGGAAGGCGATGACCTCGGTGGGCGAGGACGAAATCGAGTTCGACGACGGCGACTCGATGGCGTACGACGTCCTCGTCTGGGCCGGCGGCGTCACCGGGCAGGACTCGATGGGGAGCGTCGACGTCGACAAGGACCACAACCGCGCGTACGCCGACTCGACGTTCAAGACGAGCGACGACCGCGTGTTCGCCATCGGCGACGCCGCCCTCGTGAACCAAGACGTCGAGGGCGGCCCGCACACCGAACACGACCTGTGGGAGCAGGTGGTCCACCCCGACGCCGACGCGTCGCCGCCGCCGACGGCCGAGGCGGCCATGGAGGAGGGGAAACACCTCGGGCAGAACGTCGCCCGCGAGGTGGACGGCCGCGAACTCGTCCACTGGTCGTACATCAACAAGGGAACGCTCGTCTCCGTCGCCGACGACGCCGTCGCGCACGGCGTCGTCGGGTCGCCGGTGAACACGTTCAGCGGCCGCCCCGCCGAGGTGCTCAAGAAGTTCATCTCCGCGCGGTGGCTGACGAAGGTCGGCGGGGTGCGGCGCGCCGTCGACGCCTGGGACGACATGTAGCGCGGGAGCGCACCGGCCCGAAACCGCCGTCGGTACCGGCGCTATCGCCCGCCGGCCGAAAGGAACGTAGTTGGGGCGGACGATTGCTTCGGCGTACTCATGGACGGGCTTCACCCCCCGAGTGACAAGGACGGGTTGCTCAGTTCGCCCCGCGAGGACGGCGGCTACGTGCTGACGACCGCGAACCAGTACCCTTCCAGCGCCGTCGACGAGGACTGGCGCGGCGCGCTCATCGAGGAGACGTCCGCGTTCCGCGCCGATATCGAGCAGTTCGGCGACTTCCACACGCTCCTGTGGGACGCCGACAGGGAGCAGACGCTCGACGTGCGCGAGGACGCCGCCGACAGCGACGTCGCCTACGAGTCGCCGCGCGTCCCCGAACTACATCTGGACAACGAGTTCGTCTTCGCGGACGGGGCGGAGGCGTCGCTCTCGCAGGACGTGGTCGTCTCCGTCGACCGGCCCGCGCTGCTCGTCCGGAACAGCGTCTCGTTCTCCGAGGCGGGCGAGCGGACGGTGTTCTCCGTGCTCAACTCCTCGATTCAGGACGGCGGCGAGGAGTCGGAGGCCGACGAGGCGTACGCGACCGCCGCCGAGGGCGAGGCCGGCGAGTACGAGTGCGTCGTCTCCCACGACGGCGAGCGCTACTTCGCCGTCGCCCTCCGCCGAGAAGAGACGGGACAGCGCTCCTTCGACGGCCGTCGCATGGGACTGCTCGGCGAGACGGAGGGAGATGAGAAGAGCGCGTGGCACGACATCTACCGGGAGAACGACGGCTACATCGACGCGAACGACGAGATGGCGGGCTCCCTCGACATCGGGTTCGGCCTCTACCTCGACGACGACGAGGCGGCGACGTGGACGACGGCCGCCGGCTTCGGCCGCAGCGAGTCGGACGCCCTCGACGCCCTGACCTCGACGCTGGACCGCGGCTACGAGGCCGAACGGGAGGCGTTCGCCGACGCGTGGGAGACGTGGCACGAGGGCGTCTCCGACGGCCCGACGGACGACGAGACGGCGAACGCGACGTACGAGCGGTCGCTGACGAGCCTCAAGTGCGCGCAGGACCCCAGCGGCGGCACCGTCGCCGGCGCGTTCGAACCCGACGACCAGGGCTACCGCTTCGTCTGGCCGCGCGACCAGGTGTTCATCGTCGCCGCGATGCTCGCCGGCGGCGCCGTCGAGGAGGCGCGTCGGGCGCTCTCGTGGCTCGACGACAAGCAGATAACCGACGACGTCGTCGACGACAGGGACATCGAACGAGAAGGGACGTGGTGGCAGAACTACCGCTCGGACGGCGAACCGAACTGGACGGCGCTCCAACTCGACCAGGTGGGAGGACCCATCTACGCCCACTGGTTGCTCTGGGAGGAGACCGGCGGCGACGAGGAAGTCCTCGACGAGCACTACGGGATGAGCAGGGCGGCCGCGGAGTTCCTCCTCGACTACGACAACGGCGACGGCTTCCCCGGGAAGTCCCAAGACCCCTGGGAGGAGGTGTGGGGTCACTCGACGGAGGGGAGCGCCGCGTCCATCGCCGGCCTGCGCGCGATGGCCGAACTGGCCGAGGCGCGCGGCGACGACGAGTTCGCCGCGGACTGCCGCGAGACGGCGGCGACGTGGGCCGAGAACTTCGACGGCTACTGCTTCCGCGAGGACGCCTACCTCGGCGACCACTACGTCACCGCCGACAGCCCCGAACGCGACGGCAACGTGGCCCCGGACGAACGGCCGGACGCGGCGGCGTTCATGGCGACGTGGCCGTGGAACGTCGTCGACGCCGGCAGCGAGACGATGCGGTCGACGGTGGAACTGGCGACGGACCCGGCGTGGTGCGCCGACGACGCCGCCTGCGTCGGCCGCTACCCCGAGGACGACTTCACCCCCTCCGGGAGCGTCGAGGACGGCGGCTGGCCCCTCTGCGAGGCGTTCGCGGACGCGGTTCGATGGCTCGACGGCGACGAGGCGGCCCTCCGGGAGTACGTCTTCGAGGACGCGCCGACGTGGACGTCCGCGACCGGTCTCCTGCCCGAACAGGTCCGCGGCGACGGCTCCGTGCGCTGGAACTGCAACCTCCAGTGGAGTCAGGCGATGTACGTCCTCCTCGCGGAGAGCCACGTGCGGGACGAGCCGTACGGGATGGCTCCGAGCGGAGACGCGGCCTGACCTGACGGCGGATATCTCGTGACAGTCCCTTAGTGGCTGTCGCCGTGTGGCTCGTCTTATACCATCGTCGGCGGCGACCGCAGGGGGCGAAACCAGGAGAATACCGCCGTCAGCCGGGTCGAATACGGTTACCTGTTTTAAGCCGGCGTCGGGACGACGGGAACGCCGACCGGAGCACCTTCGTATCCGGACCACCCATAAGGCCATCATGCCGAACTCCCGCTCTCGGGACCGACGACGCGGGTGGACGACGCTCGGACTCGGTCTCTCCGTCGCGTTCGCCGTCGCCGCGTTCGCCTACTTCGCGCTGGCGGGGACGCCCCTCCGAGGCGCCGTCCTCGCCGTCCTCGTCCTCGCGGCCGGCGTCTGGGAGTACCGACGGAAGATGCGCGACACCGTCGTCGCGGAGTCCTACGAGGCGGAGGCCGACGAACAGCGACAGCGACGCGAGCGGCGGCGGTAGCGCCGCGCGGACGGGCCGAACCCGGGGCCGCGCCCCCCGCGAGGGCCGTCCGTCTCCGGGGGATTCATGCCGCGGGGTTCGGTACCTCCCCGCATGTACGGGAACAGAGACCGCGTCGCCGCGGCGAGAACCGCATGAAGGTCGGAACCGCCGAGTCGGAACCCGGAGGGACCGCGACGGGCCACCTGTCCGTCGCCGAGTTGCCGACGGGCGGGACCGAACGCCTCCCCGTCGTCGTCGTCGAGGGGGAGGAACCGGGGCCGACGGCGTGGGCGACCGGCGCGATTCACGGCGACGAACCGACGGGGACGGCCGCGATACACGAGTTTCTGGACCGAATCCGCGAGGAACCGCTCCGCGGAACCGTCGTCTGCGTCCCCGTGACGAACCCCGCCGGCGTCCGGACGAACAGTCGGACCTCCTACTACCACGGCGACGACCCGAACCGCCTGTTCGGCCGCGAGGGCGAGGGCGGCGGAGGCGGGACACCCCCGCGCGTCCAGCAGGTCATCTGCGAGCGCCTGTACGAGGAGATACGGGCCGACGCGGACGCCGTCGTCTCGTTGCACACCTCGTGGGTCGCCACGCACCCCTACACGATTCGGCCGCGCGTCGGGTACGGCGCGGGTCGCGGGGAGGCGGCGGCGGCGTCGCTCCGGGACCGCGTGGTCGAACTCGCCGACGCGTTCGGCCTCCCCGTCGTCAACCAGTTCGGCCGCGCGGAGACGGAACGACTGGCGCTGGCACACACCCTCACCGGTGCGGCCGTCGCGGACGGCGTCCCCGCGTTCACCCCGGAACTCGGCGGGCGGTTCGTCGTCGAACGGGACGCTCGCGAGGCCGCCGTCGCCGGCCTGTACGGCGTCTGCGCCGCCCTCGGGATGGTCGAAGAGGTTCCGGACGCCCACGCCCCCTCGACGGCGTTCGAGTTGCCCGCCGAGGACGACCTGAAACGGTTCGTCCATCCGCACGCGGACGCCGCCGGCCTCGTCCGCTACCGCGTGCGGGAAGGCGAGTGGGTCGACTCGGGGGACGTCGTCGCGGACGTCCTCACGCCGCACGGGGAGACGAAATCGAGCGTGGCCACCGAACGCTCGGGGTACGTTCTCAGCCTGCACGAGGGGGCGGCCGTGTACGAGAACGACCCGCTTCTCGACCTGGCGGTGCCCGACGGCGAACCCCTGCTGTACGAGCGGTCCGGGTGACGGCGCGCGCGGCCCGCGCGACGGCGGGCGGCGGTTTCTCAACGCGTCCGGCCGCGCGGGAGCCTCGCCTCTCGGGGATTCATGTGGGGTGATTTCGTATCACGTCTCGATGACGGACGAGCGCGAGGACGCGTTGGACGCGATGGACTGGCTGTTGGCACGGTTCGAGGAGGACGACGCGGTGGCGTACGCCGAAGTCGGCGGCGTGTACGAGGAGAAGACCGACGCGGTGGTGACCCACGAGGGGCCGCGCGACCGGGTCTCCTTCGCCGAGAGCGGGGTGTGGCTCCGCACGTTCGCCGACGGCGCGGCCGACTACCGCTACACGACCAGCCTCGACGAGGAGAGCCTCGAAGACGAGGCCGAACGCGCGGTCCGGGGCGCGGGGATGCTCGCGCAGTCCGACCCCGCGAGGTTCGACGCGCACACCACCCACCGGGCGGTACACGAGGGATGGGCGGGCGAACCCGTCGGCGCCGTCGGCGTCGACGAGAAAGTCGCCGCCGTCGAGGACGGCATCGCGGCGGCCGAGAACTCGGGTCCGGACCTCCGGCGCGTCTGGGTCAACTACGCCGACGCGCACGTCGAGGAGACGGTGGGCAACACCACCGGGAGCACGGTCCGGACGACGCTCGACCGCGCGCAGGTGACGTGCAGCCTCCACCTCGAGGGCGGGCCGAAGGTGCGCCGCCACGCCGGGTCGACCGAGGGCGCGGCGTTCCTCGACGAACTCCCCGCGGTGTTCGAGTCGGCGGCCGCCGACGCGCGGGCGCTCTCGGCGGCGAACGTCGCCGACGCGCCGACGGGCGAGGCGAGCGTCGCCCTGAGTCCGCGGGCCGCCGGCCAACTGTTCCACTTCGTCTCGCACTACCTCGAAGCCGACACCGGCTACATGGGGATGAGCCCCTACGCCGTCGGCGACCGAATCGGTCCCGAGGGGCTCGACATCGAGGACGGCGTCCGCGCGGGGTCGTGGGGCGCGCGCGCCTACGACGCCGAGGTCCGACCGACCACGCCGACGCGACTCGTCGACGGCGGCGAGGTGGAACGGCTCCTCCACAACACGGCGAGCGCCGCCGAGGACGGGGCGCACCCGGCGGGCAACGCCGTCCCCAGCCTCGGTCACGGCCAACCGCCGCGCATCCACGCGCGGCATCTCGACGTCGCCGCCGGCGACGCCGGGGAGAGGGCGCTCCGCGCGGACGCCGACGTCTACGTCGAGCGCTTCGGAGAGCCGTGGTTCCGCGACGAGTTCGAACGCGTCCAGCGCGCGGGCGTCTTCCCGGCGAGCGTGCTGTACGCGAAGGACATCGACCGCAAGACCGAGGAGCGGCCCGACTGCGGGTCCGCGGAGTTCCCGATAGCCGAGGGCTACCGCCTCGACGGCGGCGAACGCGCCGGCCGAGTCGAGGACCTTTCGCTCGATTACGACCCCGACGTGCTCCGCACGCTCTCGGCGTTCGGCGCGGCCCGCGAGACGACGACGGGCGTCTGCGAGAAGCACAAATCGCACCTGCCGTTCGCGGTGACGGCGCCCGGCGTTCGGCTCACGGCGACGCTGAAAGCCGACCAGTAGCGGTCGTCCGCGACGGGGACCGTTCGGTCGGCGCGCCGCGGTCGCCGTCGAACCCCACCGAGGAGCGAGTTCATCGTCCGTCCCGACGTACGGCCGGATATGCAGTTGTCCGTGGACAGGCGGGTCGTCGTCGTGACGGGTGCCAACGAGGGAATCGGCTACCACCTCCTCGCCGCTCTCGTCGAGGACGGCTATCGCGTCGCCGGGTTCGACGTCGAAGGGGACGCAATCGAGTCGCTCCGGGAGGCGCATCCGGAGCGCGTTCGGTACCACGAGTGCGACGTGACGGTCGACGCGGACGTCGAGGCGGCGGTGGCCGGCGTCGTCGGCGAGTGGGGGCGGATCGATATCCTGGTCAACAACGCCGCGGTACTGGAGTACGGGTTCTTCGAGGACCAGACGCTCTCGGACGCGCGGCGGGTCTTCGAGGTCAACTACTTCGGGTACGTTCGGACGATACGCGCGGTGCTGCCGCACATGCGGGCGCGTGGCGGGGGAATCGTCCACAACGTGAGTTCCGGCGCCGGCCGGGTCGGTAACCCGGGGCTCTCCGGATACGCCTCGACCAAGGGAGCCGTCGAGTCGCTGACTCGCTCGCTGCGTCTGGAACTCCGCCGCGAGAACGTGGCGTGCACCATCGTGCACCCCCGACTGGCGGCGACGCGGTCGGCGAGGACGCTCGGCTACCCGGCGTCGCGGATGAGCGACCCCGCGGACGTGGGGCGAAAGTTGGCGGCGAAGATAGAGTCGAAAGGGCCGGTAATCTACGCGGACTGGGTGACGAGAATCGGGTTGGCGCTCGCACAGCGGTTCCCCGCTCTCGTCGAGCGGGAGACCGAGCGGTTCCTGACGGAGCGCGAAGCGGCCGCGGGGGCCGAGCGGTGAGTCGCGGCCTGAACCGAACTCAGTCGTCCGCGGGGGCCGAGGCGTCGCCGCCCGTGGAGTCGTCGCCCGGCGACCCGCTCAACTCGGCGTAGGGGTCGTACCCCTCGGCGCTCTCGTAGAGGTGGCAGGCGATGTCCTGGTCGACGCCGACGTCCGCCTTCTGTTCTAACGGCGGGACGACCTGGTCGCAGACGTCGCCGATGTAGTCCGGACAGCGCGCCTTGAACCGACAGCCGCTCGGAATCTCGATGACGTCGCCCACCTCGCCCTGCAACTCGACGCGTTCGCGGCCCACGTCCGGGTCGGGAACGGGGACGGCGTTGATGAGCGCCTGCGTGTAGGGGTGTTGGGGGTTCTCGATTATCTGGTCGGTCGGCCCCTTCTCCACTATCTTCCCCATGTACATGATGGCGAGGCGGTCGCACATGTGTCTGAGGAGCGAGAGGTCGTGGCTGATGTAGACGACCGACAGGCCGAACTCGTCGGTCATGCGGTCGAGCAGCGACAGCACGCCCGCCCGAAGACTCACGTCGAGCATCGAGACGGGTTCGTCCGCGACGATGAAGTCCGGGTCGAGGACGAGTGCGCGCGCGATGGCGACGCGCTGTCGCTGCCCGCCCGAGAGTTCGTGCGGGTACTGGTCGAAGTACTGCTCGGCCGGGAGGAGTTCGGCGAACTCCAGGGCGCGCTGGACCCGCGCCGTCTCGTTGCGGATGTCGTGGATGCGGAGCGGTTCCGCGACGGTGTCGTACACCGTCATCCGCGGGTTGAGGCTCTCGAAGGGGTCCTGGAAGATCATCTGGGCGTTCTGCCGGAACTCCGCGATTTCGGCCTCGTTGGCCTCCGAGAGCTTCTTGTCGTTGTAGACTATGTCGCCGTCGGTCGGGTCGTGCAGTTTCACGAGCGACATCCCCGTGGTGGTCTTCCCGCACCCGGACTCGCCCGCCAGTCCGAGCGTCTCCCCCTCGCGGAGTTCGAAGGAGACGCCGTCGACGGCGTGGACGTAGTCGGGGTCGTCGCCGGAGACCGACTGCATGATGCTGGCAATCCAGCCCTGGTTCACCTTGAAGTGCTTCTTCAGGTTCTCGACTTCGAGGAGCGCTCTGTCGCTCATCTCAGTCACCCCCGACGTCGCCGGTCTCGGCCTTGCGGGCCGCGGCGGTCTGACTCCACGTCTCCGGGTTGTCGGCGTACGGTCGGAGTTCGGTGTCGATGTCCTCGGCGTAGTGGCAGTACGACCGGAGACCGTTCATCTCGTGGGCCTCGGGTTCCTCCTCGCGGCAGCGGTCGGTCGCCATCGGGCACCGCTCGGCGAACCGACAGCCCGTGGGCGGGTCGACGAGTTCGGGCGGGTAGCCCTTGATGGAGAGGAGGTCCTGCGTGGGCCTGCGGATGTTCGGGAACGCGCGTTTCAGCCCGATGGTGTAGGGGTGGTAGGGCTGGCCGAATATCTCCTCGACCGGTCCCTCTTCTGCGACCTTGCCGGCGTACATCACGAGGACGCGGTCGCACGTCTCCGCGACGACGCTCACGTCGTGCGTGATGACCAGCATCGAGGAGTTGACCTCGTCCTGGATGCGCCCGATGCGCTTGAGGATCTGGTCCTGCATGATGACGTCCAGCGCCGTCGTCGGTTCGTCCGCGAGGATGAGCGACGGTTCCAGCGCCAGAGACATCGCGATCATCGCGCGCTGACGCATCCCGCCGGAGAACTGGTGTGGGTAGTCGTCGGCGCGGTCGGGGTCCAACCCGACGAGTTCGAACATCTCGGTGACGATTTCGTTCGACTCGGTCCGGCCGGTACCGGGCCGGTGCGTCTCGATGGCCTCGACGATCTGTTCGCGGATAGTGTAGACGGGGTCCAAGGAGTTCATCGCCGACTGGGCGACCATGGATATCTCCTCCCACTTGAGGCGGCGCCGCTGTTTGCCCGTCATCCCGGTGAGGTCGTCGTCCTTGAACCGTATCTCGCCGCCGTTGACGTAGCCGGCGTCGGGGAGGATGCCGATGATGGACTTCGCCAGCGTCGTCTTGCCGCATCCGGACTCGCCGACGATGCCGAGGTTCTCGCCCTCCTCCAGTTCGAAGGAGACGCCGTCGACGGCCTGTGCGGGCCCGTCTTCGGTCTCGTAGTACACTTCGAGGTCTTCGACTTCGAGTAGACTCATTGTAGCTTGGGGTTCGTGATTTCTTCGTAGCCGCGGCCGATGAGGAAGCCGCTGATGACCAGCAGGCCGATGCAGATTCCCGGCGGGACGAACCACCACCACGCTCCGAACTGGAGCGCGGAGTACGCCCGCGAGGCCTGCAGCATCGTGCCCCACGAGACGGTGTTCGGGTCGCCGAGACCGATGAACGAGACGCCCGCCTCCGCGAGGATGGCCCACGCGATGCCGAACGACCCGTACAGGAACGTCATCGGCAGGACGTTCGGCGCGAGGTGGCGGCTGATGATGTGCCAGTCGCTCGCGCCGGCCACCTCCGCGGCCTTCACGAACGGTCGCTCGCGGAGCGACAGCGCCTGCGAGCGGATGACGCGGGCGGTCGACCGCCACTGCAGGATGATAAGCGCGAGGATGATGTTCCAGAGGTTCGGCCCCAACACCGCCACGAGGACGATGACCGTCGGGAGCAACGGCATCCCGTACAGGAAGTCCACGACGCGCATCAGGGCGTCGTCGACCTTCCCGCCGTAGTAGCCGGCGACGAGGCCGACGAGCGTCCCGATACCCGCGGTGAACACCGCCGCGATGAGGCCGACCATCAGCGCCGCGCGCGTCCCGTAGACGAGTTGGCTGAAGATGTCGAAGCCCTCGGCGGTCGTCCCGAGGAGGTAGCCGCTGTCGCCGCCGAGCAGCGACGGGTCGGCCCACTTCTCGATGAGTATCCCGTCGTCCCCCTGGTACTGCCGCTGGAGCGGCGGGTAGGGGGCGATGAACGGGGCGAAGATGGCGATCAGCACGAACCCCGCCACGACGAACAGCGAGAGCTTCACCGAGAGTTCGTCGGTCAGCATCTTCCACTGCTCTATCAGCGTCTCCTTCCAGAGGCGGGCCGTCCGCTTCCACTTGTCGACCTGCTCGCCGGACGAACTGTCGTCGAGGTCGGTGAATATCGACCGACCGGTTTGTTCTTCTTGTGCCATGGGTCTAGTCGTACGTCACCCGGGGGTCGAGGTAGCCGTACGCGAGGTCCGCGACGAAGTTCAGGATGATGATGGTCGCGGCGAGGACGATGAACGTCCCCTGCGCGACGGGGAAGTCCCGTCGGAGGACCGCCCGAACCATCTCCCGACCGATACCGGGCCACGCGAACACCGTCTCGATGAGGACGCTCCCGCCGACGGCGTAGCCGAGGGCGATGGCGGCCGCCGTGACGACGGGGAGCATCGCGTTCCGCGCGGCGTGTTTGAACATTATCGTCCGCTCGGTGAGCCCCTTCGCCCGGCAGACGTCGATGAAGTCCTCGGAGAGCACTTCGAGCATGCTGGAGCGCATGATGAGAAGCGGATAGCCCATGAAGTAGAACCCGAGCACCAACGCCGGGGCGAGCAGGTGGTGCAGGAAGTCGACCGAGAACACCATCTCCCAGAAGCTGGCGTTCTGCGTTCCGAGGCTGGTCATGCCGCTCATCGGGATGACGCCCAGTTCCGCGCCGAATATCCACAGCACGATGAGGCCGACGTAGAACGTCGGGACGCTCCGGGCGGTCAGCGCCGTGATGACGGTGCTCCGCTCGAAGCGCGACCCGCGGTACCAGCCCGACAGCACGCCGAGCGTGATGCCGATGGCGTAGGCCGCGACGAACGCCGTCAGCATGAGCACCAGCGTGTTCGGCAGGTAGGTGGCGATGACCTGCGTGACCGGTTGGTTGGAGTGGAACGACTGCCCGAAGTCCAGCACGACGAGGTTCTGGAGGAACTTGACGTACTGGACGTACAGCGGTTCGTTGAGTCCGTAGCTCGCGATTATCTGTCGCCGCGCCTCCTGCGTCATCTGCGAGGAGACGACGTAGGAGGTGGGGTCCCCGGGCATGAGTCGGAAGAGCCCGAACAGCACCGTCCCGACGGCCCAGAGCGTCACGACGAGTTGGAGCGTGCGCCTGATAACAAAACTCGCTTTTCCCATGATTCTGTGTTGTATGATTACCGTTGATTACGTGAAATTCCGCGCCGGAGTCGGTTCTCCGACGCTCGGCCGGGTAGATTCAGTTACCGCTCGGTGCCTGGAGCATGTCGTTGTCGTCCCACGTGTAGCCGGCCTCTTCGAGGCGGGCCCGCGCGGACTCCGGGCTCTGGTCGTAGGTGGTCACGTCCTCGGTGTGGAGCGGACCGAACGCCGAGGAGACGATGTTGTACCCCTCCTCCGGGAAGCCGAACAGAATCTGCTCGACGATGGGCGTCCGCGGGAGCGTCTCGACCAGCGCCTTCCGCATCTGCACGTCGTCGAGACCCTGCTGTCTCTCGTTCGGCGTGAACATCCAGAACGTCGGCGCCGTCTGGAACCGCGTGCCGATGTTCTCGTTGTCCTGGTTCTGGTCGAGCGACCGGTCGATGCGGCCGAACGGCTCGTAGTTGAGTTGACCGTTGATGAGGTTCTCCCACACCGTCGACGCCTCGGGGATGATGCGCCAGAAGCGCCGCTCGAAGCTGACGGGCGCGAAGTGCTCGTCGAAGCGCACCATGCCGAACTCGCTGCCCTGCTCCCAGTAGTCGAACATCATGGGACCGCTGCCGACGGGTTCCTGGATGTTCGCCTGCGCCGGGTTGCTCCGGCCCTCCCACTTGTGCTGGGGGATGACGGGGACGAGGTTCGCCACCGCGAGGTTGAACGGCCCCAGCGGCTGGGACATGTTGATGCGGACCGTCTGCTCGTCGACGACTTCCGCGTTCTCGATGTACTGCGCCTGCGTGGAGTACAGCGGAACCTCGTTCTCGGTGATGTAGTTGTACGTGAACGCGACGTCCTCGGCCGTCAGGTCTTCGCCGTCGTGCCAGGAGTGGTCCGTCCGGATGGTGTACTCCATCGTCGTCTCGTCGACGCGGTTCCAGTCCGTCGCGAGGCTGACCTCCGGGTCCGGTTCGGCGTTGTCGTTGAGTTGGACCAGGAAGTCGTACAGCATGTTGAACTGGTAGACGTGCTTGGACTCGTCGTTGTGCCCCAGCACGTTCATCGTCGACAGCGTCTCGGGCCAGTAGCCCTTCAACTCCGTGTTGTCGCCGACCATCTCCAGGTTGATCATCGTCCAGTAGGAGTTGAACCCGTTCGCGAGGTCGGCCTGCCAGTTCGACACCTGGTTGCTGTTGAAGATGGCCGCCTGCGGCATCTGCGTGATGGGCATCGTCGGCACGTCGTCCATCAACGTCTTCTGAATCTCGTGGGCCTGGTTGATACGGGTATCCGTGTCCGGTTCGGCCAGGTAGTTACCCATCATCTCGTCGAGTTCGGGGTTGCTGTACCCCGAGTAGTTCCCCTGGCCCGGGTCGGTGTTGTTGGAGTTGAACAGGTTGTTCAGCTCCGTCACCGGTTCGGAGACGAAGAACGTGTGCCACGTGGCGAAACTGTAGTCGTACTCCTGCGACACTCGACTGAACAGCGTTCCCCACTCCAGCACGTCGACCTCCATGTCGAGGCCGAGGTCGCCGAACTGGCTCGCGATGAGATTGATGGCGTCGTGTCTCGGCGGGTTGTAGCTCTGGGAGTTGTTGACGTACGTGTACGTCGGGAGGCTCTCGCCGGACCCGCTCGAGTCGGACCCCGTATCGGAGCCTTCGGTTTCGCTCCCGCCGCCACCGCCGCCGGACCCGCCTTCGCCCTCGCTCTCCCCGCCGCCGGTCTGGTCCGAACAGCCGGCGAGCGCCGTCATGCCAGCCAATCCACCCGCCGTCGCCGCTTTGAGGAAGCTGCGCCGCCTCACCCGCTCGCTATCTTCGGCCATGTCATTGGCTATCATCAATGGCAGTATAAAGTTCTTTCCAACCGTGGTTGAATATGTCGGTACGGTGTGGCGTTTTTCGATAAGACCACGCTCGAATGCGTAGATTTACTTAACGACGTCGGGATTATTCCGACGCCAGATGACAGAACCGACAACTGTATCGGAAGATTATTGAAAATAGATGTTGCACCCCAAACGATGACACGGTTACCGGACGCAGTCGTAGGCGACGCCTACCGAAGCACGGTCGGATGGAACCTCATCGCCGACCTCGAAGACCTGAACGACCGGATGCCCGGACACGAGGGCGAGCGAATCGGCGCGGACCTCGTGGCCGAGGCGTTCGAGGACGTCGGCCTCGACGACGTGACGTTCGACGAGTTCCCGATTCCCGTCTGGCGGCGCGGCGAGGCCGGCCTCACCGTCGCCCACGGCGACCGGGAGACGACGTTCGCGCGGTCGCACGAACTGGTGGAGTTGCCGGGGACGCCGTCGGGAGACGTGACGGGCGAACTCGTCGACGTGGGGTACGGCCTCCCGGAGGACTTCGAGGACGTCGACCTCACCGGCGACATCGCCATGGCGTCGAGCGACACGCCCGACGACTACGGCCGGTGGGTCCACCGCTCGGAGAAGTACCGCTACGCCGCCGAATCCGGCGCCGCCGGGTTCGTCTTCTACAACCACATCGAGGGGTCGCTGCCGCCGACGGGGAGCATCGGCGACCTGAACGGCCCCGGACCGATTCCCGCCGTCGGCCTGAGCAAGGAGGCCGGGGCGCGACTCCAGCGCTACTGCGACGACGGCGCCGTCGAGGCCGACCTGACCGTCGACTGCGAGACGGACCGCGGCACCTCTCGAAACATCGAGGCGACGGTCGGCCCCGACACCGACGAGGCGGTGCTTTTCACCGCCCACGTCGACGGCCACGACGTCGGGACCGCCGCGAACGACAACGGGTTCGGCACCGCCATGGTCGTCGAAGTCGGGAAGATACTCGCGCGCGTCGCCGACGAGTTGGAGACGAAGGTCCGACTCGTCGTCTTCGGCGCCGAGGAGACCGGTCTGTACGGGTCGTACTACTGGAGTCACACCCACGACTTAGACGAGGTGAAGTGCGTCCTCAACGTCGACGGCGCGGGCTACTCCCGGCAGTTGGAGATTCACGACCACGGCTTCGAGGAGATATCCGAGGCGTTCGACGCCGTCAGCGACGAGTACGAGGTTCCCATTCGAACCGAGTCGCAACTCCGGCCGCACAGCGACCACTGGCCGTTCGTCCAACGCGGCGTCGCGGGCGCGCAGGGCCGTTCCTCGTCGGGCGCCAACGACCGCGGGTGGGGCCACACCCACGGCGACACGATGGACAAACTCGACGTGCGCGACCTGCGCGACATGTCCATCCTCTGCGCCGCGGGCGTCGCCCGACTCGCGCGCGCGGACGCGACGGTCGACCACGTCGACGACGCCGAGATACGGGAGGCCTGCGTCGACGACGACTTCGACGTCGGGATGAAAGCCACCGGGACGTGGCCGTGGGGCGCCGAGAAGGACTGGCCCTGGGCGGACGAACTGTAGACGGTTCGTTTGGCCGATTCCGCGTCCGTCGGACGAGGACGGCGGGGACGACGGGACTATACCCCTCCCCCGCGAACGGCCACGCAGTGGATTCCAACGACGTTCACCGACGGTGGACGGAACGCTCCGGCGCGTACTCGCCGGAGTACTACGCCTACTACGGACCCAACGAGACGAGCGAGTTACTCGCCGACGCAATCGACCGGTTCGCCGGGTCCGACCCCTCGATTCTGGAACTCGGGTGCAGTTCGGGCCGACACCTCGCGCACCTGTTCGAGGAGGGGTACGAGGACGTCGCAGGTGTCGAGATAAACGAGGAGGCGTTCGACGTGATGGCGGAGGCGTACCCCGAACTCTCGGCCGAAGGGACGTTCTACCACGACGCCATCGAGTCCGTCGTCCGCGAGTTCGACGACGACGCCTTCGACGTGGTGTACTCGGTGGAGACGCTCCAACATCTCCACCCCGATTCGGAGTGGGTGTTCGCCGAACTCGCGCGCGTCGCCGGCGCGTTGCTCGTCACCGTGGAGAACGAGGGCGACGACGGAAGCGAGAGCGACGCGGACGGCGGGGCCGGCGCCGACGACGAGAACTCGGCGACGGCCGCGGACCGCACCGGCGGACCGGCGGTCAACTACGTCGACGGCGAAGTGCCCCTCTACTACCGCGACTGGAACGACGTGTTCACCGGCGTCGGCCTCGCGGAAGTCGAGTGGCGGTCGCTCGACCGCGACACGTTCCGCGCGTTCGTTCCGGAGTGACGCGGCGGCGCCCGCGCGAGGACGCCGTGCGGCGCGGAACCACGTATCACCAATGGCTTAAACCCATGACGCCCCTATAGTACACACATGAGCGAAGAATCCAGCGGGCGTCGGAACCTCCGAATGCCCAACGACGACGAAGTGTTCGCGGTAGTCACACAGCACAACGGCGGCAACCACGTCACCGTGCGCTGTCAGGACGGCAAAGAGCGCATGGGCCGCATCCCCGGCCGGATGAAGTACCGCACGTGGATTCAGGAGGGCGACGTCGTCCTCGTCGAACCGTGGGACTGGCAGGACGAGAAAGGCAACATCGAGTGGCGCTACAGCGAGCAGGACGCGGAGCAGCTCCGCGCCGAAGGCCACATCGACTGAACTGACGTGTCTCCCCGCGCTGGGAGGCCCCACGCGAGCGCCGGGCGCGGACTCGCGCGGCCGCTTCCGACTACTTCTCTCACCGACTGACCGACCGCACGACTGGTAGCCTCCGAACGGCGGGCGACCGACGACTACCGCCGTCACCGCGGCGGCGAACCGCTCACCGCGGCCGCGAGCGACGCCGGTTCACCCCGGCGTGACGACGCTCGCATCGTCCTCGTGTTCGATTTCGACCGCGTGACGCGCGTGGCGCGCGTGCGTTTCGGCCCACCGCCGGGCCGGCCCCTCCGAGAGGAACCGCTCGCCCTCCGGACACCGTCGGCAGGCGACCAGCCACGGCGAGACGCCGTCGGGGAAGTGTCCCGTGTGGCGCATGTGGTCGAGGGCGAACTGCTCGAACGACTGGTTTCCGACCTCCAAATCGTCGAGTTCGTACTCCAAATCCCACTCGTGGTCGCACCGCGAACAGGTGACCGTGGGCGTGTCGTCGATATCGTGCGGGCGCGCGTCGTCGTCGATTCGGTCGGGCACGTCCGCCGGTACGGGCCCGGGCCTCTTCTATCTGTACCCGGCGCCGATCCCACGTTCGGACGACGACGGCGCCTTCCGAGGTTGTGCGAGCGACGCGCACAACTCCGAAGCACTTGGCGTGGTCCGCCTCCTCGAACGAGATATATGACTGGCGAGGTACCCGACGGTCTCCAGGAGATGCCGCCGAGTTCGAAACTCGTGTACAAGGTGCTGGAGCACGACGGTCCGCTGACGCAGCGACAGTTGGCCGACCACTCGCTCCTACCGACGCGGACCGTTCGGTACGCCCTCGACCGACTCCGCGACGAAGATATCGTCGAAGAACGACTCTACCTCCAAGACGCGCGGAAGCGACTGTACCACCTTCCCGGCGACGGCGGGTCCGAAGCCGACCCGGTCCCCGCGCCGAACTGACCGGCGACTCCGCGAGGCCTCGGCGGGACGGTCCGAATCGAAGCGGCCGTGAAAACGAGCGTCCGCGTTCAGTACCGCGAGGGCATGTACGCCATGCCGACGAGGAGGATGGCGGTCAGGAACGAGAGGATGCTGATTCCCCACAGACCGTTCTCGTGCGTGTGGAACGTCTCTATCTCCTCGCTCTGGGCGTTGTAGTTCTCGAAGTTGCTCGTGAGCTGCATCGTCTCGTTGTTCGGGAAGTAGGCGAGGTACGTCTGGTCGCCGAGCGTCACGTTGCCTCGGTCGCTCACGTCGATGGTGTTCGTTCGCGGGGCGGTCCAAGAGACTTCGACCGCGCCGCCGCCGACGGCGGTAATGGTCGTCTGATTACCCTGGTAGTCGAGGGTCGCTCCCTGACTGTAGTTCTGCGACCGGGGGTCGGGGAAGTACTCGCTGGCCGGCGTGAGACGCCGCGTGCCGTTCTCCCGGATGACGACCTGCTGGGTGCCGTTCACCGTCACCATCTCGTCCTCGGCGTTCTGGTCCTGCTGGAGCAGCGCCGTCTCGTTGACGTCCTCGCGGAGCGTGAACTCCGTCGCGTTCTCCCCCTCGGGGGCGAGGACGGTCCACGTCGTGTTGTCGATGCTCACCGTGGAGTTGTTCGACCACGAGGCGGTGTAATCGGCCGATTGGTTCGTGTACTCGATGGTTCCGGTCCGTGCGAGCGACGCCGAACCCCCGGCCCCGCCGCCCTCCATCTCAGCGGTTATTCCGGTCACGTTGTACGTCTGCGACCCGGCCTGGAACGTCTGTCCGGACGACAGTTCGTACTCGGGGTTCTGGAACTCGATCTGCGGCGTCTCCGCCGTCACCAGAAGCGAGTAGGAGGCCGCACCGATGACTACGAAGAGTGCGACGTAGATAGCCGCGGCGCGTCGTTGCATAGTTCGAGCAAAGAATAGATGGCGTATAACGGTTACCGTTTCGTCAGACCCATGGTGGTCCGCGAGTCGAAACGCCGGCGCCGGTTCGTCGAGCGAAGACGGGTCGTCAGACCGCGGGACCTTCGATGTGCGCCCTCACGGGGACTCGAACGGGCGACGCTGACGTTTCGAGGCGAATCTGCTCGTTCGGACAGCCGAGTAGAGGAGAGATCAGTGGAGCGACGGTAAGCCAAGGGCCGGATTTGAACCGGCGGAGATTCGCTCTGCAGGCGAACGCGTTAGGCCGAACTCTGCCACCTTGGCGCGGTTTCGTGTAGTGATGTTGCGCGCTTAAGCCTAGCGGTCTGGAGTGTCGAGAGACGAATCACCCCGCTCGAGTCCTCGGGTTCGGGGCGACGAGAGCGGACTCAAAGAAGTGCGACGAGTCGGTGAGCAGGAGCGACGAACCGAGTCATTCTCGGAGCCTACCCGGAGTTCTCGCGTACTCGTGTGACGTTCGTAGCCGGTGTCGATACCGAGTTTGGCTGTCACTCGACGCTAGTTGCTGTCCGACGATAGCGGTCGCTGGGAGTTCGAAATGAAAGTCGCCCGCACGGGTGGTCCGTGCGGGCGAGTGTGAATATCGCTTCGAGTATGAGTGGAGGCGGCGAGAACGTGTTCCCAGAGGTTCGCACACTCCAGTACTTGCGTTCACGCTGGCGAGCTTAACTTCCGTGTTCGAGATGGGTACGGGTGTTACCTCGCCGCTGTGGCCGC